>CAYLWO010000011.1:20955-108535 GCA_964387285.1 uncultured Cytophagia bacterium | reverse complement strand
ATCACGCGTCGCGTGGGTCCGGCGCCGGAGGCGGCTGCGGTTGCGGCTTTGCAGGGGTATTATAAGAAATTGTTGAAGAAAAACAGTTGAGCGTACGGCGGCTGGTACGGAATATTCGCTCGCTCGCCGATATCGCGGGATGAATATCCCGCAACACATGGATATTTCCGCATCATGATAGAAATCAATCGGTCGCGTCAGCGACCGTTGACGTTAGCCGGGCGTTTCAACGCCCGAAAAAAAAATATGATCACGTCGCGTAGCGACGTATGGAGGCGAGTTGTAACAAAAAAGGCAACAGAATCCTGTTGCCTTTTCGAGAAAAAACCGGATCTAAAATCCTGCTGTTGCGGTCAGCACAACTCCGTTCGGCGTACAACCCAGATTGAATTCCACCCCAGCGCTGCTGCGGTAATTCTTATTATATCCGCGTACGCACCAGATGGCATCGATGGCGCTGATCAGGTGATTGGCCACCACCGCGCCTAACATAAACAGGGCGCGATTGTCCGCTTTCTCGGCAGACAGCCGAATATCGTCGAATTTTTTTCGCTCTGCCGTCGAGTTCCACTTCCAGTAATACTTTTCCACGTCCTGATAAAAAGCCGGGAGATTGCGCTGCCGTAATTTGGCGGCGTTATAACTGTCAATATCGTCGTAATTGCTGATGTTGATGAAATAGGAATCGTTTTTACCTTGCAGGTCCACATGCGCGTGTGCGGCCGCATAGCTGCGATAATCGTCCCGGCGCCAATCCCGATAGGTTGTCAATCCGGCATAGCCCAGCCAAAGCGTGATTTCACTGGCTAGAAAAAAATGCGCCCGTCCCGGTCTGCCCGCATAGCGTTCGCCCAATCCCGGCAACAACAAAGAAAGCAAAAACGCTTTGCCTTTTGATTTGACGGCCGGCCCGGGTTGCGCTTTGACCGCGTCCGAGCTGTCCCTGTCGCAGAGTGCCAGCGAAAAAGCGGGCTGCAATCGCAGATAGGGCGTACGATTCACTTTCGTCTGCGCCGGAGCCTGGCCCAATGCCAGCAACAAAAGCAAACACGACAAAACAGATTTCATAAAGATTCCATTCTTACGCATGGTTACCAATTCAGATTCAGTGACAGCGCGGTGCAAGGCCGGCCGTCGATGTAACGCGGCAGCACCTGCAAGTGAGCTTCCATCTGATAATTGTTATAACGGGCGCTGGACCAGGCTGCTTCACCGCCGCTGATAATATGGTTGATAATGGCGATGGTAGCCATCATGGTTGCTGTTTTGAATGCATCGTTGCTGTCTTTGCGACGGTCTTCATAGATCAGACGATTTACCGAGCGCATGGAGGTCTTCCAACCTTCATCCAGCAAACCGACATCCGAATCGTCCCAGCCATAGTTGAATTGATCGTATTTGCCGATCATCTCATAGTATTGCTGGTCTTTTTCCCGGTGCAAGCCGTGGCTGAAATGACTCTTTTCCCAGGTGCGCAACGCCTCCACATCGCTGCGGCTCAGGCCGGAAAATTTAGAGATGTAATCCCAATATTCGCCTTCACTCCAGTGCTGGTCGGCGTAGGATTTGAACTCATCATCGATGTCATTGCCCTCTTTGGTGTTTTTGGCATAAAGGGTCCAGGCCGCCACTTCGATGGCGAAAAAGGCTGCAGCCTTGATATAGGAACCGTTATAAAGTTGTCCGGCGCCGGGCACGACAGCGGATAATAAAAACGATTTTTTAGGCGATTTATAATCGATGTAAACCTCCTCAGAATCCTCTTCCGCTTCGTCCGTCTCTTCATCCTGCGGCGCTTGCCAGGCGAACTGCTGCCTGGGCGTGTCCAGCATGAACTTTTGCCAATTGGGCAGAGTCTGAGCAAAGGAAACTGCGAACAGCATTAAAACAAACAAACAGGACCTCATGGTGCCTCCTTAATTCATCATCCTATCGCTAAATATTCAATGGTCAATCTATGAAATCAAACAACAAAGTGGCATAGTAACGCCACTCTTTACCGTAGCGGATGCCTTCGTTGTAAACATCGTCCAAACCGTAAGCCGCTTCCAGCGACAATGCTGTCGGAAATCCGTAAAATGAAAAAGCCGAGATGCGTAAATTGACGCCTACATCTTTTTTAAATTGATTCCAAACGACTTTGTTTTCATCAAAGGCATTGCCGTAATCAAAAAAGGCGGCCAGATAAACGCGATCGCCGGTCGCATGCAAGACTTTTTTCTGCTTGAAATCCGTCAATGGGAAGCGATAGGTAAAACGGCCCATAAGCAATTTGCGGCCTTCAATGCTGTAAAAGGGATAGCCGCGCAGTCCCGGCAAACCGCCGGCAAAAAAATTGAAAAAGCTGTCCACCGGACGATCCACCCAGCCGCCTTTAAAATGCAGAGTGAGCGCATGTTTGATGGACCAGGGCATGGGCCAATATTCATGCCAGTCCATTTCAATGCGATTATAGTTATAATGCGCATAAATTTCCTGCAACGTGCCGTAATCGTTGTTGGTGGCAAAATCGTCAAAGAACTGATTGTGCTCGCGACTGTATTTTACTTCGATCTTGCGGCCGAGAAAGGGGTTGATGGACGCTGTGGGACCATGCACCACCTGATTCAATGACCAGGTCATGGTGAAATGGTTGCCGATGTAATATGTGTTTTGCGGTGAAACCCATTTCTGATTTTTAAAGAAAAAATCCTTGATCTTGCTTGTATAACGGCCGTGCACATAGGCAAAACGAACGGTCTGATAATCCGTGAGATGGTAATAAGCGCCCAAATCCGCTTCCAGAATGTTAAAGCCGATGCCCACATTGGCCTTGTCCGGATAGTCTTCGATCACTTCGATGTCGCGTTTGATGTTGCGGGTAAAGCCGTACAACTCGACGAACAGCGTCGGCGCCCAGCGTCGCATTTCGAAAATGGCAAAAGCATCCAGGTCCGTGGCGGTGTTCAGCGTGACGCCGCCGAACATGCTGTAACGGTTGAGCACATCGCCGGCGTAAAAATAGCTGCCGATTTTGAGCGTGTTGTAATCCATCATGACGCGCGGCAGAAAAGAGACCTGTCCATAGGTCATCTCATAAGGCGTGGATTGTTGACGCTGAATTTTTCGATCATCGTAGTATTTGGCTTTGAGCGTCAGCGAATCAGCGGTTGCGGAAAAATCATCTGAGGATAAGGCCATTTTGATTTTGGATTCGGCATATAGCGCTAAAGTATCCGCAACGGCAACCGGTTGCTGTAACAAAGCGACCTTGTATCCCTCATATTGAAAATTTGAAAAAGCCAACCGTCCGTCCACCGCCACGCAGGGCATAAAAGCGCCGCCGCTGACATTGGTATGCAAAGTGGCCGGCCCGCCGTCGGCAGCCATGCTGTAGATGTTGAAAATGCCGGTTTTGTCCCAGGAGAACCAAATGCGTTCGCCGTCGCGGCTGAACACCGGATCCCGGGCATCGCCCTGATCACTGATCAGTGTGGCCATGCTGCTGTCGCTGAATCGGTAACGCACCAGATCGCGACCATGATTGCGGCCTTGAGAATAAACAATGCTCTTGCCATCCGGAGACCAGGCGGGCGAACTGAGGTTTTCGCCGTTTTCAAAACGGGTCAAAGGCCGGCTTTTGCCGTCCAGCGTCAGCAGTGTGAGGTTGTCGGTGCCGTCGTTTTGGGTGATGCAAATGATGCGCTCGCCGTCGGCCGACCATTCCGGATCAAAGGCGCGCAGCCGATGGGTGAGTTGTTTTTCTTTTTTCTTGCTCACGTCAAAAATATACAGATCATTGTAATGACTGCCATATTTGCCGCGCTCGGCCCGGCTGTAGAGAATCCTTTTGCCGTCCGGCGACCAGGACAGGCGGCTATTGATACCGGTTTTCAGAATTCTGCTTTTTTGTGCAGCGACATCATACAACATCAGATGCGTCAATGTCAGATAGGAATCAGAGCGATTGCCGCAGTACGCCAGGCTCTTACCGTCCGGAGCCCAACGGCTGTAGGTGTTGCCGATTCCTTTTGGCGTCAGAATTTCACCTTCTACACGATGGGCCGTGATGACGCTCAACCGCTCTTTATAATAAGCGGCCATATCGTTTTGCCATTGTCGGTAGAGATCAGATCCGTTAAAGCCGGTGACTTTTTTCAGAGCGCCATCCACGGTAAAGCTTAAGGGTTTGGCTATTTCGCCGGCCAGGTTTTTTAACGCGGCACTGCCCCATTTTTGTGCTATATAGCGGGTGAGGGCGTAACCGGCATTATAGGTGCGTTCGTTGCCCAGACTGTTTTTGCCGAAAACGCCCATCTCTGAAAAGGTCAACTGCTTGCCGGCCATGACCGCGCTGCGAATGAGCATGTCGCGATGGCTGTCCCAGCGATCATAATCCAGGCCCGGAGTTTGAAATTGCGCCATGCCTTCAGCCAGCCACATGGGTACAATTGTCATGGGCAGGGGATAGGAGGCGATGCGGTTGGGATAGCCGTAAAGCACGTCCTCGCGTTTTTCCGGCTCGTAGCCGAAAAATTGCAGATAGAGGGCTGGTATTTTGCGCGTGGTTTTGCGACTGGCGCCCAAAGAGATCATATGGCTGAATTCATGGGTCACTACGTTGCGCAACCAGTTGTGCGTGCCGCGCAGGATAAAAGTCATTTGCGGGGCCAGGATTTCGACTTTGTTGTCGTAATAATAAGCGGCGCCGTTGGAATGGTCGTCATGATCGCGGATGATGAAATGGATCAAGCCGTCGGGTTTCCAACCGTACAACCTGGTAATGGGGTGGTATATGTCCTCGGCGATTTTTGCTGTGATCTGGCCGGTTCGTTCCGCGCCGTCATGAAAATGGATTTGAAAGTGCTCGGTCTGGATGGTGCGCCATTGCAACTCGGGATGGTTGCTTTCATTTTCCTGAGCCGTCAGCGTACAGGTTGCAAATACAAAACACAGCAAAAGGCGAATGGCGTTTTTCTTCATGTGTCGTTCTGTCATCATAGCATCGTTGGGCCGCAGGCTGGTCAACGCCATCCGGCTGTCGGTTATTTTATCACTGCAATTTTTATAAACTTGATCGGGCTATCTTTGCCGGACTGGGCTTGTACGCGTGCAATATACACACCGCTATCGATATTATCTACTTTCCAGATTACCTCATGATCACCGCTGCCAACTCCCGGCGCCGGCAAATCGGCAACCAGATCACCGGCCATATCGAAAATGCGGATGCTGACAGAGCTCACATTTTGTGTAAGCGTGTAACGAATGGCCGTGGCATTTTCTTTGGTCGGATTGGGATAACAAAAGACCTTTTTAGCCGGCAACAATTCTTTGCTGCTCGGCGTTACGTCGACAGATCTGTACAGAATAAAGGTCCGGTCGGCGTCGGCGCCCCAATGGGTCCATCTGTTGTTTTGACTCACAAGAGGTAAGGACCAGGCTAAAATCAGTTGATCCGGACTGACCAACACCAGTTCCATGTCACCGTCCTGGTCCAGATCATGCAACAAGGGTGTGGTGCGAATTTCTCCGCCGGCTGTCAGCGGGTAGCCGGATTGACGGTTTCCGGCCGGCGTTACGCCCCAGATCAGGCCCATGGCATCTGCGGCAAAGGCCCAACTGTTTAGAAAGGATTTGCTTTCTATCCATAACGGCGACAGAGGCTGCTCGCTCGGTTGCGGTCCTAATGTAAATGGAAAATTAAGCACCGTGACGCCGGTTGTTTCAAAAGCCAGAAGCTGGCTGCCATTCGACAGCAAAATTTCCGGTGCGCCGTCGGCATCGATATCGCCAGCCGACGGTTCGCTGAGCGGTCCTGACCAGGAGCCGATAGGACGAGCCTGGCCCTGGTTATTGACCAGCCAACAGTCTCCGGCATCAGAAACCGCCAGGATTTCCATACCGGCTTCATTGCTGAAATCAGCGACCAAAGGTTGCCAATGATGATTGCCGGTGGAAAGCTGTTGCTGCCATACTTTTTGAGCGGCGGTTGTATAGCAGGCCAAAACGCCGGTTTCTGTGGCGACTACAAAGGCGGTTCCGTCGGGTTTCCATTGCGCCAGCCCGGTAATACGACCTGCATTCAGATCAATGGTTTTGGATATCTGGTTTTCAGTGACCAGAAGACATCGGCCATCGGTCAGGCCGATGATTTTATAAATCGTCATGTTGATCTCGTCCACCAGGATCATCGGGCCACTGCTGGGACGTGCGGCCAATTCAATCTTGTTGGCGATCCAATTGGACTCGAAGGCATTTCGTTGCCAAACGACCATCTGGCCGGAACGGTCGACCACGACCACCTGTGCATCATAATTACCATATGCGCAACACGCGGCAACAGGCTGATCGATGGAGTCGGCCGTCACGCCAAGCAACCCATCGCTGTTGGACGTCACACTTTGTCCGTTGCCATGCCAGCCGTAAACGCGGCCATCGCGACCAGCGGCGAACAGCGCACTGCCGTTACCGTTACCCAAATCCAAAGCGGCCAATCCCGCTTTTCCTACTGAACTGGATAGGGTGATGGGAAATCCCGGTTGCGCCAGATCGGAGCGGATGCGCAGGGTCATGACCGTGTCGCGTTTGCTGAATTGATCGAGCGTAATATGGGTGACCGCGCCGTTATAGGCGTTGCTATTCGGTGCAGTGATGGGCGAAAACATGACCTGTTCGGAATTATGCACGATCTTGTGCGATTCGTTGTCGTCCCACCAGGCGTCATAATAGTCGCCGTTTTCCGTGCCGTAACCGGCGTCGAACATGTCGTAGACATAACCCAGGTCCTGGGCGCCGTCGCACTCTTCCAAATCCACGCCGCGGTGGGTGCGGTTGTCGTTAAAGGTGTTTTGCGACGCCTGGGCCTCGATCAGCCGTTCATCGATGTGCCAGATTAAAAGGCCGTCGCCGGGCAAGCCAAAATCGTATTCATCGACGCGGGTAATGACGCCGAAATCGCCGGAACTCACGGCCCGCCCGGTGGAATCAAATTGGATGCGGTTGCCGGATTCGTCGCGGCCCAACGTAATCTTGTCGCGGTTGCGATCCCGCACCCGGTTTTCTATGAGAAAATACTCTTTGGCGTCGACAGGCACTTTGATGATATGCGGCGCAGATTGCGCGCTGCTGCAGCCAATGCGTACCGCGTCGCCTTGCCGGACGACAACCGGTGTTTCCCAGCCCATATGCACTTTTTCCCAGGCGCTGGGCTCGGCAGGGATCAAACCCTGAAAATTGTAAGAGCCCTGATCCATCAGGCCCCAGCGACCGATGCCGGTGCGTCCGGTTGCGCTTTCAAACAAGGTGGGCATGCCCAAACGGCTGCCCATCAGGAGCGTCATTGTGCCAAGCAGACCCAGATCCAGGCCTTCCTGATTTTGCATTTCCGGCAGGATGATGCCGTTGGCAATAAAGGAACCGCCGACGCGGATGCCTTGAAATCCCGGTTCCTGTTTGCCCAGAGTCTGCAACAGGGTTTCGAAATCAAGATAAACAGATTGAATGTCGTAAGGGGTCGTATCCAGATCAAAAGCGAAATCATTGCCGACGCCGGCATGAAAAACCACAACACATTGGTATCTGGAAAAATCTATGCCGCCCTCTGTTTCAGCAGCCAATAAAGCATCACGCAACAATTCAGCCCAGCGCAGTTTCTGGGTGTCTTTATTTTCCTCGCCGCTGTAATACACCATATTCTGGTTGAGCGTATAGGCGCGATTTTCTTCCAGCGGGAAGACGTCCGCTTGCAGGATCACGCGACCGCGGGAAACCCGATTGAAATAGTTGTGCAAGGCCAACAGTTGGTGTTGAAAATAGGTGCGGTTGTGCGGCGGACGATCGATTTTGTAATCAGCGGACGCATTCAACAGAAATTTGCCATCGCCGTTCGTGGTCGCCAGATTGTCAGCGACAAATTCGGCGCGCAACGCCAAAAGGTGCAAGGTGTCCGGATCGTTTGCTGCGGCCCGCGCATCGAAGGCCGGCCAAACAATAGATAAAAGAACGGGCAGAAAAGTAACTATTCTTTTGACTGCCCGTCGGCAATATGGGTTTATGATAAACGCTTTTGGCATAGGCTGTTCCATCGGAATGTCAGGTGCTTTGCAACCCTTTTGCCCGGATCGCATCGGGCCGCCTGTTTCGCCGCATTCAATCTTGGTCAGGCAATCCGAACAGATTGCATTTCCCGAATATGGTTAAAAACCAATTGTCAAAGAAAAACGCATGGTGTTAGCCAGAGGATGGCCTTCAGCTGCTGAAACGTAGCCGAAATCAAACCGATAGAGCGAGTATTGAATGCCGGCGCCAAAGCTCATAAATTCCACCTTGCCCGGTTTGTCCCAATAATATCCTGCGCGCAAGGCAATCAGGTCACTGTACCAATACTCGACGCCGCCGCTGAGAATGCCGTTAAAGATTTTGCTCTCTTTGACGACTTTTTCATCTTCGCTGCCGATGTTTTCTTTTTCTTTTTCCACCACGGTCCAGGGCGAAGTAAAGATCGCTTTATAGAACGGATCGGAGGTGTTGTCGTCGTTGCGTTTGACCATGAGTTTGTTCATGTCCGCCACAAGGGTCAATTTGTTGAATTTGTTGTTGACCAATTTATAGGCAAAGCCGAGTTTTAAATTGGTGGGCAGAGGATCCGCCTGTTCGGCATCGATATAGGTGATCTTGGGGCCCATGTTGGATAGATTGGCGCCCAGGCTCAGTTTCGGTGCAAAGGGAAAACGGTACAAGGTGGAAATATCAAAAGCAAACGCATCAGCCTTGCCCTCGCCGCGCTCAGAGCCGGCGCCCATGGGCGCCAGGTTGGAGCGGATATAACGCAGACCGAGTCCGACGCCCCAATTTTCCGCTACCAGAGTTCCAAAGGATGCGGATACGGCAAATTCGTTACTGGAGAATTCACCGACCGGTTCCGGGCTGTCTTCCAGAGTGTGATATTGTTTGCCCAGATTGAGAAAGGTAACATTCAGGCCGAACGTTCCCAATCCTTCAAACGATTGACGATAGGCGGCGAATTCGTAAAAGAGATCCGCGCCGAATTGAGGCAGCCAGTTGGCGTGCATCAAGGTGATTTCTCGACCGCTCTGGAACGCCAATCCGGCCGGATTCCAGTAAACGGCGGTGGCGTCATCCGCTAAACCGACGAATGCTTCACCCATTCCGGAAGCGCGGGCGCCGGGGGAGATGAGCAGAAACAGCACGGCGGCCTCGCTGACGGCAAAAGCAGGCGCTGTGACGGCAAAGAGCACAGCGGCCAGTACCAAAGATTTAAACAGGGTTTTCATGATAAAACCTCCTGAGTGAAAAAAAAGTTAATGAATTTCCTCTTTTGCAAAAATCAGGCGGCCCGTATCCAGGCCGCAAAAAAAAACCGAATGTCGGATCATCCATTTCATTGGACTCTACCACGACATTCGGTTTAAAATGTACAATGGAGAGCACAGACCTGATCAGATCGCTAAAGATTTTTAACTACCCAATATTTTTAACAACAAAATTTGGCAATCTTTAACGAACGATGATAGGCGTGGTCTCCTTAATTGATTAATTATCGAACTAGTAACAGGTTAAGATAAGAAGAATAATTCTTCCATGCAAGGAATTTCTGAAAAAAGAAACAAAGATCGTACCACATTTTGCTGCAAGCTGTTCATGGATATGAATCGCTGTTTATATTAAATTTACATAAAAAGGGCCAATAGATGAAAACCACTTATCAGTGAATTTTGTCACTTTATCACGTCATAGTGTAATTTTTTGCGACAAAAAGTACGCCGCAGGTCCATAAACATTATTGAAACGCGACTTGGGTGTACAAGTTCCACCATAGAATTTGATCAGCTGATCTTATTCTTGTACGCGTCGGCATTCAGCAGACTGGTCAATTCACTGGGATCGCTGATTTTAATTTTAATCATCCAGCCGTCCACATAGGGATCTTTGTTGACCAGTTCGGGTTGATCCGCCAGTAATTCGTTGATTTCGACAACCTGACCGCTGACCGGTGCAAACAGATCGGAAACCGCCTTGACCGCCTCAATGGTGCCGAACGATTCCGCTTGTTTGACTTCCGTTCCGACTGCAGGCAGTTCGACAAACACGACGTCGCCCAATTCACCCTGGGCATAATCGGTGATACCGACGGTGGCCACGCCGTCTTCCACGGCGACCCATTCGTGTTCTTCCGTATACAACAAATCCTTTAGTACTTTCATGATGAGCCTCCATCAATTGAGTTTTGCGGTTTCCAGGAATTTCGTATTAAAATCCCCTTTTCTAAAATTAGCGTGTCTAAGAATGCGTTTATGCAAAGGAATGGTGGTGTGGATGCCCTCAATGACAAATTCATCCAAGGCGCGTTCCATGCGCACGATCGCCTCTTCGCGATTGTTGCCATGGGTGATCACCTTGGCGATGAGTGAATCGTAGTAAGGCGGCATTACATAATGAGCATAGGCATGCGTGTCCACGCGGACGCCCAGGCCGCCGGGCACGTGAAAGCTGGTGATTTTTCCCGGCGAAGGTCGAAAATCGCGATCCGGATCCTCGGCGTTGATGCGGCACTCGAGCGCATGTCCGCGCAGTTTGAAAAATTTTATATTAGTGGGCAATTCCACACCGGCAGCAGACCGGATCTGCATTTCAATGAGATCCATGCCAATGACCGCTTCGGTCACCGGGTGTTCGACCTGGATGCGGGTGTTCATCTCCATAAAGTAAAATTGGCCTTTGTCGTCCAGCAGAAATTCAATGGTGCCTGCGCTGTTGTACCCCACCCTTTTCGAGCCTTTCACCGCAGCTGCGGTCAGGGCTTTGCGTATTTTATCATTCACAGCTGGTGAGGGCGATTCCTCGATCAATTTTTGGTGTTTGCGCTGGATGGAACACTCTCGTTCACCAAGAGAGACGACGTTGCCGAAATTGTCGCCGAGAATTTGCACTTCGATGTGTCGGGGATTTTCAAAATAACGTTCCATGTACAGGCTGGGATTGTTAAAGCCTGACTGGGCTTCGGCGCGTGCGGTGTTGAAGGCATTGGCTACCTCGCTGACTTCTCGAACCACGCGCATGCCGCGTCCGCCGCCGCCTGCTACGGCTTTGAGAATGACGGGAAAACCGATCTCTTTGGCAACGGAGACCGCTTCATCCACGCTCTGAATAATGCCTTCTGATCCGGGTATCACAGGTACTCCGGCCTGACGCATGGTCTCTTTGGCCAGCGCTTTATCGCCCATTTTGGTGATCATTTCCGGCGTGGGGCCGATGAACTGAATGCCGCAGGAACGGCAGATTTCAGCAAAATGGGCGTTCTCTGCCAGAAAACCATAACCCGGGTGAATGGCTTCGGCATTGGTTACTTCGGCGGCGCTGATGATGTGTGGGATGTTTAAATAGCTGAGGCTGCCTGCAGCCGGACCGATGCAGACCGCCTGATCGGCAAAACGGACATGCAGACTGTCTGCGTCCGCCTCGCTGTACACGGCTACCGTTGCAATGCCCAACTCTTTGCAGGCACGAATAATGCGCAGGGCGATCTCGCCACGATTGGCTATGAGGATTTTATTGAACAATATGCATTCCTCTAAAATACGGTAATCGGCATTCGATTGCTCGTGCGCTCATCTCATACGATGAACGGCGCCGGCGTTAATTAGGTTCCACCAAAAATAGCGTTTGATTATATTCAACCGGTCTGCCGTTTTCCACCATGACCTTGACAATCTTGCCGCTGATCTCTGCTTCAATTTCATTCATCAATTTCATCGCCTCGATAATACACAGGACCTTGCCCGGTGCAATGACAGCGCCCTCGCTTACATAAGGATCAGCGTCCGGCGACGGCGCACGATAAAAGGTGCCCACCATCGGCGCTTTGATTTCCAGATAACGGTTTTTTCCCTCAGCAGCCGGCTGCACGGAAGGCGCCGGCGGTGCAACGGTCGCCTCCGTTGCAGACCGCGGTATGGTGACAATATCGATCTGTCCGGCTGAAGATGCCGTGGCGCTAACCGCAGCCGGAGCCGGCGTCGGATTTTTGCTGATGCGAATTCTGCGTCCCCACCAGTAGGTTATTTCCAACTCACCTACATTGCTGTCTTCCAGAATCTTGACGAGTTCTCGAATCTCTTTTGCTCGCATGGACACTCCTGTTTAATGCATAAATCCTGTTTTTATGCAAATGCACGGTGCTGTGACGCTCACGGTTGCTCGGTGAGGTCTCATTCGATTTAGATATCTTGTCTTTTCGATGCCAAAACGCGGCGTAAAATCTCTTGCACGGTTTTGGGATTCGCTTTGCCGCTGCTGGCTTTCATAATTTCACCCAACAAGAACCCGAACACTTTTTCTTTGCCTGCTAAAAAAGCGGTCACGTCCTGCTGCCGTTGCTGCAACACAGAATCGATGATTTTTGTCAATTCCGATTGATCGCTGATTTGTTCCAATCCCTGTTCTTGCATGACCTGCCGTGGATCGGCGTCGGTTTTGAGCATTTGTTCAAAGACTTTTTTGGCGCTCGTCTGATTTAAAACGTTCTCGCTGATCAAATTCAACAGACAGCTCAATCGATCGGGCGTGATCGATATTTCTCTGATGCTGCAGCGCTCCTCTTTCAGGGTGCGCAGCACTTCACCCATAATCCAGTTGCTGACCAGTTTTTTATCCGCCACCATTCGGCAGGTTTCTTCGAAATATTCGGCGATCTCGCGATCTTCAGTCAATACCAGGGCATCATAACGCGGCAATCCCCACTCGCCTACATAGCGATCGATTTTTGCCTCTGCCAGCTCGGGTAAATTGCTGCGTACCTGGTTTATCCATTCTTCACTCACCTGCACACAGGGTAAATCCGGTTCCGGAAAATAGCGGTAATCGTGTGAACCTTCCTTGCTGCGCATCGGTTTCGCAACACCGGCCTGATTATCCCACAACAGCGTGATCTGCTCAACCATTCCGCCCTGTTGCAGCAAGGCAATCTGCCTTTGAATTTCGAAAGCGATGGCAGCCTGCACATTCTGGAATGAATTCATGTTTTTTATTTCGGTCTTGACGCCGAGACGGGCATCGCCCTGCGGACGAACAGAAACGTTGGCATCGCAGCGCAAGCTGCCTTCTTCCATATTGCCGTCGCAAATATTCAGGTAACGGACCAGTCGCCGGATTTGCGTCAAGTAACCGGAAGCCTCTTCCGGCGACGCCATATCCGGTTCAGAGACGATTTCAAGCAGGGGTACGCCGCAGCGGTTGAGATCAATCAAAGTTTCATCGCCGGAGACAAACGCCTCGCTATGAATGGATTTGCCGGCATCCTCTTCAAGATGAATGCGATGAATGCGTATCTTTTTCTCTGTGCCGTCCGGCCGGACTATTACCAAATGGCCGTTTTCGCAGAAAGGTTCCTCGAATTGCGATATCTGATACCCTTTGGGCAGATCCGGATAAAAGTAATTTTTCCGGGCAAAGGTGGAAGTAGCTCGGATGCGGCTATGCGTGGCTAGAGCCAATCTGACGGCAAAATCCACCGCCTGCCGGTTAAGCACCGGCAGAGTGCCGGGCAGGCCCATGCACACGGGACAAACCTGGGTGTTGGGCGCGGCGCCGAATTGCGCACGGCAGCCGCAAAAAATTTTGCTCTGCGTCGCCAGGTGAATGTGGACTTCGAGTCCGATGACCGGTTCAAAAGGGATCATGCGCATCAATTCCGTTGTAAGAAATCAGCAATTCGCAAAACAGTCATTTCATCGAATGGCCGGCCGATGAGCTGCAGTCCGATGGGCAGATGATCGCGATCGCAACCCGCCGGCAAAGAGAGCGCCGGCAAACCGGCAAGATTGACAGAGACGGTAAAGACATCCGACAGATACATGGTCAACGGATCGTCGATTTTTTCGGTCAAACGAAAAGCCGTAGTCGGCGCCGTCGGCGTCAGCAGACAATCGACTTTAGCAAAGGCCTGATCGAAATCCTGCTTGATTACGGTACGCGCTTGTTGCGCCTTGCGATAATAGGCGTCGTAATATCCGGAGGAGAGTACGAACGTGCCGAGCATGATCCGGCGTTTGACTTCAGCGCCAAAACCCGCATGGCGGGTGGCGGCATACATCTCTTCCAAACCAGCCGGCTTGTTTGAGCGAAAACCAAAATGAGCGCCGTCATAACGGGCCAGGTTGGAGGATGCTTCAGCGGTAGCAATCACATAATAGGCCGCAATGGCATATTCGGTATGCGGCAGAGAAACATCGACGATCCTGGCGCCTGCTTCATCAAGTTTTTGCCGGCTCTGTTGCAATGCTGCCACGATATCCGGCGCCAGTCCTGCACCGTTGTATTCGCGGGGAATGCCGATAACCAGTCCTTTGATGGATTGACCAATGGCCTGCTGAAAAGGTTCGACCTCTTTGGCGGATGAAGTTGCGTCCTTAGGATCCTGGCCGGCCATGACCTGGAGTAACAAGGCCGCGTCGCTGACCGATTCGGTCAAAGTGCCGATTTGGTCAAGAGAAGAGGCATAGGCAATCAAACCGTAGCGAGAGATCCGGCCATAGGTCGGCTTGAGCCCGACAACGCCGCAGAAAGCCGCCGGTTGACGTATGGAACCGCCGGTGTCGCTGCCCAGGGCGGCGCGACAGAGGTGAGCGGCTACGGCTGCCGCTGAACCACCGGAGGAACCTCCGGCTACTCGTGACAGGTCGTGCGGATTTTTTGTCGGCGCGAACGCTGAATTCTCGGTGGAAGAGCCCATGGCGAACTCATCCATATTGGTTTTGCCGATGATGACGGCGTCTTCAGCCAGCAGCCGGTTGACGACGGTGGCCTGATAGGGCGGACGGAAAGATGCTAATATTTTTGAACCACAGGTGGTCGTGCTGCCGTGCACCGCCAGATTGTCTTTGACTGCCATCACCATGCCTGCCAGTTGTCCGGCTTGATGACGATGAATTTTCTCATCGACTCTAGCCGCTTGTTGCAGCGCCTGTTCACCCTGTACAGCAATAAAGGCGTTCATGGGAGCGCCTTTATCGATTTGTTCCAGGTAGTGCTGAACGATCTGCACACAACTGGTTTGTCCGGTTGCCAACTCGTCCTGCAAAGATGAAAAATCTTTATTCAAATGATTCTGTCTCGTTGTTAGAGAGGATGCGATCGGTCAATCTTTTTTCACTTCGTTGTCGTCATAGGACGTATTGGCGGCTTTTTTAAATTCCTTGATGCCCTGACCCAGGCCTTTGGCCAATTCGGGAATTTTTTTCGCACCGAACAGAACAACCAGCACCAGAATGATAATCAACCATTCAGTAGCTCCGATACCCATTTTAACACCTCCAGATAGCTTGGGATCAGGGTAGATTTCGGAATTCGTCCGAAATATCCATTTCCCGTTTGACGTCTTCAGCGGCTTTTTTAAATTCGCGAATGCCTTTACCCAGGCCGCGCGCCAGTTCCGGCAGTCGTTTGGAGCCGAATAGTATCAGGACGACGACCAAAATGACCACCATTTCGTCCATGCCCACACCGGGTAACATAATAGGTGCCTCCGCCTAAGAATCTAAAACACGAATAAACAAGCTCACTGAATTGTGAGTTAAATCAAAACAGGACATAATATACCTTTAAGGTCTAAAATATGCAAGCAAATTGTTGCCGGACGGCCGTTGAGGCAGGAGTTTTGTATCAAGCGTACCAGCGAAAGATATACGCGGCCAGAATGATGCCGATAACGCCGATAACATTCAGCCGGAAATAGAAACCCAGGGTGAAGTCGATGATGCCGAGATTGACCTGTACCGGATCGAACCCGATATTAGCGGTGTTGGTAAAAAATTCTTTCACCACGCCGTCGGGCAGGGCCAGACCGATGACTTGTCCCAGTGCGGAGCCGACAATCGCGCCTAAAAGGACTGCTGCCAAAATCCAGGCTATGGAAAGTCTTCGTTTCATTTTTCCCTCTCTGGCTAGAGTAAATTTTTATTTTACACGCTCGCGGATCCCGGCGGATTGCCATGGGCAGCGGAATCCTGTCGCGTCAAATGGCTGCCGATTGAGCGGATCAATCCGTGCAGAATGAACAACAGCATAAAAGGAAACATGACATAATGGGGCATAATCGCCAACAAGACCACGGTGATGATCAGAAAGATCAATTTATACCGATTGCTGCCTTTTTCTCGCAGCGAAAGGCGTGGAAATCCGTCGTAACGAATCGTGCTGGCCATCAACAGACTGACAATGGGCACCATGGCGACCATGACGCGCAACAACCAGTCAAAGTGCGTTTCATGATAAAGCATGACCAGACCGGCCAGCGTAACGGCTGCGGCCGGCACCGGCAGTCCCGAATAATCCTTGCTTTTCCCCTGGGCCAGCGTCATGACGTTATAGCGCGCCAGGCGGAAAGCGGCGAACAAGAGCGGAAAGAAGGATAGAATGAGACCGACCGGGCCAAGGTCTTTCAAATGCACCTGATAAACCAACAGGGCAGGCGCCATGCCCGAAGATATGACGTCGCCGAGCGAGTCCATTTGCAGTCCGAATTCAGAACTGCCGCCTTCATAAGCGCGGGCGATGCGGCCGTCCAGGGCGTCGAAAACCGTGGCGATAAAGATCAGCCAGCACGCATTGATAAAATTTCCCGCCAATACTTGCAGTACAGCCAAAAATCCGCAAAAAATATTCAGAGCGGTGAACAGGTTGGGCACGGTCATGTACGTGCGACGTTTGGCGGTCTTGGTTCTTTTTCTAATGGGCATGGACTCGTCCGATCACGCTGGTGCCAGCGTGAACCCTTTCTCCTTTTTTACATGTGATGACGCCCCAGTTCGGAAGATAGACCTCCATCCTGGAACCGAATTTCATGATGCCGAACTTTTGACCGGTGGTCACGTTCTCATTCATCTGCAACCGGCAGACAATGCGCCGCGCCAGAATTCCGGTAGATTGCTTGAACAACAATTTGCCGTGCGGCGTTTCCAAGCCGATCAATTGATGTTCATTTTGATGAGAGGCTTCCGGTAAAAAGGCGCGTAAAAATTTTCCCGGAACGTATTTCAAATATTTTACCGTGCCGCGATAAGGCACGTAATTGACGTGCACGTCCAGCACGGACAGAAAAATGGCCACGCGCGTGGTTTTTGCGCCGATGAATTCAGGTTCTTCCACCTCAGCCACTTCCAGGACCACGCCGTCTGCCGGCGAGACAATGACATCCGGATCTGCGGGCGGCGTCCGTTTGGGATCGCGAAAAAAATACAACACCAGCGCCAGCAGAAGGACATTGACGGCCAGCAGCACGTACCACACCGTCCATTTGAAATGGACGGTGAGAAAATAGAACAGCGCTGCCGCAAGAAACACTATGGCTATGGTGCTTAAACCCTCTTTGCTCATGCTCAAGCCTCGGTTATAAAGCTAAAATCTTCTTTTTTAATTCCGTCACGGTTTGTTCCGTGACCGGAATGATCGGCGAGCGCCCATGGGTCGGCTGATCCAGCCGCATAAACGTACACGTCTCCAGGCTGATTTCGTCGGCGATCATGATGCGGCCGGCCATTCGTCCGAATTCCAGTTTGGCATCCACCAGGTTCAGTTGGCGGCGGCGGAAAAATGCCTTGAGAATGGCGTTGCACTTGGAAGCCAAACGATGGATCTCTTTCATCTCTTCCGAGCTGGCATAGCCGAAAGAGATGAGATGCGTGTCGTTGATCATCGGATCGTCGCGGTCGCCGTCTTTGAGATAATACTCGACCAGGGGGCATTCCAACTCCCGGCCTTCGGCGACGCCAAATCGTTTGGCCATGGAGCCGGCGGCCACATTGCGCACCACCACTGTTACGGCGATCATGTCCAGTTTTTTGACCAACATTTCCTTGTCGGCCGTTTCTTTAATGAAATGCGTCGGGATGTGATAACTGTCCAACAACTTTAACAGGAATGCGGAAATTTGGTTGTTGATGATGCCTTTGCCTTTGATGCTGCCTTTTTTGTAGCCCTTGGCGTCGCGCGCGTCGTCTTTGAACTCTAGAATCAACTCGCCGTCGTTGTCTGTTTCATAGACTTTTTTCGATTTGCCCTCAAAGATTTTTTTTCTTTTCAAGGCTCTCTCCTCTGATTATGATAAATCGAAAAAGCGTGGGACTTAAATCAATCCCACCTTGCGATAGATATAATCCACGTGCTTTAATCCGGCTGCTTCGTCAAAACAGCCGGCCAATTCTTGTTCAGACATGCGCGAACGCACTCGGTCGTCCTGCGCCAACGATCCGTGAAAATCCTGACCGGTTTCGCGGCAGCGCATGGCGTTTTCCTGAACAATCTGATACGCTTCTTCCCGTGACAGACCTTTGGCGGTCAAAGCCAGCATAACCGGTTGTGAAAAAATCAAACCGCCGGTCAGGCGCAGGTTGCGCAGCATATTTTCCGGATAGACCGGCAAATTTTCCAGAATGGCCGTCATGCGTTGCAGCATATAGTCCAATAGAATACAGCTGTCCGGAATAATAATCCGCTCCACCGAAGAGTGACTGATGTCCCGTTCATGCCAGAGCGCGATATTTTCCAGGGCGGCCTGCAGATTGCTGCGCAGAATGCGGGCGAGACCGCAGATGTTTTCGCTGCCGATCGGATTGCGCTTGTGCGGCATGGCGGAAGAGCCTTTTTGTCCTTTGCTGAACGGTTCTTCAGCCTCGGCCACTTCAGTCCTCTGCAGGTGGCGCAATTCAACGCCGATTTTTTCCAGCGTACAGCCGACTATCGCCAGCGTGGCGATAAATTCCGCGTGCAGATCGCGTTGAATAATCTGCGTGCTGATGCGGGTCGGCCGCAAACCCAGGCGGCTGCAGGTTTTTTCCTCCAGGATCGGTTCGACCTGGGTGTAATTGCCCACGGCGCCGGAAATCATGCCCACGCGATTGGCTTCCAGACTTGTTTGCAAGCGCACAAGGTTGCGTTGCATTTCATCATACCACAATGCAAATTTCAAACCAAAACTGGTGGGCTCGGCATGGATGCCGTGACTGCGTCCTATGCAGAGCGTATGCTTAAAAGCCAGGGACTGCTTTTGCAAAACGGTCAGCAGGCGCTGCAGATCTGCGGTCAGTATCCCGCCGGCGTCGCGCATAAGCAAAGACAGCGCCGTATCCAGCAGATCGGAGGAGGTCAGACCCATGTGAATGTACCGGCTGTCCGGGCCTACATATTCCGCGACGTTGGTCAAAAACGCGATCACATCGTGTTTGACCTGCGCTTCTATCTCATCAATGCGTTGGCTGTTGAAATTCGCTTTTTCCCGGATGGTTTGCAGCGCCGCAGCCGGAATATGGCCCAACTCGGCATGCGCCTCGCAAGCCGCTATTTCCACCTGCAACCAGACGCGATATTTATTGTCATCGCTCCAGATTCGGCCCATTTCCGGTTTGGTGTAGCGGGCGATCATTGTCTGCGCCTCGCGGTTTTCGGGTGTGCCTCAAGACGCACTTCGATATTGCGAAAACCGGAATTGCGAAAAACGCGCAATCTGAGCAGATCGCCCTCTTTGAGATCCAGGTTGGCGGTGATGTTTTGAATGTCGTCGAACGTTTTCACCTCTTTGCCGTTCAATTGCACAATGACGTCGCCCACCTCCAGACCGGCTTTTTGCGCCGGACTGTTGCGGTCAATGTCGGTGACGATGACGCCGCCGCTCGATGAGAGACCCAGATAGCGTGCAATGGAGGCGTTCATCTGATCGTAATGAATGCCGGTCCAGAAACTCCGGTCCACGCGGCCATAGTTGATCAGGTCGTTGAGAATGCGTTTGACGCGATTAACCGGCAGCGCAAAACCCAGACCGATGTTGGCGGACATGGTTTCCGAGCCGGAGATGATCCAGGTGTTGACGCCGATGACCTCGCCGTTGGCGTTGACCAGCGGCCCGCCGCTGTTGCCGCCGTTGATGGCGGCGTCGGTTTGCAGCATGTCTTCAAAGATGCGATCGTTGCTTTGTCGCCCGAAATCCTGATCTTTGCCGCTGATGACGCCGACGGTAACCGTGGGGCGGGAGGTGATGTCGAACAAACCAAAGGGATTGCCCAGGGCAATAGCCCACTCGCCGATGATCACATCGTCGGAATCGCCCAAACGCGCATAGGGAAAATTTTCTCCGTCGATTTTCAGCACCGCAATGTCCGAGGTGTAATCTTCACCTACGCGTTTGGCCACATACTGTTTGCCGCCGACGCAGGTGACGACGATCTCGGTCGCATCCTCCACCACGTGCTGGTTGGTCAGGATGTATCCTTCAGCCGAAATGAGAAATCCCGAGCCCAGGCTTTTAACCCGTTTCACAATGGGGCGATCCTGGAAAAAATTGCGGAAGAACGGATCGTCGGCAAAGGGATTGCGCTGATAAAACTTTTGCACCTGCGTCACGTTAATGCCGACCACGGCCGGGCTGACCTCTGCCACAGCACGCGTGATGGCGTTGTTGCGCGAGTTGTCCAACTCTTCACCGATGGTGCGACCGGGCCGCGTTTGCGCCGAGTCCCGGTGAGCTGTGCCGGAATTTCCTGACGGCGGCGTGCGATAATCCGTGCTGGAGCACACCAGAAAAAAGAACAAGGTTGCGCAACTGCCCAGTCCGAAAAGCAGGATGCGATCAAAATTATTTTTTACCGTATGCAACATAGCTACTCGCGCCCTTTAACCTTTTCCCAATCCTTTAAGAAAGACTGAATGCCCAGATCGGTTAACGGATGCCGAATCAGTTGTTCAATAACTTTATAAGGAATGGTAGCTGCATCAGCGCCGATCAGCGCGGCATCGCGCACATGCAATGGGCTGCGAATGCTGGCTACCAGCACTTCCGTTTCTATACGATAGTTGTGATAGATATTGACGATCTGTTCAATCAATTCCATGCCTGCCGAACCGGTGTCGTCCAACCGACCGACAAACGGGCAAATATAGGATGCACCCGCTTTAGCCGCCGCCAGGGCCTGCAGGGGACTGAATATCAGCGTGACATTGGTATGGATGTTTTCCTTTTCCAATTGGCGAACAGCAATAAGACCTTCGACGCTCACCGGGATTTTGATGACCATGTTGGGGCGTATGGCGGCCAGCTCCCGTCCCTCTTTGATGATGGCTGCGCTCTCCAGACTGTTGGCTTCGGCATGCACCGGGCCGTCGACCAGGTTGCAGATGGCCTGATAGATATCCTGCGCTTTACCGGACTCTTTGGCCAATAAAGTGGGGTTGGTTGTTACGCCATCCACCATGCCCATGCTGGCGGCTTTTTTGATCTCTTGCAAATTAGCGGTGTCGATAAAAAACTTCATTACTGCTCCCTGATGCGAATATCAATCTGTTCCCGTAATAACCTTGCGAAGGTTTAAAACCTTCGCAAGGTTAATAATCCACTCTGGTTAAAAACAAACCATGCGCCGGCGCCGTTGGTCCTGCTAATCGCCGATCGTGCGCCGGTAAAATGGCGGCTAATTCCTGCACAGCCCGGCTGCCGCGCCCGATTTCTATGCAGGTGCCCACTAAAATCCGCACCATGTTGTGCACAAAGCGGTTGGCCGTTATGTCAAAAGCCAGACAACCGTCCTCTAATCGCCGCCATTGCGCCTCATGAACAAAACAGCGAAAGTGATCCAGTCCTGAGCCGGCCTGACAAAATGTTTCAAAATCATGTTCACCTGTAATATCGCTGACCGCTGTCTGCATCAAGGCCGGATCCAATTCCCATGGCACATGCCAGCGATATTGCCGAGCCACGGCACATACCTGTTGCGTGATGTAATAGCGATAGCTGCGACAGATGGCACTATACCGGCTGTGAAAATCATCTGCTGCGACTTGGCCGTGCAGAATACGCACGTCGCGCGGCAGTAAGGCGTTGCCGCCTTTACAATAAACAGCAACGTCCCAGGTTTTCCGGCAATGAAAATTGATTACCTGCCCAAACGCATGAACGCCGCTATCGGTGCGGCCTGCACAATGGGTCTTAATCTCTTCCTGAGTCAGCTGACGGAGCGCTTTTTCCACTTCGCCTTGTACGGTGCGTTGCTCCGGTTGATATTGCCAGCCGTTAAAATCGCTGCCGTCGTACTCGAGTACGAGTTTGATATTTGCCACCAGTCGTTACGCCCATACACAGACAATAAAAACGATTCCGCTGCAAGTCAACGCCGCCGCATCGGGTAAACGAAATGCCAATATAGCATAACTGGTTCGTCCTTGTCCGCCGTTGTAACTGCGACTGTCCATGGCGTAAGCCAACTCATCGGCTCGCCGGAATGCGGAAATAAACAATGGCAAAATGAGCGGCGCGACATTGCGCATTTTTTTAATTAACGAACCTTCAAAAGCAGCCCCGCGCGAAAGTTGCGCGTTGCGAATGCGCTGGGCTTCCTCCATAAGCGTAGGAATGAAACGCAAAGCTAATGACAGCATGAGCGTCAATTCATGCACCGGCATCCCTATACGCTCCAGCGGTCGGCCCAATCGTTCCAGAGCATCCATTATTTCAATCGGTGATGTTGTGAGCGTTAACAGGGTTGCTGAAATGATGAATAGGGCTAATCTGACGGTGTAGCGGATGCCCAATTGCAACCCTTCATGCGTAACATCAAGACCTAGCCAGGGAATGCGTATGAGAATCCGTCCGGATGTCCAAAACAGATGCACCAGGACCGTGAGTAGAAAGAGCCATAAAAATGGTCTGATGTTTTTTATGACCAGGCCAAAAGGCAATTTTGCCAAAGCGATGGTCAGAAAAAGAAGCAGCGTCATGCCAATGAGCGCCGCGCTATGCAAGGAAAAAACCAAACCGGTCATGGTCAACATGGCGGCCAGTAGTTTGGTGCGCGGATCGAGCCGATGGATTATGGAATCTGCCGGGTAGTATTGCCCCAGCGTAATATCAGTTAAAATGGCCAGTTCCCTGTCTTTATGGATTATCTTAAATTTACAAAAATTATATAGAAAAATCAATTGAAAATGTGGCTGTTTTTCCAATATTTTTTACGATTTGCGAAGAGAAACAGGTTTTTTTCTTGATAATTTACCAATAATTTACTATGTTGACCGGATTCTAAATGCCGGACCTGCCAGTTGTACTGCTGGGGGCTATAGTAGCAATGAATTGTTTTTAATGTTTTTATGGAGGATTAGGCATGCAGGAAATGAAAAAGAGTGAACAGGCTGAGAAATCAAGCACTCCTTATGTACCAGTGAATGCTAATCTTAAAGAATTAACGTTCAAAGCGGTGCTTTTGGGTGTTTTTCTCGCGGTTATTTTAGGCGCTGCAAATGCCTATCTCGGACTTCGAGCCGGCATGACCGTAGCGGCAACATTTCCGGCTGCGGTTATCGCTATGGCGGTGTTGCGCATTTTCAAAGGTACGATTTTAGAAGAAAACATGGCCAGAACGACCGGTGCGGTGGGTGAGGCGTTGGCTGCCGGCGCTATTTTTACCATACCGGCCTTTGTTCTGGCCGGCGTGTGGCAAAATTTGGATTATACAAAAAGTACGCTGCTGATGCTGGTAGGCGGCATTCTGGGCGTGCTCTTTGTCATTATTTTGCGTAAAACGCTCATCGATGATGATTCGCTAAAATTCCCGGAAAGCCTGGCTTGCGCGGAAATCGTCAAAGCAGGTCAGGGCGGACAATCCGGCGCCAAATATGTTTTCGGCTCCATGGGCATTGCGGCGCTGATTGAACTTTTTAAAAACGATGCAGGCATCAAATTAATACGGGATTCCATCAGCGGTTTCTTTCAATTCAATCTGGCCAAAATCAAACTGTTAACCAGCAAAGGCGAAACCATTTCGGATCTGACTTATCGCGGCGGCATGTTTCTGCAAAGTCCTGCGGCCTCGCCCGCATTCCTGGGCGTCGGTTACATTATCGGGTATCGCCTGGCTGCCATTACTTTTTCCGGCGGCGTATTTGGTTGGCTTTTTCTCATGCCTATTGCGCTCTTTCTCATGTACAATCAGCTGGACCCGTTAAGCGGGATCGGCTGGATCGATCTGGCCAGAGCTTCCTACAATGCCACCGTGAAACCCATTGCGGTGGGCGGCATGTTGGTAGGCGCCTTTTTCACACTGTTTCGCATGCGTAAAAATCTGATCGGCGGCATTGGCCGCGGCATTCAGGATATTAAATCCGCCGGTCAATCATCTGCCAAGCAATCGCGCATCGACAAGGACCTGCCCTTTGGCATGGTCATGATCTCGATCGGCATTCTTGTTTTGTGCATGGTGGTCTTGTATCAAACGTTCAGTCACAACTGGGGTTCTGCTCTGTTGGCGGCTGTGGTCATGGCCATAGCCGGATTTATTTTTGCTGCAGTAGCCGGCTATCTGGTTGGCATCATCGGTTCCTCTTCCAATCCCATTTCGGGTTTAACCCTGTCCACTTTGTTGATCGCCGCTTTGTTGATGGTGCTGGTAGGCATGAAAGGCGACCCGGGCGTGGCTGCTGTGTTGGCTGTGGCTTCGGTGGTGTGTTGCGTGGCCGGCGTGGCCGGCGATATGATGCAGGATTGGAAAGTCGGTTATCTGTTGGGCGGTACGCCCTGGCGTATGCAGATCGGCGGTCTCATCGGCGTGGTGGCTGCGGCTTTGGTGATGGTTATACCGATTATGCTCTTGCATAAAGCGTATGGCATCGGCAGCGAGGCGATTCCTGCGCCTCAGGCCGGGTTAATGGCCATGATGAGCAAAGGCATTGTTGGCGGCGAAATGGCCTGGCCCCTGGTCATCGCCGGCATGTTTTTCGCTGCGGCGTTGATTCTCATTAATGCTCCTTCTCCCATGTTGATTTCCGTCGGCATGTATCTCCCCTTTAACACCACCTTCGCCATCTTTATCGGCGGCGTGATCAAACTCATTGTCGATAAAATGGCGGAGAAAAAAATTAAACAGGATGGCGATAAAGACGTTGTGGAAAACACCGGGTTGTTGCTGGCTTCCGGACTGGTTGCCGGCGAGGCGCTGACCGGGATCATCTTTGCCGCCTTGTACGCCAGCGATATCAATCTGCGCGACTGGTTGGGTTTTTCCGAATCCTTTAACGGATTCTGGTGGTTGGGTCTGGTCGTCTTTATCGGTCTCGGCTACTTGCTGGTAAAGTCGCCGATGAAGGAACTGGCCCGTCGTCAATCCATGATAAAAAAACAGGGCTAACAGGTTTTTGAAATAATCCTTGCGAAGGTTCTAAACCTTCGCAAGGTTGTTTTACCCGGACAAATCGCTCAATCAAGGTCATTTCCGTTTTTACCTAACCTGGTCAGAGACCTCGGGCGTTGATTCGTGTAATTCGTGCAATTTGTGGTTTAACAGATTTAATAAAAAAATTCAAATGAAACCAAATGAACAAGCGTCCAGATCGGACAATTTACTAGAGTACGTGCCGCGCATCAACGTGGCCTGGGAAATGGCCGATGCGGAGGTTTTTCTCCTTATCCCGAAATTCAAGAGTGCGTTTTTACAAAAGCATCTTTTGTCCAGAATGAAGCGGCCCAACGTGCGCTTGCGTCTGGATGAATACGGCAGTTGCGTTTGGCAGAATATCAACGGCGTGGCTACGGTGCACGAGATCGCCCTGACCTTGCGGGAAAAATTCGGCGAGGCGGTTGAACCGGTTTTTGACCGCTTGGGATTATTTATTTCTCTTTTGTATAGAAATCGTTATATTGTTATTGAAAAAAAATAGAACATCATCACTTCTATTATCCGGGGGCGGGTATTATGAATAAGATTGATCAAGCAGCGCAGGTCGTCATCAACCGTTCTCTGGAGTTAAAACGTCAGGAATCTCTGCTGATCATTACGGATGAACCGCATTTAGAGATTGCCGACCGATTGCTGCTGGCCGCTGCCAAAAAGACCAAGCATGTGCACTTGCTGCGCTTGCACGAGGATTATCTGGCCAAAAATCATCTGTGCGAAGCGACAACGGCCTTTATGCAATCAATGAATGCCGTCATTGCCCTGACAAACGTATCGTTGTCCCATCTGGACGGTCGGCGCGAGGCGTGCCGCAAAGGCGTGCGCTTTATCTCCATGCCCGGCATCACCAGCGAAACTTTTGGCCGCATCTCGCTCATGGATTTTGAAAAAACCGGTCGCCTCAGCCGCAAACTCAAAGACATTCTCACCATTGCGAAAAAAGCCACAGTCACTGCTCCCAACGGCACGAATCTGACGATCATGCTGGCGTCGCGTAAGGGGTATGCCGATACCGGTCTGGTCAATGCGCCCGGCGCTTTTTCCAATCTGCCGGCCGGTGAAGCCAGTATTGCGCCGGAAGAAAACAGCCTGGAAGGGGAATTGGTCGTGGATAGCGGCATGGGCGCGACGCCGGAAGACAAAACGCCGCTGTGTTTGACGTTCAAAGAGGGCAAGGTGACGCGCATTTCCGGCGACGACAATGCCGAACGGTTGCGCCGTTTGCTGGCGCCCCATGGCGCCGATGGCCGCAAGGCCGGTGAGTTCGGCATCGGCGCCAATGATGCGGCGCGCATCAGCGGCTATCCTTTGGAGGATGAAAAAGTACTCGGCACCATTCATGTGGCGCTGGGCAACAATCTTTCTTTTGGCGGCTCCAACAGTGCGGCGATACATCTGGACGGAGTGGTTTACAAAGCCAGCGTCGCCATTGACGGCCGCAAAATTCTGGAGAACGGCAAGCTGTTGCTCGAATAAAAAATGCCTCACGCCAGGGCACAAAAAAAAATAATCTCCCGCCGAGGCGCAGAGGACGCAAAGGAATCATTTCTGGTTTTTCTTGGCGACCCTAGCGTCTTTGCGGGAGAATCCTGTTGTGGAGAATTGGCAATGCGAGTTTATATCTCGGCTGATATGGAAGGCGTAAACGGCGTGGTGCTTAAAGAGCACGTCGATCCGGAAAAAAAAGAGTATGCACTGGCCCGGGAGTGGATGATTCAGGAGGTGAATGCGGCTGTGGCCGGCGCTGTGGCTGGCGGCGCTGAAGAGGTGGTGGTTAACGATTCCCACAATATCTGCAACAATCTGCCGATAGATCGTTTGCATCCCAGGGCGCGTCTCTGTTGCGGCGCCATGAAGCCCTATTCCATGATGCAGGAGATCGACAACTCTTATCATTGTGCCTTTTTAATCGGCTATCATGCCCGGTACGGCACGGCCAATGCGGTATTGGATCACATCTTTGCTTATTCCATGTTTACCCGTGTTGAGGTTAACGGCGTTGCAGTAGGTGAGTTCGGCCTCAACGCCGGCCTGGCCGCTCATTACGGCGTGCCGGCGACACTGGTGACCGGCGATCAGGCTGTGGTCGCTGAAGCCCGGGCATTAATCCCGAATATAACTTTTGTGATGGTTAAAGAGGGCAGGAGTCGGAATTCTGCTTTTTGCTATCCGTTTCACGAGACCTGCACTGCGATTGAGCAAGCAGCTAAACAGGCTGTGCGCAATGCAAAAAAAATAAAACCGTTGTTATTCAAGCCACCGTTGCAGTTGACAGTCACCTATCAACGCGTCGAATCCGCTGATCTGGCTGCACTGTTGCCGGAAAGCGTCCGTTTGGACAACCAGACTATTAGATGTCAGGCGGCCAATTATCCGGAATTGTATCGGAAATTTCTGGCTTTGTTCAGACTGGCCAGAGCGTAAGCGTCCGGAACGCGGGCGTCCCGCCCGCTGAGGCGACCGGGACGGTCGCGTTCCAGCCACTATTTCACCATGGTCACTTTGATCGCCTGTCTTACTGTTTTCCCTTTTAAAATCATAAAGTACACGCCTGACGGAACCGCCGCACCGGCCTGATTGCGGCCGTCCCATTCTGTGTGATAGGCGCCAGCCAAAATGTGTTGTTGAAAAACGGTTTTCACCAATCTTCCCCCCAGATCAACTATATCTATGGTAATCTCCTGCGTTTCGCTGTTTTCAAAATAGATGGTCGTTGTCGGATTGAATGGATTCGGATAATTCTGCGCCAACCGGGTCGAGGTCGGCCGTTCAGCAACCTTGGCATTTTCTACCGCGCTGATGATCTGCAGCTGCCAACCGTGCTTAATCGAATCCTGGCCGTCGCTGACCACGAGTTCCAGATTACAAAACGCGCCGATGGTAGGATTGGCCATGAGATCCAGTTGCGGCTCTTCACTGAGCAAGCGGCCGTCCAGCCGCCATTTAAAAGACAAGGGATCATTATCGGCATCACTGGCCTGGCTGCTAAAGTGATAGATGCGATAATAGCGCAACACCAGGTTGCTGCTGTCCGGCTGCGGTTGCAGGGACGGCGCCCGATTAAGATTACGGACGTGAATGCGGCTCTCAACGACCGTGGTATCGCCGATGATCGGCGCCGCAACAAACCGAATCACATAATGGCCCTGCTGCTGCAGGGTCGGGGTCCATACAAAGCGGTTGCCGTCGAATTCAGCGCCTGGCGGTAAATTTTGCGCGCTCAGAGTAAACAGATCATTCTCCGCATCTGCAGCGATCACGCTCAGGACCAACGTCGCTGTTTCGGTTATGGTCGTATCGTGAGTGACTTGCACCACTGGTGCGGAATTGATCACGAGACTAGCATGAAAAGTCACCGTTTGACCAGGTAGAGCGCTGCAACTGGCAGACACAATCTGTTCGCCGCTTTTGCCCAATTTCCACAAGGTAGTGGCAATGCCCGATGCATTTGTGGCAACAGCGGTTTCATCCAATAAACTGCCGCCGCCGGAAAGGATGGTGAACTTGACCTTTACTCCAAAAGCCGCCATTCCGGCCGCATCCGCCACTTTAACCTTTAAGGATTTGGTCAGCCAGTGATTCGCATAGCCGGATTGTCCGTTGCCGTCATAAATGCTGATGCTTTCCGGCGTATCTGGAACGGTTTGGATGGTAAAAGTTATCGGCGATCCCTTTACATAACTGTTTGCGGCCTGTACGCGGTATTCGCCGAGTTGATTCGGCAGTGATAGAGATAGAACCGCGAGACCTTCTGCGTCAGTATAAACGGGTTGCTCTTTTATTATGCCTAACGAAGTATGTTCGCCGGCAAAAAAGATCGGGACGTACGCAATCGGTTTCTTTTGTCGGTCGATTGCTTTAACGTTGATGGTTTGCATGTCCGCAGCATGGCTATGGAGGGACAGAGAGGTAATCGCTTTCAATGAATCGACAACCGTAGAGGTCACACCTAAATAAAATGCCACAGCCTGCGTATCGCCGGCAGCAGCGATTACTCTAATAGGGCCGGTTTTTAATCCTGCGGATAATTTTAATCCGGCGATACCGCTGCGATCGGTCTGCACGGCAGCAGCAGTAGACAGCGTGGCCTCGCCGTTTTGTATGTTAAAAGTTACGGGAATTCCGGCCACCGGCGTCAGACCGTCCTCTTTAACCAACACGGTCAATGAATCGGCAAAGAAAGCACCGGTCAAGGCGACCTGTCCGTTGCCTTTATATCGTTGCAGTGTGATGTTTGTTATAATGGCAGTAGCATCCAGCACAGCGCCTACTTTGCTGTTGATGGAGGCAAGCATGGTTTGTCTGCCGATCACATGGCCCAACGTCCACCTGGTCTGGGCCGCTCCTTTGGCGTCGGTTTTTACGGTCGTGGGTTGCACGTGTCCGCAATTGTAGGCTGCTTCAAAATTGACCGATATGTTTTGCACCGGATTGGCCAGGCTGTCTGTCGCCTGCACAACGATGGGAGCTGGCAACGTTGCCGAGCGGCCGGCGTTTTGATGATTGCCGCTGATAACAGTCAGGTACTTTGCTGAACCGGCGGTGAATGTTGCTGCGGTCGGCACGTCGATTAAAAGATCGCGAGCGGGCAGATAGATTTTGATCGAGAAAGCGCCTGCCTTTTTCGAACTCAGGCCGCCCGTTGCAATGCCGTTGGCGTCCGTGGGTTGCTGTGGTTGTGCAATTAAAAGTCCTTCCATGACCGTTTGAATCGTGACCTGTTCACCAGCCACTGAATTTCCCAGGACGTCGACCAGTTTAATCGTCACCATGATTCTGCTTTTACCGTCCGCAACGACCGGCGCGCCAAGTTCGACCGATGATTTTTGGGCATCCGGCGATCCAAAAATGGTTCCTGCCGTGATGATGATAAGCGGATTACCGGACAATAGGTGCACGTTTAACTTTTGACTGTCGCCGCCCAATGCGGATCCCAGAGTCCAGGAAGCAGCAGCCAGGCCGTGACTGTTGGTGGCAACGGCAACGCCGTTAAAGCCGTTAACTGTTCCGCCGCCCTGGGCCACAGAAAAAACGATCATGGCGCCTGCGTGGGCATTGCCAAAGTGATCTCTGGCTTGCACGAAGATGGAATCTGTCAGGGCGGTTCCCGGGATGCCCGTTTGGCCGTCCCCTTTGATGCAAGTCAGCAGGGTGTCTGCTGCAGGAACAACCCGACTGTTAAACAGGACCGGCGACCCCTGTAAGGCTTGCTGGTTGGCGCTTTGTGCTGAAGCAGCTGCTCGTTGGTCTGTGCCGCTCTGCGGTCCAAAGCGCCAGGCCGTACGGGCAATCCCCTGTGCATCGGTGAGCAGGGTCACATCATTTGAACCATTGTTCAATGTTCCGTCTCCGGACAGAACGCTGAACCGCACGGGGTGATTCGCAACCGCCTGGTTCTGATCGTCCAGCACTTGTACCGCCAGAGAATCCTGCGCCCATTCTCCGGCCCTGCCGGTAACGGTATCCGGCGACAGACGCACCAGCGAGGTCGGGCCTTGTCGTTTAAATGGGCGTTGCAGGACGATCCGCTGATCTGCTGAAACGTCGCGTTGCTGCAAAGTTGCACCGGTAGCAAAACGCACGAACACATCGCAGCGGTTGTGGCCCCCCAGTCCGAAATGCATGATGGCAGACGCGTAATCGCTTGAGGCTGCCGCATCGCGATAACCCAAAAGGCCGCTTTTTTCGCCGAGTCTGCCCGATTGATAAACATAAACCGCCGCGTCGGTGCACAACGGCCCGCCACTGCTGTCCATCAATGCAATTTGCAGGTAATGATTCTCATCCCTGGTCAGGTTCCGATACAAAGCGCTGCGACCATACACTTCATTCACTTCGGTGCGAAATGCGCCCTGACTGACGGCGAAAATATCCACTCTTCCATCCTGATCATAATCAAGGCAGACGGCAGAGGAGAGGGGAGCATAATTGGCTTCGCTGCCGCTGTTAAAAATGTTGATGAACGAAGACCCGTTCTGATTCATGGTCATGTGCGAGTGGGGATTGTTGCTGTAATTGGCGGAATTGGGAACGTAGCGCCAATAATCGCTGTAACCGTCATTGTTGGCATCCAACGGCAGCAGTAAGGGTGCTTTATCGATCTTGTCATTGGCCGTTTGATCTGTGAAAAAAGCAGCGCCGTTATTCTGATAATAGTTGACCACCTCAGTTTGTTTTTTAAGAATGAACAGGTCCAGATCACCGTCGCGATCGTGATCGAATAGAAACGGCAAACCGTTACGGAACGTCGCAGCGAATCCTCTGGTTTTGGATTCCGCCGTGAAATGGCCTTTTTTATCGTTGAGCAAAAGCAGCGGCGCCTGATCATTCGGCAGGATGACCAGATCGGTGGCGCCGTCGAGATTGAGATCGCCGGCCGCAGCGCCGTCGATGCTCGCAGTGATGGATGAGGCAATCCCGTTGTCCGCTGTCGAGAATTGTCCCCTGCCGTTGTTGATAAAGAGCACGGGCGCAGGCGTGGCGATAACCAGCAGATCCTGATCCGCATCGCCGTCGCAATCGAAATGAATGATCTGGCTGACCGTAGAACCGGGCGTGAGGTTCAAACTGCCGGCGGAGGTTTGATCGCTGAACACAGCCTGATTATTGCGAAAGAATACAAGACGATTGTCCTTAACCAGCAGGAGGTCCGGAAAACCGTCTCGATCCAGATCGCTGAACATGGCCTGGGTAACATTGCGTAAATCAGCCAGGCCGTGGATGACAGCTGATTCGTCAAAGGCATGCGCAGCGCTTTGCAGATACAAGCGACTTGCTTCATTGGCCAACAGCGTTTTTGCAAACGGTATAAATGCATCTTCCCTGCCATCACCATTAACATCAGCCCAGATAATGCCGCTGGCGCCTGCCGTTTTGTCCAGAGCGATTCCGCTGGATTGCAGGACGTTTTGAAAATAAACAGGACTGCTCGGCGCGTAGACGCGTAAATTCTTAAAGGTCGGTCCTAAAATAGAAACGCCCATTTCATTGGCGCCGATAACAATGTGATTAAAACCTTCCAGCTGTCCGACAAAAGCGTGTTCCTTGAAAACAGCGCCGTTCAGCAGCATCCACACCTTGCCGTTGGAGCATACGAGTTTAAAGGTGTATTCCTTGCTCAGATCATATTTCATGGCTTGGGCGGCATCGGGTTCACTTTTTATAAAATCGCCATACCCCAGGTTGTTATAGGCGCCATAGCCGTAATAGGCGCTGGAAATGACCTTCCAATTGCTCTTGCCCTGGTCGTTATATTTTGTATTTTTTTCACTGAGGAAATAGAAAAAAGAAGCAGCGGTTTTCCACAACGAGCCATAACCAAAGGCAGGTCGGGACCATAGCGAAAGCGGCGTCCAGGCCGTGCGATCTTTTTGTCCGGCCAGTTGCGTATAGGGATCCAAGTTGCTGATGGTGATCTCGACCGTGGCCTCGAACGGCAGATATTCCTGCAAATCGATGCGCAATTGACCTTGATTGTCCTGAGCGGTCCAGCCCTTGTCGGTAAAAATTCCGTTGCGATTGGTGATTACGCCCATGGCGTTGCTTTGGCCGGATTGCAGACTCGCCTCATAAAGCAGTCGGGTATGTTGCGGTGGCTCAGTGGCCCAAACCTGAACAACAAGACAGGCGTATAAAAGTATGGACAGGGGAGGACAACGATGTATTATATGTAACGACACGGATTGCTCCATTTTTCAGATTTTTTCCCTACGGCACTATTGACCCCAGTTTAAAAAACACGAATTACACGAATTTGCAGCTTTGTTAAATTTCATAAAATCGATTCGTGTCAATTCGTGGTTAAACCTTTTTAGAGTGAAGTTATTAGTACGATCATTAAATCCGCTCTGAACCAGGCGCCTCCTTTCATAAGGTGCGTGTTACATTTTTGAAATTCGTTTAATCAGAATTTTATTCACGTATTTACAAAGTTACAGACCATCTTATATAGCAGCAAACAGCAAGATTGCGGAGAAGGAAAAATCAGGCAAGCCGTTTCAACGCGCGGGAATTTTTATTAAAACTCCCGTTGGACCGATTGATGGATAATTCTTGCATATATCCTTGTCGATTGTTATCATATGGTGAGTCAGACTGAGCGCAGAATAATGAGATAAAAAAAGTCCTGAAGAGGCGCGATAGAATATCTACCGTTTCCTAAAGACCGAACAGCCCGGATGTCGCAACGGTTTTATCATCAATTTAATTTCTTTCACTTTATAAAAAACATTTGATATTTTATTTTTAAGGTAATGCTATTAATATTCGATCTAGTGAGGAAGGTTATGAGTCGCTATGACGAGTTAAAATACCGCGCCTGGCAGTGCAATCTGGAATTGCCGCGTCATGGCGTGGTCATTTACACCTTTGGCAACGTCAGCGCCTTGGATCGTTCTCTGGGCGTCATGGCCATCAAGCCCAGCGGTGTGGCGTATGCGGATTTGCTGGCAGAGGATATGGTGGTGGTTGATCTGGACGGCAAGGTGGTGGAAGGCCGGCTGCGGCCCTCTTCTGACACACGCACTCATCTTGTACTCTATCGGCACTTTAACACAATCAACGGCGTGGTGCATACGCACTCGACCTATGCCGTAGCCTGGGCTCAAGCAGCCAAGTCCATTCCCATTCTCGGCACCACTCACGCTGATCACACCCATGTGGATATTCCCTGTACCGCGTTTATGAGTCAGCAGGCCATCATGGGTGATTATGAAGAGGAGACCGGTCAACAGATCGTCCAGGCCTTTGCGCATATATCGCCGGAAGAAGTGGAAATGGCGCTGGTCGCAGGCCATGGTCCTTTTGCCTGGGGCCAGACGCCGGAAAAAGCGGTCTATAATTGCGTGGTCCTGGAGCAATTGGCCAAGATGGCGTGGTTGACGCTGCAGATTAATCCTGCCGCCTCACGGCTGGATGAGGCGTTGATTCAAAAACACTATCAAAGAAAACACGGACCGAATGCATATTATGGACAAGCAACATCGTAACAGATGAAACGAATTTCAGTAATGCCAGTTTTTTTATTAATCAATCGTTTAAGAAGGAGTGACAACATGCTGCGAAAAATTTTTGTGCTGATGTGTTTGAACGCCGCTTTTTGTATGGCACAGGCCATTCAAGTTGCTAATGTGCTGACCTTGCAGGTTGATCAGGCCAAAGAGACCATCAGCCGGCACATCTATGGCCATTTCTCCGAGCATCTCGGCAATTGTATTTACGGGGGTATCTGGGTTGGTGAGAATTCCGCTATTCCCAATGTACGCGGCATTCGCAGCGACGTGGTGCAGGCATTGCGTGAAATCGCCATACCCAATCTACGCTGGCCCGGCGGTTGTTTCGCCGACACCTATCACTGGATGGACGGCATTGGTCCGCGCGAAAAACGGCCCACCATCATCAACGTACACTGGGGCGGGGTCACCGAAGACAACAGTTTCGGCACGCACGAATTTATGGACCTGTGCGAACAACTCGGTTGCGAACCGGTCATTTGCGGCAACATCGGCAGCGGCACGGTGCAAGAGATGGCGCAATGGGTCGAGTATCTCACCTCGAACAACATCAGCCCCATGACTGAGTTGCGCAAAAAGAACGGCCGTGAAAAACCCTGGAAGGTTTCCTTTTGGGGACTGGGCAATGAAACCTGGGGCTGCGGCGGCAATATGCGTCCCGAGTATTACGCGGACGTCATGCGTCGCTATTCGACCTTTTGCTGGAATTTCGGCGACAACAAGCTGTACAAAGTCGCTGTCGGTCCTTACGACGTTAACGTAGAATGGACGGAAGCGATCATGAAAGATGCCGGCACTCGCAACGCGTTTAAAGGGCTGTCATTGCACTATTATACCGTGTGTCACGACTGGCAGAAAAAAGGCTCTGCCACGATTTTTGACGAGAACGAATGGTTCACCACCATGAACAAAACCATGAAAATGGAAGAGTATATCGACAAGCATGTTGCCATCATGGATAAATACGATAAGGAAAAACGCAACGATCTGGTGGTGGATGAATGGGGCAACTGGCACGATGTGGAACCCGGCACGAATCCCGGATTCCTGTATCAGCAAAACACCTTGCGCGATGCGTTGGTGGCCGGCATTAATCTGAATATTTTCAACAACCACTGCGACCGGGTCAAGATGGCCAATATCGCACAGATCATCAATGTACTGCAATCCGTACTTCTGACCAAAGACGGGAAAATGGTGCGGACGCCGACCTACTATGTCTTTCAAATGTACAAGGTGCATCACGACGCCAAGTTGGTTCCGCTAAAAATAAATTGCGAAAATTATTCCATGGGTGCGGAACAGCTGCCGGCGCTGACCGCTTCGGCGTCGCGCGACCAGGAGGGCGTGATTCATATATCCGTCACCAATATCAATCCGCACAAAAGCATGGTCTTGACCTGTGATCTGGGAATAAAATCCGCCCAGGTCAGCGGCCAGGTGCTGACCGCTGCTGCCATGAACGCTTTTAATGATTTTGATAAAGCAGAGGCGGTTCGTCCTGCAGAGTTTAAACAGTTCAAGGTTAAAGGGAATCAAGTGGAAACGACGATACCGGCCATGTCTGTGGTTATGCTGACGGTAAAACCCTAGCTAATAAGTAGCTATCGACGAACAAGATACGGGAAAGGATCGAGTACAGTGCGATGATAGATTCTTCGCCTCGCCAAAAACCGGCGAGGCGAAGAATGACACGGTTTCTTTGTTTTTGTACTACTGAGTAAATTATAACAGCTATACCATGATTACCTCAATAACACAAAGACCGTGTCATTGCGAACAAAGTCAAACAAGAAATCACGGGACCACCGATAATTCCAAGTGCGACGAATGCTCTTTGCCGATAAAAATTTTCTGCTGTGCTATTTTGCTTGTCTTTGCATTAAAAATGGATTCGCAGCTGTTGAGATTTCTATTGTATCGCGGGAACAAACTGGAACAGATCACCAATCGTAATTTGTGCCCCGTGTTCAACTGATAACCTGCCGGCCAGATCGAAATAGAGACCTGCTGCGCCTTTTTGTTTTTTACACCAGCCACGGTGATGCCGCCTTCCTGGATGTTGACGATCTGGCTGTCTGGTTGCACATCCTGCAAGCAGGCAAAAAAATCGGTGCATGAGGCGTCGCTGGCAATCCAGAGATGGGCCTGTTGCGGACCAAGCAGTGTTAACGGCGCCGTAAGCGTGTCGGTTTCGAATGCCACCTGATCCGTACGACTGAGATTGTTTTTTTGCCACGCCGGACCAACACCGATGCCCAAAAAAGTGCCGCCGAGAGAGGGATAGGGGTTTTGCGGATCGTAGCTGAAAGTCAACGGCGCATCCTTTGATGGTTTCTCCTGGTCAAGCCGGCCCCGGCTGTGCAGAAAAAATTTCATTGTTTTCGATTGCTCCGGCGGCCAGTGTTCGCTCAATATCCATTGATTGCGGTGAATGATGAAAAAGGCAAAGGGTTTGCTCATCAATGAATCGCTGTAGGTGGCCGGCGTTTCCGGACTGGATAACGCCTGCGACAGAAAAGAGTGCGCCAGATTCATATATCGATCCATTTTCATGGCTTCGCCGAAATCCGTGGGTATGGTGATCTGGCCGTGGGCAAAAGGACCGATGAGTAAATGACTGTCGCGATGACGGTTCGCTCCCAGCGCGATGAAATCCTTTATTTGCGATTCAAGAAAAATATCATACCAGCCGGCAATGGAAAAAACCGGTTTGGTCGATTCTTGACGGAATGCCATGGATTGCCAGTAGGCATCGCGCTGGGGATGACTCAGCCAGTCGTCAAAAAAAGCGTTGGCAGCGCCGGTGGAATCATCGGCCATGGACAGGGGCAACATTCGATAGCTGGCCATCAGTTTTTCGGGTTTGATTTTGGAGTTGTTCATCATCAATCCCCAGTTGCTGCACAAAGCCAAAGAAAAAATTCCGGCCGGGTAGAGCGCATCGTACATGTCCGCTGTCGTCACCAAAGGAGTCATGGCATCCAGTTTATCGGCAATGACCAGTTGCGTATAGCCGACGTAACTGCCGCCCCAACCGGCCACGCGGCTGTTGCTCCAGGGCTGTTTGCGAATCCAGTCGACAGTCGCCAGACCATCTTCGCGTTCGTGGCGAAAGGCGTAAAAGCGGCCGTTGGATTTGCCGGTGCCGCGCGTATCCTGGGCGACTACCGCATAACCTTCCCGGACGAATTTTTCCGCATCGCCTTTTACGTTGCTTTTCTTATAGGGGGTGCGGATTAAAATACAGGCAAAAGGGCCATCAGCCCTGGGCAGATAGAGATCGGTGGCCAGGCGAAAGGTATCGGCCGTGGCAATGAAAATTTCGCTTTTTACATAATCAGGTTTGGTGTCTTCGGCTAACAGCGGAGCGGCAAATAAAAAAAGCAAAACACTCCACAGGGCGTAAAGCATCTGTGATTTTTTCATACTTGTCACCTTTATGATTCTGCAATTCATGCTTTAAAGTATCGTTTCAATTGCGATAAGAGCCGAATTAAGAAAAATAACTTGTAGAACCGCCTTATAACGGATGCTGCGAATCAAGGCGTTGCCGAAGCGAAGCTTATCCCTTGATCGCTCCGTGACCAGCTTGCACCGCGAATTCTGTGGAATCCAATGGTCGCGGAGCGACCATTGCTGGTAGCCGGGCGTTTCAACGCCCGGAAAGGAAATAAAGAGCGACCACGTCGCGGAGCGACGTTTGGAGGACAATCCGCATTAATCCGTTTGCGGTGAAGTAGAACCGATCGAACGTCGCTCCGCGATACGCACCTGTCCTGGCACGCAACGCTCATTTCCCCCGCGAGCTTTTTATTTTTTCCTTTTTCATCTGCCATTCACCGTTCTCAAAATACCCTGTCCAGCCGGCCGGAGAGCCGTCTTTTGTAACGCTGACGAGATACTGTATTTTTTCCTTGCGTTTAAAGCGGATTTCAAAATCATTTCCTTCAGAATCATGTTGCGGCGCATCAGCCAGATAATGAAATTTTTCATCTAATTCACTACGGTGACGCTGCAAATCCATTACCTTGGGACTGGCGGTCTCTCGCGATTTGGGAAAGGTGTGCGCAGCCAAAAACAAGCCGGCGGCGCCGTCGCGCAACAGAAAATAGGCGTCCGATTTTTTACATTTCAATTCCGGCATGGCAATGGCCGCTGCTTTCGGCGGCGCTGCCTGCCCGTTGCGCAGCAATTTGCGCGTGTTTTTGCATTCCGGATATTTCGTGCAGCTGAAATATTTGCCGAACCGTCCGCTTTTGAGTTCCATCACTGCCCCGCATTTGTCACAGGTCAGCGTCGGTCCGTCATACCCTTTTAATTTAAATTCCCCTTCTTCCATCTCCCAGGATTGGCAATCCGGTGAATTGCCGCAGATATGCATTTTATGTTGCGCATCGAGCAAATAACTGTCCATAACCGCGCCGCATTTTTTACAGCGCCGTTTCGCCAGAATCTCTGCCGCATCGCCCTCTTCTTCGTCCTGGTTTTTCAGCGGAACCACATCGTCGCCAGGCAGCAGGTTGCGCGTGGTTTTGCAGCGCTCCTTTACCGGCGCATCATAACCGGAGCAGCCGAGGAAAACACCGGTGGCTGCCGTACGAATCTGCATGGGCCGGCTGCAACCGGGACATTTGATATCTGTAGCCACCGGTTCATTGCGCCGCATGTGTTCGCCGGCATAGGCTAATTGTTTTTTAAAATCTTTGTAAAACGCGTCCAGGGTTTGTCGCCAGTCAGCCTCGCCCTGGGATATGACATCCAGTTTTTCTTCCATTCCGGCGGTAAAACCATAGTCGAGCAAATCGGTAAAGTTTTCCACTAACCGGTCCGTAACCACGTCGCCGATTTTCATGGCAAAGAAGCGGCGATTGATCAATTTAACATAACCCCGCTCCTGTATAGTCGAAATGATAGGAGCATACGTGGATGGCCGGCCGATGCCCCGTTTTTCCAATTCGCGCACCAGGGACGCTTCGGTGTATCGCGCCGGCGGCTTGGTAAAGTGCCGGCTCGGTTCCAGTTTCAGCAACTGCAAAACATCACCGACCCGCAAATCCGGCATTTCCGTTTCCTGATCTTTTTTAGCCGGCGGCAGGATTTTCATCCAGCCGTCAAAGCGCATGACCCGTCCGCGTGCGCGCAATTCATAGTCGTCGGCTTTAATGGTGATGTTGGTGGTATCAAACTCGGCCGGCTTCATTTGACAGGCGATAAACTGACGCCAGATCAGATCGTACAAGCGTTGCGCATCCCGCTCAAAGCTGTGCAAATCCTCCGGCGTGGTCTGCACATGGGTGGGACGAATTGCTTCATGTGCTTCCTGAGCCCCGGCTTTGGCAGCATAATAATTGGGCTTTTCCGGTACATACTGCGGACCCACATATTCGGCAATGAACTTGCGCACGCCGGCAATGGCTTCCGGCGCCAGATTGACCGAGTCGGTGCGCATGTAGGTGATCATGCCTGCTTCATAAAGCCGTTGCGCCAGCAACATGGTTTTTTTTACACCGAATCCCAGACGGGTGCTGGCTGCTTGTTGCAGAGTGGTTGTGATAAATGGCGGATAGGGCCGTTGTGTGGTGGCGGCATCTTTGCGGTCGGTGATGGTATAGACCGCATTCTGTAATCGCTTCAGCGCTTCGTCTGTTTGTTGTTTGTTGACCGGTTTAAAATTTTTATCCAGAAACTTGACCACTTGCGCACGGAGCGGATTCTTGCCCTTTAAATCAGCCCAGATTTCCCAGTATTCATCCGGCACAAACGCGCGAATCTCACGTTCCCGTTCTACGATTAAGCGCACGGCTACAGACTGCACGCGTCCGGCAGAAAGACCGCGCGCCACTTTTTGCCAGAGCAGGGGAGAGATCATATAACCCACCACGCGATCGAGAAAGCGACGCGCCTGTTGCGCATTGACGCGATCCATGTTCAGTTGCCCGGGTGCGGCAAAGGCTTTTTGGATGGCGGGCTTGGTGATTTCGCTAAAGGTCACGCGGCGATAGCGATGGGAATCGCCGCCGATAGACTCGCGTAAATGCCAGGCAATGGCTTCTCCCTCGCGGTCAAGGTCGGTGGCGAGAAAAATCGTTTCCGCGGCAGCGGCTAATTGTTTCAGTTCTTTCAGTACTTTAGTTTTTCCCGGCAGTATGACATAATGGGCTTGCCAGCCGTTTTCCGGATCCACGCCCATGATGCGGATGAGATTGGTCATTTTGCGCGCTTCTTTTTCTGCCGCGTTCAACCCTCTGCTGGAACCGGCAGCGGGTTTCGCTGCATCCGCGGCGCTGGTGGGCAGGTCACGGATGTGACCGATGGAAGCCCTGACGATATAATCCCCACCGAGGTACTTGTTGATGGTTTGTGCTTTAGCCGGTGATTCAACGATGACAAGATATTTGGCCATGATAGTGAGGCTCCGCAAGTCTGCGATAGCAAAAATTCGCTTGTTTTTCGCTGTGTAACTGTGTACTTTTATTGTTACAATTTTTATGCAAATGCTCGATGTTGCCAATCCAATGTAACACCAGAATAGGATTTATTGCAAGCATTATCTTGCAGTTGCGAGGTTTTTCCATCCATAATTTCTCTGCAAATCGGGCAAATGGCAGTATATTATCTCTAGCGATAATCTTCTTGGAGGATAACTGTTTATGACATTTATGCGTCGCGTTTTCACGCTTATCACGGTACTTGTTGCCTGGCAAATTCTGGCGCCCTCGGCCGGCTATGCCTATCTGGACCCGGGCACGGGCAGTTACATCCTGCAAATGGCGTTGGCTGCTGTCTTGGGCAGTCTGTTTGCCATAAAAATGTTCTGGAAACGAATTGTAGAATTCTTAAAAGGCCTATTTTCCGGAAAGAAAAATGAAGAACCACAATGACCCTCAACCGGTGAGCGGTTCTTTTCGCGATCCAAGCGGTTTTTTGTTTCAGGTCCACGGCGTTCTATATCGCCAGGTGAATCGGTCCTATCAGGAGCACTATGATCAACTGATGCAATCCGGGCTGTATCAAAAGTTGAAGGCAGCCGGCATGCTGGTTGCGCATGAAGAGGCGGCCATCGATTCACCGGCAGCGGCGTTGTGTTATAAAGTCATCAAGCCTGAACGGTTGTCATTTATTTCATATCCCTATGAATGGTGTTTCAGTCAGTTGAAAGACGCGGCACTGTTGACGCTGGAATTGCATCGGCTGGCGCTAGAGCATGAGATGGTGCTAAAAGACGCCAGTGCCTATAATGTGCAATTTGTGGATGCCAAACCGATTTTCATCGATACGCTTTCATTTGCCCGCTATCATGAGAATGAACCCTGGGTGGCGTATCGTCAATTCTGTCAGCATTTCCTGGCGCCGCTGGCGCTGATGGCGTGTACGGATATCAGGCTTAATCAGCTCATGCGGGTTTACCTGGACGGCATACCTTTGGATCTGGCAGCGGCGCTTTTGCCGAAAAAAACCCGTTTCAATATGGGATTGTTGTCGCATCTGCATATGCACGCGAAAAGTCAGAAACGGTATGCCGATAAAACAGAATCCAAAGCCAAAACAGCCCATATAAGCCGCCTGGCCATGCAAGGTTTGATCGACCATCTTGTTGCCACGGTGAAAAAATTGCACTGGCAGCCTGCGGGCACCGAATGGGCTGATTATTACAATGACACCAATTATTCGGATCAGGGACTGGAAGAAAAAAAGATACTGGTCAAGGCCCTTTTGGAGCAAGTCCGGCCGGCCACGGTTTGGGATCTGGGCGCTAACACCGGTGTGTTCAGTTATTCGGCTGCCGAGATCGGCGCCGAGGTAATTTCCTTTGACATCGATCCTGCGGCCGTGGAGATCAATTATCGCACCTGTCGTGACCGCAAGTTGCCGCGGGTATTGCCGCTGCTATTGGATTTGACCAATCCGAGCGCAGCCATTGGTTGGGCTCTTGAGGAAAGAAGTTCATTAGTGGAACGCGGTCCTGTGGATGCGGTGCTGGCCCTGGCATTGATCCATCATCTGGCTATCGGCAACAACGTGCCTTTGCATCGTATTGCCCAATTTTTCAGCCGGTTGTGCCGTACGCTGATTATTGAATTTGTGCCGAAAACCGATTCTCAGGTGAGCCGGTTGCTCGTTACGCGTAAAGATATTTTTACAGACTATCATCAAGTCGAATTTGAAGCCGCTTTTAAGCGCTGGTTTGATATCATGGAGAAAAAAGAGATCAAGGACTCCCAGCGCACGCTGTACCGTATGAGCCTCAAGGGTTGCTAGTGTGAAAAAAATTCGCATCATTCATCCTCTGCTGATATCGCTTTACCCGATTCTGTTTCTTTTTTCACACAACATCGGCGAATTATCGGCGCAAGTGGTGATCAAGCCGTTGGCGGTCTCTTTTTTGGCCGCCGTTGTTTTGTGGTGGGTATTGACTGGAATTTTTAAGAGCGCCGCCAGATCGGCTTTGCTGACCTCTTTGCTGTTGTTTTTATTTTTTTCCTATGGCCATTTTGAAAAGCTCATGGCTGATTTCAAAGTCGTCATCCTGGGCCTGTGGCTCGGTCCTACCAAAATACTGTCGGTCCTGTGGCTCGGATTCATTGTCTTGACCGTATATGGTCTGCGCAAAAGTAAAAGCGAGTTTGCCGGTCTGACGAAATTTTTGAATTTTATCAGCCTTTGTTTGGTGCTGTTGACGGTTTTCAACGTCGCTCTTTTCTATTTACAGCAAGACAACCGCCCTGCCGCTGTGGCCTCCAATGCGGCAGTCAAATCCTCGCCGAATATGGTCAACACGGACCCGGATATTTATTACATTATCCTGGACGAATACCTGCGCAGCGATATGCTGAAAGAGATATACCGTTATGACAATTCCGCTTTTGTCTCCGAATTGCAGCGACGGGGTTTTTATATTGTTCAATCGGCCAGAGCCAATTATGCTCATACGGCTCTGTCGGTGGCCTCCTCTCTGAATTTGCGCTACGTCAATGAAGAAGCGAAGAAACAGCTCGAAGGCAATTCGCGCAGCCGGATTCCCATAGCCCGTTTGATCGAAGATAATTTTTTAGCGCGCTTTTTACGCGAGCGCGGTTACCGCTTTATCGCCTTGAATTCCGGTTATTGGGGAACGCGCATCGCAAGCGCCGATCTTTTCATTTCCGGCGGCAATGACGAATTTTTCAATCAATTGGCCAACACCTCGTTGCTCAGTCTGGAACAGGACATCAACAAACGGCTGTGGGGCAAGTCGCTGTACGACAGGTACATGACCCATATGCAACGACAACGCATCCTGAATGTTTTTACTCATCTGCAAAAAATACCGACCGGCAGCGAACCAAAACTGGTGTTTGCTCATTTGGTGTCCCCACATCCACCGTTTATTTTTGGCCCAAACGGCGAAACGGTGCTGTTTAACGCCAAGCTGGGGTTGTTCGTCGATGATGCTGCTGGCCTCATCGGTCATGACGGCATGACCTACGCCGATTTTCAGAAACGCTACAACGATCAGGTGCATTACCTCAATCAGTTGCTGCTGCAGACGGTGGATAAAATCAAGCAGCAAGCGCAACGACCGGTCATTATCATTCTGCAAGGCGATCATGGTCCGCGCAGTCTGTCGGATTGGGAGGAGAGCGACAATCCCGTGCGACGTCTGCGCATGCTTAAAGAACGCATGTGCATCTTAAACGCCATCTGTCTGCCGGATAGCGGCAACAGCATTCTATACGATGATATGACGCCGGTAAACACGTTTCGTCTCATACTCAACCGTTGCTTTGGCCAGAATTTTGAAAAACTGCCGGATCGGGTTTATTTCTCCGGCGGCGACTCTTATTTTCGTCTACACGAAGTAACGGACGTACCGCTCACGGTTGCTGATTCTACTCTTGGGCTCGAATCTGCGCATGAATAAAGTGAAAAAATATAGCAGCCGGCAGCCGTATCTGTCTGTTGTGGCGCCGTTATACAATGAAGTGGAAAGCGTGGAACGGCTGTGGGATGCTTTGTATCCGGTGCTGCAGAATTTGCAGGTTCCTTATGAAGTTATTCTGGTGGACGACGGCAGTCGTGACGGCACCCGGGAGAAACTGCGGCAATTGGCTTCCCGCTACAAAATGCTGCGCGTCATTCTCTTTCGCGCCAATTTCGGCCAATCCGCTGCCATGGCCGCGGGATTTGAAGCTACGCGTGGTGAAATTGTCGTGGCTTTGGATGGCGATCTGCAAAACGATCCGGCCGACATTCCCATGTTGTTGGATAAAATCAACGAGGGATATGATGTGGTCAGCGGCTGGCGAAAAAATCGCAAGGACAAATTGATCTTGCGCAAGGTGCCGTCCAAAATCGCCAATCGGTTGATCTGTTCCATTACGGATGTGCGTTTGCATGACACCGGATGTTCGTTGAAAGCGTTCCGCGGAGAGGTGCTGCGCCGCATTACGCTTTACGGCGAATTGCACCGTTTTATACCGGCGCTGATGCGCATGGAAGGCGCCGCCATCACCGAACTGCCGGTGCGTCATCACGCACGCCGTTTCGGGCAATCCAAGTACAATTTGACCCGAACCTTTCGGGTGATTCTGGATTTGACCACCATCCGGCTGCTGATGCGTCACCTTCGTAATCCACTCAGTTTTTTTGTTAAATTTTCGGCTTCCTGTCTGTTGCTGGCCGCGCTCGGCTTGTTGGCTGTGTTGTACAAAGTGCTGGCCCGGGGCGTACCAATGTCAGAGTTGAATGTTTTGATTATCGTCATCGTTTTGTTGAGCGCCACAGGCATGCAATTCATGTTTCTGGGTTTGATCGGCCGCATGATAGTGGCCAGCGGTTCGCGGCGCACCTTGTGGCAACCGGCAGTGCAGAATGAATAAAATCGCTAAATGGATAAACGAATTAAACAGCAACGTATGAAAAAAACAATCAAGAGATCCAAATCCGGCCGCATCGATGTTTCTGTCGTCGTGGCGGTGCAGAATCAGGCCGGCAGCATCGCCGCCGTGCATGATCATTTGCTCGAGACGCTGCGCCAGAGCCCGCACAACTGTGAAATTATTTATGTCGATGACGGCAGCACCGATGCCAGCTGGCGCGAGTTGACCGCTTTGCGGGAAAAGGATCCGCAGGTCAAAGCCATCAAGCTGCGCAGCGCGTTTGGCGAAGCAGCCGCATTGGACGCCGGCTTTCGACAAAGCCAGGGCGCGATTCTGATCTACTTTACCTGCCGCGTGCACGTCAATCCTGTGGATGCCATCAAGCTGGCGACGCGCATCGAGCAGGGTTATGATGTTGTCATGGGCGTGCGTCATCCGCGGCGGGACAGCCGTCTGAATCAATTGGTTTCCAAACTGTTCAACCAGTTGGTCAGCCGCACGCTTAAAACACGGCTGCACGATATCAACAGCGGCGTGCTGGCGGCGCGGCGCACGGTTTTGGAAAACGTTCCGTTCTATGGCTCCCTGAATCCGTTCCTGCCGGTGGTGGCTCTGCGTCAGGGCTATAAAATCGCCGAAGAGCCGGTTGAGCAATTAACCGGACGTTTCAATCAATCGATCTATCCTAAAAACTACATTAAACGAATGCTCGACCTGGTCAGCGTTCTTTTTCTCAGCAAATATTCAAAAAAGCCTTTGCATTTTTTAGGCTTCATGGGCGTCATTTTCACACTGCTAGGCGCCGCCATCAACTTGTATTTGTTTGTTTATCGCGTCCTCGGCATCGGCGGCATATCCGGCAAACCCATGCTGTTGTTGGGCGTCCTGTTGCTGATAATCGGCGTGCAGATGATTTCAATCGGTTTGCTGGGGGAGATCATTATTTTTACACACGCAGACTCGATCAAGGATTACAATATCGAGGAGATCCTGAATTAAGTGAAGTTGATCATTCAAATACCCTGTTACAATGAAGCTGAAACGCTGCCGATTACCGTCGCCAATCTGCCCAAACAAATTGACGGCATTGATGAAATCGAAATTTTGATTATTGATGACGGCAGCGTAGACAACACGGTGCGGGTGGCGCGTGACCTGGGCGTGCAGCACATTGTGCGCTTGAACCGCAACAAAGGTCTGGCTGCCGGTTTTACCGCCGGCCTGGATGCCTGTCTGCGTCTGGATGCCGATGTTATTGTCAACACCGATGCGGACAACCAGTATTCGGGACAGGACATCGGTAAATTGGTGCAGCCGATTTTAAATCACCAGGCGGATTTGGTGGTCGGCGACCGTAACACCGGCGACATTGAGCATTTTTCCTGGACGAAAAAACGGTTGCAGTGGTTGGGCAGCTGGTTTATTCGCCAGGTATCCGGCGCGGCTATACCGGACGCCACCAGCGGATTTCGCGCATTATCCCGCGACGCGGCCCTGCGCATGAACGTGCTGAGCAAATTCACTTACACGCTGGAAACCATCATCCAGGCCGGCAAGAAAAATATCGCCATAACGCACGTGCCCGTCGGCGTAAATCCCAAACTGCGCGAATCGCGGCTGTTTTCCAGCAATTGGAGTTACATCAAAAAGTCGTTGGCCACCATTGTGCGCATTTATACCATGTATGAACCGCTCAAGATGTTTTCTTATATCGGCGGCGTTCTGTTCGGCCTGGGCCTGATCATCGGCTTGCGATTTTTGTATTACTATATATTTGCCGGCGGCGCCGGTCACATTCAATCGTTGATTCTGGCCGCGGTGTTGATGATCGTCGGTTTTCAGGTCATTGTGGTGGGTCTGGTGGCCGATATCATCGGCTCCAACCGACAATTGATCGAAAATATTCTTTATCGCGTTCGCAAGATGGAACTGAAAGCGGAAAAAACGGAAAGCAAAAAAGGGTAATGCAGCTGCAGATGAGTGAAGACAAAAACAACGGTGTAATAAAAAAGATCGCCTATATCACCAACTTGTTTCCGTTATTATCGGAAACTTTTATCGTTGCGGAAGTGAAAAATCTGCTTCAGGCCGGGTTCGATGTTCAGGTAATCTCTCTGTTTAAACCCAAACCTGATGAAAACGATCTGAACGATCCAGGGCTGAAAGCGCAGACTATTTATTGGTCCAGGTACATGCGCTTTTTAAAAATTTTGCCCAGCCATGGTTATTTTTTCTTTAAATCGCCCTTGACCTATTGGCGCACATTTCGTTATGCCTGGCAGCATCGCAATCGTCAAGCGTCCTTGTTATCCTTGCTGCGCACCTCGTTGAACGGCGTGGAACGACGCAAACATATGGCGCACGCAGACCGGCAGAATATTCTATTGCATTTTTTTGTCGTGATGCCTTTCGCCCGCTATATCCGTCGTGAAAAATATGATTGGATGCATGCGGCGTTCGCCAACATTCCTTCCAGCTTTGCATTGCTGGTGCACAGGTTGACGCAAACGCCTTATAGCATCTCTGCACATGCTATGGATATTTTTATCTCTCCGGAATTATTGCCGGAAAAATTTGCCGATGCCCGTTTTATCGTCACGTGCAATGAGTACAACAAAACCTATCTACGGGAAAATTATCCACAACTGGATTGCGAAAAAATTTATCCCATTTATCACGGCACGGATCTGGACCGTTTCGAACTGCCGACGGGTGCGGAAAAGGAGACGCCGCCGGTGCTGTTATCGGTCGGTCGGCTGGTGAAGAAAAAAGGATTGGGTGTCTTGTTGCGCGCCGCCCTGATTTTAAAACAGAAGCAAACCCCGTTTCAAATTTGGATTGTCGGCGATGGCCCGGAACGACCGCGACTGGAATTGTTCTCTCGCATCAATCATTTGCACGAGATCGTCAAGTTTTGGGGTGCCTGCGCGCCGCAACAGATTCTGCAATTCTACCAGAAAGCGACGCTGTTTGTCCTCCCGTGCGTCGAAGATGAGAACGGCGACCGCGACGGCATACCCAACGTTATTGCCGAAGCCATGGCCATGCGGTTGCCGGTCGTCTCGACCCATATCTCGGGCATCCCCGAGCTGGTCCGCGATGCGGCGACCGGCAGGTTGCTGGCGCCGAATGAGCCGGAACTCCTGGCAGAGGTGCTGCACGAATTATTGCTGGATCCGGCGCAGGTCAAACGCATGGGCCTGAATGGACGCAAGCGCGTTGAGCAAGTTTTCGACGCCAAAGTCAAGACCACAGAATTGGTCAGCCTTTTTGAAAAACATCTCGCAACACTTGAATTCTAATTATCGATCCGGGCAAACGGTTTCCCTGATTGTCAACGGCGATGATTTTGGTTTATGCGCATCCGTAAACCAAGGAATCGTTGCTGCATCGCACTATGGCATTCTCACCTCTGCTTCGCTTATGGCCAACACCGCCGGTTTTGCAGAGGCCTGTGCTCTGGCCAGGCAGATGCCGGGACTGGCTGTCGGTTTACACATAAATCTGACCTGTGGCAGGCCGGTGTCTTTAATTTCGGCTGTGGATTCTCTGGTTGATGCCCACGGTCTGTTTTTTGGCAAGTGGGCATTTCTGCGCCAAGTTTTCAGAAATGCTTTTTCTCTCTCTCACTTGAAAACCGAAATTCGCGCGCAATGGCAGGTAGTTCTCGATGCCGGCATCACCATCACTCATGTTGATAGTCACCAGCATGTGCATGCTGTACCGGTGGTGGGCCGGATAGTTGCAGAGATCGCGCATGAATACGGGACGCCGGTGTTGCGCACATTTGTAGAAACCGAGACGACGGGCTCGCTGCAAACCCGCATGATTAATCGTCTCTACCGCCGGGCCGGGCGTCTTTTGTACAACGGCGAAACCCATCCTTGCCGTTTTTGGGGAACGGATTTTATGAACAGGCGGAATAAAAAACGCGCGTTGCTGCAGTTTGTTCAGATTCTGCCGCCGGGTGTGCATGAATTGATGTGTCATCCGGCCGGCGCAGATATCAACCAGGATTATCCGGCCAACCGGATCGACCGGTTTCAGGAGCTGCAGGCTTTATGTGATCCGCAGGTGGCCGAAGCATTGAGCGCACGCGGCGTCAGGTTGGTTTCATCAGCAGAGCAGAATAAAAGTCAGTCGTGAATATATGGTGATCAAGCTATATCAAAAATTGCAGCAACATCCTTCCGTGACCTTGGCGTTTATTTTGCTGTCCGGTCTGGCGCTGCGCCTGTTGCTCCTGCCGGTGCGCTGGATCAATCCGGATGAAGGCGCGCATTTGATGGATGCACGACTTTTGTTGCAAGGACTGACGCCTTTGGTAGATTTTGGTTCCAAGCAGCCTTTTTACATCGTGCTGCTGGCCGGCGCCATCAAGTTGTTCGGCGCCCATTTATGGGTTGGCAGAGTGGTTGTGATTCTGTGCCAAATGGCGACAGCCTGGTTGTTATACGCTATTTCCAGCCGGCTGGCGAATCGACGCTCCGGTCTGCTCGCCGCTCTGCTTTATTCATTTTATCCTTTTGTGGTAATCTGGGCGCCGGTGGTTAAAACAGAGCCGCCGGCCATTATGTTGGCCGTGCTGAGCGTTTACTTTTTTCTGCGCGCTCTGCGTCAAACCGATGTTGTGACCGTGCCGTTCTTTCTGGCCGGCGTCGCTGCCGGCCTGGCATACTATGTACGGCAATCAACGCTCTATCTGCCGTTGTCGGTGTTGCTTTTTTTATGTTTCAACGGCCATGCGGCCAGAAATTTTCGCCTGGCTGCTTTGACCGTATATACGGCAGGTTTTGCCGCCGTTTGCGCTTTGGTTGTCCTGATCTATAGCCGGTGGCTGTCTTTCAAAGAGATCATCTTTTCATCCGTCAATCCGCTGGAATTGATTTTTTCACGTGGTCTGCATGTGTTGGGCCTGGCGCCGGCGCAATATCGCATCGCCGACAGCGTCGGTTTTCGCATTATGGACCAGGACATGTCGATCACCATACAGGCGTGGCAGGACGGTCTGGCGCTGTCATTCTGTATTTTGCTGCTCTTGTTGTTTTTGCTGATCGATGATTGGAAATCCCTGCGCCACCGCTTCCGGCGCTCTCTGCTCGGTTTCCCGGTACTGTGGTTGGCAACGGCGTTGATGATGTATCTGTTTCATTCGGTGCAACGCGGATTTTTCAGTCAATATTTCATAGAAGTATTGACGCCGGCCATACTGATCGTTTCGTGTCGGTTGTTTCGCAAAGAGGGCATAAAAGGGTGGATGGTTCTGGTGGCCGTTTCGATTTTTTACCTTGTGATGATTTTGCTGCGCGTGCTGCATGGGAGCCATTGGCCTTTATGGATATTTTATTGGCTGGCCTACCTGGTATTGCTGGTCGTTTTTTTGCGAAGGGAACGGCCGAAATGGATTATGCAAACAGCTTTTGTACTGGGCGTTGGTTTACAGACATCAACCGCCGATCTCTCGCTGTTTTGGCAGATGCCGGTAATAACCATTGCACTCTATTTTGTGATGCGCATGCTGAAAATGGGTCGGCGTAACGCGGCCTGGGGCGTCATTGCCTTGGCCGTAATCCTGACCGCCGCCTATTCCAGTTCACGCCTGGGACCGCGCTATGAATGCGTTTGGTCGCCCAGGACCTTGCAGCAGGTAACTGGTTTGCTCGCGAAAGAGAGTAAGGATGCCACCGTTTTGGCCGGCGCCACGATTTGGGCATTTGAATCCGGATTGCAGCCCTGGTTGAACATCGCCCATCCGACCGAAGTGCTGAGAAAATTTCGCCACGACTTTGCCGACCAGTTTGCGGAGCAACGTCCGGATTTTATCATTTTAGACGACTATACGCAACGCAAATACAGTCGCTACTGGACTGTCATTCAGGACGAACTCGAAACCCATTATGAAAAAACGGCGACGTTTTCCGAATCCAATCATCCGGTTGAAGTTTATCGCTTGTTGGTTTCGCCGGTGCAACCATCGTCTTCTTTAACCCAGAGCCTGAAGCCATGTCGCTAAAGAAAAAAACCATTTTGGGCATCTTTTGGACCGGTGCGGCGAAAATGGGTATGCAGGGCGTGCAAATTATCGTGCTCTTCGTTTTGGCCCGTCTGTTGTCGAAAACGGACATGGGAGTGGCCAATTTGGCCGTGTTGGTCACAACCGCCGTTACCATTATCAATGAGACCGGATTAGGCACCGCAATTGTTTTGCATCAGGACTTGAACAGGAATCATCTCTCCTCGATCTTTTGGGGAGGTATGGGATTCGGGATTGCGTTGTTTGCCTTTTTCGCTTTGGCCTCACAACCGATCTCTGTCCTTTTACATAACGCCTCGGTAGCCGGGATTCTCATCGTGCTGTCGATCGGTTTTATTATTGGCGCTTTGGCGGTGGTGCCGCGCGCCCTGTTGGCCAAGGAGATGAATTTTAAACGACTGAGCATGATCGAGATGACGGCGGCCCTGTTGAGCGGCTGCGTTGCGGTCGCGCTGGCGTTCCTGGGTTTTGGTCCCTGGAGTCTGGTGTTCAGCATCGTGGCCCGGGATATGGTGATCGCCGTCCTGGTCTGGCTCTCCTCCTCCTGGCGGCCCCAGTTCCACTTCCAATGGCAGGAATTCCGCGGTTTGATGGGTTTCAGCGCCAAGGTGCTGGCGAACGACGTTGCGCTCTATGTGAATATGAATTCCGATATTTCACTTGTCAGCCGCTATCTCGGAGCGGAGGCGGTGGCATCGTACGGTCTGCTGCTGAATATCGTCAAAACGCCGGTGAGCCGCCTCTCGCAAATTGTGTCCAAGGTGGCTTTCCCGGCCTTTGCTTCCGTGCAGGATGATATTGCAACGTTTCGCAAGGGATACATGCAGGCCATCGCCTGCATCTCTACGCTGACTTTTCCGTTGCTGGTCGGATTGGGCGTGTTTGCGCGCGAATGCATATTGCTTGTGCTCAGCAGTAAATATGAAGACATGGTGATTCCCCTGACCATTTTAATACCGTATGCCATGTTGAAATCCGTGGTGACGATCAAAGGCTCGGTGTTGATCGCTCGTCGTCGGCTCAACATTGAATTGGCCTGGAACGTGATCTATCTGCTGCCTTTTGCGGCGGCCATTTTTTTCGGCACGCACTATGGCCTGATCGGCGTCACCATCGCTTTTAGCGGACTATACTTGTTGTCCTTTCCAATCATTCAATCCGTTACCAATCGTCAGGTGCATCTGCGCGATCGCGATTTTTATGGCGCCATGCAGCCGGCGTTTATTTCCGTACTGCTGATGGCGCTGGCCGGGGCGGGTTATAAATTTCTGAGCTACTCTGTTTTTCATTGGTCTCTCCTCGTGACCTTTGTACTGGGCGTTCCACTGGTCGGCAGCGTTTATCTTTTGAGTTTGTATTTACTGTATCGACGTCATTTTCAGGAGATGGTGCAATTGGTGCATCTGTTCAAGAAAAATGATCATGAAAAAGTTAATGAATCGGGTGAATCGCAAACGGCATTGATATCATGAAAATAGCGATTATGGGCATCCGCGGGATTCCGGCGAATTACGGCGGATTTGAGACGTTTATCGAGGAAATGGCGCCGCGGCTGGCCGGCCGCGGCCATGACGTGACGGTATTCGGCCGCGCCAATATCATCGATTATAAGGAAGAGATGTATAAGGGCGTGCACATCAAAATTCTGCCGACCATCAGTCACAAGTACCTGGACACCGTCGTGCATACGCTGGTGTGCACGCTGTACAGTTTTTTTCATCGCTACGACGTGGTCTTTATCTGCAACAGCGCCAATGCCATTTTTGCCTGGCTGCCGCGCCTCATGGGGAAACCCACGGTGTTGAACGTAGACGGCCTGGAATGGAAAAGACAGAAGTGGAATTGGCTGGGGAAAAATTTTTACAAGGTTTCCGAGCGTCTGGCCACGTTCACAGCGACTCGCCTGGTCTCTGATGCCCGGGATGTTCAGCAATATTATAAAAGCAAATTCAAAAAAAACACAACCTATATACCTTATGGCGCGCCCGAGGTTCCCGAGAAGACGCGCCAGGTCCTGGATCAATATGGCTTGCAGCCGCGTCGATACGTATTATACGTTTCGCGAATGGAACCTGAGAACAACGCTCATCGCGTGGTGCAGGCGTTTGAAAGAACCAAGACCGATCTACATCTGGTCATGGTGGGCGATGCGCCATACAGTTCAGAATACATCAAGCAGTTGCGCTCCACGCAGGACCCGCGCATTATTTTTACTGGATACGTATTCGGCCAGGGATATCGGGAGCTGCAATCTCATGCTTACTTTTATGTGCAGGCCACCGAAGTAGGAGGGACGCATCCGGCATTATTGGAGGGCATGGGCTACGGCAATTGCGTTTTAGCCAATAAAGTGCCGGAACATAAAGAGGTCCTGCAGAACGCCGGCGTGTATTTTCACACCCATGACGATGACAATCTGGTGGAACAGATGCAATATTTGTTGGATCATCCGGAGGTGGTGCAGGAGTATCGGGATAGAGTCAGGAGTCATGTGCATCAGCACTACTCCTGGGCCAAAGTCACCAGCGATTACGAAATGCTCTTTCAACAGGTCGCAACCGGAAAAGGAACGGAGAATCTATGAAGCGCATTAATCTGCTCCAGGTAGTGTACGGATTCAGCGTCGGTGGCGCGGAACTCAAACTGTTGGAATTGGTGTCGCGATTGAACCGGGACCTCTTTAATATCTCAATCGTATGCGTCGGCATCGGCGGTCCATTGGAAGAACGATTTCGCAGCCTGGATTTGCCGGTTTATATGTTGCCCAAAGCTCGACGTTTTGATTATACCTTGCCGTTTAAACTGGCCAAACTGTCGCGTTCGCTCAAGGCCGACATTATAATGACCACCCTGTTTTTCGCCGACGTAATTGGTGCGTTATCGACTTGTTTGTATAAACCCAAGGCCTTGATATCCTGGGAAGCCATCACCGGTCAATTAAAGCCGCATCAAAAGCGGATGTATAAACTTACCAGTTCACGATTCGACGTCGTGGTGGCGGTGTCTAATTCCATTTGGCCCTATATCATTCGCGATCGCGGTCAGGATCCCAACAAGATCGTCACCATCTATTACGGCGTGGATTTGCGAAAATATACTCTGGCTGAACCTAACCGGAACCAGGAGCATTTTGTTTTCGGCACAGCCGCGCGCCTGGCGCATCAAAAAGGACATAGTTACCTGCTTGAAGCCATTCCCTCGGTACTGGCCGAGTATCCGCAGGCCCGCTGGCAGTTTGCCGGCCATGGTGAGAAAGAAGAGGTATTGCGTCAACAGGCCAAACAGCTGGGCGTCGATTCCCATGTATCCTTTCTCGGCCGCAGAGATGATGTGCCGGATTTGTTGGCGAAATGGGATGCCTTTGTTTTGCCCTCTCTATGGGAAGGATTCCCGAACGTATTGCTGGAGGCCATGGCGCGATGTCGTCCGGTCATTGCCACGAATGTGGAAGGTTCCGGAGAATTGGTGCTGCACGAAGAGACCGGGCTTCTCGTGGAAAAGCAAGACCCCCAGGCTTTGGCCCAGGCCATGAAGACCGTGTTGGCGGATCCTGGTCGGGCAGAGCGCTGGGGCAGAGCCGGTCGCAAAAGGGTGGAGGATTATTTTTCAGTCGGCAAACAGATTATGGAATTTGAAGAACTCTATCTGTCCTGTGTGTGAGTAAGACAATCCAGATTACTTTAACCAAGTGATGGATTAACCTATGGGATCTGCCGCTGAGTCGAACGACGGGAATTTTTTCAGCCGGCGCATGACGCTGTTGTTGCTGGCCGCCTGGCTGGTTCTGGTGTTGACGGCTTTTTCACGCCATGAAATGTGGCGTGATGAGGTCGAACCGTGGGCATTTTGTCTGCAACACGATTTTGGCGATATCGTTTCCGTGCCCGCGTTGACCGGTCATCCGCCGTTGTGGTATTATGTGGTTGAAGCGACGACCTGGTTGGGCAGCCATCCCCACCTGGTGCGCATTCCCCACACGCTTTTTATGTTGCTGGCGTTGTGGTTGTGGTTGCGCTTTGCACCGTTTAAAAAAACGGAAAAGGCGCTGCTGATCTATGGCTATTTTTTTCTTTACGAATATGCGGTGCTGACGCGCAACTATTCATTGAGCTTGCTGTTGTTGTTTGCCGTGGCCGCACTCTGGCGTCAGCGTCACACGTACTTTTGGGGCATGGTGCTGCTGATGGGTTTGGCCGTTTTTACCATGATTTTAAACGGCTTGATCGTCGGCTTTTTTATTTTGCTGTTGTGGTTGGAAGCCTGGCGATCCCGGCGTGAAAAAAAATCATCATCGATAAAAACGAGTCGGCTCGTTATGGGTTCTTTGTTGGTGATGGTCTTTTTTGCCGTCGCCGCGTACTGGTCTACTCCCGGTTCGGGCAGTAATTTTTCGCCGGCGTTGAAAATGAAAGCCACCGACATCCCGTCCGCCATTTACGCGCTTAAAACCGCAGCCAATGCCTTTTTACCGGTATCCAGATTGTCGGTGCAGTTCTGGAACAACCACATCATCCGCTTCGGCGCTCTGTTGCTTATGACGTCGTTGGTTTTGTTTTTCGCAACCGTGTGGAGTTTTAAATGCAAACCCTATGTGCTGCTGGCTTATTTGGTTTCTGTGATTGCCTTTTTCATCTTTTTTTTCATAATATTCAACGGCTCCTGGCGGCATCACGGTTATCTGTGGATCTTGTTCATTCTGGGCAATTGGATTTATGCCGAATGGCCGAGTCCATCCTCGCCAAAGCCTGCCGCCGATTCCTTTCGACGTGTTTTTTTTCGAGCTTTGTGCTGGTTGCAGGTTCTGGCGGCGCTAATTCCGCTTTATTACGATTGGCGCAATCATTTTTCCGCCGGTAAGGCGGTCGCCGATTATCTCAAGCCCAGGCTGGACGGGAAATCGCTGGTCATGTGCGATCTGGATTATACCGGCATGGCGCTGGCCGTTTATTTGCGGCGGCCGATCTATTTTCCCGGTTTGCAGGATACCACCATCTGGGTTTCCTATGACGCGCCCGGACGGGATCGGATGGCGTTTACCAAAATTCGCGACGCCGCTTATCAGGCCATGATCTGGAACAAGGCTGTAGCAACGGCCAGAGACCGGCGCCGGTGCGTCTGGTTGGTGCTCACCTATCGAACCGACCGGCAGCCGACCGCAACATTTGCAGAAACCGTTGTTGCGGATGAGAAACATTTTGTGCATAAAATCGAACCAGATCTGGAATAACGATCAGAATTAAAATAAGAGGAGGCACGGGTGATTCACGGGAAAAAGGTTGTGGTGGTGCTGCCGGCTTATAATGCTGAAACCACACTGGAGAAAACTTTTAATGATATCCCGTTTGACATAGTCGATCAGGTCTTGCTGGTGGACGACGGCAGCAAGGATAATACGGTCGCTCTTTCAAAAAAACTGGGCATCAAGACGTTCATTCACGAAAAAAATCTCGGCTATGGCGGCAACCAAAAAACTTGCTACCGCGAGGCGATCAAGTTAGGCGCAGATGTCGTCATTATGCTGCATCCGGATTATCAATATACGCCCAAACTCGTCGGCGCCATGGCTTCCCTGGTAGCCATCGGACAATATGATTTTGTCATGGGTTCGCGCATTGTTTCCGGCGGCGCCTTGATAGGCGGCATGCCGCTGTATAAATATATTTCCAACCGCTTTCTGACGCTGGTGGAGAATATTTTACTCGGCGTCAAATTCTCCGAGTACCATTCCGGTTATCGCGCTTATTCGCGCCAATTGCTGGAATCTCTGCCTTTGCATAAAAATTCCGATGATTTTGTCTTTGATAACGAACTGGTCGCTCAGGTCATCTATTTCGGTTTCTCTTTCGGCGAGGTATCTTGTCCGACCAAATATTTCCCTGAGGCTTCGTCCATTAATTTTTTGCGCAGCACCCAGTACGGCCTCGCGGTGCTGAAAACGGCTGTAGCGTTTCGCCTGCAAAAGTTAGGACTTTTAAAGTATCGGATTTTTTGCCGATAGATCAATCGGACGTTTGGCAACTTTTCACAGGAAGCAATCTAAATTGATTACATCGCTAGCTGAAACGGGATTCCGGCGTGCAGGCATTGGGTTGGCGGTTCTGGGCATGCTCGCTGTTATGCAACCAGCCCTTTGCCGCAATGAAACCGCGGTCTATCCGGTCCGCAATGGTGCAAACAGTCTTTCCCTGAACGGCGTTTGGAAGTTCAAATATCTGCCTGGCCTCGATATGGCCAACGATTCGTTGTTTTATAAACCCGATTTCAACATCGCGTCGTGGGATTCCATTCTGACGCCCGGTAATTGGGATATGCAGGGATTCGGTCAATCCACATACCAAGGCATTTGCGCGGGAACCGGATGGTATCGTACGGAATTCCGGCTGCCGGCAGAATGGCAAAATCGACAGATCTTTCTGCTGTTTGACGGCGTGCTGTTTACCGCCGAGGTCTATATGAATGGCCACTATGCGGGCTATTGGGCCAGTGCATATAATCCGGTGACGTTTGACGTCACCGGGTTGGTCCGGCAGGATAGCGTCAATATTTTGGCTGTGAAGGTTACCTCCGGCGGCAAAGGATCGGCATTTGATCTCAACGACGCCTGGGCGTTTTACGGCATTTTCAGAGACGTGACCTTGTTCAGCGCCTCCGGGACTCATCTGATCGATTACACGCTTACTACAAAATTGAATCAGCAAAGAGCAGAAGTTAAAGTTTCGGTCGTTGTCGCTTGTCCGGGGGAATTGAAAAAACTTGCTGTAAACGGAGTATTGCTCGCCGATAATGAACGGAGCGGTCAATCTTTCAGTATTCCCGTGACCAGGACTCGGGGACGGATTCTGGGCAAAAGCCATTTTGTCGTTCCTCAGCCGCTGTTATGGACGGCTGAAACTCCAAACCTATATACGCTCAGACTGGAACTCTGTTATAACGGCCAGGTGGAACAGATGGTCTGCGACCGCGTCGGTTTGCGCGAGGTGTCCATCCGCGATCGTCAACTCTTGCTGAATGGAACAGCAATAAAACTGCGCGGCATCGACATTCATCAGACTTCGCCGGACCGGGGCAACGCGTTTACCGAAGAGTATTTGCGACGTGATTTCGATCTTTTAAAAAAGGCCAACATAAATTTTTTACGTACATCGCACTATCCGCCGCCGCCGCGCTTTACCCAACTGTGCGACTCGATGGGGTTCTATGTGATGGAAGAGGTGCCCTTTGGCGACGGCGACATTCATCTCAACGACAGCAGCTATCAAACCCTGTTATACCAGCGCGCCTCTGCCACAGTGACCCGTGACAAGAACCGGCCCAGCGTCATCGTCTGGAGTTTGGGCAATGAAAATCCAATTACGCCTCTGACGGATAATACCGCCCGATTTGTGAAACAGCTGGATCCGTCCCGTCCGGTTTGCTATCCGCAAACAAGCGAGTATTTCCGTGAAAATCATCAACGCATTCCCGCGTTTGTCGATATCTATGCGCCGCATTACCCGGTTCCGGAAACACTGAGCCGATACAGCGCAGAGCTGGATCGGCCGGTGATTGTCACGGAATATGCCCACGCCCTCGGCCTGGACATGGACATGATGCAGAATCTGTGGGAGATCATGTATGCCGGCAAAATCGTGGCCGGCGGCGCCGTTTGGGACTATGTCGATCAGGGCATTTTGCGCAAGGCGCCATTTCCGGTTGATAAAAGCAAACCGACGCCCTATGTTTGGCTGGATGCCTGCCACTATTACGATTCATATACGAGCAAGGGCACCGACGGCATCCTCTATGCCGATCGAACGCCGCAGCCTGACTATTATCAGGTAAAGAACGTCTATGCGCCTGTTCGCGTGCTGATCGACACTCTTGTTATTGCCGGCGGCGAACAACGCATCGAGCTCCCCATTGAGAACCGATATGATTTTCTCAATCTATCCGCCATCCGGGTTGTGAGCGGATTGCATCTTAACCGTCAATTGCTGCAGGAAGAAGAGTTGCATCTGGACATTGCAGCGCGCGCAACCGGTCGTGCATTTTTGACAATCAGACTGCCGCAAGATGCAAAGAAAGGTTATTATTTTCTCAAACTAAACTTTTACGACCGGAGTGGCCTGCATATATATGAAAAAGTCGTCCGGATTTTGCTGCCAGGAACCACCATCGATTGGATCGCACAAATGGGTGCGCCTGTCACGATAAAGACTGAAAATTCCGATATGCAAACCACGGTGTCAACCGAATCCGGTTCGTGGAACTTTGATAAAGTCGCCGGTTCTTTTTCGTTGTCCTCCATTCCGGACCGGCAGAACCTGATTCGTCGGGGCATGCTGTTGCGCGTCGGCAGAAAACCGACTCTGGCTGCACAATCGGTTTTGGATCGCCGTCCTGTGGAGAATGCCGATTATCTTTGGACGCCTCATGTGCTCGATCAGCCGCAGCGCTCCTCTTGTCAGACCAGGATTTTTGCGGATTCCGTTGTCCTGATCCAGCAACTCGCCTATGAACGGGGGAACAAGAGCGGCCAGTTTGTCGAAGGAACCATCCGATATGCGCTGGACTGCCGCGGCTGGATGCACATTCAATATCACTTTCGTCCCAGAAATGGAACAGGCGTGCTTTTGGAGGCCGGTGTGAGTTTTGTTGTGGCAAAGGAATTGACGCAAATGCGCTGGATCGGCCTTGGCCCTTTTCCCTCTTTTCCTGACAAGGATGCGCTGGATCAATTCGGCATTTATCAACTGGCCAATGCAGACCTTTATTTTCAGGGCAACCGCGGTTGCGTGCAAACCGCGATTTTCAGCGACCGCACCGGCAAGGGATTGATGCTGGTCTGTCGAGACGGCGACGTGGCTGTCGAGAACGTCAGCGACGGCATCATGATCAGCCACAACGCGCTGGTTTCCAGCCGGTTCAACAAATTCGTCAAACCGCTGCATGGCGTCCGTGCGGCCGACACGCGTGAATTCGGCGGCCGTTTTGCCATACGGTTGATCCGTGAACAGGATTGGCGGGATTTGTTGCAGGAGGTATTCGGAAATCCGTTGCATAACGTGGAACCCTTTTGTCCTTTTTATCACAGCTATGATCAGTAAATTTTCTTCTTGCATTCGTCGATGATGTTTGTTATTTTTTAACAGTTAAAATTGCATGACGACGCGCATTTCAGACCGCCGCGCTCGATTAAATGCAAAAATGGTTCTTTGATGCCGCCCTCGTTAGGGGTGCTGCGGTTGTCCTGGTTCGCTATTTATGCTTTGTCTTGCATATGCGAACAATGAATAACGTAATATTTTTGATTAGCAGGTAGTTCCGCCTTTAGGCGGAGAATTTGTCGGTTAGAGCCGGTACTACTTACTATAGTTGCTTTTTGGACAACCTAGGCTGAGATAACACCCTACTCGCGTCCTGATGTGGACGAAACAGACCTGATCTGGGTAATGCCAGCGTAGGAAAACGACTAGATGGAGATCGCTTTTTTCAGCCGCCGGCCTGTTTCAGGTAGGGCGGCTTTTTTTTTCTTGAGGTTGTCCAAAAAGTAACGGAAGCGTGTACATTCGTGGTTATAATTACCATGTTTGATGGAGTATTCATGTTCAAGCAAATAATTTTTTTATTTTGGCTGATCAGCGCTGTGGCTTGGACGGCAGAGCGCCGCTTGTCCGGCAAAGTGGTTGATGCGGAAACCAATCTGCCGCTCGCCGGCGTAAGCGTGGTGATCGGCGATTCGCGCATCGGCGCTGTTACTGACCATGATGGTCGTTTTGTGATCGCCAATATCCCGCTTGTAGATTTTTACCTAGAAGCACGGATGATGGGGTACTTGGCGCAAAAAATGCAAATCCTCTCATCCGGATCAGCCGCGCCCATTGTCCTGCATTTGCAGCAAACGGTGGTGCCGCTGCAAAATCTTTTGATCACCGCCTCCCGCATGCGCGAGGAGCCGGTTATGGCCGGTTATGCCAATTTGCGCCAGGATCAGATTCAGGAACGGTACACGGTGCAGGATATTCCGGTTTTATTGTCAGAGCTGCCATCGGCTACCTTTTATTCGGAAAGCGGCAACGGCATCGGTTACACCTATCTGAACATCCGCGGCTTTGATCAGCGCCGGATAGCCGTGATGGTGAACGGCGTGCCGCAAAATGATCCTGAAGATCATATGGTGTATTGGCTGGATTTTCCCGATCTGGCCGCCAATCTGGAAAACATACAGGTGCAGCGCGGCGCCGGTAATCTCTGGGCCGGCAACGGCGCTATCGGCGGCGCCATCAATTTAATCAGCTCCAATTTTACGCGTCAACGCGGCATATCGGTTTTTTGCGGCGGCGGCGGGTTCAACACGCGCAAATATTCCCTCTCCGCCAGCTCTGGTTTGCTGGATAACCGCTATGCCATTTATGCGCGACTCGGCAAAATGACCAGCGACGGTTATCGCAAGAATTCCTGGATCGATTTCAACAGTTATTTTCTTGGCGTTGCACGATTTGACGAAAATCTGACAACGCAGATTAATCTATACGGCGGCCCGGTAGCCGATCATTTGGCTTATTACGGGGTATCTTTGGCCGAGGCTCGAGACCGGAAGTTGCGACGCAACAATCCCATCAAACGCAAGGAGGAAATCGAGAATTTTTCACAACCGCATTACGAACTCTTCAACGAATGGCAAAAGGGTGCATGGAAAATTCAGAATACGCTGTTTTATGTTCTGGGCGAAGGATTTTATGATTATGACGGTTCCTGGGCGCCGTACGGTTATTATCGCATCACGCCTGAGAACGGTTTTGCGGTCAGTGGAAATCCGGACGAACTTTTTCTGTCCAATGCGCTCATCCATGCCTTGGTGAAAAATCAGCAATGGGGCTGGCTGCCGCGCGCTGTTTGGACTCACCGAAACGGCAGTATGACCTTTGGCGGAGAATGGCGGCAACATCGTTCTTTTCATTCTGGATCGCTGAAATGGGGCGCAGGCATGCCGGACCATCTGACGCCGGATTACGTTTATTATGAGTATCGCGGCGCAAAAAACATGACGTCTTTATTTATCAATGAAACGTTCAAAGCCGGTGATCGGTTGACCTTGTTGGCCGACGCGGTGCTGGTCGGCAACCGTTATCGACTCTACGATGAAAAATATCTGCACCATGACTTTTCCACGCCATTCCGATTTTTCAATCCCAAGGTCGGCGCCGGTTATCAAATAAACGATCGCATAAAAATCTATTCAACCTTTGCGCGAACCAGTCGCGAACCGCGGCTGAAAAATCTCTACGATGCGGCTGAAGCGAGCACGCCGGCCGCCTGGGGAGCTGTGACGCCGCAGTTTGAGCTGAAGGAAAACGGGCAGTATGATTTTTCCAGGCCGCTGGTAAAACCGGAGACCATGTATGATTGGGAGGTCGGCGGCAGTTATGATGGCGCGTATTTTCAATTGGCCGCAGATATATACCATATGAATTTTAAAAATGAAATTGTAAAAAGCGGACAATTAGACCGTTTTGGGCAGCCGGTAACCGGCAATGCCGAGAAAACAGAACACCGCGGTATTGAACTGCAAGCTTTGCTGCGGCCGACAGCACATTTAGAGTTCTCTGTCAATGCGACCTACAGCCGCAATCGATTGATCCATTATCGCCGCTATACCTGGGACCGTGTGCAAGCACTGGACGGCAATCCTATTGCCGGTTTTCCCGATATTCTCGCCAATGGCCGGCTGAGCTGGCGCAGCAATGCATTTTCTCTATCTCTAGCCGGACGCTACGTGGGCGCCTTTTATACGAGCAATAATGCAGTAGAAGAACAAAAGAATCCCGCCTTTACTGTTTTTGATCTATACGCCCAATGGCGGCTGCCGGGCACGCTCGGTTGGCCGGGATTAACGCTGCAGGTACAGATTAACAATCTATTTGATAAATTATATACGGCACATGGCGAGGGAGACGAGTTCTTTCCTGCTGCCACCCGACACGCCTTTGTCGGTTTAAATTTGGAGTTGTAATGAACAGACGCGCACTTGTTTTTACCAATGGCGAACTGCCGGCTGCGGAGTGTTGGCAGGATTTGTTGCTGGATAATCCTCTGCTGGTGGCTGCTGACGGCGCTGCCAATCGCATGCACTTGCAGGGCATCACACCGCACGTCGTGGTCGGCGACCTGGATTCTTTGCGGGATCGCGCCGAACTGGTCGCGTTGGGCGTGCAGATTATTCATAGACCAGGACAGGAAGATACGGACCTGGAAAAAGCATTGGACTATATTATCGACCGCGGTGTACACGAGGCCACCGTATTAGGCGTTACCGGATTACGCTCTGACTTTACCATGGCCAATTTTTGTATTTTATTGAAATATCGGCAGCGACTGAAACTGGCCTATCGTGACGCTTTTGCGGATATTACTGTAATCGAAAGAGAGCAGGTTTTTTCCCCTGCTGTGGGCGCTTTGTTTTCTATCATCCCGATGACGTCATGCGTCGGCGTCACAACCTCAGGATTGCAATGGCCTCTGCACGAGGAGATGCTGGCGCCCGGCGTGCGCGAAAGCATTTCCAACCGGGTCGTCGCCTCGCCGGTCATAATTACCATGGCCGAAGGGCTGGCCTTAGTATTTGTAGCACATGCCTTCGGCTCGTGCGCGCAAGCTCTCGGCAGCCACCCTGCGCAAGCACCTCTGCAACGCGGCGAAACGAATGAATTCTGAACTCAAAGTGAGCTTTTCTGTCATCGATATCGCTTTATTTGTGGTCTATTTTAGCGGTTTGGTATATATCGGCCTGAGAGCGCATAAAAAAACCCAAAATACCCGTGAAGATTTTTTGTTAGCCGGTCGCACCGTGACCTTGCCGGCCTTTGTCGCTACGCTGGTTTCCACCTGGTATGGCGGCATCCTGGGCGTGGGTGAGTACTCTTATCGCTATGGTTTTTCCAATTGGATTGTTTTCGGTTTGCCTTATTATATATTCGCCCTTTTCTTTGCGTTTTTTTTGGCAAAAAAAGTGCGGGCTTCGCATCTGCTGACCATTCCGGACAAGTTGCAGCAGACCTATGATCTCAAGAGCGCCTTGCTGGGCGGTTTGCTTACCTTTCTTCTTGTTTCGCCGGCTGCCTATGTGCTCATGTTGGGCGTGCTGGTGCAAGTGGTGTTCGGTTGGTCGCTGACTGTCAGCGTCCTGATCAGCGCCAGCCTGTCTATCGTTTTTTTGTTTTTTGGCGGATTTCGCGCCGATGTATGGGCCAACATCGTTCAGTTCGTACTGATGTTTTTAGGCTTTGGTTTGATACTCCCTTTTGCCTGGCAGCAATTCGGCGGCCTGGCATTTCTCCAACAGCACCTGCCTGTCGAGCATTTTAGCGTGACCGGCGGTCGCTCCTGGTCGTATATAACAGTCTGGTTTTTTATCGCCTTGTGGACTTTGGTGGATCCCTCTTTTCATCAACGCTGTTACGCTGCCAGGGACGGAAAGGTGGCGCAGCGCGGAATCCTCGTGGCTATTTTATTCTGGATGCTTTTCGATTTTTTAACCTGTACGGCCGGATTGTACAGCCGCGCCCTGCTGCCGGACCTGCAGCAGCCGATGTTCGCTTATCCGTTGCTGGCGGAGAAAATTCTGCCGCCCGCGGTGAAAGGACTTTTTTACATCGGCCTGTTTGCCACCATCATGTCGACGCTGAGCAGCTACACCTTTACGGCCGCCATGACCATCGGCAATGATTTGGTTGGTCGCCTGTGGCGCGATGAAAAGCTGGTTACGCGCTGGACGCGCATCGGACTGGCCATCACCTTGGTGCTCGCAATTGTCCCGGCCCTGTGGTTTGCCTCAGTGGTCAATATCTGGTATGCGATCGGCGCTACGATCATCCCCGGACTTTTGCTGCCGTTGCTGGCCGGCTATTTCAAACCGCTCGCCTTTCCGGCCAGATTCGGATTTTGGGTCATGTTGGCCGGCTGGCTGGTTTCTACGCTGTGGCTGGCGGCCGGACTAATGCAGAGCGGCCGCTATTGGTTTAACGTGGAACCTATGTATCCGGGGTTGGCGATGACCGTGGTTTTGGTCATCCTGGCAAAGGTTAAAGGCAAAATAGGGAAAATTGAAACATAGATTTTTTGGTTTGATTATTTAATTTGATTGATTATTTTTCTACATAATGGTTTTTGCCTGGCTTGAAACAGCGAAACCCCGGCATGTATGTGACAACGAAGCGTTCATTTTGTATTAGCATTCTCAGCCTGATTTTTCTGGCGCCATGCAGGTCAGTAGTCGCGTCTGATGACGGACAATTCGTACCGACAGTGGGTTCTTTAACCCTGATCGAGAGTGCCGGCAATCCGGTGCTGGATTTTGCGGTGAGCGATTTTGACGGCGACGGCCTGGAAGAAATTGCCGAAATCCGACACGACAATGATCACCCGGTGTCTCTGGCCATTCGCGAGATTGAAAAAAACAACTATACTTTCCCAGTACGTCCTTTGCCGCTCGACTTCCCAAGATACGCCAAATATTTCCCATTATCCGGTCATCCGGTTTATAAATATCTCACCTATCGCCTGCATGACGACAAGGCGTGGTTGGATGTCTATGACCAACGTTTTCAGATGGTAGATTCGCTGGCAACCATATGCGGCCGACCGGACTCGGTTCGCGGTTTTTGGAATGGCAACGTGAATTACGCCTTTTTAACCGATCTGAACAGGGACCAGCGATTGGATCTTTTAATCGCCATCAACACGGCCAGTGATGGCCAGCCGCGCGCCATACTTGGGTACGATCTTTTGACGCGTCAACTCTTGCTCAATATCCCGCTGGCGCCGATGCCTTCGTTCATGTCTGTGGAGGATGTCGATAATAACGGTCAAGCAGAAATTATCGTCGGACTGGGCGGCGCTTCGGATGGTCCTTTTTTCGGCGAATTCCTGCGTAACGGCAGCTATCTGGTCGTGTTTCGCACAGACGGCAGCGTGCGATTCAGCAAACATTATGGCGGTGAATCGGGCTATGTAAATTTTGACGTCGGCGATGTCGACGGCGATTATGAGAAGGAGATAGTTCTCATTTCCTATTCCTTTATCGAACTTTCGCGGCATATCTCTCAGTTGTCTGTACTGGACGGCCATGACTTTCACGTAAAGGCCGAACTCTTATCCAATGCGCCATTGGGTTTTCGCAGCCTTTTTTTACTGGATGCCGACGGTGATGGCGTAGAGAATATCTATGCCCTCAGCGATTCCAATATTATTCGCAGTTACCATTTCGATGTGCTGCAAAAAAACCTCAAGGCGGAAGCCTCTTTTTATACGGATGACAATCCGGGTTTTCTCGGATCAGACGACATCAACGCTGACGGCAAGTTGGAATTGTTCATCCGCACGGTTTCAGGGATTTGGATCACCGATGCGGCTCTGCATCCTTTGGCGCGAATTCCCCTGACCGGGGAAAGCAGCGACGCCAAATTGACCGTACTGAAGAAAAGCACGGCCAGGCAACGACAATATGCGTTGCTGCACAACAAAAACCTTTACCTCTTAAAGATTCCTGTTGAACAGGTATTTGCACCCGCCTTTCTGAGAATTCACACGCGCTTAGGAAATCTGCGCATCTCTTTCCTGCCGGCCTTTTTTTCTCTGCTCTTGTTTTTGCTGTTGGCGATTCTGTCTACCTGGCGTTTGTTGCGGGCCTGGCGCGTTCCCTGGCGACTATTGCCCGATTCCAACAGAGTTGGTTTTTTGCTGGTCGATGACAACCACATCGTTCGGCACGGCAACACTCATTTTTTACGTCTTACCGAATTGAACGTTGCTACGGTTAAAGGGCATCCGGTTCGACAGGTTTTTAGCGAAAACGAATTGCTGCCGGTGCGGGAAATGTATGAACTTTTTCTAAAACGCGGCGAACGGTATTTGAAAAAAGAGGTCGGCATCGGTTCGATGCTCAAACGCAAAAATCTCGAAGTGGAAATCATTCGCATGGATCACAACGTCGTTCTGATGTTGTTCATCGATCTCTCCGAATCCACGCAAACCGAACGGCTCAAATGGTGGGCGGCCATGGCGCAGCGCATGGCGCACAAAACCAAGACGCCGCTGGCTACGGTTCTTTTAGCCGTACAAAGATTGCAGCGGGTATATCGCAAAGAATCGCCTCATCTGGCTCACGAATACGATCGCATTACGGCGCCGGCCATTTCCGAGATCGAACGGGTGCGGGATATCATCAATACTTTTATGAAATTTGCCAAACTGGATGATCCGTTGTACATCGATACGGAATTCACCCGGGTGATTCAGGAGGGATTGAACGATTATTTGCGGCGCATCCCCGACGGCGTAGAGATCAAGACCTCTTTTGAAGCGCAGGAGATGCCAGTGCGCCTGGACGTCAAGCAATTCAAGGAAGCGTTGTTCAACATTCTGGACAACGCGGTCAACGCCATTTTGGGAGACGGCGCCGTCATGATTACAACCATGAAAGAGACCCACCCTCTGCAAGAATGGGGCGGCGCCAGTTATGCCGTGGTTGAAATAGCGGACAGCGGCATGGGCATCTCGAAAAGCGACATGAACCGAATTTTTGAACCAGGATTCACTACCCGTCGCGACGGCTCCGGCATGGGATTGATTCTGGCCAAGAACGTCATTGAAAGCCATAATGGAGAAATTCAAATCACCAGCGAACCGCCCATGGGTTCCACGGTGGTGATACGATTACCGATTCTGCGGAAGGTAAATGAAAACAACCGCGCGTAAACCGTGTATCCTGATTGCGGAAGACGATCAAGCGTTCATGACACAGCTTGCTGAAGCGCTTCGCGACGAATCCTATGAAGTGCTTTGCGCCCGCGACGGTCATGAGGCGCTGAAAATTCTCCGTGAAAATCGATTGGATATGGGATTGATCGATTTGGCCATGCCCGGCGTAGACGGCATGGAAGTGTTGCAACAGACCGGTGATAAATGGCCTGGCATCCCCATGGTGATGATCACGGGTCACGCGTCCATCGATAAAGCGATTCAGGCCACCCGGTTGGGCGCCTATGATTTTATCGAAAAGCCGGTGGCGCTGGATCGCCTTCTCCTGACCATTGAACGCGCTTTGGAGAAAAAACAGTTGCAGCAAAAAAGCCGGTGGATGGCGGAAGAGGTTCTTTCCCGCTATCAAATGGTCGGTTCCGGAGCCGTTATGCAGGTGGTCTATGAACGCATCGACCGCATTGCCGGATCGGACAGCGCCATCTTTATCACCGGCGAAACCGGCACCGGTAAAGAGTTGGCCGCCATGGCCATCCATATGCGCAGCAGTCGGGCCTCGCACCCATTTGTTAAAGTGAACTGCGCCGCCATTCCTGAAACCCTGATCGAGAGTGAGTTGTTCGGCTATAAGAAAGGCGCTTTTACCGGCGCTCTAAACGATTTTGCCGGCAAATTCGAGCAGGCCGAGGGGGGGACCATATTTCTCGATGAGATCGGTGATCTGAGCGCCGGCGCCCAGGCTAAACTGTTGCGGGTGCTGCAATCCCATGAAGTGACCCCGTTAGGGTCCACACGCACCGTGCAGGTGGATGTGCGCGTCGCTGCGGCCACCAACCAGAACTTGGTGCGCATGATCGAATCCGGCCGCTTTCGTGCGGATCTCTACTATCGCATTTGCATCGCTGATCTGCATCTGCCGCCATTGCGCGAGCATAAGGAGGACATCCCTGAACTGGCGCGCTTTTTTCTGAAAAAATACAATGAGGAACACAATCGCTGTATTCGCGATTTCGAACCGGGTGCGCTGCAGATTTTGCTGCAATATCATTGGCCGGGCAACATTCGTGAGTTGGGCGCTGTGATCGAACGCGTGTTTTTATTCGGCGCCGGCGATGTGGTCACCGGCAAAGACCTGGCGCCGCTGCTGCAAATAGAAAAACAAACCGAGGCGTCGTCTCTGCTTCCCTATCATAAAGCCCGGGAGGCGTTTGAACGAGATTATATTCGTCAGGTCTTGTTGGCGCACGATTACAACATTCAGGAAACCGCGCACGCTCTGGGCATTGATCGCACTAATTTGTATCGCAAGATGCAAAAGCTGGGATTGGGAGAGGAAGAAACATAAGGCGGCTCGATACCGGAGATTGTTCAAAAAGTACCGGCGCCGTGTCCGTCTGAGAGGTTGTCTAAAAAATTATTCAGATTTTTTTTATTTATTCAGCACGTTTATTGCATATTCGAAAAATAATGAAATACTTGTTTTTATAAAGTTTGTTGTTCCGGCTTCAGCCGGAAAAATCCCGGCTAAAGCCAGAACTACGTGCGATAGATATACTTTTGGGACAGCCTCTAAGGCATTGTTCAACGGAATGATTTCAAGACGTCAACCATTATAACATCTGTTTCAGTCGTTTTTCAAGAATATCTGCCAACTGTTCTGCAGTGCATTTTTCGACATTTTCGATTTCGATTCTTGAAATGAGGCCTTCCAGCATAGTCATTTTTTCGTTTAGAAAATTTCTTTTCTTTACTAGTTTTTCTCTATCTTCGCTATCCCAATATTCTCCTTCATCCATTACAACCAAATCAGGTATATATCGTTTCTTTAAATATTTTAAAAGCTTTATTATGGATACATGAATATCAACCGGAGCAAATTGAGTTTTAACGGCAGTAAAAGAATTCTCCTTTTCTATTGTCCCATCTTTCGCCATTATGATCGACATAGGTGTTACAAGAGCCCCCCGGGAATTAAAAAGTAAAGGTAAGGATTCGCAATCAGGGTGCAAGGTAATAGTTATCCCTTTCAGTGAAAGATGACCTTTAATTTCCATTCTGTTCTCATTTTTTACCAGAGTCGCTGTGGATGGTTTTGACCAATCTTCGTCCCATATCCGATATTGCCAATTCAGCGTTTTTGAGATATCCGTCAATTCATCAACGAGCGCAGGCAACAACTTCGTGTTCTTAAGATTGCCTTGAAAGTGAATGGTAATTCCCATTATATCACTCCTGTTTTTGTCAATGGAATTGTTGAATGGTTAAAATGAAATATTACGTCCCTAACGGGACGAACGGTGTAATTTTTAATTGTTCTAAAAATTTTTTGTCCCCACGGGACAAACCGAATGGATTACCCTTGCGAAGGTTGCAAACCTTCGCAAGGTTGTTTTTCGAGCACATATCGCTCAATTTAGTTAATAGATGTCTTGTCGATCTTGTGCCGTTCACGAATGCACGGCAATCGCTTAATGCTTCATACCACCAGCATTCTCATATACTGTTCCGCCTTTATTTTTTTCTCTCCCAACATCATGGTGCGGTGAATAATTTCCTCCATTTGCTCGCAGCGCAGCGCTTTTTCGCTATTGGCGCGAAACTTGGCCACAACCTCCTCATCGCTCATGGGATTTTCCGGACTGCCTTTGGCATCATCCACCTGTTCCGTATAAACCTGTCCATGTGTGGTCGTGATCGACACGATTGCACGCTTGACGCCGGGAAACATGGCATCAATGGCCGGATCAGCCACGACTTTGATTTTCTTCAGCATCTCCCAAACAGCCGGGTCTTTTAATTTGTCTTCTGAAAATGACGAGGGTAAGACCGCGCCATCCACCAGCGCAGCAGCAATGCAATAAGGCAGACTATGATCAGCGGTTTCTTTGGTTGTGGGCTGATACTTGCTGGGATCGGAAAGTATGTCTGCGCCGCGCGTGGTGGTTTGGACCAGAACCTGGCTGATCTGCTCCGGTTTTAAAGCATGATGTTCTTTGACCGCCAGAGCCGCACTAATCGGCTGATGTGTGAGCGCTTCAGTCGGGAATGCTTTATAACCGCATTCGGTGATCAGAAATTTTTCCCCCAGATCATAGGTCAAAATTTCCCGGTTCCATTGGATGTCGTCAAACACATGAAAGAGCCCCTCTTTGCCTTCCAGCACCTGCACCGGTCCGGTATAGCCCTCGGCAGCCAGCAAGGCCGCTGCCACACCGGACTCGACCGCCATGGGATCAGCTGTGTTTTTCATATTGGTCAAATGTCCGGCCACCACGCCGCCCAGGGTAAAATGGCTGGAGCCGCTGATGCCTGCCGCAGCCACCAGCTGATCCTCATTCAGTCCCAACATACGACCAGCAACAAATGGGGAGACCAATTGCGTTAACGACGCATGATGCCATCCTTTCTCGCGAATACCGGGATTGGCCGCCAAACACCAGCGCATTTCCAATTCATAGGCGATGACAATGCCGACCAGCATGTCAGCCACATCCAGTCCGGCGGTTTCGGCCCCGGCCATGGCTGCCGGAATAATGTCCGATGGGTGACTGGGATCCTGCTTCCAATAAATGTCATTATAATCCAGAGCGCGAATGAGCAAACTGTTCATTAAAGCGGCGTTGACCGCATTGGTGCGCAAACCGCTGCCGATCACCGTGGCCGTTGGCGTGCCGCCCAATTTTTCAATATAACGATGCGCAGCCGCCATATCTTCGCTGTGCAACGCGGCAAAAGCACAACCGATACTATCCAGCAAAAAACGACGCGCCTCATGCAGCGCCGTTTGGGGAATGTCCTGATACTGCAGTTTCAGACTAAAGCGAGCCATCTCTCTGGTAATACTGATCATGAGCTTCTCCGTTTTGCTATGTTTCATTATCATTACGAAAATTTAAAACCTTAGCTTAAGGTCAAACTCTATTTTTTATACGCGCAAATGATTAAATTAGGACTTTGTAAGGTATAAGGCGCCTGCGAGAGGTTGCCATAAAATTCCAGCGTACCAAAACCGCACTTGTGCAGAATCGTCGTCAATTGGGATTTTGTCAGCGGATTTAACTCGATGCTGAACAATCGATGTTGGTAAGGAAGAATCCGGCTGTCGATCATCAGGACGTTGAAGCGGATTTTACTTTTCAAAAAATCGTAAAATCGGATGTATTCCATATCATTTGAGCGTGAAATTTGTACGATGCGTTCCTGCCGCTGCAATACCTGATCATAGTTGAGCAATTGCAGAATCAATGCGCCATCCGCTTTTAAGGAATGGTACAGGCTTGCTAATCCGGCCTGGAGTGAACGAGTAGATAACATATGCGGCAGGGTGTTGCCCAGACAAAAAACGGCATCCCTGGGTTCAGAGAGGCGGGACGCAAGCTTTTGCATGGTCCATGTGCGGAATTGTATCTTTACGTGCCGGGCGGCGGCATTCTCCTGTGCGCGTTGCAGCATGGCTGATGAGGGATCAACGGCAAGAACCTCCAGCCCCAATTTAGCCAGTCCAATGGCGTGCAATCCGCTGCCGCAGCCGACATCCACCACATTACGACAGCCGAGTTTTTTTTGCCATAATGCGAGGACCCTGGTTTCTGATTCCAGCCGCTCCTGAAAACGGGTCATATCGTCGTAATGATCTGCGAGTTCTGCATAAAAATCCATGCATCAATATAAGTCCCAAGCAATCTAAAATCAACAGTAATCGACTTTTGATTTTGGCGGTGTCGGTCTCACTGACTACATCACTATGCAGGGTGTGTCTTACTTTTGAAACATTTTTTATTAAATTCTCGTATAGCGAGAAGGAGATTTCCGATCGGAGAGGCGGCACTTTATTTTGCTGGTATTGGCAACATCATCTACTCTACGTTACACAAATTTTACATTGCAGCAGCGCGTTTTCATGATCTGACATTATCAGCATTCTTATTTACCACCCGTTTCTCCTGTATAAACCCCCGCAGAATTTGTTAATCCGGTAGTACCAGGCTGTTAACTGAAACCAGTCGAGCGCATGGCCCATGAATTGTCTTTTGCAAATATATTTGACCGGCTGGATCATGATGTATTTTCCTGCGCCGGCCGTTTCGAGTGATTCCGTTGCTGCAATTAAGCGCCCCGATTTCTCCGCTTTGTGCGGATTGGATTTTAAATTTGAAAGCCTTTCTATCGAACAGGGCCTCTCGCAAAGCATCGTGACCGGCATCTTGCAGGATCGGCAGGGTTATATGTGGTTCTGCACCGAAGACGGATTGAACAAGTTCGACGGCTACCAATTTCATGTTCTGCGACACGATCCGCTGGACAGCAACACGCTGTCCTACAATCATCTTTTAACCATGTTTGAGGATCATCAGGGTCTCCTCTGGCTCGGCAGTTTTAACCGCGGACTGGACTGTCTTGACCCGGTCAGCATGCGTTTCAAAGGCTTCCGCCATAATTCGCAAAATCCAAATTCGCTTTCCAATAATATCGTCCGCGCCATTTGTCAAGATCATAATGGGTTTATGTGGATCGGCACGGACCAGGGTCTGAACCGCTATGATCCGCGCACACAGCAATGGCGGCGTTTTTCGTTGCCGCCGGCGTCACGAGAGCCTCATCAGCCTGTGATTCGCGCTTTGTTGCATGATTCTATCGGTTGCATTTGGATTGGCACTGAAGGATGCGGACTGTTTCGCATGGACAGCGAGCAGGAAAAAATCGTTCCCGTGGTTTTGCCCGGCGAGTTGAACACCTCTTCAATCAACGCTCTGTATGCAACCCGGGACGGCCATATCTGGCTGGGCAGCGCCGGCTATGGTTTGCATGAGATGATTTTTGACCATCGCGAAAAAAAGCCGACTTTTTTTCAATCGTTCCGCAATGTGCCGCAGAATCCGTACGGTCCGAGTTCCGACAGTGTTACGGTTTTCTGCGAAGACCGGAATGGCTATCTCTGGGTGGGCACGGACGGAGGCGGACTGGATATTCTGGAACGCGGCACCGGGCGTTTTTGTCGTTTTCGTCATCACGATAATCAGCCCGGCAGCATCAGTTATGACCAAATCTATTCTTTATACCAGGATCGGTCCGGCGTAATGTGGATCGGCACCTATGGCGGCGGCATCAGTAAACTGAATACGGATAAGGCGCAATTCCTGCATTATCGCATGGATCCGGAACAACCGCAAGGATTAAACCACAATATCGTCTGGTCTATTGTCGAGGATGATAAAGTGCTCTGGGTCGGTACGCACAACGGCCTTAACCGCTTTGACCGTTTGCACGAGCAGTGGGAATCGTACCGCAATGCCCCGGACAACCCTGCCAGTCTGAGTCATAACATCGTGCGCGTGGTTTTCATTGACCGTCAGAGAAGGCACTGGATCGGCACCAATGGCGGTGGACTGAATTTGCTCAATCCACAAACCGGAACCTTTAAACGCTATCGCCACGATCCTGCCAATCGGAATACACTGGGTCATGATGAACTTCGCTGCATTTACCAGGATAAGGCGGGATTTCTCTGGATCGGCAGCAACGGCGGTGGGCTGGATCGCTTTGACCCTGAGCGAGAAAAATTCCTCCATTTCATCAATGATCCGCTGGATTCAACCTCTTTGAGTTGTAATTACGTTCGCACCGTTTTTCAGGACCGGTCAGGAAAACTTTGGATCGGCACACAGGGCGGTGGGCTTGAATTGTTTAATAGCAGTACCGGCGGTTTTACCCACTTTCGCAGTCATCCTGACGATGCCGCAGCGTTGAATAATGATTTTATTTTCGCCATTGCCGAAGACAGGGCAGGTCGGTTGTGGCTCGGCACCTGGGGCAGCGGACTGAATGTTTATTATCCTGCGACCGGACATTTTAAAGCCTACACCACGAACCAGGGTCTGTGCAGCAATTCCGTCTATGGCATACTTGAGGATCAACGCGGTGATCTCTGGTTGAGCACCAATAACGGTTTGTCCCGATTTAATCCGGCCACAGAATCTTTTACTAATTTTGCCGTAGAAGACGGTCTGCAGAGCCGTGAATTCAATGGCGGATCATTTTTTCAGAGCAAAGAGGGCGAGCTGTTTTTCGGCGGCATCAACGGTTTTAACGCTTTTTTCCCGCAAAACATCTTTCGTAATCGCATACCGCCGCCTGTGGTCATTACCGATTTTTTAAAATTCAACCAATCTGTGAAAAGTCTGGCAGACACCAATGTGCTGGAGCTCGACTGGCGTGATTCTCATATTTCGTTTGAATTCGCGGCGCTGGACTATCGTGCTTCTATGAAAAACCGTTATGCTTATAAAATGGAAAATTTGAACGAGCAATGGATCAACACGGATGCCGGCAGACGTTTTGCGACGTTTACGTCCTTGCCGGCCGGCCAGTACGTTTTTCGCGTCAAAGGCAGCAACAGCGATGGCGTGTGGAATGAATCGGGCGCAGCCGTGCGCTTGATCGTACATCCGCCCTTTTGGAAGGCGTGGTGGTTTAATCTGGCTGTGGCGTTGATCATCAGCGGCATTCTCTATTTTTTGATCAGCATTCGCGTCAGGTCCATGCTGGCTGTGGAGCGCATCCGCTTGAAAATCGCTGCAGACCTGCATGACAATATCGGCGCTGAATTGACCGAGATAGCCATTCTGACCGAATTGATCCAAACAAAACTAGCCGACCTGAACGGCAAGACGAGGGAACAGCTGCAACGCGTGAGCGACAAGGCGCGCAACGTCATCGACAGCATGAATGACACCATCTGGCTGATTAATCCGAAACGGGACTCGCTCTATGAACTGATTTTGCGGCTGCAGGACGCTTTCAGTGAGGTGTTGACCGTTCGCGGGATCGCGCTGTCCATTCATAATCTGCAGGCCCTGGAGTCGATTCATCTGCCCATGGAGTATCGGCAGCATCTTTATTTGATATTTAAAGAGGCCCTGAACAATTGCATCAAACACAGCCGATGTCAATCGGTTCATCTGCATATTGCGGTGCGGAAAAAAGAATTTGAGATACGTCTGGTTGATGACGGCATCGGCGTTGTCCCTGAAACCGCGCCTGCCGGCAACGGCTTGAACAGCATGAAGCGCCGTGCCGGTGTGATCGGCGGCGCATTGCAGATTATCGCCAATCAGCCAAAAGGCGCCTGCGTTGTATTTCAGGGACCGTATTAAAACCTTTTGCGCAGAATGTTCAAGAAATATCGCACGCCTTGGGGTGCTGCCGCGAAAGCCCTGACCATAGGTGTTGTTGAGGTTTTTTCCGAGTACTCTAGTTATTGTAGAACTCCCGGCGCTGCAAAAGTTTTGATCCCTGGATTTTTCGAGTCGCGCGAAAATCTCGGGGTGTTTTACAGGAATAAAAAAACAATGGGGTATTGTTTAATAATTATAGGTATGCAAAGTTTCATTGAACGAATAAAATTTTTATTCTCTTTTTCGGGCTAGCAATAGAACAAAAGGAGGACAAGATGAAAATCGATTTAACAGAGACAGAGGTCGCTTTAATCGTGCTGCTCTTAGAGCAGGATCTGAGCGCCACACGCGTCGGCATACATCATTGTCGAAAATTTGAATACAAAGAAATGCTCAAGGCGCGGGAAAAAGAGGTTCAGGAATTGATTGATCGCCTTAGACAAGGCAATGGATAAAGCGTTTGATTGTCCATCATGCATGAATAATGCAATCGCTCAATTCAGGTTGTGAGTCACTTCGGTTATTTCCAGATGGAACCAGGTATAATCCCCTTCTTTCAATTTCCAGGTTACCGACGATTTGCAGGGAATTCTGATTCCGTTGTATTCACGATACCCCTGCGGATCCATCGTCACCAGCCACTCTTCCAGCGTAGCCCCCGTTTTGCGGTCATAATAGCGCTGCGCGCTGAAACTGACTACGTCGCCCTGCTCGTTGAATTTCAAGTATCCGGTAACAGTCAATCCGTTGTAGTTCATCACCGCCTGCGCGGTACTGCTGTCTATCTGTGTCCATTGCATATATTTTTCCAGCGCGGCCGAGGGGAACCAGATTGTTTCCGCCAGATAACGCACCATGGCGCCCTGATCAATTTCGCGGCTGCGTGCGTCCACGATCGTAAACAGAGCAAGCAGTTTGATCAACATGGAACCTTGGCCGTCAGCGAACATGTCTCTTCCGGCCAAAAACAGGCCAAACCCGGCCTGTACATCAGCCAGCCAGATAAATCCCGGCCTCTCTGTATTGAACCATTGCTCAGCCGTAACCTTCATCCATTTGCCGTCGGCAGCGGTGCGCATGTTGCCGATCTGCCGTAGATGAACCTGCCGGATTTTCTGCCTGCCGACAATCCCGCTGCGCTGCAGCCATTTTTGCACCACAGGTGGCAAAGATTGAATCCTGGACTGGTCGATGATCTCCTGGCTCGGCGTTATGCTGGAGAGCAGAGCTTTGATTTCCTGCTGCGCCCTGCCTGTGAAACGCCACTGACAAAAGCCGATAAGCACCACCACGGCGATGATGATATTCGCGATGGCGCCGGCCTTGGCATCCTGCCAGGAAAGAAAAATCAGCAGCTGTGACAATAACACCGCCGGCACCGCCGGCATCCACCAGTAGGATTTATGCAAAAGAAAAGCAGCGCCCGCGGGGATAAACAAAAATGCACATAACAGCCATAACAGCCCCAGCGGTTTGGAGATATTATGCAGCAACGTGGCGCTCTTGACAAGTTGAAAGGCTGAAAAAAAGCCGATCAGATGAATCAGCGCATGAACAAAAATGATAATGATAAAAATAATTCGTGGCATATTTTTGACCCTGTCTCTTTTATTTTGGTGTACAATTTAGCAGAGTCATACGATTGTTGCAAGGCCTATTTTTTTAAATTTGCAGGATTTTTCATAGCGTCGAATTGGGGTGGTTATTGTTCCAATTATCCCTTTTCTGCATGATGCCAAGTTGAGCCATAGACACTCGAAAAACAACCTTGCGAAGGTTTGAAACCTTCGCAAGGAGGATGCAAAGAAATCTGTTATTATCCAGAGGCCTAAGATCGGCAAAAATAACTTTGTACCAGTTCCTTCTCAATGGTCTCACTGTATACTTCAAATCCTTTTTTCCGCACCTGATCCAACAGCGGCGCCGGCGTAAAAGGGGTGATCAATTCAAAAACGGCATTAGGCGGAAAATCCTGCAAAGCGGTCAGAACCTGTGCCAGAGGATGTTCGCCCGCTGCTAAAATGGGCCGCGCATCCAGAGTGTGAGAAATTTTATCCGCTTGCAGCCACTGCGGGCGCTGACCTGTTGCCGTGTCTGCGATCTCGACCGTTTCCTGTCCCACTTGACTACGCAAGCGATTGATCAGCTCACCCAGCGAAATTCCACCCACCTGCGCCACTTGACGCAAAGTTGCTATTTTGGCCACTGTGCGACGCAGCAGCGGATTATTCAGCTTGGCAAAGGCCGGGGAGAGGGAGAGCAACGTTTCTTCCAATTGCGGATAATCGTCCAACAAGGCGCCTACTTTGGTCTCTGGTGTGATGATGGTGTTTTCGTTCATTTTTTCTCCTTGGCATAGGAAAGTAAACGTTGTTCGCCCTGCAAGGCTCGTTTGGCCGTCAGATCCTGCGATACTTCCAGGGTGCCCAGGTACTGCCCGTTTTCATCGCGCAAGGCAAAATATTCGATGTGGATGAATTTGTCCTTCATCGTGATCCAGAACGGCGCTCGATCCTCTTTACCGGAGCGAAAATCCTGCAGGATTTTTTCCACCACATGCACGCTGGAAGGAGGGTGACACATCTGCACTTTACGCCCGATAATGGAACGGTTACGTTCAAAAATGCGCTCCTGGCCTTGAGAAAAATAACGCACCGTGTCGTCTTGATCCACAAAGGTAATGTCAAACGGCATGGTGTTCAGCACTGCGGTCAATTCGTTCACAGTGAAAGAACCGGTGGGCAATTTAATGCGGTTGTCCGCTGCTGTCGTAGCCGGTTGCCGAGCGGTCGTTTTTTCCTGCCCTTGCCACGTCATGGGCGGATCATATAAACAAAAGCCGATCTCTGCGCTCTGCTGGAATATCTCTTGCCACTCTTCGGCGGAAAGCGTGTCCAGGCACATGGGGAACAAAATCTGCTCTTCTTTGTATATCATTTCTTCTACGGCGTCTGCTGCCGGTTTCCAGGCCAGTTGCCAGAGCGCTTTGGCTTCGCCGGCGCTGAGGCTGCCCGCAGTCTGAAACGATTCTTGCACCGCCTTAAGCAAAGCGCGCGCTTCATCATGTTTGCCCCACATGACCGTCGGCGGACCGGTGACGCCGTGCTTTTCCAGATAGGGGAAAAGCAAATACTCTTTGCGGCGGTAATGTTTGTCCACCTCTTGCAGATTATTGAAATGGGCATGCAAATCGTTGAGCCATTCGCCGGCAGGTTGCTCATCCGGCACGGTGGTCAACTGATCAGCAAGGTTTTGCACTGCGCCGCATTCATGTTGCAGGGCGCGATTCTCCTGAATAAAGGTGTGCACCGGATGACCGGTTTCAGCCTGACGGGCTGTGCTGTGATCCAGATTGCCTTTGAGCACCGCTGAGTGCAAATCGCACAGTTTCAAGACCTCTTCTTGCGGCAGACCTTCTGAAATCAGTTCCTGTTCAACCTTGACCACGTCGTCATAGGGGATCTTGCCCAGCAAATCAGCCAATTGTCTCTTTACCATTTCCGGCGCCTGGCCGGAATGGAGTTGCAGGATCATGTGCTTGAGCAAATCCTGGCGCTTGCGCGCATTATCGATCATTTCACTCATAACGGACTCCTTGTTTTTTTGATTTTATCTTTATATGCGTCAGACGAAATTCATGCGCCCCGATCTGTTGCGCCAACGCGGCCAGAGTGGTGTTTGCTAAATAGCTGTTGATTTGTTCACGCATGGGCTGCCAGTCATGATGCACCGGACAGGGATGACGATCATGGCAAAAATACAATCCCAGCAGACAATCACTGAATACCTCCGGTCCTTCGATGGCCTGAATAATATCCCGCAGTGATATATGTCGGCTGTCCCTGGCCAGCTGCACGCCGCCGTGGGGGCCGGTGATCGAGGAGAGCAATCCGGCCCGGGTCAAGAGCTGTAAAATCTTGGTGAGAAAATGGAAAGAGATGTTCAATTGCTGTGAGATATCTTTAATGGACACGCGTTCCCGATGCGGATGCAGCGCTACATAAAGAGCGGCGCGCAGACCGTAACTGCTGGATTTGGAAAGCATCATGATTTTTCTGTCCTGATTAATTTAAGACTTTCATGTCTTAAATATACGCTTTTTTACTCTTGTGTGCAAGGGGCATGGAAATAAAAATCCTGTAATGCCGCATTTTTCAAAGGCAGAACAATCCCGGGTGTTTTCTAACATATTGATATTCTATCGAATGTTTTCAATAAACGGAAAGTTGAAAGACACTCAGAATTGCTGCAATAACTGGGGCAACGTCTGGTCCCGGTTTACACAACCACTCCCTAAAAATATTATTGCGCCAAGTTGTAAAAATGTTTATACTGTCCTTTGCTGTTTTAATACTAACGGATTTAATTATGAAGAAATTTTTTAAACGGCCGCCCATTTTCATACAAACACTGGCGCTGTTGCTAATTATGTGGTCCGTCCCGCTGTCTGCGCGTGCAGCGCGTTTCTACCTTTCCTGCAAAAAAGACAACGACCTGCACCAGATGCTGCGGCGGCACAACATTTCGGTTGAGCGTTTTGCTGATCCCAACGCGGCCATTCGCCGAGCTCCGAATGGAGCTGGCGTACTGCTGTTAGCTGATCAATACCCGGAAACACGCTTAACAATAGATACTGCCTTATTAGGCCTGGCTCGAACAAAAGCATTGCGTCTTTATATCGAGTATCCTGCACCCTGGCCGGACATCATGCCGACGCCGGCGATGCCAGCTGATTCTGTTCAAGCCATGTCGGCGCCGCGAAAAATTCAGTTTGAACGAGTGGTGGTCGCCTCTGATATTTTTGCTCCGCAATTGACCAAAATGCGCATTCTGATTGCTCCGGGCTGCCACTTTGTTCCCATGAGAGCTGAAAAACCATTTCTGGTTCTGGCCTCTGTTGCCGGCTTTGATATGGCGGTTTATGGTTTGGCAAACACCGCTGTTTTTCCCCTGCTTTTTGAATATGAACCGGAGCGAATTCTGGTTGCTGCCGGCAAGCTGAGCGGATTTTACCAGGGACGATTTGCTCCGGCATATGCCTGGGCCACGGTGTGGCAAATGATTCTACACTGGCTTGAGCCCAATTCAGCCGTGCCGCAGATTGCCTGGACTCCCCAGGTTAAGCCAGGCTATTCTGCTGTTGAAACACTGCCGCATGATGTTGAAAGAAAAAGTCTGCAACGCGGAGCTCGCTGGTTTGACGACGCGCGTTTGTTGATCCATTCCTCCTGGCAATCGGTTTATGATCAGGCCGGTCAATGGCCTGATCGCGTCGGGCCGGCGCCGTCAATATCCTGGCGCAACGGTAACGGCACTCTGGGCATTCTGGAGGGTTTTAATTCCACCATTGATCACCTGGGCGCGCAAAAAGTCCGCTGGTGGCGCCGTGACGACTGCTGTCTGGAAACAGCCGGTGCTATGGCTTGTGCAGGGAAAGCGCTTGGACAGAATCACTATCTGCGCATCGGAAAAAATCTCCTCGATTTCACGCTTGGCCGGTCCATCATGGCAACAGGCGATCGTCTCGATCCAGCGAGTTCCGCTTTTGGTCTTTTCGGCTGGAACGACGTAGCGCGCTATTATGAGGATAAAAACGGTTATGAGATTTATTACGGCGACGACAATGCGCGCGCCGTGCTCGGCGCTCTGCTCGCCTGCGCCATGTTGAATTCGGAAAAATATAACGAGCGTCTGATGCAGTGTCTGCTCGCCAACCTGCGCACTACCGGTCCATTGGGCTTTCGTGAAAACCGAATTGAACAACCGGAACTGGTGTCTAAAGGTTGGCGTCATTATTACAAAAATTCCGTAACCAGCTACTCGCCTCATTATCAGGCTTTTCTCTGGGCATGCAATCTCTGGGCCTGGCAGCATAGCCGTGATTCCTTGTTTCTGGATCGCACCCTGTCAGCGATCCGCATGACCATGGCCAAGTACCCTGATGGGTGGCGATGGACCAACGGCCTGCAACAGGAACGCAGCCGCATGTTGCTCCCGCTCGCCTGGCTGGTGCGCATTCAGGATACAGCGGAACACCGGCAATGGTTGAAAAACATGGCGCAAGCGATGCTCGCCTTTCAGGACGAATGCGGCGCCATTCGTGAAGAACTGGGCAGGTCCGGCCAGGGATCTTTTGCAGCACCCAAATCCAATCAGGAATATGGCCGAAATGAAGCGCCGCTCATTCAAAACAACGGCGATCCGGCGTGTGATTTGTTGTACACTACCAATTTTGCCCTTCTTGGTCTGCATGAGGCATTTGCCGCAACCCAAGATCCTTTTTATGAACAGGCCGCTGATCGACTGGTTGATTTTTTATGTCGCATTCAGGTCGCCAGTCCCAGGCGCCCTGAATTGCACGGCGCCTGGTTTCGCGCGTTTGATTATCGAAAATGGGAGTATTGGGCTTCAGACGCGGACGCCGGCTGGGGCGCCTGGAGCATCGAAACCGGCTGGACGCAATCCTGGATCGTAACGGTGTTGGCCATGCGACAGCTGCAGGTCAATCTTTGGGACCTGACGAAAAATATTGCCGTTGCTGATCTGATCGCCAAAAACCGCCGGATGATGATGCCGGAAACGGAATGATGGAAAATGATTGAGAGAACGTTATTGCTCACCGGCGCTGCCGGTTTTGTCGGCGGCCATGTTCTGCGTTTGGCGCTGCCCGAGCGGCAGGTGGTCGCCCTAGCCAGAAGCGCAGCGCCGATTAAGCATCCGCAGCTGATCTGGGCTCAGGGAGACCTTTTGGATGATCAATTTGTTGCCCGTGTTTTTTCCGAATATCATCCGACGGCGGTCATTCATTGCGCAGCCATGTCGGATATAGACGCCTGTGCGCAATTTCCTGAAAAAGCTTTTGACGTGAATGTTGCAACCACCGAGCATTTGCTGCAACATTGCGGAGAACAAAAGTTGGTTTATACTTCCACGGATACGGTGTTTGACGGCTCACGATCGTTTTATCGTGAAGCGGATCAGGCCATGCCGGTGAATTATTATGGAGAAACGAAACTGGAGGCAGAACAGCGTGTATTGGCGCATGCGAGTCAACATGCCGTTGCGCGTTTGTCGCTGGTAGCCGGTTTGCCGGTCCATGATCGCGGCAACTCGTTCATGATTCGCACACGACGGGCCCTGATGGCCGATGAGACTGTGGGCATGCCGAATGATGAATTCAGAACGCCGATTTTTGTGCATGTGGCTGCACAGGCCTTGCTGGAACTGGCCGAATCGCCCCTGAGCGGTATTTTTCATATCGCCGGCAATGAGCGTTTGAGCCGCTTTGCTATGGGACAAAAATTTGCGCGCAAACTGGGTTTGAATCCCGATCTGGTGCAGGTGCGCAATTATCAGGATCACAAAGCGCGGGCCGTCCGTCCCAAGGATGTTTCCCTGGACAACAGCAAAGCGCGGACGCATTTGCGCACGGTCTTTCCCGATTTTGATCAGGCGCTGCTAGAGATGGTAATTTGAGTTTTTTGTTCTATCTTGCAGATAGTGCAAGAACATCGCCATTCTGAAAAAACTCTGTAATTACCTCGTCGAAGAATCGTCAACTGATTATCATACGATTCTCGAACAGATCCTGCAGCCGCCTAAGGCGGGTTCGTATGAAATCCCGCCCTTTTTCCTATTTGTCATGCTGAGGCGCATAACATCATGGACTTGACACAATTCGATGGCTATGTGCGCCGAAGCATCTATCGAGGAACAAGACCTGGCAAAAAGAAAGTACCGTTTGTCGATAGATTCTTCGGCCTGGTAAAAAACAAATGCAAGGCTAACGTGGTTGCTTGTTTTTTTCTTCCCCAATAGTCAACTCACCGACCTTGACCAGCTGAAATCCCCGCTTGCGCAGATTCTTGATGATGTCCGGCAACGCATCAGCCGTGTGCCAACCGCGTCCGTTCATATGCATAACCACAATCGAACCGTTGCGCGCCATGGTGGATACATATTCGGTCAATTTTTTGCTGGTGGCGCTGGTGTCCGGATCGCCGGAGGGCAAATCATACTCTACCAGCGTCAAGCCTTTTTCAGCGCAGATGCGCACAATACGTTTGTCATATTCACCGAAAGGCGGCCGAAAAAGAGTTGCTTTGACGCCGAATAAACTATCCAATACCTGTTTGTTGCGCGACAATTCTTTACGCACCGAGTCATCGGTCAGCTTAAAAAAATGCGGATGATGATAACCATGCAGCGCCAGTTCAAAGAGCGGTTCGTCTTTTAAATCCGACACGGCCTGTGGATTTTTTTTCAGCCACAAGCCGCCGAGAAAAAGCGTGGCCGGCGTTTGCGTTTCCTTGAGCACGGTGATGATGGCCTGGTCATAGTTGTTGATTTTTTTGCCGGAACAGGCGTCAAAGGTCAACGCGACCTTTTTCTGTTCGCGCGAGCCATGGATAATAACGGCATTTTCCTTACTCTGGGCCGGCAAAATATGACAAATCAGTAAGAAAACAGTCATAATAGTAGAGCGTGAGTCTACGATCATATTACCTTTGGATTTATTTAAACTTGAACTGAACGATTGTCTTGACCTTGGCGTTATCTAAAATGTAACGAAACCGTGTCATTCCGAACCCGCTTTAGCGGGTGAGGAATCTATCAGCGAAATGATTTTATGACACTTACAAATTTTACTAAAAGGCCTCAAACTAAAGCAACATTGATAAAAATTGACTTTTTAGAAAACCGCAAGGTTGCCTCTTAAGTGCAAATCGCTCAATTTAGGTTCGACCAAATGTACGTGCTTTTTATTTTCCAGATTTTTTCAATTTGGAAAAAGCGAACGCGGAGCATCATCACTGCAGCGGTAAAGGTGCGAGGAGCAGTAAAGCTGTATCTGGCGAATATTGGTGTTAGGCGCTCGCTGAAAAAGAGTATAAAACTATTGAATACTCTTATCATTTATATCTTGGTAAGTAATTTTCTTAACTGATAATAGCCTATCTCTCCAATTTTTAACATACTTTTCGCTAAAATTCCGTAGTTCTTCTTCTCTATATTTACTAATAAATAACCGATAAATCCTAACCTGGACAAGCCAGAACCAAAAAGTTGAACGACAATTCCTATCCACAGAACCTATGAAACATTAAATGGTTGTAATGGGCTATTAAAAATATTTTATCACATATGATCAAGATTTTATTCATCAGATTCAAAACAATACTCGCGCAAAGACGCAGAGAACGCCAAGAAAAAATTTTAGTAGTGTCTTTTCCCCTCTGCGTCTTTGCGCCTTTGCGGGAGAATTTATTTGACAATTTTCCTTCAGCAAAATCTCAACTTGAACAATCAGGATTTAAATGTTGAACAAAAATTCATGGTGTTGTAACCTATGACTTATTAATGAGATAGAATGGGCTGTTGAAAATATTTTGCCAGAAATGGTAAAGATTTAACTCATCAGATACTAACGCGGATTTAACGGATTGAAGGATAAAAACGGATTTATTTTTTTTTTATCCGTTCAAATCCGTTTTATCCGTCATATCCGCGTTCGCTTTTTTTCAACTGAACCACTTCAATAAATATTACCATCCAATTGACATTAAAAACTCGGTGCGCCACTGCTGCTCCTTAATCCGATAAACAAACCGCACGCCCAACGGCAATTCAAGCGGCATACTGAACAGGTACAGATTGGTCAGCAAATCCACGCCACAGGAACGATAACGGCTGTCCAAGTCATCATCCTCTGCCTTCGTGTCGTCATAAAAAAAGTTGGCTTGCACTCTTTTGAGATACAGCAGTCCCAGCATATTCCAGTCCGGGTACAGCAACGGCATGCCATAGTCTATAGACCAGCGCCGGAATTGGTCGTGAAATGCATAGCTGTAGCCGCGGCAAAAACGGACCTCGTTTTCAAAACGATACTGTTCCGCTTTTTGTTTTTCAAACGACAGCTGCAGCCGCAGTCCGTGATTGTGCGCCAGGCCCGGGAAATGCAAACTCAGTCGCGCGGCGAATAACCGGCCATGATAATCGCTGCGCAACGTCGCCTGGCGATGCATCAGGTATAAGGATTGACCCCAATGCGGATAAATTTCGTTTTGCCATTGATAACCGCGAAAAAACGTCAAATAGGTTGAAATGGGTGTGAACAGGCCGTTGTTTTGTTCAAAATGATCCAGGATCTCCTTTCCGGAGATTTTTATCGCTTCTACGGCCACGCCAACCTGCAAATGGGTCTGATAAACATTGCGCGTCAGATTTAAAGGCAAACGCAATCCCAGCGATACTCCCTTTTCTTTCCAGGAGTAAAAATTCTGTCGATTGGCCTGATCGAAAAAGCTGCTGCTCCTTTCGCCATATCGACCAGCCACATCGATGATCGGCCACCAGCCCGCATAGCTCATGCTCGCCGCATAAGAGTCCGTGTTTTCGTTCTGGTTAAACGTGTAACCCAGACCAGTGCCCAGAGTGCCGAGCAGATTTTGCGATAAGAGTTGTGCACTGATGTTTTCATGTTCATCCATAGCCAACGGCGGCACCCAGCTGTGCACGCGGATCGCGTCTTTGACGGCGTGATAATCTGCTATCGGGTATTGCCGGTCCGGAATGGTTTTCAGCAAGCCGACGCCGGGTTCCTGCTCTACGATCGGTTCATGATATAAAAAAGGACGATGGGGGATATTCGCCAACTTTATCCATTTTGTGGAATCCAGGACCATTTGGCCAATCTGATAGCCTTTGTTGGTGTAATCATTGAAAAAAAGTGTAAGGCCGTCCTGCGCAACTGCCGGATGAAAAGCGCCAAACGGCCGTGAGGTAACCTGCCAAATCTCTTTGCTCTGTTGATGAACGGCATAAATATTATCAATCCCGGTATAGTCCCAATTGAACAACACAAAATCCTTATAGAAAACCGGCAAACCGGTGTTTTTCTCGCCATAGTCAATGAGATGCTGCCATTGACCCGATTCTACATTTATGATGCTGAGGCTGCGTCCCTGCTCAGTTATACTATTGAACACCAGACGATGATTGTCACTCGACCACGATGGGGTCATAATAAAGGCGTTGTCCGGATTGGGCAGCCGTTTAAGCTCTTGTCCGAATTCGCTTTCCAGCAAAACAATTTTACAATGGTTGTTTGGCGCGTATTCGACCACAGCGATCTGCCGGCCGTCCGGCGACAGCGCCGGCGCCATCCATTTGCTTTTTGCCGACAATCGTTTGACCTTTCTGCTGGTCATGTCAAACATTTTAATGGAAGAATAATCGAGATATCCCCAGCGCGGATGGGGCAACAGTTCATTCCAGACGATTTTGCCGGCTGCCACAGAGGGCGGATCCAGATAGGTGGGGCCCAGATCGATTATCTTTTTCTCAACCCCATCGTTTCGAACATTGACCAGCGCGTAGCGATCGTTCAGCCCCCATTTGAGTGTCACCACCGAAGAGTTATCAATTGGTTTTGGAAACATATAATGGGTAAGAAAACGGTTGTTGCGATTCACCTGTGTGGCTTTGGTTAAAGATACTCCTTGCATCTGTTCTTGCCAGGTGGCTTTTAATTCGTCCATAGCTGCCCTATAGGTGG
>CAYLWO010000011.1:0-20855 GCA_964387285.1 uncultured Cytophagia bacterium | reverse complement strand
TGCATCTGTTCTTGCCAGGTGGCTTTTAATTCGTCCATAGCTGCCCTATAGGTGGCGCCAACCGCCTTGCCGGTTTGCCGACGCAAAGACCAGGTAAAACGGTAGGGCAGAAGGGACAGCGCCATGGTGCTTTTCATGATGTCGGACAAAATAAAGGTTCCTTTTTGTCGCCGCAGATAAGCGGTCATCAGGTAGCCAAAAGGGTAAGGATTAGCCGACCAGTCGCGATAGGAGCCGAAAATCATTTTATAATAAGAGTGACGTTCGCCCGCGAGCAGCATAGTGCGAATGGGCATGGTGAATTCCGGCATGCGGCCGCGTCCACCGGAGGTGAGCGCCGTTTCCATGAGCACGGCATCGCCCTCCCAAACCCAGGCCGGCAGACTGAAAAAGGCGCCTGCCACATGACCGTAATCGCCAAACAGATAATAGAGCCATTTGGTCAGGCCGCACAGCGTGCGATCGAATTGCACCACGTGACGATATTCATGGACGGCCAGCAGGTGATACCAGGGATTGACGCCGATGAGACCCACCTGCGGCGGCGTGTTGAACCATTCGCTTTGTCGCGGCGCCAGTTGCACGAAACCGTTGGCCTCGGTGTTTTGATTGTGCAGCACGAGAGAAATTTTTCGCGGTATGGTCTTTAATGAATAGCCGTCCAATTCATATATATGCTCCAACGTGTTGGCTGCCCGATTGGCATCTACGGCGATCTCTTTTGGAAAGACAATGGTGAAATGCGTGGTGGAAATTTTTTGCCATGTGATGCCGGGCGGATTTTGCATATTTCCCTGGGAGATGCCGAGTTGGGCATAACCGGGTCGGATTGCCAGAAAAAACAGACTGCAGAAAAAAATACGGGTGGTTAGATGCATGACAAATCCCAAGAATTTTGTTGGACAGGAATTCGGTTCATGATAGCGACAACGGGGTCAGTGTGCTGCTCTTGCTTGATGAAAAAGTGAATAAAGCGGGAATGTGCGGGAATAGAACCCACCAGAGACGGAACGCGCCATACAACAGATATAAAATCAGTGTGCGTCGCCATATCATCGAGCATTCTCGTTTGCCTAATATACAAAATAGTGATGCTGAAATCAAGCTGATTGGTTCTACAACACCTCAAACCGATTGATTCGGATTATCCTTCATACGTCGCTCCGCGACGTGGTTGCTCTTTTTTGTTTTCCGGGCGTTGAAGCACCCGGCTACCGGCAAAGGTCGCTCCGCGACCATGGGTCTGAAATTGTCGGTGAATGTTTTGGCGACTTTTGCACTCTACAAATTACGAGTTGGCCCGTTGGCTTGTCAAAAACTCATTTTGAGGAGTCATCACTTCAGGCAAAGATCGCTCTGCGACCATGGGATTCCCCAGGATTTGCAATGCAGGCTGGTCGCGGAGCGACCCTGGGATGGTAGCCGTGGGTTTCAACCCACGGCAACAGATGTCTATCATTCACGTCGCGGAGCGACGTATGATCAGTTTTGGGATCACCCGGGGAATCCTTGTCCCGGACGGAACTATAGACAAGGGCGCCATGCCCGAGTTCTTTCAGTACCGGATCGCACATGCCAAACCAGGGAAAGCAATTCCTCGCCAGATCGCTTCTGTTGGGTGGTCAAATCGGATTGCCTTTCCGGAGATGAATGATGCGCATGCTATTCCTAAAAGTAATACCAGATCGTTCTATAATCGTTCATTCTCTCACCCCGCTGTTCCATGGTTTTCAAATAATCATGAATAGGCACATCCATGTCGATATAGGTCTGCACCAGGCTGAGGTTTTTCTCCCAGGGATGAAATTCATATACGCGACTGCCGTTAGGCATAATGGTCAACAGGGTATGATGTTGGGCAGCGCGAATATAATTTTTTCCCAACCCGGGTACATTGTAAACAGGTTCATCGGTGCGCACCAGACCTGGCAACAACCGCGCTTCTTCTTTGATCTCCTGTTGCAAGCGCGCCATGGGCACGCGATAATCCCTGGTTTCCTGTTTGCCTTTGGTATTAAATGTATAATAGCTATCAATGCCGATTAAGCGTAATAATCGGCGCAACGATGCCAGTTCGAAACGGCGACTGTTTTCCACTGTAAATACAGCCTGATTGTAGACGGCCATGCCGGCGCGTCTGAATTTTTGCACCGCTGCCTGCGCCTCCGGCGTGATTTCATACGGGTGTTCAAAGTGCGTGACCAGTGCGATTTCCCGGCGTCCTGGTTCATGATAGCCGGCAATGCCCTGAACCAGAGCGTCCGTCAGGCGCTGCGGCAACGCCACCGGCGTGCGCGAACCGATGCGAATGCGTTCAATATGTGGAATCGCGGCCACCTGTTCCAAAATCTCGAGAAACCGCCGATCCGGTAAAACCAGAGGATCGCCGCCGGTAATCAAAACCTCAAGGATGCCGGTGTTCCGTTTTAACCAATGGAGCGCCTTTTTAATGCGCTGGCCGTCGGCCAGAGCGTTCGGCAATACGGCATCCTTGATTTCCCAATTGCGCTGGCAATAGACGCAGATCTGACTGCAGGTGTTGTACGGTTTGAAAATGGCGATGTGCGGATAGCGCCGGGTGATCAGTTCAACAGGCGAGGTGTCGCGTTCCAGCATGAAATCAAACGAAGAGGAGGCGTCGTCTTGATGCTGCACCCTTTGATCTACATAATACAGCGGCGGAATGACCTGACTGCGAACCGCATGATCCCATTTGCGATGCAGTTCATAATCCATCAGTGAAACATAGTAGGGCGTAACGGCAAAAGGCAGATTGTGCTGCTTCGCCTTTGCAATGGACCTTGTTTCGGTGTTCGTCAGTCTGACCAGGCGCTCCAAAGCGCGGCGATCGCGGATTACATGACGCAAGTGCCAACGGTAATCCTGCCAGTCCTCTTCACGCGCCTGCAGCGATTTTAAAATACGGTCGCGATTTTTTTCCCGCCTGGCGACAATGGCGGGTTCCAGGCCATGACGATATTTTTTCATGCTTTGCAGCGTCCTGGCCGCCACCTGTTCCAAATGATGGGAGCGCGCCTGCGCCGCCTCGCGGCCTTGCATCTGCGTATAGACGGGCAAGGTGATGTTGTCATAGATGCCGCTTTTCCCGGCCATGCCCAGGAGAATGTGCCGTATATCCTCGATGAACGCTTCGCTGATCTCCGGAGACAGCTGGTCGAATTTCTTGTTGGCCAGCAACCAGAGCTGGCGCAGACAACTATAATGCGTTAATTTTTCGCTGCGAATGGAAATGAGTTCCCGGAACGCGTACAGGCATTCGATCTGTACACTCCATTCCAGACCGCGATGACGTTCACCGGCATGGTGCAGAATTCTTGAGAGTTCTTCGATATAAGCGAGAATAAAACTGCGGGCGCTGCGCGGCGTGCCGGCTTCCATCAATAGACGGACGATGACCGGATTGGCCTTTTCTATGAGAGCTAACATTTTTTGACATCTCATCAAACCTCCTTGTAAAAGTGATTAACCGTACATGGGTACGATGCTCCTTCCTTGCTGTGCTGTTTTTTTATGTAACGATGTAATGTCCAAAAGCAACGCGTCTCGTTGCTCTGTACAAGTTTACTATAAGCATAAAGGCGTAAAAATGCAAGTCATTTAGGGTATAAAAAATGTAACGACGTAGGATCAGATTTGTTTGTTATAAAGGATTTACGGCGATGAGCGGCTGAAAAAGCGGGAATGTGTGGGAATCGAACCCACCCGAGACGTACACGCCTCACAACGGATTTGAAGTCCGCGGGTGTCACCAGATCACCGAGCATTCCCGTGGGGCTAATTTAGCAAACCAGAGGGCGGAAAGCAAGCGGATTGTTGAGGTATATGGATAGAGCTGTAATATGATATGCGATCTTTGATCACCGGTAGTTTTCTGCTGGATGCAAGTTGGTAGGAGAGATTCGTCCTGCACTCTATAATAGAGAGCAGAATCATTCAGTCGATAATCGCTGAATCAGTTGGGACGAATGTCCTAATCCAACTTACGCACCGGAGGTATCTCCGGTACGATTTTTAAGATTAGGGTTATTTTGAGTTCGTCTACATTTAAATAGTCTTCCCTTTATTTCTGCGCAAGTTGATACCGCAGCGATAGCGCCTTTTTACATTTTTAGAATTTTTGCTTGATTTTCAGAAATCGATGTGCTAATTTGCTGGCATGTAAGAAACGATAAATACGCAGGATATGAATTAACACTCTGAAAATGGGGAAATGGCTGGGTCATCTGATTGTTGACAGAAGATGATTTTCTCGATTTTTTTGATCCCAGTAAAATTATATTTCAGTATCAGAATCTATTCAATGAATTTGGAGTAGAATTATGAATGACGAACATTACCGTCAGGTTATGAAAGTGCTACCTTTTCAATTGCAGCACGGTCAACCGTAACGTCTGGCTCTAATACCACGAGTGATTTTTTATTCAAGACCGTTCTCGCTTGCAAGAATTTATGGGAAACAGAGTTTCCTCAAAAACTGGAATATGGTAAAAAAATATTATTGGATTTGGCTGGGGCTGATTTGGCTGGAGGTCTTTTTTTGGGCGCCTGTTCCATTGTTGATGGAGCAGATTTTAGCCGAGCCAAACTTGAAGGCTCCGTTTGGGCAGCGAGCGACACCAAACATGCTTGCTTCAGAAATGCAAATATGCGCAAGGTAAACTTTTTCGCAATTAATTGTGAAGGAGCCATTTTTACAGGGGCCGATTTGTCAGAGGCTAACCTATACAGCCCAGAGGGCTGGCTTCAGAATCAGGAACCTCTGGATTTTACCGGTGCTAATTTGACAGGAGCGGAAATAACACTCTCCACGCCTCTAAGGTTCAAATTGACCGATGCCAAGATTAAAGGATTACGTATATGCTTGCCTGAATCAAAAAGTGCTTCCGTTAAGGAAATGAATGAAAATAATTTGAATATTTTCCTCGAAGGTCTTGATCATGAACAGCGTTCGCAACTGAAAATTATTCGGAAGAGCGAAACGAAGACAGCAGGGTCTCCACCTGGTTCGACAAACTGTTTTATTGCCACGGCATGCTATGAATCCTTCAGCACACCAGAAGTTTGTGAGCTTCGTCGTTTTCGCGACCACGTTCTACTTAAAACCACGAATGGAAGGCGGTTTATTCAAATTTATTATCGAATTTCCCCACCAATCGCCCGGTTTATCCAGAAAAATCCTTTCCTGAAAACTGCTATTAAATGTGCAATTCTGGATCCTATTGTTCGAATTGTTTGTAGAAAAAACGCAGATGCCTGCACATGATGGGGCTTGATGAAAGGCTGTGCTGCTGGCTATAGCGATGCACATGCCTTGCCGCTGCCAAGTGCTATGGAGCGAAAGAAATCCCATAATACTATTTGAGACTGTGAGTTTAAACTGAGAGAGAATGTGAATGGATATTCCAATGTCAGTATGTGATGTGTGCAATGCAGAGATGTCCTGGGAAGACGGTTATGTTTTGACATCTAATCAGGTTCCAACTTCAAAGGATTATTGGATACATGTATTTATGGGCGTATGGTCCTATGTGTACGGCATGGATCCGAATGGCGATACGATCGGCGCGTTAGTCCAGCAGCAGGCTGGCCAGTCAACAGGATGGCTTGTTTGTGAGGGATGCAGCCATATGTTTTCCTTTAACCGGACCCAGGCCAAAAGCTTTGCCTTGGCGCATAATGGCAATCCTCCTGGCGCTGGACCTGCTTCAATTGAATCGGTCGCGAGCGCTGCTGCTGAAGCCTGGAGGCATTTGTACGGTTCATGGCCATCGAGCATCAAATTTGCCGGATTGATATGAAAATCAGTGACTGCTCGAGTGCCGTATAAAAGTTTGCAGTATAGATGACGGATCAACATCTTGGTAATCAGATTGACTTTCGTCCCGCACTCTATGATAGAGAGCGGAATCATACAGTCGATAATTGCTGAATCAGTTGGGGCGGCACCGGAGGGATCTCCTGTACGTTCAGGAAAGATCTCTGAATATTTTCTTGCCCCCAATGAGTGCAAAGCTTATTCATACCTGAATTGAGCGATTCGTACATAAAATATGCCATATCGAGACAATACGGCCACACAATCGCATAATTTAGGTCATATATGTACATAGAAGGAGATATAAGAATGGAGCAACCAGTAGATATTATGATAAATGGAATCTCACTTCGTAAAATGCTTGCTCTTCATAATAAATGGGAAAGAAAAACACTTTTCCCCCTATTCAAAAAAGGAAGGCAACTAGATCTAAGCGGTAAAGACATTAGCTATGTTAATCTGAAAGGAGTCAATCTAAACAAGGCTGTACTATGCAATGTTAAATTTTACCATTCTAATCTTAGTAAAGTCAATCTCAATGAGGCAAATCTGAAAAATTCCCGTTTTCTTAATGTAGATTTGACGGAAGCTAATCTTGCCGGTGCTGATCTATCAGGAGCAAATTTTATGATGACGAACCTCACGGGGGCTAACTTAAGTAAGGCTGATCTGCAAAGCTGTATTATTTGTGGAGATCGTTTTAAAAAGTTTCATTCCATTTTTGGTGGTATTATTGAAGGTTTAACAAATTCTAAGATTCGAGCTAAAAAAATTGAAAATATTGAAAATAGTGGTCTGGAGTCAGTTGATTTCACTGACGCAAATATTGATGAAGATACAAGAAATTGTCTTTTGCTTATAAATAAGACTGTCAATAAGTGATATAAACGTTCACATGATAAATCGGAGTTGTAATGCTAAAAAAAATGCTCTGATTCTTACCATTTCCTGATCACACCGGAGATCCCTCAAGTGCGCAAGTTGGTGTTGATCGCCAGGGAAATCCTTTCCCCAGGCGGAACCATAGACAAAGGGTATCTTGCCCGAGTTTTTTCAGAACCGGATCAGACAGGCTTACCGGAGAGGGCAATTCCTGGCCAGATGTCTTGTCGGGCGCTGAATTAATCCAATAAACAAAACGGGCGGAAGCCCTTACACCTGGTTTCGCTAAGGGTTGAGAATCCCTGGGCGATCAGGAGAATTAATAGAATTGGTTTTGGCAATTCTATGTTGTCAGCGGGCACTTAAAGCTGGCCACACCTTGCCACATTAATCCAATTTCGATAGCCGTAGGTTTTTTCAGCTTGCATTCAATCTTTAATGCAACGAATAGAAAATGCATAATACATGGAATATCCATCAACTGAAATAGCTGCCCGCCCGGTTTCAAGCATCCAGCCGAGTGCCCTATTAGAAGTACTACCGTATTTGGTTGAACACCAAAAATAGGTGGCGTCTCCAGAAGGGGGACCTCCACGGTATGGTTGTATGGTGTAACTGAAGAGTCCCCCAGCTGGTAATGCTGTGAAGCCGCTTGTGTTAGTAGCGTCAACATTGGGCTTGCTCCAGTGTGCATTTCCCATCTCTTTCAGCTTACCGCCAGCAATTGCATATCCACCTAAATAATCAACTAAAGCCTGCCATTCATCATAGCTCGGTATATGCCATCCTTGAGGTGCAATTTTGCGACTATCAATCGCTGCATACCAATTATATAACCTGCCATATACGGTAACATTTGATTGATCGCTATTGTAGTTGGTATAAGCACTACTTGTGGATGTTGACCATCCAGAGTAGGTTATAGGATCTCCATTTCGAAAATGCGTTACTTTTAAATTTTCTGCCATCCACCAATGGTCGCCTATTTTTATTGTTCGGTAAACATTGCCATCAATATCAACACATCCTGCCTCAGTGACAATCACTTGCTTTGTTGTTGTATTGGTGAGCTCACCAGTATCTTTGACTCTAAGCTTGACCGTATATGCCCCTGCCGTTGAATACTGATGTGTTGTTGATTTTGTAGTAGTATAATCTGTATCCCATGCGCCATCGTTTGTCCAATCCCACTGAACTTGCAGATTACCGATTGGATCCTGCAAGTCTGAACAGCTAGAAGCGTCTAATATAAAATTAGTGGTAGTTGGACCGGAAGGTGGGCTTATGTCAAAAGAAGCAGTTGGCGCTGTGTTAATTACTGGTGAATCATCCTTGACGCAGCGAATTCTGAATCCATTTTGTTTTGCACCTATATCCCGCGAAATTCCAGGATTTTGAGAATGCAGATGACGCTTCCATGCCTCGGAAATATCGTATTCGGTGCTGCTCCAAAAGTCTGTGCGTGTATCAAAACTGTCAAAATCACCGTTAGCAGATCGGTACCCACCTGGCAAAGCAGTAAAGCCGAATTCATTATTTGCTCCAGTATTCGGACTCGCCCAAAGTGCTGTTCCAACTTCTTTGAGTTTTCCGCCGACATTTGACGCGCCTCCCCGCCAATTTTTGTTGTCTAAATCTGTTAGGTTCATTCCAAGGTTTATCTCAAGTTTTTTCCATTCCGAATCAGTTGGTACATGCCATCCTTTTGGAGCTATCCCACCACTATGAATGACTGCATGCCAGTTATATAATCGGCCATAGGCGGTTAGATATACAATAGGGGGGTTATTATATATTATACCGTTATTATATATGCAGGAACCACCCAATAAATCGTTTGCCCACTGTACGTTATTTGTTATATTTGGTATCGTTTCTCCATTTTGATAATGAGTGACTCTCAGGTTTTCTGCCATCCACCATTGGTCGCCAATTTTAACTGTCTTATATACATTTCCGTCCATGTCTGTTACAATTCCCATAGTACTGGAACCATAAAGTAAAGTTATATTAACCGATTGGTTCAAGTATGGCAGAATGGGACTTTTATACATTTGAAAATTGGTTTTGTCTACAAATATTTGCAAAGAACTAGTATCTACAATATTGTTTGAGTGTGATTGTTTCAAAAGAACTGGATTTGCTGTGCTTGTAATAGTAAATAATGGTGTTTGTTTTCTTCGTGTTAACTGAATTAATTTTATTATTTGCGTCTCCTCTCCTGTTTGAATCACGGAAAAATAAATACCTGGAAGTTCACCACCATTCCATTTAATGGAATAATATCCCGGCGTTAGGCGTTTTTGAATATTTGCTACCATCTGCCCAATAATGTTATAAATAGAAATATTATAGTTATTTGAATTTACTACTGTCAAATCAATTTTAGTTTCATCAATATAAGGATTTGGATAATTATTTGAAAGTTCAAATTCTTGTGGTATTTCCGTATCTTTATTTGGAAGACTCGTAGATACTTGGAAAATGAATTTTCCATTCTGATCGGTGAATGTAGTATTGATTTTGACTCTTATTGTATCAATTCCTTTGCAATCAATATTAACTAATTCTACACGAGCATCTTGAACGATACTTTGATCAACAGAAGATCTGACTGTTCCTATGATAGTGACTTGAGCAAACGAGGTTATTGTAATTGAATTAAATAATAATAATAAACAAACCATATAACGCTCCAATCTGGGAGATCGAGAATTAGCGTACTCTCTCATTTTTGGCCTCCTTTTGCTTTTATGCCTGGCCTCCTGCCTATTTTTCACAGGTTGGATCAGGCATTACATGTGTACAACTTTTATAAAAATTTATTACAAATACAAAATCATTCTGCGAATAGAATAAATGGTAAATGATGTTTCATTTTTTAAACACAGCCAAAGGGTAGGACTGCATGGTATTAACAGCGTTACGAAAATGGCAAATATGAAAATGATATATAGTCTTGCTCCTTTGCAATGCATAATCTTCAGACTCCAAAATTACATTTAAACAAATGCCTATGTACGCCTGTGTACAGGAAAATGATGATATGTAAATGATTAGGCAAAATAGCTCTAAAATAAAAAAGGTATAACTCAAACCCATATGAAGTTTTAGCTATACCTTTTTAGTCCATCCTATTCCCCCATTTAAGAATGCACTACTACAAAGTTATATACGCAAAATTAACTAATTCGAGCAGAAAAAGCAAGAAAATTGTGCAAATGCGAAATTCTGTCAATTGCTTTTTATACAACGAACCGATAACGCATAGGACTGCAGCTTGTTCATCGTATGAATTTCTCCATTCATATATTGCAAATAAACCCACTCTGCCGAAACGTGATGGATATATTCAGTAGAGCTCCAGAAAATGGCAAGCTCACCGAGCATGGAGTATTTCTTTCTGAAAAATGCGCCAGCAGGAAGGGCAGAAAAGCCGCTCTCATTGGTGGCGTCAACATTAGGAGGACTCCATTAAGAGGTACCTGATGTTTTCATCTTACCGCCGGCAAGTTAAAAATTTATTTGTTGAGTATTGTTAAAACTGTTTCAAAAAGGTGGTCGCCAGTATGTTATAAGAACTTGATTTTTATCTAGGTTATGAGGCGCTGGAAGGGTCATATAAAATAGGTCATTGAAGGCGTCTCAGATTGGACGGTTTTGTACTTTTTCCTTTTAATTCAGTTAACGATTGTACCTGAGAAGGGTGACAACGAACTGACAGAAATTCACATACTTAAAATAATTTTCGTTTCCTCTTCATTGAATTTTAGTATTTTTATAAGATTTTGTCTTAAAGGTATACCGACAAAGTTTGCGTTATCATCGTAATTTGCTTCCCATTTTCTTCCCAACCTTCAAGCAATTCTGTAAAAAATTCATTTAACTGAGCATCCTTTTTTATTTCCTTCCGGTATTTTATATTGAAACTTCCATCAGTAAAAGCAGGATTGAACTCATTACCATTAGACATCTTTGGGCAGTCTTTGTAAAGATTAATTATTTTGAATTTAATTTCTTCTTTTTCTCTATCACTAAATTTATTACAAGAAAAAAGAAAGAAAGAAAGAAAAAGTAATAAGAGTAAAAATAATAATTCTTTTCATACTTCATCCTCTGTCTAGTGCCTAATAACCCATTTTCAGAGCGACAAGCCATATCCGGCATCCTCATCACTTATTTCCTGCCCGTATATTAGCCAAAAAAGACTGGAAAATCAAGAAGAAATTACGAGGGATGTTTAACATATTGGCCGTTGTACCAGATCCTTCAACTTGCCACGATGATTATCTGCGGGCGGTGGAAAGAGGCAGTACAGCGGCCGCCGCCGGCAGTAAATAGAATATCAGACGGCAAGCTGAGTTATGATTATGGCTATCTTGTTCGCGTCTGCATTTAACGTCCTTCCCAAGTTACTGCGCAAATTGAGCCCGCAGCTGTTAAGGTAAGACCAAAGCAATTGATAAAAAAAGTGCTGCACAGTTCTCGAAAATGATTGACACGGTTTCATTTTACGATAAAATAAGCACGATTAATGAATTTACTGAAGATATTGAAATCATGCCGATCAATCAAATTATCGATGTAGCACTTTCTGTGGTAAATGTACTTGATAATCGAAGGATCTCAAGGATAACCATAATCAGTAAAGACGACAAAATTCTGACCTTTAATCTTGATGAAATAAAGTCGAATATGTTTATTGATAATAATAAGGAATTTGTTAACACACTTTCCACTTTTTATACCAGATTAACAGGAAAATGTTTAAATATTCACTTATTAGACAACTAGTTCGTAACAGTTTTAGCCTCTCGAAATGACAATTTTTTCATTCGTTTTTTAACAAAGGACGCCATGTTGAAGTGAGCATGAATGGAATAATAAACCAAGCCCATAGCGGTACGCTCTGCTTTTTCGATTAAGAAATAGACCGGATGCTATGAACGAATATGGACTTATAATCCAACTCCTAAACAAACTCTTTTAATTCTTACAACTTTTACTGCTGCTCCATTCACAGAAATAATCTCAGAATAAAGTGGTAATTTCACAAAGTTTCGGACACCATTTCACTAAAGTCTCAGACACTTTTGGCAGCGAGTGAAACGCCCCCATCAACCCTGCTTGGCGAAATTCCTCATTGCCCCGTACAAATTTCATTTAATAACATTATCTTGTTGCACTTTGTGAAAAGATCAAAATCGGACTCGATTAAAAGGAGCAAACCATATGCACAAAAAAAGGAGAATGAAATCGCGCGACATCAAGAAAATCCTGCTGCTTTATCATCATATGCATCTGTCCGTGCGTGATGTTGGCAAATCGCTGAACAAACCTAAATCAACTGTTGCCGACTATATTGCCTGCTTCCAGGATTCCGGTCTGGCGTTAACCGATCTGGATATAAAGACCACTGAAGAAATCTACCAGGCCATGTTTCCGGATGAGATGGGCAGGCCCAAGCAAAGAATGCCAAAAATTCTGCCTAATTGAAAAATGCACCTGGATCTGAAAAAGAAATATGTGACCAAACAGCTGCAGTGGGAAGAATACCGGGCTGCTTTTCCCGACAATCAACATGGCAACACTCATTTCTGCAATTTGAACAAAGCCTGGCAAAAGCAAACCAATGTCTCCATGCGCATCAACCACAAAGACGGAGAAAAAATCTTCTTATAATTTCTTTTGCTGTACCTGGGGAATGCTACACTCCAACGCAGATCATCCGCTTTGTCGGCTAGTGTGCCTTCGTTCGCAATGACACGGTCTTTGTTTTATTTGGAGAATCATGCAGATATGCCATGATTTTTTTCATTAAGGTAATTGATCGCCTGGGGAATCCTTTCCGCGGGCGGAACCATAGACAAGAGCATCTTGCCGGATTTTTTCAGAACCGGATCATACATGGCCAACCATAGGCGGCAATTCCTGGCCAGATGTCTTTTGCCGGGCGCTCAATTAAACTAATAAACAAAACGGGCGGAAGCCCGTACACATGGTTCCGTCAAGGGATGGAAATCCCTGGGCGATCTGGAATTGTCGTTAACTTTTGATAATCCCTCTTGCTGTACAAGGGGATTGCTTCACTCCAGCGCAGATAATCCTCTTTGACAGTCACAGTGCCTTCGTTCGCAATGACATGGTTTTTGTGTTATTTGTTGAATCATGGCAGATAGGCCATGATTTTTTTCCATGGTACCGCCCAGGGATGGCAATCCCTGGGCGATCAGGAAACTTGATTTGTATGGTTATGAGACGCTGAAAGGATTAAATCTTGGCGAGGTTTAAAAATCACGGCCAGTATCTTTTACTTTTGTGTAGGTAATCAATACGGCGCCCGGTCTTTCATTAATGGTTATGGCCAAACCGCTTTTCAGCAAATCTTTTCCGGACATCAGCCTGGTGCGTTCGCTGTCCAGGTCGGTCAGCGAATAGACGGCATCCGCATCAAGACCCTGCAGAGGAAATATCCTTGCAGAGTCCTCGTTCGCTCGCCGACGAAACGCCTGCACCAGGCCGGCGTTCCGTTCAGGATCATCGAATTGCCACGCCAGCCATTCTTTTTCATCCAGACTGTATAGAGTCAGCGGATAATAATCGGCTGTCATGGTCGCGGCGGTTCGCCGCCATTGCTCGACCAGACGGCGATACAGATTCCAGTCCATACCGGGTTTACGCACATCGGCGACAATGCAAAATGCCGGACTCGAATGGCTGCGTACATAATAGATAAAGTTTTGTCCGGTGCTGTACACGCCTGTGCCATAGTAGGGAATCCATGTGGATAAACCATAGGTGTGACCCTGATTGCCGACGGCAAATTCCGCGCTGCCCTGAAAGGATTGATAGTCACTGCGCAACAGCGGCACCGCCCGTCGCAGCAGTTCCAGATCGTTTCGGCGGCCGCCCGAAGAACAATTGTCGATGAGCATGTCAGGATGTCTGAGCAATAATTCATCCCAATAGGACAGCAGACCCTGGACGTGCAGATTTTCCGTAAGGCCCTGACGATCCGGCGCATCGTTATTACGCCAGTACTGCAGGGGTTGCATGTTAAAGTCCTGACGATACAGATCGATGCCTTGCTCGGTCAGCATCCGGTCCACATGATCCGTCATCCATTTTCGCGCTTGCGGATTGCCCAGATTGAGCAACTTTTCGCCGAGCAGCCATTCCGGGTGGTGTTGCGCAAGAAAGGAACCTTTGGTTACCCGTTCAGGCTCAAACCAAACGATGAGGCCGGCGCCTCTGTCATGTACATAATCACTGACGGCCTTGAGGCCGTGCGGAAACCGTTCCGGGTCCGGCTGCCAGGTTCCTGTTTCATTCCATCTCGTACAGGGATACCAGCCGGCATCCATCCACCAATAATCCAGTTTCACGCCGTTAACGAAGAGTGAATCGATAAACTGTTTTTCACTGGCTTCACTGACCCGGAGTTCTGGAAAATAACCGCCGCTGCAAAAGGCATAGATCGGTTCTGGCGCATGGCCATGGGGCCTCGGGGTGTTGTGTCGCAGCATCCAGCGCCGCCATAGGTTTTGGCCGCGGACCCTGTCGCGGCCATCACGGAACAGCAAGACCGCCAAAGGCGTACGAATTTGTTCTCCTGGTTCAAGGTACAGATGCACCAACTCCTGCCCGGCTACAATGCGCAAGCCACGGTCATCATTACGAATGAACCTGCATGACCACTGGCCCGGCCACCCCAGGGCCAATAACACGCCCTCTTCTCGCATATCCAGGTGATAATACGGAAAAGCTCCGTTGGTGGATTGACCGCCAACGGGCGCAAAAGTTTTGCTGATATGGGGTCCCAGTGTTTCCTGCAGCGGCTGGAAACTGTCGGGCGAGTTACTATCCCCTTTAATATAGTGCAGGACGAACTCGCCTGCAGCCCGGCGCTGCAAGCTCATATCCACGGCCTGTACCTGTTGCAGGATCGGGGTAGTGCGAGACCCCGCATTGATAAAATAACAGGTCCATTCCACCACAGGATAGTCCGCATAGCGTACGGCTACGCAACGAACGATCAGTCCGGTTTCAGGATCACGCCACGATAGGGTATATTGCGCACGAAGATCATCGATGCTCTTGCGATCAAGTTGCCTTGGCCAGCTCGCTAAAAGTTCATCGGATGAACGACCATCAAAGACAAAAGAGAAAGGAAGCGGGCCGGTTCGGGTCAACATGGAATCTGCCCCTGCTGATTGCTGCAAAAGCGTTCCTGCCGGACGTTGCTCTGCCTGCAACAAATGATCCTTAATCCATCGATCTCTATTGGCCAACTCTTTTTTGCCGGTTGTCACCTGAGCGGATACGGCAATCGTTAGCAAGAGAAGGGTCAGGCAAACCAGCCATACATTTTTCATGGCAATTACTGTCTTTCTCTCATAGGTCCAATCAGAAAACTGTTTCTGCATGAACGGTTATTCCACACCTTTAAATACCACCGGTGTTTCAAACAACGACATGCAGGAGGTGCTGAAACACATCGGTACAAATCGTGTCGGCAATACACTTCCATCCGGATATTTTAAACGGACTTCTGCCGCTGCGCCCTCCACCCAGGTACGGGCGCCGGGACCCTCGTCAAAATAACTCCAGGTAGGCAACGGTCGTTCCGGCGGACATAGAGGTAACTTGATAAACCCGTCCTCATCCGCGGGGGTATCAAGTTTTATGATGGGAATGCCTTCCGGTATAGACTGGGGAACATACCCATCCGGGATTCCATCTGCTGCAGGCGATGATTTACTGCCCACGCCCACTCCCTTGGGTGGAACCAGTACCAGCGGACCATAGGTCAAAATCACTCCGGGGTTGGCCTGTTCGATGCGATGGCCGATTTTTCCGCTGAAAGTGACCTTTACCTTATTCCCGGTACGGACTTTTACAACCTGTGGATTTTTCACACAGGAAGGAACCCGTACTTGCAACAAAATGTTTTCCGGTATATTTTCTGCCTCAATGATGGCCTCGGCTTTGCCAGGATAAGCAGTTTGAATGGTAACCCGGGCCTTTTTATCTCCGGGTAAAAGCACTTCAAACTCGCCGGGGATCAGAAAATTTACATGGATCGTGTCCTTCCTGAACGTTACCGAATGCCGGGCATATTCGGCCATGGCCAATCCTCCGTTTTGTGTGCAACACCACCATGCTTCATGAATGTTGTCCACCCCATAGCCGTTGGAGGCGATCCGACGATGACCAAATCCTCCGGTAATAAGCTGATTAAATGCCAATGCATTCCAAAATGCCCGCTCTGCTGTCTCATACGCATTTTCATCTCCGTGGATCAATCCCTGGTACAAATTCAATAATATCCAGTCAGCTATGGAGCAACCTTCATTCCTCGCACTGGTGGGAAAACCTTCAGGAATATTGCCATCCGGCGTGACCAGTTGTTTCTCGATTATATATTGCCGGCTTTGATCGGGCAATGCATTCCAGGAAAGATCACCGGTTAACAGGGTCATGACCTGTAATCCCCGAATAGTAGTCATAAATCCGTGGGAATGAGTTTTCTCTTGTCCCAACGGATGTATGTTATCCCGTACCATTTCAGAAAACTCTATCCATCTGGGATCTTTGGTAATATCCCATAACCGGGCCATAGGTTCGATGACCCAGGAAACAAACTTTTTTTCTTTCCATTCCTGTCGAACCGACCAGAGTAATTCAGCCAAACCCAGAGCCGCAGCCAACGCCCGTTTGTCTCCGGTCAATTCATAATATCTCAATAATCCGGAAAAATGCTTTGAACCTGCACCGGCCCGTTCCGGACTGGACTCCGTGGCAACACTCCCCGGCGCAGCAGCAAAACGACCGATATAACCGGAAGGCCGTCTTTGCTTTAAAATCCGTTCAAACAGTTCATCCAATCTTGGATCATGCTTGCCATCCACACCTTCTGCACAAGTCAGGAACTCGAGCAGCCGGCCGCTCAGGTCACCGTTACAAAAATAAGCCTGGCGGTACCTGTTGTCAGGCCGTTCAAGGTCGATCATGATAAAATCCATGAGGTCGCAGGGATAAGACGACATTCGTGTCCTCGCTAATCCGATACGGAAACCAAGTTGCGACGGGGCCAGCAGAGGTTTTGAAACAGATACGGTCCCGTTCAGCATCATTTTCGGGAAAAGCGACCGGCCGGCTGTTGGTAAAGTTGTGTCTTTCTTTTCAGTCGCTGTCAAGGCCGGAAATACCGGTGCAGCACCGGTGGCAGCACCCACGAGGGCTGATTTCTGCAAAAAATTTCGCCGGTTGATGTTAGCTTTTCTCTTTGTATCCATTTTGTGTTCCTTGTTTAAAAGTTATCATCCGATATAACCGCGGGTATGGTGATAGTGCTAGTAATCCGTGTTGTTCGAGAAATTACAGCCCCACTGTTTGTTAGGCTGACTGTCCATGTCAAATTCCAGGGTTCCGCCTGCCATTAATGTTTTATAATCAATCCACGGCTGGTCGAACTCTTTGCCGTTCAGTTTGGCCGACTGGATATAAAAATTGTCCTCACTCACGTTCCTGGCGATAATCCTGAAATTTTTTCCCTTATCCAGATGAAGGACCAATTCAGGAAAAATCGGTGAACCTATCTGGTAAATCGGCTCAACCGGGTTGTAAGGAAACAAACCCATCGCGCTCATCACAAACCACGAGGACATCGCCCCGGCATCATCATCCATTGTTTCAATATACCCTTTGGTATCGGCTCGATAAATCCTGTTTCTAACGGGTTTCGCAAAAAGGCCATGATTGTGATAAAGCTGGGTTACTTCTTTGGTTGTAAAAGTTCTGGCCCATTTTTGAGTTAAATAGGGTTTCCCCAGGTAGTTGAACAAAAACGGCGCCTGGAAGTCGGGCTCGTTCAGGTGCATATAAAAATCGTGTTCAAAGAAATATTCCAGGTCATCCGACAGTTTTTCCCTGCCGCCGGCCAGTTCAGCCAACCCGGCAACGTCGTGAAGCACGAACCACCGATAGTGCCAAAGATTCCCTTCATCTCCATATTTTTCCATCTCCTCAACTTCAGGAACCGGTTTTCCATCGGGTGTAAAAAATCCACGAATATTTCCCTGGTTATCTTTTTGTTCGGGGCGCCACATTTCCCGGTAGGCCAGCGATGCTTCCTTTAGAGCTTTGGCTTCATCCACTTTCCCCAGAACCTGAGCCATTTTCATTGCAAAATAGGCGTGGTATGCTTTTTCCAGTTTTTTACTGACATTGTGCACCATGTATAATTCATAATCTTCCTTCATGCCGACAAAGGCCGCTTCCTTATCGAAATCTCCCAGACCTTTGTTGTACGCATCCAGAATCACAGCTCCGGTAAACTCCATGCGGATATTGGGAGTCGGCCAGTATTTCCGGTCGCCGGCGTTGCGGTGTTTGTAATAACAGACCAGCGAGCGGGCGATGTTTTGGGCAATTGGGGGCTCCATGAGTGAAATCAGCGAATATTTCCGGAAATCATCCCACAGGCTCCAGGTTGAATAGTGAGTAAAATCCGGGGCTGTATCCTGCGTTTTATAAAGAGAATCGGGCTGATTGCCTGCACGGTAAACACCGGTGGACGAACTCGAAATGTTTGGCACCAGATACGAGTGGTAAAGATGGGTATAGAACAAGGTTTTAAACTCCTCCGGGCCGCCAATGACTTTTATTTTTGCCAGTTTTTCTCTCCAGGCCGATGCTGTGCTCTCCCGTGCTTTATCAAAATTCCAGTCCTTGATTTCAGTGGTTGCCTCCATCATGGCCATTTCTGCGCTGACAGGCGACAATCCAACTTTCAGTTGCACGATGGTTTTCCCGTTTTCCGGCAGGTTCAGCCAAACGCCAATATCATTCCCCTGTCGGGAAGGCAGATTTCCCTGCTCTTCGCCTTGCCAACTGGTGTAGGATTCGAATGGAACATCCGCAACAATGGCAAAATACATGATGTGATATCCACCGGCGCTGTTGTGCAATGACTTGATCATGCCGGTAATTTCATGACTGTTTTGCACATTCAGGCGGGCATCCAGCATACCGACAAAACTGTGCGACAACTCAATCAGCACGTAACGGTCTTTATTAAATTTTTCAGGAAAAGTATACCGATGGAAACCAACCCGAGCAGAGACCGTCAACTCGGCTTTTACACCCGATGCCAATGTTACGCTGTAATACCCGGCAGAGGCTTTTTCGGATTGTTTGATGTATTTTTCGCGGAATTCGCTGATTTTGGACGTAAACTTTCCGACGCCGGGCTTGAGCAGAATTCCGCCGCCTTTCCCCTTTGATCCGGCTCCGGAGATACGCAGATGCGAAAATCCTTCGATATACTCATCCCGGTAATAATAGCCCACCTGTGATTTGCCTTCTGTTTCCGGCGATAATTGCACCATGCCGAACGGGTAGCTTGCCCCCGGATACAATTGACCGTTATCGCCTTCGGTGCATATAAACGGATCGACATATTTTAGAATATCCTCGGTTTTCTCTTTACATCCGGCCAAATAAAATAATGCCAAAAACATGGCCGGAATACAAAAGCCGAGAATCCCGGTTCTTGCTTTTTTTGATTCAGTCATTTTACCGATTCATTTTAATTGATCTTGTTTCGCCTTTTTTCATTTTCCCCAGACATTGTTCCAACCTTAAGCATCGCCCATCCGCAATCCGGCCGGTAAAAATTCGCTCAACGACCAGCGTGCAAAATGAGGTTTTGCGGCATTGATGGTTTTTTAGCGACGGCGTTGGTACGCGTCAGCCAATGATAGGAAATATGATTTTTCGGGAATCCACAGGAAAAAGGGTATTGAATGTCCGTCGAGCCTCTGGAAACCTCTGACGCCCCATTTTTGCCATTCATCCGTGTCACGTGCTCACGTTGACGGCAATTTAGCATATCAAGCATTGAAAAACAATCAAATTTTCTAAATCAGATGTGTTCCTGCGACGGCGCTGCCCATCCTAAACTGAACAGCAGCCATCCAGGAGGAACCAAGTTCGAGGTTCTTTAGATGCAGACGAACTCAAAATAACCGTAATATAAATCGCATCGAAGACAACTCTGCTGCACAAACTGAAAGCGGAACAATAGACAAGGGCATTTTGCCCGAGTTCTTTTATAACCGGATCATACCTCTTGCTGTACAAGTGATTGCTTCATTCCAGCGCAGATAATCCCCTTTGTCAGTTACTGTGCCTTAGTTCGCAATGACACGGCCTTTATTATTTTGGGAACTAGATCGGGACATTCATCCCAAAAGCTACTATGTGTCAGCAGCAAAGAAATTTATTGAGCTTAAGGAATGGGATGACTTGAAGGTTGCAGAAGAAATTAATACAATTGAATCATACAACAATTTCCTTCAGAAACATCCCAAAGGTGATTTGTCATCGTCTGTAAAACGCAAAATTGATGAAATTCCCTGGGCGAAAGCCAAAGCAGAAGATACTATCACTGCTTATGAAATATTCATCAAGGAAAATCCAACAAACCAATACGTAAAATCCGCTAAGGACAGAATTGATGAAATTCCATGGAGTCTTTCGAAACAGGAGGATACAATAGAATGCTATAATCAATTTGTCAAAAACAATCCGGCAAATAAATTTATACCATTAGCAAAACAGAGGATGGTGGAACTGCAAAGAGGGATTGCTGCTAAGAAAAACATCGCAGCGCGGAAGAGAATCTATCTATCACTAAACGTACCACCGATGATGAAAGTAAGATGGTCTGGGAATTCCCGTGATTTTATTATTGATCTTGCTGAAAAGAATAAATCCGACAAGGAATGGGAGCCATTAATTCGGCAGGCGGTACAAGCTGTATTAGACTCTTATGACGTACTTATCGTCCCGGAAAAGCAAGATGTTGATTTATATATTAAATTTAAAGGTTATAGCGAATTCAGTCCTTCCCCTATGCAAGAAAGTTCCGAGTTACTTTTTGACACACAGATAGAAGTTCGTGCACAAGATAACACAGTATTGTATGCAAAGAGATGGACTGTACCATTCCTTTCTGACCGAAATGAGGATCACTATTCCAAATATTTCAATCGTTCAGGTAGTGTGAAAAGATATGTTATAATTGATGATTTTAAGAATATGCTCGTTACAAATCTCAATGGTGTTTACC
>CAYLWO010000010.1:110927-112086 GCA_964387285.1 uncultured Cytophagia bacterium | reverse complement strand
GACAATTAAAAGTTGCAACATTTTTTGACCAATTTATACAAAAATCAAATTCTCTATACTAAAAGAATAACCAGGACACGGATACGAAAGGATGGGAGGAATAAACGGATGCCGGTAATCCGTCGCCCTTCGTTTTATCCGTGTCCTGTGTTTTTTATTTCACCAGACTCATCTTTTTGCACTGAATCGTCTTTTTGCCGCTCGCGTCAACAAATTCTATTTGATAAATATAAACGCCCGCTGCTACCGGCCGACCGTGCATGTCACGTCCATCCCAGCTCACGGTATAAGAACCCGCTTGTTGACTGCCGCTGAACAAGGTTTTCACCAACCGGCCCTGCAGGTCGTAGATTTTAATGCAAACCGAACCGCTGCCCGGCAACTGGTAACTGATGGCAGTCGTAGGATTAAAGGGGTTGGGATAATTCTGCGCCAGAGTAAAACGGACCGGCAACTGCTCATCCGCTTTGACTACCACTTCGCTTGCTGGGTCATTAGGATCGGAATAAAAAGCGGTATAGGGCGTCAGAATTTGAAATTTCAGCGACAGTTCGATGATTTGATTTTTCAATTCGGCGACCTCGCCATAGATGCCGATCTGCTCCAGCAGATAATCAATTTTCGCCTGCGCCCACAACCGCGGTACAAAGGAATATCCGCCCGCTGTGGTTTCAAAATTCATTTCCGCCTGCATCTGCAACGGTTGGCCGCGCATCTGCGCCTTCAAGGTCACCAGGGCGTTGGCGGCATTGCTGTACAGACCCAGCTGTAAAACCTGGCTGCCCCAAAACAGATCGGGCAGGGGACGCGGAAATTTATCCGATGTGGTCAATCCGGTCAATTCAAGCGCAAGGTTGGTGAGCACAGGCTTGGACATTCGTTTGAAATGGTTGCTGATGGTACCGGCAATGTCCGTCGTATTGGCGATAAAAGTGGCATAGCCGCCGTTCTCGCTGCCCAGTTGCGTCAGCAACGACTTGCTGACGTCGTCGCCCACGCCAAAGGGAAAAATTTTGACCTTCTTGACATTGCGTGTCTGTACATTGCTTAAAATTTTCGGCGCCGAGGTCTCACCCCAGGTGGGATAACCGTCGGTGAGAAAAACAATGGAATTAACGGTCTCGTCGCTGAAGGATTGCTGCAAGGACACCGACAACGC
>CAYLWO010000010.1:73995-110827 GCA_964387285.1 uncultured Cytophagia bacterium | reverse complement strand
ATCTTTTTGGGTATCTGTTCCTCGGCCGTGAGACTGTCCGGCGGCGTGATCCACAACGCGTAAAAAGAGTCCGTACCGATGGAATCTTGCGATGTCGGCGTATAACGCAACATATTGACCTGAATCTGATCGCGAACGGTTTCATATTCCAGCGTCAGATCGCGATCCGGCAGATAATTTTCATCGCCGAATATGAACGAATACTTTTTATCCGTCACCTGTGTGAGCTGGAAAGCCGTGCTGCTGCCATAAGTGGGACAGCGCATGTACTTGAATGCGGTCGGAGACTCGATCTGGCCGCTCACGCTGATGCGATTTAACGGCTTGGGCGACAGGCCGGTGGCGTTGAGTAAAAAGGAATAATCGACGTTGCCGAATTCATAGGGCAACAACTGCACATAAGTGATTTCCGTGCGCACGTCGGATAGACCGTTGATGGGCGCGATACTCAGCCGGAAGAGATTGTTGCCGAGGTATTCCAGCAAAGCCGGATCCAGCTGTTGACGAATGCGATTGTTATAATCATTGCGCGCTTTTTGTGCTTCCCGCACCGAACCTTTATAACGCTGACCGTTGAACCAGTAGTACAATTCGGTGACCACAGCGCCTTCGGGCAAAGGAAAAATCCACACCGCCTCGATGGTGGCGGTCATCTCGTTGTAAAAGATCTGATCGACATGGGTGCTGGCCACCTGACCGGTGATCTGCACTGTCGCATCGACCGATTTGATCCAGACCTTGTTATAGGTTACGGTGCTGTTCAACGGCCGCGAAAACAACGAACCGATGGCGTAGGAACCGGTTTGCATGAATAATAGCATCCCCCACAGCGATAACAAAAGTTTTTTCATGACAATCTCCTTTATCGCAACAATGTGATGCGCACGGTTCGCGTCGCCCGGCCGCACTGCAAACGCACAAAATACACGCCGGTGGGCAGCGCTTGTCCGAAAGTATCCAGGCCGTCAAATCGTATCTGATGGAAACCCGCTGTAAGATGAGAGATATCGATCACCGCCACCAGCTGACCGAGCAGATTGTATATTTTAACAAATTTTTCCTTATTCTTCAAATCAATTTCACTGAGGTAGAAACTGATCATGGTCGTGGCATTGAAAGGATTGGGATAAGCGCCAAGAAGATGGGTGATCGGCATGGACGCAGCGTCATCCACGACAACACCGGTGCTGGGAAACTCGGTGATGTAATCGGCGATATAAGCCGTATAGCGACAACGAATATTGTAGGCCAGGCTCAATTTTACCAGACTGTCCTCCATGGCCGGCGTGGGACCATAGATGTCAATTTGTCGCTCCAATTCATCGATCATCTCTTTGGCCCACAACATGGCGGCAAAGCGGTTATATCTATTTTCCGTGGTAAATTCCAGGTGAAAATCATACGCCGCAATGCCGTTGATGGATTTTCCGGCCAGGGCAAGCACCGACGATCCCGGTTGGCGATAGCGTCCGGTGGTAAAGAAATAGGAACCGGCATAGGCGGCCGGCAGCTTGGCCGGCAGAACATCATGGAGATCGGCACGACCATATTCCATGGCCACCTCCTGCAACAACGGCTGGCTGATGCAGCGCAACACACGCAACAGTTCAGTCAATATATTGCTGTCCTGGTCTAAATAGGTGACAAAGCCATAATTCAATCCTGCCAGCATTTCCAGGCGTGAGCGATCCGGATCATGGCCGACGGCAACCGGCACAATCGCCGTACGCTGTGTGTTAAGCGCTGCAATGGCTTTGGGATCTAGACTGGCGCGGCCATCGGACAACAGAAGAATGCTGTTGCAAAAGGAGTTGTCCGTTATTTGCTGTAAAGCCGCAGTCAAGCCCAACGCTAATTGTGATTCGTACTCTCTGCCCACTGTTTTCAAGAATTGACTGGCAGCAGCTTTGTTCGCGCTGGTGGCCGCGACCGGTTTGCTTTGCCAAGATTGTATCCGCCAGTTATAGAGAATAATGTTGAATTCATCCGTTGCCTTGAGATACTGCAAGGACTGTTCCATCGCTTTTAAAGCCTGGGACATGGCCATTTCCGACAAACGGCTGGAATTGCCCAGCAGATAGAGCACGCGTCGCGGCCACAATTTCGTCGTATCAGCAACAGCCGGCGGCCGCACAAACAGTGCAAAGTGGCCGTCGCTGCTGTCATTGGCAATAGAATAAAAATCCACATCGTTTTGCATATTTTCCATGCGGCACTGAAACCGAATGTCCTGTTCGCAATAGTGCTTGGCTCGGTTCAGGGCAACATGCAACTCGCGATCTGTGGAAGAAGCAATGCGGCTATCCTTGAAAAGGGGGGTACTGTATTCGACAATAGGGCTGTTGCTCCAGACATGGAATTCGCATTGTAATTGCTGCAAGGGATATTGAACGAAATCGGCGCTGTTCAGCGGATAACGATAATCGAGCACACCCTGATCGTATTGGCATAAACTGATATAACGAATCTCCACGCGCTGCATCTTGCCGGCAGGGATCGCTTTTAATTCGATTTTGATGGCGTTTCGGCCCAGATATTGATTGACCTCTGCGGCTACGCCTCCCTCGCCGGTGCCGGGATTGACCGCCTGCTCGCGCTTTTTAAGCACGGCCTTGTAGATTACCTCATCCCGCCAATACAGCACTTCCGTGGCTCTGGCATCAGCCGGCAGCGGAAAGCAATAGACGGCATCCACCGGTTTGTCCCACTCGTTGACGAATTCCTGATACGCGTAGGTCTCGGCAATCAGGCCGTGAATCAGCACTTTGACCTGGGTCATGCGATTGGTCAAAAAATCCTTGGGATAGTTTTTGTCGGACGGAATTAACAAACCGTCGGCATATGTGGATGTGGCGCCGACGAGCAATAAAATTATTAACAATTTTTTTAGCATGAATATATCTCCTCTAACAAAGTATCCTAAAGTTTGCTAATCTCTCGGAACTAAAAAAAATTTATCGACTATAAAAAAAAATTTTAGAGTAGGTAGTTCCGCATTTATGCGGAAATTTTTCCCGGCTAAAGCCGGAACTACATACGACAGCAACTTAACCTCAAAAGCCCGAGCTATTTCAAATACAAAATCCGTTCCACCTGTCGCACTGCGCGTTGGCGTGGTTGCTGCAGGAGCAATTCCACAAAGTACATGCCGGTGCTCACCCCCATGCCCGCTTCGTTACGACTATCCCACACCAGTGCGGCTGACTGTCGCCCGCTTTCAATATGGAAACAGCGCACCCGCTCGCCAAGCAAATTATAAATCGCGACGTCAGCAGAGCGTTCCCGTAAGTCATGCACGCTGATCGTGATTACCGGATTGAATGGATTGGGATAACATCTCAAAGCCGGCGCAGAGACTACTGCAGACGATTGAGAGAAACTGGTCTCGGCAAAACCGCCCAACCCGCCATAGTGGAGCTCTAATTTCACTTTGTGCGGCACAGCAGCAGCGATTTTTGAATTATAGGCAACAACATAACGGTTTGCTTTTATATTGGCAATTTCATTCAATATGTCCTGAAAATTGCCGGTGATGTCAAAGTACTTGCCGCCGGTCGGATTGACAAAAGGATCGTAAAATCCGGTTTTGTACATCAACCTGCCAATGGCGTAGACGATGATATCCTTGTTGAGCAGAGCAGTCAGGACCGGTTGTCTGGACAACGGTGTAGCCCAGTCCTGCTCATGATAATCTGCATCAGTTATCCAGACAAACAGACGCTTGCAGCCGGGCCGGAAAGAAAACTCACCGGCCGTTTGCAACGCCTGCAAAGAGTTTTCCGGACCGTCGCCGCCGCCGTGCGCATACTGCTGCGACACCTGATCCTTAAATTTATTTACATCTGTGGTAAAGGGGTACACGTTTTCTATCTCGTCCAAAAAAGTGACCATGCCAAGACGATAATCGATATTACTGGCCGCCAGATTTGCAGCAAAGCCGCGGATATTGTCGCAAACAGCCTGAATCTCGTCACTCATGCTGCCGGTGACATCCAGGACAAAAACGATATCAGCCTGACTGGCCGTCGAAGCAACATCCAGACCCAGTGTAAAATCATTGATGCGCAGGTCATTCTCATAGAGAAAAATATTTTCCTTGCGCAAATCATACAGCTTTTGTCCTGTGCTGGAAACTTCGGCGGAAAAACACACGGAAACCTGCGGATACTTGTCGGTTTTAACCGTATCGATGGTCACGGCCAATCCGCTGTCCGAAAGCACGGCCGCCGGCAAATAGATCCAGCGCACCAATTGATCGACGATCTCGGTCCCCTGTTTGCACAACACAGCTGCGGGCGCCACCATGTCTTCGTAACAGAATTTAGGATCCACCGAAATAGCGCGGTAACCGGTTTGGCCGCTCAGCACCGAAAAGGAGGTCGCGCTGCCGGACAAGGCAAGTTTTTCAGACACCTCAAATTCAACATGCAGTTCATTCAGATCATTAGCCGTCGTGTTGGCAACTTGTATGACGCTCTTGACATTGCGCGGATAAAGTTCTTTGTTTTCCATGGAAAAAAATTGCGGCAAATCAGAACGCAGAAAGACCTTGCTGGAAAAATCTGGTGAGAGCAGGGTTAGCGAGCAGGACGTATGCAATTGGCCGGCCGGCAGCATTTCCTTTTCCAACCAGTTCCATTTTAGCGTGGCATCGTACAAGGTCCTCACCGTGGCTGTTGATCGATTTTCAATATCACGCCAATTGCCCAGCGCCAGTTGATCCGGCTGTGGAGAAAAAGCAAGCTCGATGCCCAGACCTTTGGCGCCCAGCATGCGTTCCCAGATCAGCAAGTAAGGAGGAACCGCAACTGCTGTAAACAAAGTGTCCGTGTACAGGTCCTTGCCGCTGACAGACACACAACCATCGCCCCACAAGCCCAGCGCCGGATCGAAAACCGTGGCCAGACCAAAGCGATGATTGACCACATCGAGATTCTCAATTTTGGCTGCTATTTCAATACAGCTTCCATCCTGCTGCATAATCAATTGGAAGGCATAGCGGCATAAATTGGTTTTTACAGCGACCATCTCCAATGTATCGCCTCGTTGCTTCGGCGTCAACTGTAAAACATCAAACAGTTCATCCGGCTTGTATTGCTCTCCATCGATCATCAGCATCGGATATGAGGTCAATGCATAAGGATGGCCGAAAGTAATGGAACAGAGATTATCAAGTCGTGATGATGCCAGCCCCTTATTGGTCGCCACGGTAAAATAGCCGCCGCTGAGCATAGAGCATTCGCTGATGCTGCGCGTCAACATATACCCTTCGTACCAGCTCGTGCCGGCGCCTGACTTGTGCAAGCCGGGTTGCTGCAAATCATAAAGCATCTTGTTTTGACCAAGGCTGGGAATCGCGGCTAACAATCCGAACAGCAGTAACAGTTTTTTCATAAATCCTCCACATGAAAAACAACCGGACTGTCATTTTATAAACAAAAAGGGTGCCAGAAAATCCGGCACCCCTTTTTGCAGCAGATATGTGATTATTTAATAATTTACATCAGATTAGAGAATTACACTACTTGACCATAGGATGTATAAAAGTTATCTAGTAGGAAAAATTTTCCTAGCAAAGGAGAAAAGTTCGTACCTTAACCGCACTGCAATCGAAAACTAAACCGCGATCCCTTGCCCTCTTCACTGCGCACCTGCACCCTGCTGCCGTGCGCTTCAACAATGTGCTTGACAATAGCCAGCCCCAGACCGGTGCCGCCGACGCTGCGCGACCGCTCCTTGTCCACGCGATAAAACCGTTCAAATATGCGATCCAGATGTTCGGGGGCAATGCCGCGACCGGTGTCTGTCACATAGATTTCCACTTCTTTGTCTAAAACAGCATAGCCGACTCTGACCACGCCGCCGCTGACATTATATTTGACGGCATTGACAATCAGATTGACCATCACCTGCGTCAGACGTTCCTGGTCGCCGGTTACGGATATGGCCTGCGCCGGTCTTGGTGTATTTAAATAGAGTGGTATATGCAGCTCAGCAGCCTTAGCCTGCAACTCTTCCACGGTCCGGTCCAGCCAATCGTGCAGCAGGAAGGGTTGAAAACTCAGTTTCATCTCTCCGGATTCAATGCGTGAAATATCGATGAGATCGGTCAGCAAATGGTTGAGCCGCTCTGCCTGATGGAATGCGCGGCTAACAAATTCTTTTTGAACGGTTGCATCCGTGATTTCTGTATTCAACAGGGTCTCGAGATATCCCTGCACTGCAAAGATGGGCGTGCGCAACTCGTGCGAAACATTGCCGAGAAACCGGGTGCGCACCTGTTCCAGTTTTCGCAAGCGGATCAGATCGTTGCGCAAGGTAGCCATCATCCCGTTGAGCAAATCCGCCAGTTTGCCCAGTTCATCCTGACTATGGAGATCAAAATGCGCATCCCAATCTCCGGCCCTGACCCGTTCAGCGGTGTGCACTAGTTTTTGCAGGGGATGCGTCAACCGATGGCCGGCCCAGAGACTCAGCGTCGCCATCATGAGCAGCACCAGCGCGCCGCTGCCAAACACTTTCCAGCGCATATGCGCCAGCGAACGGTCAATTTCTGCTGCAGACAGGGCAATGCGGATATAACGAATCGTCTGCAGAGCGCCCGGTCTTGCATAATCCGGCTTGACGCGCAGCGCAGCATAAAACATCGGCTCGTGCAGAGTGGGACTCGAACGCGTGTCAAAACCCAGTCCCTCTTTCTCAGCCTGCATAATCTCACGACGAAAACGATGATTGACCAGTAACGGCAGAGAATCAACAGAAACGTTAGAGTCAAAGCGAACGGCGCCGGATGAATCGATCAGCGTCAGTCGATAACCGGCACATCGGCTGAAACGCGGCAGGTAGGCGACGTTAAATTGATCGTTTTGAAAACCAAGGTCCGTATCGGCAAGTAGAAACCGGATCTCCTGCAACTGGCCTGCAGCCTGTATCTGCAATCGTTCCCGATAATACTTTTGCATTTCATGGTCCGTGACCAGGCTGGTCACAACGGTCATGGCTGTTAACAATGCCAACTGCAGCAAGGTGAACTTGCTTCGCAACGGCCAACGCATGATCAGGCTTCCGGCGCTTTGAAACGATAACCGACGCCTTTGATGGTTTCAATAAGATGCTGCCGTGCGGGTCCCAGTTTTTCGCGAATCTTGCGGATATGCACATCGATGGTGCGATCGATGACCACGACGCTGTCGCCCCAAACCACATCCAGCAACATCTCCCGGGTAATGACCCGTCCCGGCCGCTGCGCCAGGAATAGGAGTATTTCAAATTCTTTTCGCGTCAAAGAGACGCGGGAGGAACCGACAAAAACCGTGAAACCGGCGGGATCAATCTGTATATCCTCAAAGACGATGCGATCCTGATTCAGTAAACGATTGGCAGCAGTTTTGCGCAGGGCCATTTTCACCCGCACCAGCAATTTGCGCATGGCAATGGGTTTGACGATGTAATCGTCGGCGCCCAATTCAAGGCCGATCACCTCGTCAACCTCGCTGTCTTTGGCGGTAAGAAAAATAACCGGGATTTGGCGGGTTTCACTGCGATTGCGCAATTCGCGAATAACGCCCCAGCCGTCCAGTTTGGGCAACATCACATCCAAAATAATCAAATCCGGTTTGCCGGACATGGCCGCGGCCACAGCCGCTTCACCGTCCTGCGCCGTCAACGTACGGTAACCTTCATTAAGCAGATTAAATTTTAACAGATTGACAATATCTTGTTCATCGTCGACAATAAGGATGGTCTTGGACATGGTATGTTTGTGGCTGGAATCCATCAGAACAGGCATTCCTTTCTTAAGACGGGCGACGGTGCTTAGAGTCGCTGATGCGCTACGATACGCGCTTCAATCAAAAAAATAACATTCTCGGCAATGTTGGTGACATGATCGGCCATGCGTTCCAACTGTTTGGTCAGGACAATCAAATGTGCGCCGGGTTCGATACACACCGCATTGGATTTCATTTTGTCAATCAGAAATGCAAAGATGGATTTGTTAAAGCCGTCCACCACATCGTCCATAGCCAAAACCGTGCGCGCCTGCTCGCCGTCCATATTGATATAAGAGGCGATGACCTGTTGCAGCATGCTCTGCGCCTGTTTGGCCATAGGGATCACCTGTGATTCAAGGACCAGTTCATGATGATCAACGGTCTTGCGGGTTCGATTGGCAATGTTCACCGCAATATCGCCGCAACGTTCCAGTTCGCTGCTGACGATCAATGCGGTCAGGATGGCGCGCAGATCGACCGCAACCGGTTGAAACAGGGCAAACAGATTTTCACATTGCGCCTTGATCAGATTTTCATAGGCATCGACCTGTTTGTCCCGTTCTTTTACCACGCGGCACAACTGTGCATCGCCGGACTCGAGAGCAGAGATCGCATTGCTGACCTGTTCATCCACAAGATTGACCATCTGCTGTAAAGCGGCTTTAAGATCATCCATCTCTTGGCTGAAATGTTTTTGCATATCACTCACCTGAAATCGTTACCATTCATTCAAATTAAATATACACAGGTTCTGCAAAGAAAACAACAAGATTACATAGACAGTCTGTCGCAAAAAAATTTGCCAATATCAAGGTAGAAAAAAAATGTTACCGAATTGTTGCCAAAATATTAAGAAATTGTTAAGAAATTGTTTAGAGTTAATTTTATTGATGTTATTTAACGACGCACCGCCCGTTAAATCTCTACTAACAATTGACATTGACCTGGTTTTTTTTTAATTTTTACTCAAAATATGCAAGGGTATGATATGCGAAAATGGCAATTTTTAATCACGTTCCTTTTTTTGGCATTACTGCTGACCCACTGCGGCAATCGTCCCAAATCGGTCATCGTCGCCGGTTCTACCGCTTTTCAACCTTTTGCGGAAAAACTGGCTGAACAATTTATGACGGTCCGGCCGGAGTGCAACATCATCGTTCAGGGTGGTGGTTCTGCCGTGGGCATACAATCAACTTTATCCGGCGCCGCGCAGATCGGCATGGCTGATCTGGTAAAGCTGCCTGAAGAAGCGGCCAGTTTGAATGCCACTGTGGCCGCTCAGGACGGCATTGTAATGATTGTGCATCCTGATAATCCGTTGACCAATCTGACCACCGAGCAAATTCGTCAGCTGTTCAGCGGCAAATTTACCAATTGGCAAGAGTTGGGTGGACCGGCAGGCGAGATCCACGTGGTCTCGCGTGAAGCCGGTTCCGGCACCCGCATCTCTTTCGAACAAATCATCACTGGCGTCAACCTGACAAAAAACGCCATTGTCCAGGATTCCAACGGCTCCATTCGAGAGACGGTAGCCAACGATCCCGGCGCCATCGGTTATCTTTCGCACGGTTTGCTGAATGAACGCATTAAAGCCTTGACGGTCGACGGTTTTGGCTGCACCAAGGAGGCCATTCAGAGCGGCGAATATAAACTGATTCGTCCTATCTTTTTGCTTACCAAAGAAACGCCGGCGCAGGCTGTGCAGGATTTTATTGAATATATTCTGTCCGCAGAAGGCCAGCAGACCATAGCCTCCAGCGGACTGTTACCGGTGAAATAATCGATACTATGAAAAAAATTGTTTTCGGAGAAACAGGCGTTCAGCGCATTTTATCGATCATCGCCTTTTCAGCGCTGGCCGGGCTCTTATTAATCGCCCTCTTTATCATGATCGAGGGCTTGCCTTTCATGTTCAAGGTCGGGCTGAAAAATTTCATTCTTGCTGACGAATGGGATCCACAGACCGGCAAGTTCGGCATCTATCCCATGATCGTGGCTTCGTTGTGGGTGACGCTGGGCGCCATGATCATCGGCGCGCCCTTGGGCGTGGCCTGTGCGGTTTTTCTGACCGAGTTCGTGCCGGCGAGCGTCACGCGCATCATCAAGCCCACGATCGAATTGTTGGCCGGTATTCCTTCTGTGCTGTACGGTTTTATCGGCGTCATTGTGCTGGCGCCGTTGATTCGTGAAAACCTGGGAGGCGCCGGTCTTTCCTTGCTCGCCGCTTCCACCATTCTCGGCATCATGGTTCTGCCCACCATCATCAGCATCTCCACAGACGCCATCAACGCGGTGCCGCAGTCGTTTCGCGAAGGCTCGCGCGCCCTGGGCGCAACCCGCTGGCAAACCGTGCATATGGTGGTGTTGAAAGCGGCCAAATCCGGCATTGTTGCCGGCATCATCTTAGGCATGGGTCGCGCCATCGGAGAGACCATGGCGGTCATCATGGTGGCGGGCAATGCGGTCAAGATTCCGCACTCGAGCCTGGATTCGGTGCGCACGCTGACCGCCAACATCGCTCTGGAAATGGGTTATGCCACCGGGCTGCATCGTCAGGCGCTTTTTGCCACCGGCGTGGTTTTGTTTATCTTTATCATGATGCTCAACACCGTTGCCGGGTCTCTGATCAAAGAGAAAGGGCGACGCAAATGAGACTGTCGCCGCGAACAAGTCAGAGAATGGCGGTGGCGGTCATGGGCCTGGCCACTTTGTTCACCTTGAGCGTGCTGGTTTTTATCATTGTGTTCATTTTGGAAAAAGGGCTGCCGAAACTCTCCGCAGATTTTCTCTTTTCCAAACCGCGTGATATGGGCCGGGCCGGCGGCATCTTCCCCACCCTCGTGGCCACCGTTCTGTTGCCGCTGTTGGCGATTGTATTGGCGTTGCCTCTGGGCGCCGGCGCAGCGGTTTATCTCACCGAATACACGCGTCCCAGTCGTGCGACCCGTCTGCTCCGGTTGGGAACAGATTGTCTGGCAGGCATCCCGTCTATTATTTTCGGTCTGTTCGGATTCATTTTTTTTGTGACCTTGCTGGAGATGGGCTGGTCGTTGTTGTCCGGCGGATTGACCCTGGCGTTGATGATCTTGCCGACCATTATGCGCACCTCGGAGGAGGCGATTAAAGCGGTTCCCAATGCGTATCGCGAAGTCAGCTATTCTTTAGGCGCCACGCGCTGGCGCACCATAACGCGCGTGGTCCTGCCCAACGCCTTGCCCGGCATTTTGACCGGCGTCATGCTGAGCATCGGCCGGTGCATCGGCGAGACCGCAGCCGTGATTTTTACCGCCGGCGCTTCGTTGCGCTTGCCGGGCTCGTTGTTCGATTCAGCGCGCACCATGTCCGTGCACTTTTATATTCTCGCGCGCGAAGGCCTGTCCACGGAAAATGCCTATGGTACGGCCGCCATTTTAATTTTGTCGGTATTGATGGTCAATGCCACAGCCTACTACCTGATGAATCGATACATTAAAAGGAAAAGTTGAGGATTACGGTTGACGACCAAATTTCAAATATCCGGCCTGAACGCTTTTTATGGTGCAGAAACCGCTTTACGCCAGATCTCGCTCACGGTACCGGCCCAACAGATTCTCGGCATCATCGGTCCGGCCGGCGCAGGTAAAACCACCTTTTTGAGATCGCTCAACCGGTTGAATGATTTGACGTCGCACTTTCGTCATGAAGGGACGATTTTATTGGACGGTCAGGATATTTATGCCCCGGCTTTTGATCCCATCTCCCTGCGCCGCCGGGTAGGCATGCTGTTTGCCCTGCCCGTGGCTTTGCCCATGAGCATTTATGAAAACGTCGTGTATGGTCCGCGTTTGCTGGGCCTGCATCGTCGTGAACAATTGGATGAATTGGTCGAAACCAGCTTGCGCTCGGCCTTTATCTGGGACGAGGTTAAAGATCGGCTGAAAAGCTCCGCTTTGCGCCTTTCCGGCGGTCAGCAACAGCGGCTCTGCCTGGCGCGCGTATTGGCCCTGAAACCGGAGGTGATCCTTTTGGATGAACCTTCGTCGGGGTTGGATCCGATTTCTACTGCAAAAATTGAAGATGCTTTGACCGTGCTGAAAATAAATTATACCATCATACTGGTGACGAACAACACCATGCAGGCGGCGCGCGTCGCCGACACGACGGCTTTTTTCCTCATGGGCGAGATGATCGAACACAACGACACGAAAAAAATGTTCACCAATCCGAACGATCAGCGCACATCGGATTACATCACCGGCCGCTTTGGTTGAGAGAATATGACAAAACCCAAAATTCAAATAAAAAAGTTTAATCTCTATTACGGCGAATTCCGCGCCTTGATAGACATTACCATGGACATTCGCGACCGCTGCATCACAGCGCTCATCGGCCCGTCCGGCTGCGGCAAATCGACCCTGGTGCGCAGTCTCAATCGGATGAACGATCTCATTGCCGGCGTACGCGTCAGCGGCCAGGTGCTGGTGGATGGTCAGGATATCTATGCAGCCGGAACCGATGTGGAACAGGCTCGTAAAAAGGTGGGCATGGTCTTTCAGCGTCCCAATCCCTTTCCGTTATCCATATTCGACAACGTCAGCTACGGTCTCAGAGTGGCCGGCCTTCGCCAAAAAGCCCTGATACAGGAACGGGTGGAAAAAAGTCTGCGCGACGCCTGGCTGTGGGACAGTCTCAAGGACAAATTGCATCATTCAGCTCTGGATTTGCCCATGGATCAGCAACAGCGGCTGTGCGTGGCCAGACTGCTCGCCATTGAACCGGAAGTCATTCTCATGGATGAGCCCTGTTCGGCTCTGGACCCCATTGCCACGGCCAAAATTGAAGAGTTGATGTTTGAATTAAAGAAAAATTACTGTATCGCCATCGTCACGCACAACATGCAACAGGCTGCACGCGTCTCCGATTATGCGGGTTATATGCTGTTGGGCGAGCTGGTGGAATACGATGACACGAAAAAGATCTTTACCAATCCGGCGGACAAACGCACGCAGGATTACATCACCGGGCGATTTGGTTGATGGATTGGCACGGTTTCTCATTTCATCTTTAATTGCCGCAAATTTTCAGCTCTAGCGGGTAACGATCCGCATTGACGGCTGGCTACGGCATTCATGCCGTTATTGCCAAGCAACACATTTTATTCTTAATCCCATCGATTCAGTTTGCCAATCATTTTCTAAATTAGTAACTTAACGCATTACTTTTCCCGGCGGCGTCCAGACATGCGGCGGCTCTGTTGCTGTCAAGGAATTGATCTCAAAGCCCAAAGTGGGCTTGCTGTCCTCATAACGTCGCCGCAAATAGATGCGCGCCCAGTCGTTCGGCGGAATCATAACATGATAGGTAAGCCCCATTTCCCATTCTTCGCTAAAGAACAGATAGTTGGCAACAATGAGAATGTTGGGCGTAACAATAGTACCGTCCCAGACCGTGGCCGTGTTGATGTTTAATGCCGGATGATTTTGCGCCAGCCAGGGAATGAAACGATCACGAATCCCGGTCGCTGTCTGCGCCAATTGATCCGATCCGGCAATGACATGAATCGTAGCGCGCTGCTCCTGCTTGTAACCGTTGCGTTCTGCGAGAATTTGAACAACCACATCCTTGCCGACGGCGGCGAGGTCCAGCGCATAAAGAATCTCGGCAGCCTGTTTGGGCAGAAAAGGATTTGGCGTACAAGCGAGAACCTGACCGTCGGCCCGGGCCGTTACCGAGATGTACTGGCCGCGATCAAAACCATCCCCTTCATCGGTGATGGTGAGCAGCAGGACGCACTTTTGGCCGGCAATAGATTCCATGGTCGTCGGCGTGAGGCCAATTTGGAAAGAAGCAGGATCGCGAACCAGGTCGCAGCTCTGCAATAATAATAAAGCCAGGCTGAAAAAAATGCAAGCTCGTTTCATCTGCAACTCCTTTCTTTTTATGCCAATAATCTAAAGCGTTCGCTATTGCATAATTTTTGTGTAGGTTTGAAATCTTTGCAAGGTTTTTTTGCGAGTACAAATCGCTCAATCCATTTTATTATAAACAATCACTGATTTGTTTGCAAGTCATTTATTACCAGAAATCAAGAAATGTCGGACACAGTTTCCTGGAGATGTCCGACATGTAACACCCGTTTATCTGGGTTACGTATTATATAACGACGCAATAAAGCAATGCCGTCACTCTTGTCAACCAGGAAGAAATGCCATGATTGATGCCAAAGAACACCTCTATGCCGACGATCCCAAAATCGGTCACCCGGACGTACGCACCGAACTGCCCGGAGTTAATTATTTTTTTCTGGGCAATGGTTTTATCAGCGCTGCCGTGCAACATGCGCCACAGGGAATAGGGACTTGTTACGGTCTAATATTCATGGATCCCGATCAACTCAAGGCGAAACGGGATTCCCTCTCGTTTGATAAAAAAACCGGTTTTGCCAAGACACAACTCTATCTGTATTTTGAGGACACGGAACCGATCACGCATCACAACCTGACCGTACAATGGGACGATCTGCATTCGCTTCCCTGTGTGAAAATTCAATGGCACGCGCCGGAGCTAGTTATTACGGAAAAATGCTTCTGCGCGGATCGCTCCCAAGCAGCTCTGTATCGCGAAATAAAAATTCAAAACGCGACGGACCAATCGCGTAAAGTCAATCTTGCCACCGGTCTCTGTGATAACAAACTGGAACAGGCCTTTACTTTGCCGGCCAGACAAGCAACTATTTTATGCATTCGCTACGATCTAGATAAAAACGCACAGGTCATTACTTTAAGATGGCTTGCATCGCCGCCGGATCGCACGGAGGCAGCGGATTATTGGCAAAAAATCAATCTCGTTAAAAGCCAACCTCCATTAATGGAGCACTGGTACAACACCGCAGCTGTGCAACTGAGCTCTGTTCTTTCCAATCAGGCTAAAATTGACGCCAGCATTTGGCAATATAACCGAGAATGGGTTCGCGATCATTCCTATATGGCCTATGGCCTGATGCTCAGCGGCAACCATGAAGCAAGCCGGACCATGTTGCAGCGCCTGCTCTGTGAATTCACCGCAGAAAACGGCGCCACCAGCGATTCCAGTGAAATCCGGGCTGACGCAGAGGTCGAACTCGATCAAAACGGCATCCTGCTGATCGTTCTGAAAGAATATGTCTGCTGGACCGGGGATTGGAGTCTCATCACAACTAATTGGGATCGCATCGTCAAGATTGCTGAATACCCGCTATCCCCGCAATTTCGCGAATCCAAATCCGGTTTGTTCATGAACCAACGCGAATACTGGGAACGACACCGCATTCACGGCATTCAGCCTGGACTGGAATTAATTTACCAGGTCATGGTCTCCCTCGGCCTGGCTGCAGCCGCTGATCTTGCCGGCCGATTGAATAAAAAAACTCTTGCCGAACACTGGCAAAGGGAAGCCTCTCGTTTGCAGGAGACGGTTTTGCATCATCCTACACACGCCTTTGTAACAGAAAAAGGATTCGTAAAACGTAAAAATCTGGACGGGGCTGTTCAACAAACGATTATACCGCTTGCTGAAGCCGGTTTGCCCATTGAGGTTGGCCTGGCCCGCCAAGGACCACGGCCGCTGGATCCGGACACTTGCGCTGTGCTGCCCATTGTATTCGGTTTTGTACCGGCGCAGTCTGCCGCAGCTTTGGCCACCCTGGAACATATGGAAATTTTGTGGAATCAAGAGTGGGAAACCGGCGGCTATGGCCGCTATAATGCAGAATCGGATGCTGACTCGCCGGGCGCATGGCCTTTTGCTTCGCTCTTTGTGGCTCGTGCCTATCTTGAAGCGGAAAATTATGAAAAAACGGAACGCATTTTAAATTGGTTCTCCACTCTGAAAGAATTCAACTCCGGCGCTTATTTTGAATTATACGGCAACCGCATTGCTCCGCCTTATGCACAGAACGGCATTATTCCCTGGTGCTGGGCGGAGATAATTCAGTTTACCATAATCAATATGTTCGGATTCCACGCCGAACTGAATGCCATACGCATCAAACCGCGACTGTTGCCGCATCTGCTCGGGATCAAAGGAAGCGTTCGTTTTCGCGGGCATCATATTCACTATGACTTTGCTTTTGATCCGGCAATCAATGAAACGCAGTGCACTGTTAATTCGCAGCCAATGCCCTTTACGGATAGCGGGGTTCGGATTCCGGTATGCGATCGCGATGTGCTTGTTGTCGTTCGACTTCCGATGCACAGAAAAAATTAAACGGATTCGTTAATTATTCAATTGCGATCCATTTGCCATGTAACCGTTGTGCGTCAAGCGAGAATTTCCGCTTTTTGTGTCTTTCGTCGTTTATATTTTTTTGGTTTACTCAAAGAAACTGACTATCATAATGCTCTTCCCCATTGATAAAATACTACCCGACCTGGTTGACGCTCTGGCCATTTCGCCGTCCGTGGTCTTGAGCGCGCCGCCGGCAGCGGGCAAAACCGTGCGCGTACCTCTCGCCTTGCTGGTTAACGAGCGGCTTGCGGAGAAAAAAATCCTCATGCTGGAACCACGACGACTGGCAGCCAGACGTGCAGCGGAATTCATGGCGCAACAAATGGGCGAGCAAGTAGGCCAAACCGTAGGCTATCGCATTCGCGGCGACCAGGTCGTCGGCAAGGCCACGCGCATTGAAGTGGTCACCGAAGGCATTCTCACGCGCATGTTGCACACCAATCCCGATCTCCCTGATGTCGGTCTGGTCATATTCGACGAATTTCATGAGCGCAGCATTCATGCCGATCTGGGCTTAGCGTTCACTCTGGATGTGCAAAAACATTTACGCAACGATCTTTATATTTTAGTCATGTCGGCAACACTCGACGGACTGGACGTGGCGCGCCTGCTGAACCGGGCGCCGATCATTACCGGAAAAGACGCCTCTTTTCCGATAGAAACCCGTTACAGTCGATTTAGCGAAGAAAAGCCTCTAGCCATGCGCATCGCCGACGTTGTGCGGCGCGCTTTGTTAACAGAAGAGGGGGATATTCTGGTGTTTGTTCCCGGCATGGCAGAAATTCGTCGCGTCGAAGAAAATCTCTCCAGCCGGCCTCTTGACGATGTTATCATCTGTTGTTTACACGGCGACTTGCCAGCCAGAGTGCAAGAGATCGCTTTGACGCCGGCGCCAGAGGGAAAACGCAAGGTCATTCTCTCCACCCGCATTGCCGAAACCAGCCTCACCATTGACGGTGTGCGTATTGTTGTCGATTCCGGATTAACGCGTACAGCACGCTTTGATCCGCGCCGCGGCATGTCCGGACTGGTGACCATTCCGGTTTCGCGCGCTGTGGCGGATCAACGCCGCGGCCGCTGCGGCAGACAGGGTCCCGGAGTCTGCTTCCGGTTATGGACCGAAAGCGAACACCACCTGCGACCGGAATATCCCACGCCGGAAATTTGCGTCTCTGACCTGACGCCGCTTGCTCTGGATCTGGCACGTTGGGGAGCGCCGTTAGGAGACAATTTATTATTTCTGGATCCTCCGCCCATGGCGCACCTGCTGCAAGCCCACGAGCTGCTGCGCCGTCTCGGCGCCATAGATAATGAAAAAAAATTAACGCCGCATGGTCGGGCCATGTCCGAATTATCCGTTCATCCCCGTTTTGCGCATATGATTCTCAAAGCAAAAGAAAGAGGATTGGCTGCAACGGCATGCGAACTGGCTGCCTTGTTGGAAGAAAGAGATCTTGCGCCCAGCGCTGGAAAAAACGACGTCGACCTGACCTCGCGCCTGGAGGCCCTGCAAAAACGATCAGGCGGTGTCGCTGAACGCATATTGACGCAAAAGCAACGTCTTTTAGAATTGATGAATATTGAGAGTGACCGCACGGATACCTCTGCCTGCGGGCTGCTGAATGCATTGGCCTATCCCGACCGTATTGCTGCAAAGAAAAGCGATCGCCCGGGAGCATATCTTTTGGCCAACGGCGTCCAGGCTGTATTGCCTGACGGGAGTCCGTTGGCACGGGAAGATTTTCTGGCAATCGCTGATGTTGACAGCGCTGCGAGTAATGCCAGAATTTATCTGGCTGCGCCAGTGAGCAAGCAAGACCTTGAAAAAGCGTTCAGCGAGAATATTCAAACAACAGAGGAAGTGATCTGGGACGATCGTGAGAACAGAGTAAAAGCGCGACGAACTCGTAAAATCGGCAGCATGGTTCTGGGAGAATCCGCTATTGAACCGGAAGGCGATCAGGTCCCTCAAGCCATGCTGGAAGGCATTCGCCGCATCGGCCTGCGCTGTCTGCCCTGGGATGCGGAGGCGAACCGCTTGCGCAGCCGCGTACAGTGGCTGCGAAGAATCATCAACGACCTGCCCGATCTTTCTGATCAGGGCCTGGAAGCATCGCTGGCAACATGGCTGGGGCCATTTATCAATGGGCTGTGGCGATTAGAACAGTTACAGCAGCTGCGCATGGCTGACATTCTCAGGCACCAGCTTTCCAGAGAGCAGGCTCGTGAATTGGAGCGTCTGGCGCCGTCGCATATCATTGTGCCCAGTGGCTCGCGCATTGCGCTGGAATATACTACAGAAGAGCATCCTATTCTTGCCGTTAAATTACAGGAATTGTTCGGCCTGACCGAAACGCCGCGCATTGTCGACGGTCGCGTTGCGGTTACCATTCATCTGCTATCACCTGCAGCGCGGCCTCTGGCCGTGACGCAGGATCTGCGCAGTTTTTGGCAAAACACCTATCAGGAGATCCGAAAACAGCTGCGCAGCCGCTATCCCAAACATCCCTGGCCCGAGGATCCGTTTACTGCGCAACCAACGCGTAAGACGGTACGTAAAAAATAACAGTAAAACCGTGTCATTGCGAACGCAGGCATAGATGTTCAGAAAGGGCATTATCTGCGCTGGAGTGAAGCAATCCCCTTGTACTTCAAAAGGTGCTGTTAAAACCCCGCTTCTGATCGCCGGTGGAAAGATTCTCCTATAGTAAACGCGGGAAAAAACGCCCTGTCTTTTTGCCATACGCGATATAGCTTTGTCCAAACAGCTCTATCATATATTTTTCCTCAGAACGGATGACAAAATGCCAGATCGGATGCAACAGCACTGCCCATAAAATAAAAATCCAGCTGTTCAGCCAGATAGCCAGGCCAAAATTGAAAACAGATAAAAACGCAGCATAAAGAGGATGGCGGACATATCTGAACGCACCGGTGGTGCAAAGCTTGTTGCCTCGATCCGTTGCCGGCAAGGATTTGACGCTCCATAGAATGATACTCGCAGCAATAAAAATTGAAATATAAAACACGATATCCAATAGAACCCGATTGTTTGATAGCAGCGGCAACGGGAGTCGTTTTTTGAACCACCAGGCAATAAAAAACAGCGCCAGGCTCAGCGATACGCCGACTGGGCCGCTGCCGAACAATTTTTTAAATGTAACGTACGCTTTTCTCACGTGAGATTCTCCATATTGATGTAAACGGCTTTGCGGTGGGATATGAAATCCTGCGCGGACGAGACGTCCGCATTCCGGCCCGGCGCCTGTTCATTGTTGTGCAAGCTTTTTATACTTGATCATCGCTGATTGCCCTCGCTAGACAGCTACAGTCACTGGCGGTATTATTCTATGTACTCCGTCGGTTTGGCCCGGGACATAAGGACTGCAAGTTCAGCGGAAAGCAGCCGGCAAAGACATTAATCGACAGACACCATCACTGCCAAACCGGATAATAACCCATCTCTTTAACAATTTGCTGTCCGGCATCGCTGGTAACCCAGGTCAAAAACTCCCGGGTCGCACCAACCGGTGTGTTTGCAGTATAAAGATACAGATAACGGATGAGCGGATAACGGCCGTCAGCGACGTGTTCCTGTGTTGGCGCAAAGCCGTCTATGCTGCACACGGCGACGTCGTGCGCCAGGGCTGATCCTCCATAGCTGATAGCTGCAGGATTGTTCATGACCTCGTCGATGATCGCCCGGTTGGTGGTTAAAACGCGTGCGTCGGAGCGATAGCTCTGGCCGTCCAGAACGTGTTGCGCAAAATAGAGGTGGGTGCCGGAAGCGGGTGGTCTAATAAGAACCTCGATTGGCCGATCTTCGCCTCCAATCTGTGACCAGCGTGTTATGCGACCGGTAAAAATGCTCTGGATCTGTTCAAGTGCATAGTGTTGTACCGGATTTGATTGGTGCACATATACTACCAAAGCGTCCTTGGCGACCATATGCGCCATGCCCACGCTGCTGTATTTACGCGCAAGATCTTTTGCTTCTCCGGCGCGCATGGGTCGGGAGGCGGCGCAGACGTCGGCCTGACCGGAGCCAAGCGCCCTGAATCCGGTTTCCGTGCCTCCGGCCTCCAGATAAACTGATACGCCGGGATGGGAGAGCATATAGCGATCTACCCACTGCTGAAGCAAAAGATGCATGGTATCCGATCCTTTGATGCGGATAACCGCGACATGCGGTTGTTGACCGGCGCAGCAAAAAATCAGCGCTGCAGCAATCAACAAGTGCGAGCTATTTTTTTTCAGCAAGGGATCTCAACCTCTCTGTGCGGAAGGGTGACCAGTCCAGCCAATCCGGTTTAAAGGAGCTGTTGGCCAACTGAGAGACCACGGTAAAAAGAAAATTCGCATGCTGTTGTGCCGCTGCATAGTTCAACGTTTGTTCGCCGTCATCTTGCGGCGAATGGTATCGGTTATGATACCAGGCTAGGCGTTGCCGCAACATCTGTTCCGGCGTCAGCGACTGGCCTTGTAATCCGTCGACAATCAACAAAAAGGGGATGCCGGCGCGGGCAAAGGCCAATTGATCGGCATGCAGCCAGGCGTCCTGTCGGGAAAAGCCGTCCGGCATGGGACTGATGATCAATCCATTTTCCCGGGCCAATGGTTTGATCCATGCTCCTAATTGCGACAGTTCTCCACCGATAACAATTATGTCGCGAAAATTATCAATAAACGCCAATCCTTCCAGATTGATCGCCGCAATGATGCGATGGCAAGGCGCCAGGGGCCGATCGACAAAATAGGTCGCGCCCAACAAACCTTTTTCTTCAGCCGTAGTAAACAGAAAAAGAATGGAACGTTTGGGCCGCAATGAAATTATGCCAAAACACCGGGCCATCTCCAAAAGACCGGCAACGCCCAGGGCGTTATCCACAGCGCCGTTGTAGATCGAATCTCCCTGCACTGCAGGACCGATGCCCAGATGATCGTAATGCGCGGAGACCAGTACATAGTTGTTTTTCTCTTTGGCATCTTGACCTTCTATCATGGCCACGACGTTGTAATCGATGAAATCCCGCTCTTTAAACTTGCCGTGAAAGGACAACCGTGCAGCCAGCGGGGCAGCCCGTACGGCATGCCGGTCGACCATCTGCAATACATCCGGCCAGGAAATGGCCGCTCCATGAAAAAGCGCTGCGCCGGCCTCCGGCCGCATAATCAGCGCCAAATGGCCGGCAGCGCCAAACGACAGAGTAACATCTTCAAAGGAAAATTCCCGTTGCAGCAGCTGCCAGTCCTCTGTCGTTGACGGCCCGGGTATGGGAATCAAAATGCTGCCGGCAGCGCCGTGAGCCATGGCGACGCGTTCCTTGGTTTCCACCTGGCTATGGATGGTTGGCAGAGCGCCGGCAAAATAACCCGGATCCCCGGAAAACGGTTCACCGGACAGGAATACCACGATCTTGCCGTCGACGTCCAGATTTTGATAGTCGTTGTAATCGTATTCCGGCGCCGTTATGCCGTAACCGGCGAACACCAAAGATACCGGAACCGGCAAATAGGTCTGGGCGCCGTATTTGAACAATAAATAGTCCCGGCCCAGCTGAAAATCGAATACCTGATGTTCGATGTGCAGTTGTAACGAGGAGGCAGCCAGGGCTCGACTGCCATGAAAAGGAATGGGTTGCAGAAAATCGGTCAAAGGCGGAACCGGCTGCAATCCCCAGTTTGCCAATTGCTGGGCAATGTACGCAGCGGCGCGACGCCCGCCGGCAGAGCCGACACTGCGGCCTTGCAGCGCATCGTCGGTTAAAAACGCGACATGTTTGTGCAAGCTGTCAGCCTGGATCAAGGGTTGTGCAGCAGATGACGGCTTGACAGCACTCTGAAGCGCTGTACTCACCATGACCACCGAACAATAAACATACAGGTAAAAAACAACCTTAATCCCAAAAATTTTTAAGCGATAAACGTACATGCATCAAATTAAGAAAAAACCTTAAAAAAACAATTTAAATAATATAAACCAACAGACTCTGCAAGTGGCCGCGCTTTTTTGCAGCCATTCCGAGTGTCTTTCAACATTTAACACAAAATTAATATGCTTTTCATTTTAAGCTAACCTTTGTGTTGTATCTTATCCGCGACAAAATCGTTTTTAAATGAATACCCAGGGAGATATACAACATGAAAATTCTGTCATGCACAACCAGGATGCGTCCGTTTTTTAAGCGGATCGCCTCTTTACAACTCTTTGTTCTGACGCTAGTTGCCTTTAACGCGGCAGCTCAGGATTCAGGAGTTATCAGCGGAAAAATTATCGATAAATCCAACAACGAACCGATGATAGGCGCCAATGTGCTCATCATGGGCACGACGTTGGGCGCCATCTCTGATCTGGACGGCAACTATGTCATTAGAAATGTACCGGTTGGCGCCTGTTCATTGCGGTTTTCCTACCTTTCATACCAGACCGCAGTAGTCAGTGAAGTAACCATCACATCCGGAAAAGAGCAGAAAATCAACATCGCACTTGCTCCGGCGTCGATACAATTCAATCAAGTCACCGTGACGGCCAACGCTCTTGAAAACAGCGAACTGGCCGTCATCAACACGCAAAAAAACGCCACAGCCATTGTGGACGGCATCAGCGCCGAATTGATCAATAAAAATGCCAGTTCTGACGGAACCGACGTACTAAAGCGCATGACCGGAGTTACCGTTTCTGAAGGCAAGTACGCCTACATTCGCGGCGTTGGCGATCGTTATAACAGCACGCTGTTAAACGGCTCCTCGCTGCCGAGTACGGACCCGGAAAAGAAAAGTTTCTCCTATGATCTTTTTCCGGCTAATCTGATCGAGAATCTGCTGACCGCTAAAACCGCCACGCCGGACAAACCGGCTGATTTCTCCGGCGGCCTCATGGAAATCAATACCGTTGAATTTCCTTCCAAACGGCTTTTGGAGGCCGGCAGCGGCGTCAGCTATAATTCCCAATCCAATCTTTGCGATTTTGTCATGTACGCCGGCGGCGACAAAGACTGGCTGGCCATGGACGACGGCGCTCGTTCATTGCCTTCTATGGTACAAACCAATCGAGTCAACCGCGGCAACTATGCCCAGAGCGACCTGCAAGCCATCGGCCTGTCGTTTAAAAACAACTGGCAAACGATTAATGCCCGATCTCCCCTGAACCGGAATTTCAAACTGAGTCTCGGTGATTCACAGGGTTCTGAACAAAATCTGTTCGGTTATGTTGTCTCAATGAATTACGCCAATGGAGACGAAATAAAAAATCTTGAAAAAAACAACTATACGTTTGAAGGGCCGCGTTATCAATATCACGGGCAAAATTACGTCAACTCGGTATCCTTGAGCGCCATGCTGAATCTGAGCTTGAAATTGGGACCAAACCACAAGTTCAGTCTGAAGAACATTTATAACCGCAACGCGGATAACGAAACCACGATTTATCAGGGATCCTATTTTTATAATCCGGATTACCGTCGTGTGACCTCTTTGCGATATATTTCCAGATCTTTATATTCCACGCAATTGGTCGGCGAACATCACTTTTCATCTTTGCACAGGTTGGGCCTGGCCTGGAACATTCATTACGGCGCTTCCACACGCAACGAGCCGGACGCCCGACGATATGTCTATGTCAGAGACCTGGATCAACCGGATCAGGACCTGCGCTTGTTACTGGACCAATCTGTGACCACGCGCTTTTTCGGGGATTTGCATGATCGTACGCGAGGCGGCAAGATCGATCTCTCATTCAAACCTTTCGAAAATCCGGCCTGGCCCAATTTGAAAACCGGGCTTTTCTACGACTATAAAGACCGGAATTTCAAAGCCAGGACTTTTGGCTTTAAGAATTTACCGGGCGGTAATTACCTGGCTGAAGATATGGTTCTATACAATCAGATTGCGGACATATTCAACACCGTCAATTTTACCAGCACTTTTATCGAAGTACAGGAAATCACCAGACCGTCGGACAGTTATATTTCAAATCAGTCGGTTTTCGCTTCTTATCTTATGACCCAGTTCAGTCTGTGGTCGCGCGTGCAAATTGTGACCGGCATCCGGTTTGAGCGATCAACGCAAACTCTGAATTCACACAATCTGCTCAACGAAGCAATTCACGTGCAACCGACCTATAACGACTGGCTGCCCAGTTTAAACGCCAGCTATGCGCTTTCCACAAAAATGAAACTGCGTGCAGCCGTCAGCAAGACCCTGGCCAGGCCGGAATTCCGGGAAATGGCGCCGTTCAGCTACTTTGACTTTTTGGCAAATGAATTGGTGCAGGGCAATCCGTTATTGAAAAGAAGCCTGGTCACCAATACGGATCTGCGACTGGAATTTTTTCCAGCGCCGATCGAGTTGCTGGCGATCAGCGGTTTTTATAAAAAATTTCAGGATCCGATTGAACAGATACTGATTGCCGCGTCCGGGTTCGAACCCATTCGGTCCTACGAAAACGCGGACCAGGCGGTAAACTATGGCGTAGAATTTGAACTGAAAAAGAAACTGGGATTTCTCGCCGCAAAATTGCACAACCTTTCTTTGGTGGCCAATCTCAGCCTCATTCATTCGGAAATCAAAATAGCCGGCAGCAACGGATTCCAGGCAGCCTCCAGACCCTTGCAGGGCCAGGCGGATTACATAGCCAATTTGGGTTTGTACTTTGAAAATTTCCAAGGTCGCTTATCGACCTCGTTGATTTACAATAAAGTCGGCAAAAGAATCGCTCGCGTTGGTTTTGCCAATCTGGGCGACATCGTTGAACTGCCGCGCGATCAAATTGATTTCAATCTATCAGCCCAATTGATGAACCATTTTGTCGTAAAACTGGCCGTCAAAGATCTGCTCAACCAGGATCAAAAATTCATACAAAGAACGGCGCAAGGCGACAAGACCGCCGAACTATGGAACAGCGGACGGACCGTTTCCCTGGGATTGGGCTATCAATTATAAACCGGGGTTGCGAAAATTTCACGAATAATCAACTCCATTGCTGATAACAATTATTTATTATTGGCTTCATTATAGATTAACACGAACTTTATATATTTAAACAAAAAATAATGGTTATCGGCATTCTAAAATCTTTTGGAGGTATGATGTTCAAGCTTTTACGACTCTTTGCTGTCATCGCCAGCATGTCTGGTTTGGCAACAGCGCAAAACGCCGTTCTGCAAGGTACTATTTCAGGCCACCGCACACTCTCTGCAGATTCCACCTATCTGTTGCGCGGATTCGTTCGTGTGGCCGCAGGCGCGACCCTGACCATTCCCGCAGGCGTCACCCTGTACGGCGAATTCAACACTCAGGGCTCTCTCATCGTTCTGCCTGGCGGTAAAATCATGGCCCGGGGCACGGTCAATAAACCCATCGTCTTTACCAGTCAATTCAATCAACCCGGCTCAACCCAGCTCCCGCAACGCGGCGATTGGGGCGGCGTTATCGTTCTCGGCATAGCGCCCATCAACGTTGCCGGCGGAACCGCGGCCATCGAAGGCCCCGGCGACACCTATGGCGGCAACGATCCGGACGACAACAGCGGCATCCTCTCTTTCATCCGTATAGAGTACGCCGGCATCGCCTTTTCTCCCAACAACGAAATCAACGGCCTCACCTTCGGCGGCGTCGGTCGCGGCACACAGGTCGACCACATTCAGGTCAGCTATGCCAACGATGATTCCTTCGAATGGTTCGGCGGCACGGTCAACTGCAAATATCTCATCGCTTATCGCGGCCTGGACGACGAATTTGACACCGATTTCGGCTATAACGGCAAACTCCAGTTCCTTCTCGGCGTCCGCGATCCGGAAATAGCAGACGTCTCCGGCTCTAACGGCTTTGAATCCGACAACGACGGCGCCGGCTCTACCAATGCGCCCAGAACCGCGCCTACCTGGTGGAACCTCACGCTCATCGGCCCCAAAGCTTTGAGCACTACCTCGGTCAACTCGAATTACAAACGCGGCATGCATCTCCGCCGCTCTTCGCAAAACAAAATCAACAACGCCATTATTATGGGCTGGCCCACCGGATTACTCATCGACGGCAGCAACACCGTCGCCGCTGCTCAGGCCGGCAACATGTTCCTTAAAAACTCTATCCTCGCCGGCATGACGACCAATTTCAGTTCCACCGATGCAGCCTTTCAAACCAATATGGAAGCCTGGTTCACCGGTAACAACGGCCGCGTGTTTGGCGACAACACCTCCCTGCTGTTGGCCGATCCCTTCAACCTTGACAATCCTAATGCTATGCCCAAGGCCGGATCGCCTGCCCTGATCGGCGCAGCCACGCCGCCCAATGACGGTTTTTTTGACCCTGCCGCCAGCTTTGTCGGCGCCTTTGGTTCCACGGATTGGACCGCCGGATGGAGCACCTTCCACTATCAAAGCACCGCTGTGGAAAATACCGCTCTTTCTCTGACCGTTATGGATTACGCGCTGCAACAAAATTATCCCAATCCGTTCAATCCATTGACCACCATCTCCTATTCTTTGCCGGTCAACGGTTTGGTCAAATTGCAGGTGTTTAATCAATTGGGGCAACAGGTTGCAGAGCTGGTCCGTGAATATCAGCAGGCTGGACAGCATCAGGTTGCCTTTAACGCCGCCAACATGCCGAGTGGTTCATACTTTTACCGTCTGCATGTCAACAATTACCTTGAAATGAAAAAAATGACGCTGATCAAGTAGCAATCTCCCTAGGATGACTACGCCCCGGCCCGGGCTGATGATGAATCGGCCCGGGTTTTTATTTGTGCGCCCAGTTTATTTTCAACAACTCTTCAAAAAAAGACCTTGATGCAACTTTATCTATAATTAACGGTGCATTCATATCCCCATAAAGAAAGATGGGTATCTTTAATGGCAATAAAAAATTCATTTCAAGGAGTGCGTTACCCCACAGACGTCATTGTCGGCTCTCTTATCGGCATGGCGAGTATTCAGGTCTTTATATAGAGCTCTCAATGAAAGCAGCCTATTTTACTGAAAGTCTGCCGCCACTGGTTGACCGCGTCACGCACACCCTGTGTAATCTGGTCAACACCCTGGAAAAAGATAAAATTGCTTATCGCTTTTTCGCACCGGTCAAGCCCGATTCTGACGTAGCCTGGCGCGATCATGTGTACAAGGTGGCTTCAGCGCCGTTCCTGTTTTACCCGTATTATCGCGTCGGTCTGCCGTACTTGAACGGGATCGATCGTCAGTTGGATCATATCAAGCCGGACGTCATCCATGTCGTCAGCCCGACGTTGTTGGGTCTTTACGGGATTCAATACGGCATAAGCAGAAAATTTCCGGTCGTGGCCAGCTATCACACTCATTTCGTTTCCTATTTCGACTATTATGGTTTTTCCCGTATGGCTCAAATCGGTTGGAGTTACCTGAGTTGGTTCCACAACAAATGCCGCCGCACGTTCACCCCTTCCGCCAGCGCCATGCGCGAATTGCAACATAACGGCGTACAGCAAGTTGAATTATGGCCGCACGGCGTTGATCTGGAAAAACAGGTACTGGCCCGCTGGTACGCATTAGCCGACATGCTGGTTTTTCCATCAACAACCGAGACATTCGGCGACGTCATTCTCGAGGCCTTTGCCTCCGGCGTGCCGGCCGTCGGCGTGGCCCAGGGCGGCGTTGGCGATCTGATTATGCCTGGAGTCAACGGTTTGCTGGACAGTTTTCAAATTCAGGCTGATCCGATTCAGGTGTACCTGTTGAGATGGCTTGTTTTTTTCATCCTGACGTGCCTCCCAACGCCCGGCGCCGAGGCAGCCTTTTATATGATTTTCATGAACGTCATACTCGAACAGAGCATGGCCATAAGCCTGATGGGATGGCGCTACTTGACCTTTTATCTGCCGGTCGCTCTGGCCGCCATGCTTTTTCTGTTCACGATAAAATCACGCACTAAACAAAGTACACAACCCATAGCCGCCCTGCTGGATCAGGCATAAAACAATTTCGCAGATGAACATCTTTTGAATGAATTAAATGTCCGAAAAGTGCTGTTCGCAAAAAAACAGGTTATTCAAGGCTGATGTGGCCTGCTCCTCATTAGGTGATTTATTAGAGAACCAATTGATTAATAACAACTAAGCATTTGCGCCTGTAATGATGATCCAACCGGACTCTGCAAATCTTTTCATCCTGTTTCAGGGTGAAAAACTAAAAAAAGCAGTTCCATGAATAATTTCTTTTGCTAAATTGATCAAATTTTTTTAAACTATATCGCCAATCAGAAATTGATTTGGGTCACAAAACTCGAGGAGGAGGAAACCTTATGACCAAAAAGCAACTGCTACATGTGTTCCTTGCAGCTCTTATGATTATGCCCCTGGCATTGTTCGGCGCCAGCGGCAAGATCTCGGGCAAGATCACCGATGCCCAAACCGGTGTACCCTTACCGGGCGCCAATGTCATGCTAGAAGGCACCAGTTATGGTGCGACAACGGATGTCAGGGGCGTATACACCATTAGCGGCGTGCCTGAAGGCGCCTATGAAATCAAGGCATCCTATATGGGCTATAATTCCGCTGCCAAAAATATTGACCTCACCGCAGATAAAGGTTTGACTGTGAACCTGAGTCTGCAAGCGACCGTGTTGGCCGGCAAATCACTGACCGTCACCGCTAACCGGGCTGTGGATCGCGAAACGCCGATTGCTTTCTCTGAAGTGACCAGCGCGCAATTGTCCGAAAAATATACCACCGGTGATTTGCCGCAACTCATCCAGAATATTCCCGGTGTGTTTGTGACCTCCGGTGGTCTGGGTGAAACCGAGATGACCGTGCGCGGTTTTGACGCTGACAAAGTGCAGGTACTCATCAACGGCATTCCAGTCAATGATCCGGAAAGCCAGACTGTTTACTGGTCCAACTGGACCGGTCTGGCCAGCGGCGTGCAGAACGTCCAGGTGCAGCGCGGTCCCGGTTCTTCCCTGTACGGCTCCGGCGCCTTTGGCGGTTCGCTCAATATAGAAACCATGGGCATTTCCCCAAAACGCAGCTTACAGATTCGTACCTCGGTGGGAACCTATTCCACCCAGGGCGCTACCGGCGGCGCCAATGACGGCAAAGTTGCTGACGGTAAAGGCGGTTTTGAAAAATATTCGCCTATTAATTATAATTTCTCCATTCGCTACAATTCCGGTTTACTCGCTGACGGAAAGATCAATTACAGTTTGCTGTTCGAACGTAAAGCCGGCGATTCTTATGTCAATGGCACCTATTACGACGGTTACTCTTTCGGCGCCGAACTGCAGAGCATTCTCGGCAACCACACGCTGGCCCTCAGCCTTATTGCCGCTCCGCAAAAACATAATCAGACCGGCACGGTGCAGGATTTAAATCTGATTTCCACCTTGGGTCGAGAATACAATCGCCGCAATCACCCCTGGCAAGAGAATTATTATTTCAAGCCGCAACTTTCATTGCGTCATGAATGGAAGATTTCTGAAAAACAGGATTTAATGACCAACGTTTTTGTCACCAAAGGCGTGGGCGGCGGCAAGTACATGTACAACGACGTGTTCAGCGTGACCACCGGTATTGTGGACTACAAACCCCTGGACAATGCCAAGGAAGCAACAGCCTGGGGACAGCATGCCCGTTTCATTTATGAAGCCACGGGCATTACGCTCACCGGTTATGACCCGGCAACCAAGATGTTCAACGGCAAAGCGGTCTCTTCTGCCAGATACTATGCCTCAGGCGCCAGCAACAACAGCTGGCAAAACGACAGCCAGAACAACCATTTCCAGACCGGCATCAACACCTACTACCAGCATCAGCTGAAAAACTGGTTGCGTATGGTTATCGGCGGCGAGGGCCGTTTCTGGCGCGCCGACCATTTTGCACAATCTTTGGATTTCCGCACGGCCGACGCCAGCAACAATCTGGTGGTCTGGGATGATGTCATGCGCCGTTACGATTACACCACCGATGTTTGGAACCTGGCCGGTTTTGCCCGTTTTACCGTGAAACCGACAGAGCATTTGACGTTAATGGCTGACGGTCAGTACGGCACCTACAATTCCAAAGTGGTGGAAAATCCGGTGGAAATTTTCGACTTTGAGGCCGGCAAGTACATCGGTAAAAGTTTCCGCACCACCATGGACAAGAAAAACGCAGACGGTACACCGAAATTCAAAGCATCAGATTACGAACGCACCTATGACTTTTTCTCGCCGAAAGTGGGCGCCAACTATAACCTGACGCAACAGTTGAACGTATTGGTCAATTACTCGCTGGCCAAAAAAGAACCGCGCTCCTATGAATGGTACAACCGCGACAACGGCCCAGGCACCAATCAGCCGGGCGGCGAGAACATTGTGCCGGAAACCGTGCAAAACATCGAACTCGGCGCCGGTTTAAAAACGTCACCCTTGCGCCTCAACATCAACTATTACATGATGGAATACCGCGATCGCATTGAATCCATCCGCGACCTCTCTGACATCAGCCAGACTTTGAACGTCGGCAAAGCCACCTTCAAAGGTCTTGAAGTTCAGGCCGTGGGCAACATGGGCAATTTAGAATACGCGGGCTCGGTTACCATGGCGCAAAATCGCTGGAAAGAAATCGACAAAAATGTGAAAACCATTTTCAGCGCCAAGCCGGAAGATGTAATCAACAAGGTCGTGCCGAAAAGCCCGGAGAAAATGGCCAATGCCAGCGTTGGTTATACCTTTGGTCCTTTCAAAGTCGGTTTGGGCGTGAGCTGGTGGGATGAGTATTACGCCACGTACACCAACAAATACGACGTGCTGGACGCCGGCGGCAAAGTGGTCGAAACCAAATCCTCCAAACTACCCTCCTTCTTCCAGTTGGACGGCAATCTGATGTACAGTTTCAAAGTTTCCAACACCAATATTCGCTTGCGTTTGGATCTTTATAACCTGACCAACCGCGATGAGAACTATTATCGTGCAGATTACACCCGCGATTACGGACGCAATGACGCTTATAGCGGCAAGTACCTCTGGTACGTGCTGCAAGCGCCCCTGTTCAATACGTTCTTTACTGCGGAAGTTATGCTCTAGAATTCTGTTCATTTTGAAAAATGCCAGGCGCTGTTGCAAGCGTCTGGCATTTTTTATATGCAGATTTTCCCCTTGACATTCATGGGAAATCATGATAACTTTTCCAGATATGGAAGATAAACGAAATGATGCCTGCCATGCCAAATGTTATTTTTTATTGCACTTATAAATGGGAACCCAGCGACCTGATTCTGGCGGCCACGGACAGAGGTCTTTGCCGAATCGAATTTGTCGAGCAGATGAACGAAAAACAATTCCTGGCAGCGATTTCGCCGAAAATTCAGGTGGTTAAGGACGAAAAACCGTTTGCCGGTTTATACAAAGAACTGGACCGCTATTTTTCCGGCCAACCGGTTGCCTGGAAAACAGTGTTGGATATCTCCGGTGGCACGGATTTTCAGCGCCTGGTGTGGATGTATTTACGCAAAATCCCATACGGACATACGGTGACCTATGGTCAGATCGGCAAAGAGCTGGGCAAGCCCGGGGCCAGCCGGGCTATCGGCGCAGCCAACGGCGCCAATCCGATTCCGATTGTCATACCCTGTCATCGGGTCCTGGCCGGCGCCGGCAAATTGGGCGGATACGGCGGCGGCTTGCACATCAAACAGGCCCTGTTGAGTCTGGAAGGCGTTTTATTGTAATGGCCCTGTTTAAAGTTCTGGCCAGAGGTTCCTGGCGCCCCGATGAAATCATTATAACGCCGAATTCGTCTTTTCACCAATTGCCATCCGGCTGGCGCGACGAGATAGAGATGTTTTGGCAACAGAAAAAGACACAGGGCCATTTCAACGGTCCTATGCTGCGGTTGGAAAATTATCGTACTGTCGACTCGGCGTTACATTTAGAACTGAGCACCACGGATTACAAAACTCTGCTGTTTTGCAACGAATATACGGAAAAAATTCTTTCCGGCCATTCTGTGCAAACGCTGGCGCGCAGCCTGGGCGTCAGTGCGGTAGTGAAAAGCAAGGACCGGCAAATCGTGTTAATGCTTCGCAGTGCGCAGGTCGGAGAATACCCGCTGTGCTATGACCTGTTCGGCGGTCATATAGACGCTGATTTGCTGCATGATCCCCATGCCGTCTTTACCGCCATACAGCGCGAGTTGGCGGAAGAGGCCGCATTGGCAAAAAACGATTATTCTTTGCAATGCTTCGGACTCATCGTAGCCATGGATCATTACAAACCGGAATTGCTTTTTGTCGCCGATTGTCGCCTTGTTGCCGCTGATATCGTTGCGCAGGCCCGGTCTGCGATTGATCGGCATGAATATGAGAAACTGGTATGTCTGAGCAATGACTCTAGCGCGATTCGATATTTCATGGAACGGAATGAGAATGTCACGCCGTCGGCGGTGGGGTGTTTGGAAGAATATACTCAATGGATGAAAACAAAATTAATAGAGAAAATATGAAAGACAAAAACAGGCAACATCACCATAAAAGACCGTATCGACCCGCCGTAGAAGCTGCGCCGGTCAATCGCAACAAGTCTTTTGATTTCCCCAATGTCAACCGCATAGTCGTGGCCGGGAGGCTGATGCAAGATCCACCGTTGCGCTGGACCTCGCGCGGCGTGCCGGTGACCAACTTTGTCATCAGCACCGAGCCGGAACCGGAACAGCAGGCTCTGGAAGGCATGGAACGCGAACATTGCTACATCAGCGTAGTGGTATGGGCGCAACAGGCGGTGCAATGCAACAAGTATCTGAAAAAGGGCAACAGCGTGATGATTATCGGCGAACTGCAATCCATGCCCAACAGCGCGCCGGACAAGGGTTTTTATCCCATTCAGATCAACGCTCAGTGGATTCAATATCTGGAAAAAGGTCTGGTTTCAGCTATCGATCCCAGCTATGAAAGTCAGGGAGAAGGAATTTTAGAAACTTCGGAGAATACGTCGACCGGCGCGGCAAATTAATTTTCATTTCAACGCAAAGGCGCAGAGAACGCTGAGGATAATAGTAATATTTTTCTTTGCGCCCTCAGCGCCTCTGCGTTTGGAGGGTACTTTGGCCGGTAGTCGCTTTGCTCAGGGCACGATTCCTATAATGATTAATGGGACCGCAGGAACCCCTCTACCTTGTCGGATCACATTGTATACTTCACCTTCATAATAAGCAACGCCAGAACTCATATCCTGCTGCATGGATTTCATCGGCAGTATTTCGATGCCAACATCGATAAAATCGCCAACATAAAAGGCTAGGTGCTTGACAAACAGATCATAAGCAACAAAAGCATATTTCCCCAACTGAACCTCTAAAGCAACACGGTCTTTAACAAAATCTGTTTGATTATAACTGAAAATCGGCGTAAGACCGGCTTTTTCTATCTCCTTCTTTTGTTCTTCAGGATTTAAAGAAAAGGTGCGGCGGATCAATTTCTCATCTTTTGTAACCCAATAGCTAACCCGGCTTTCATGCCAATTATGTTGATTAAGTAGTTTTTTAAATTTATCGTTGATTGAGATAGGACTATATAATGTTTTTCCCGGCATGGTTTTTTCTTTGGAAATTTTTGTTTTACACTGATCTGCATCAATGCGTTTCAAGACATTTTTAATTTCTGCCCATAACTCTTTTTTATGTACCAATAAAAATTCTAAACCATTTAAATGCGAGTAATACTCAGCAATTTTCATTTTTTCTTATACCCTTTAGTTTTCTGCTCCAATAAATGTAGCTGATCGCTTTTTTTTTCTATCCAGGGTGCAGTTGTAAGTTTGTTACCTGCTAAAAATGGATCATAGACCGGCTTGGTCATTGGTCGTGTTTTTAATGTTCCATTCAATTCCTGTAACAACCTTTCTTTAGCAACCTTGACATACTTGTTTTCGATTTCAGCCCCAGCCCCCTTTCTACCATGACGGATCGCAGCAATAATAGTAGAACCAACGCCGAGGAATGGGTCAAATACCCAATCACCCTCATTTGTCAATGAAAGTACCAATCTTTCAATCAATTCAACAGGAAATTGACATGGATGAATAGTTTTCTCGATATGATTGCTTTTAACGTTTGGGATTATCCAAAGATCTCCTGGATTTTTCCCTAAAGGATTACAGGAATACTGACCTGCCTTGGGACCTTTAAAATATTTTTTCCCAGGATACTTTTGCGGGACTCGCACCGGATCTAGATTAAATGTATAGTTGTCGGTTTTAGTAAACCAGACAATAGTTTCATATCGACCAGAAAACCGCTTCGCACAATGCAAGCCGTGTTCAAAATGCCATATGATTCGATTCCGCATTTTTAATCCCACGCGGTTAAAAACGGGATAAAGAATGGCATCAATAGGTACAATATACCCATTTTCAACAAAATTGCCTACTTGCCAGCAAATACTCCCTTCATCAGCCAATGTACGAACACACTCGGTGATAATTTGCGTTTGTTGATTGATGTATACTTCTAATTTTTTCTTCTTTTCATATTCCTTACCAATATTATAGGGAGGAGAGGTAACGATCAACTTGAACTTCTTGTCTGGAATTTGTTTTAAAAAATCTAAACAATCCCCGGGATACAAGACAATCTCCTCGTCATCATGAAAATAATCAGCAATAGATTTTTTATGCCACATAATTCCCTTTAGGATTAAAACAAATATTTCTCTTAAACTAAATTAATTTATAAATTTAAAAAATGCAAGAGTCAAAATCAATACCCCAACACGCTCCCGGTCCCACCGCGCCGTTCCAGTTTGATATCGCGCAGCGTCGGCGACTTGACGCTGATGCGAAAATAAACCCGCTTGCTGATGCCGGACGGCACCCAGTCCACGCTGGCTTCCCAACAATGCAAATCCCGATAAAATGCAAAACGATGATAGGCGATCTGCCGCTTTTCCAGATCATAATGCGCGCTGTAATTGATGCGCCAGTTTTTCGTCAGACTCATCTCTGCGCCGGAAATGTCCATGTAATAACGCTTCACCGCCCTGGCCGGATTGGATTTATCCAGATAAAAATTAAAAGTCATGTTCATGCGCCAGGGAATATGCAATCCCTCGGTACGATCCTCGTCATAGAACCGGTTGCCGCGTTTCATGGAGGTCTCTTCCAGCACCGACAAATCCTCGGGCCGCAGCGGCTCGTCGGACAACTCGTCCTCCATGGGCTGCTGTGCAGTCTTGTTTTTGTCCGGAGATTTTTTGCCATCGCCCTTGCCTTCCAGACGCAAGGAAAAATTCAGATTGAGCGAAGTGAACCGCATATACTTCCACGGCTGCCATTCGTTATCTTCCAAAAGATAACGATGGACGCGTTGATTTTTCTGCCGATCCCAGGCATAGAAAGAGTGCGTGGTCCCTGCCGACAGACTGAAATTACGCATGGGATTGGCCTGCCACGACGTGCGCAGATCCGACAACCGATACTGCTGCGCCTTGAAATTAAATCCGGTGCTGAAATCCATGGTAAACAGATCGATCTTTTTCTCTTTTTCGCCCTGCCCTTTTTTCATCTGAAACAGATTGCGCACGCTCAAATTCACCGATTGCGATCCGCCGGACGGCGTGCCGGAAAATCGATCCCTTTTCTCCACCTTGCCGGTCGTATCGCGCAGTTCTGCATAATAGCCCCACATGGGAGCGGAAAAATCAGGGATATAGTTAAAGGAGAGCGAAGGCGTCACCACGTGGCGAATCAATTGAATATCCCCAATGCCCGGCGCCAATACCCCGTACATTTTGGTGGAAGCCGAAGCGCTGTAACTGAAGGTATGTCGCGCGGCAAATCCCATATCCTCCCGGCTTTGGTATCCTCCGCTGGCGCTGTCCCATTCATAAGCCTGGGTGCGGTCAAACCAGTCCTCTTCAATACTCAAGGATTGATTGACAGACAGGATGCCGAAATATTTCCTGGGACTGGTCAGAGAAAAATCCAGATTGTGATTCATCTGCCGTTGGTTCTCGACGTTCTTCACCGAATCCGCCAGTTGCTCGGTGCGCCGGTTATAAAAATTGGAACCGTAGGAGAAATACAGCGAGTGATACCATTTCTCCTCTGCGCGCCGGCCCTGCTTCCTGGGATTAAATATCTGCGTCTGGCTTTTGCGAAAGGTGATCTGCGGCATGGTGGTGGTGGTTTCATCGTCTTCCAGATCACGCACCTGCGTGGCATTGACGCTCAGACTCAATTTCTGTTGCGGCCAGTATTTTGAAAACGTGGCGTTGGAACGCAGCTCGCGCGTCAGTCGATTGGACAGGTTGGTGGACAGATCCTGATAAAAACTCTTGTCGCTGACAAAATAACCGCTGGCGGAAAAACGGGTGTTGGGATCAATCTCCTGACTGTGATTAATGGTCAAATCCCAACGCCGCTCCTGGGCCGCATTGCTGAAATTTTTGCGCGTCAACGAACCGTTGATGCTGCCGTTGAGCAGATAGCGCACGGCATAATTGACGCCGCCGTCTATGAGCCAACCGGATTTCTCAAAAAAGTCAACGGTGGCCTTGGCATCCCAATAATCGCTGGCCGCCCAGTAATAACCCAAACCGCGCAGATAACGTCCCTCGCGCGTGCTCTCACCGTAACGCGGAATGATGATGCCGGAATGTCGCCCTGATTTGGTTGGAAAAAAGGCAAACGGCAACATGGCCACCGGAATTTTGCCCAGGAACATGACAATGGGTTTGGCAACGACCCGATCGCCGATAATCATTTTCAACCGGCGTGCGCTGAAATGAAAATGCGGATTGGAATCCAGATCGCAGGTGGTAAAGGTAGAGTTGGAAACGTTAAACGTGTTTTTCGCCACCATCTTGATCTGTTCGCCG
>CAYLWO010000010.1:0-73895 GCA_964387285.1 uncultured Cytophagia bacterium | reverse complement strand
GCGGTGAACGCCGAAGTGGCAGTCATCAACGCATGCGGGTCCGCATTGCCGATATCCTCAGAAGCCAGAATAACCAGACGACGGGCAATGAACAGCGGATCCTCGCCGCCGTTGAGCATCAACGCCAGCCAATACATGGCTGCATCCGGATCAGAGCCGCGCACGCTTTTAATAAACGCGGAAATGGCATCAAAGTGATATTCGCCGTTTTTATCATACATCTGCGTGCTGCGCTGCAGCGCGTCTTCGATCAGGGCGCGATTGATGCGCCGGACACCCGTTTCTTCGGACTGGGCCAATTGCACAGCCAATTCAAGACCGTTTAATAATACACGCGCATCTCCGGCAGATAGTTTCAGAAGAATCTGTCGCGCCTCCTCCTCCATTTCCACTTTGGCTTCAAGCAACCATGGGTCGTTGTGCAAGGCGCGTTCGAGGATCATAGCCTGATCTTGCAGAGAAAGGGGTTCCAGTTTATAGACGCGACAACGCGACAGCAACGCAGAGATCACTTCAAAGCTGGGATTTTCCGTGGTCGCGCCGATGAGCATGATGGTGCCGTCTTCCACCGAATGCAGCAAGGCATCCTGCTGCGACTTGTTAAACCGGTGAATCTCGTCGACAAACAGAATGGTGCGTTTGCCGACGCGACGGCTGTTTTCCGCTTCGGCAATCACTTTGCGCAGATCCGCCACGCCCGAGGTCACAGCGCTCAATGAAAAATACTCACTGCTGGTTTCATTGGCGATGAGCCGCGCCAGGGTTGTTTTGCCGCTGCCGGGCGGTCCCCAGAGAATCATGGAAACCATATGGTCGGACTCGATAGCGCGACGCAACGCCTTGCCCGGCGCCAGGAGATGTTGTTGTCCGATGACCTCGTCCAGTCGTTGCGGCCGCAACCGGTCTGCCAACGGACGAAAAGCTTGCAAGTTGTTTTCTTTTTCCATTTTATAAAAAAGTATTGTTGCGTAAAATTTAGTAAAAAAAAGACTTCCATGCAAGGCGATTCAAAAAGTGAAAATATTCCTGTAACTTTTCTCACATATTTCGTATATTAAAAGAATTTTACCGACCGGTAGGTTAGTATTGGGGAATATTAATGTACAAAGATAAAAACCAGTATGTTACGGATACTCGACATCAAATTTTCATGGCTGCTGCCCGCTTGTTTGCAGAAAAAGGTTATCATGCTGTTTCCATGCGCGAAATATCTCTGGAATCCGGCATATCCAAGCCGATGATCTATTACTATTTTCAGAATAAAGAAGGAATTTATAAAGCACTTATTGAACAGGGTCTGGAATGCAATCGCTATGGTGTGGAAAAAATCCGGGCATTGCCCATCTCCATTCGAGAAAAATTGGTGGAAATTATTTACCAAAAATTTCAGGATGCAGAGGCCAGTCCGGAATTCACAAAGTTTTACATCTCCTTGTTCATTCCTTCGGAAAAGCTGCCGTTTTTAAACGCACACTCTGCCGAAGCGATGAACCAGGGCCGGTTTATGGTGCAGTTGATTCAAGACGCCGTGCAAAACGGCGAGCTGGTTGCCGGCACGGATGCGCGCTTTGTCGTGGAAATTTTGGGCGGCGCCATGTTGCATCTGCTCTGGCATCAAATTCAGGGAATTGAGCCCAAACCCTCTCGCCAGGTGGCGGAAAAATTGGTTGATCTTTTTTTATACGGTATAAAAAATTAGAACCCCTCAAAGGAGGCAAGGATGTTGCGAAAATCGGTTTATCTGTTATCCCTGCTACTGGTCCTAAATGCTCTTGGCCAGGAAAAAATGAGCCTGACTCTGGACGAGAGCATTGCTCTGGCGTTGCAGAAAAATCCGGAAGTGCAGATGGCTGAAAAAGAACTTGCAAAAGCCAAAGCGGCCGTGTGGGAAGCGCGCGCCAATATTTTGCCGACCATCAATGCCTCGGTAAATTTTCAAAAAGCCTGGAGCATTCAGGAACAGACCATTCCCAATTTCATCAAGGACATGCTGGGGCCCATGGGCCAGATGATTCCGCAGATCGCAGAAATGCCGGACTATGTAAAACTTTCCTTCGGCATGGAAAACACATTTACCTATGGCGTCAATCTGCAACAACCGCTGTTTTTAGGCGGCGCCGGCTGGGCCGGAGTGCAGATGGCGGCTGCCGGCAAACGCGCGGCAGAACAAAATCTGGAGTTGAAAAAGCAGACGCTCATTTACAACACCACCGGCGCCTTTTATTCCTGTATCCTGGCCAATCAACTGGCACAGGTGCAGGAGGAAGCGCTGGCGCAAGCCCTGGCTAATCTGGAAGTGGTGAAGAAAAAACACGAAGTGGGCATGGCTTCCGGTTTTGACAAGATGCGCGCTGAAGTCGAAGTGGCCAATTGGAAACCCGAGGTCATAACCGGCAAGAACAACAAACAACTGGCTTTGACGCAATTGCGCGCCATCCTGGGATTGGCCGCTGATGTGGATTTGAGCGTGCGTGGCGAATTAACCTATGTTGCAGACGAATATAGCAATATGAATCTGGCTGATTTTCAGAAACTGGCGCTGCGCGCCAGACCCGAAATGAAAGCGCTCAACGAACAGATATACGTATCGCGCAAGGGCGTTACTGTTGCCCGCAGCAATTTTATGCCCAAGTTGTTTTTCACCACCGATTACTCTTTTTTGGCGATGCGCAACGATTATCATTTTCATCAGGACGATTTCAGCAAAGGATTCACGTCAGCCGTCAGTTTGCAGATCCCGATCTTTCACGGATTCCGCAACACCAAAAGCTATCAAAAATCCCAACTGGATTATAAAATCATGATGGACACGGAAAAACAGGTCCATGACGGCATCAATGCAGAAGCGGAAATGACCTTTAACAAATTTCTGGAAACAAAACAAAAACATGAAACCGCCAAAGAATCGGTGTCTCTGGCTAAAGAAGCGTTGCGTTTGGCTAATCTGATATACGAAGAGGGCGCCGGCACCCAGTTGGACGTGCTCTCGGCGCAGCTGGCGCACAACCGTGCGCAGCTGAATTATGTTTCATCTCTGTACGAATATCAGATGGCGCGCTACGCTTTGCGCAGGGTGACCGGTGCGCTCACAGGCGTGCTGTAATCATGAAACAGATGTCCGACGCCTTTGCGGTGTCGGACATCTTGGAATTTCAATATATCAAGGAGAAGCTCCATGTCCAGACGTTGGTTATATCTGTTGCTTGTTGGGCTGCTGTTGTTATGGGCCCTGGGGTGTTCAAAAAGTAATGCAAAAAAAGAAGAAACCGTGCGGGTTCCGGTGGAAATTGAAACAGTCCAATCGGGCAATCTGGTGCAAACTTTAACCTATAACGGCGACATCAATGCCGAATTTGAGGTCAAGGTGTTTTCTAAAATACCGGACCGGATTGAAAAATTTCATGTTGACATGGGTTCCTATGTGAAACAAGGAACTCCCCTGGCGACCATATACGCTGCCACCATTGAACAGGCTGTGCGCCAGGCTGAAGCCGGCGTGGCCGCCGCGCGCGCGCAGGAAGCCAATGTCAAAGTGGAATATGAACGCGCGCAACGGTTGCTCAATGAAAATGCGCTCAGCAAACAACAATTCGATTTGCTTGCAACGCAATACGAAGCTGCCAAAGCCGGACTGCAAACGGCAGAGGCCGGCTTGCGCAGCGCCAGGAGCACGTTAAACGATGCGACCGTCACGGCGCCGATTTCCGGCATTATCGGCAAACGGTATTATGAAGCCGGCGACATGGCCAATCCGGCTGTGCCGCTGGTCACAGTGGTGCAGATGAACAGAGTGAAAATCATCTTTGACGCTACTGAATCTGATTTGGGTAGGATCAAAATGGGCCAGGAAGCCAATGTCAGCGTGCGCAGTTATCCTGATGACACTTTCATAGGACACATCAGTAAAATCAGTCCTGTGCTTGATCCGCTTTCCAGACTGGCGCAAATCGAAGTCCTTGTTGAAAACGGAGATCAACGATTGAAACCGGGCATGTTCGCCCAGGTTACGGTCACGACCGGTACACTGCAAAATGTCGTGTTGGCGCCGCGTTACGCGGTGTTGGAAAGTACGACGCTGCAACGGCAAAACAACGAAGACAGGGCTGTCACCAACTATTTTGCCTATGTCATTGAGGACGGCAAGGCGGTGCAACGGCAACTGCAGCCGCTCTACATCAATCATACGCAACTGGCCATTGCTGAGGGCCTCAAAGCCGGCGAGCAACTGATCGTTTCCGGTCAAAACAACGTGCGTGACGGTTCTGTTGTCGATATCGTGAAAAACTAGGAGTCCGGCATATGAATATGACCCAAGCCGCCATCAAGCGCGGTGTGACTTTTGCGATGATCTATCTGGTCGCCGTGGGATTCGGTTTGTTTTCCCTGATGCGACTGAATCTGGATCTGTTTCCGGAATTGAATTTCCCCTATATATCGGTCATCACACAATACTACGGCGTCGGTCCCTATGATATAGAAACCGCCTTGACGCGCCCGATTGAAGAAACCGTCGCGTCGGTGAAAAACGTGAAAAAAATCACCTCGGCCACCCGACAGGGCCTCTCTCTGGTCATGCTCGAGTTCAAATGGGGAACTGACATGGACCAGGCAGAAACCGATGTGCGCCGCAATCTGGATTTTGTGCGCGACTATTTGCCGCCGGATGCATCCGAACCGCTGGTTTTCAAGCTGGATCCGGCCATGCAACCGATTCTTTATCTGGCGCTCTCTTCCAACGTGTACGGCGAAGCGGAACTGCGCCGCATTTCAGAACAGAATCTGGAACCGCGCATTGAACGCATCAACGGCGTAGCTTCGGTTTATACTTCCGGTGGTTTGAAGCGGGAAATCAAAGTGCTGGTGGACCCGGTGCGGCTAAAAGCGCGCAATATCGCCATTCAGCAGGTACAGGCCGCTTTGCAGGCAGCCAATTTGCAGATCGCTTCCGGCTATGTCGAGGACAGCAGACAGGAATTCAGCATTGAGACAGCCGGACAATATACCAATCTCGAGCAAATTGCCGCTACCAGCGTCGGCTCTTTTAACGGTTCCGTCATTCACGTTCGCGATGTCGCGTCTGTTGTGGACGGTTTTGCCGAAGTACGGCAGCAGGTTTGGAACAACGGCAAACCCGCCACTTTTGTCATTGTACAAAAGTCCTCGGACGCCAACACCGTCACGGTCTGCCGAGACATCAAAGGCCAATTGAATCGCATCGTATCAGAGTTGCCACGCGGCGTAACTGTGGAAGTAGCCATGGATATGTCGGATTTCATTGTCAATTCCATGTCGAATCTGACCGGTACGGCCTGGCAGGCGGTTTTTTTGACTTTTTTGGTGCTGTTGTTTTTCCTGCGCAACCTGCGCAGTTCGATTATTGTAGCCGTATCGATTCCGGTATCCGTGATCGTAACTTTTGCGGTTATGGATCAGGCCGGCATTACCCTAAACATCATCTCCATGGCCGGATTGGCATTATCCATCGGCATGCTGGTGGACAACTCGATTGTAGTGCTGGAAAACATCTTTCGTCATCATGATGAACTGCACGAAAATTTGCGGATGTCTGCGGAGAAGGGCACTCGTGAAGTGTCAATGGCGATCAGCGCCTCGACGCTGACCACGCTGGTTGTGTTTTTACCAGTGTTGTTTGTACCGGGACTGGCCGGACAATTATTCAGGGATATGGTGATCACCATTTGTTTCTCTTTGACCATTTCTTTACTGGTGGCCCTGACCCTGATTCCATTGCTGGCTTCACGAATGCTGCGCATTTCACGCAATCTTGACCCCAACGGCTTGACCATGCGCAGCAAAAATTTGATCAGCACCTGGCTGGAAAAGGTGTATTCGGTTTATAGAAAAATGTTGGACTGGTCGCTGGAGCACAAAAAAACGGTTCTCTTCGGCACTGCAGCCCTGGCGGTTATTTCGCTTATTTCCCTGTTCTTTACCGGCGGCGAGTTTATGGCTGAAACAGACCAGGGCTATATGTCCATGACCATCGAACGCACGCCCGGAACCAGCATGGCTGCCATGGAAAAAAGCATGATCCAGCTTGCCGATATCGTGAAAAAAGAGGTTCCGGAAGCGGACAATATCTATTATAATTTTGGCCAGGGCGAAGGCATCATGGCCATGTTCTCTTCCCGCTCCGCAGCTCAGGGCGATATGACGCTGCGGCTTAAACCGCTGTCGCAACGCAAGCGCGACATGTTCGATATCCAGGATGCGTTACGGCCGCAAGTGGCGCAAATCGCGGACATGACGATCAAGTTCGAAGATCGCGGCGCTGCCATGTTCAACCAGGCGGATATTGTCCTGAATATATTCGGCCATGACCTGCAAACATCTGAGGCCATTGCCAATGACCTGATCAACCGCCTCAAAAAAATCAAAGGGGTTGCCGAATACCAAACCAATATCGACAAGCCGTCGCCGGAGTTAAAGATCAATCTGGACAGACAACGCATCGCGGATTTGGGGTTGAGTACGGCCCAGGTCGGCAACACCGTCAGCCTGAGCGTGCTTGGCGCGGCCGTGACGCGCTATCGTGAAAAGGGCGATGAATATGACATCCGCCTGCAATTGGATAAACGCAGCCGCAGCAGCAAGGCGGATCTGGAAAACCTGCTCATCATGACGCCGACCGGACGGCAAATTCCCTTGCGAGCTATTGCCACCATCGATTACGACAAAACGCCGCAAGAGATCAACCGCGAGGATCAGGAACGAATTGTCACAGTCAACGTCAGCATCTCGGGTCGCGATCTGCAGAGCGTAACCAAAGACGTGGAAAAAATCATTAAACAGGTGCCCATGCCCGGCGACTATCGCATCGAAATCAGCGGCGCCGCACAGGATATGATCGAATCGTTTATGTATCTGGGCATCGCTTTTCTGGTCGCCATGTTTCTGACCTATATGGTCATGGCCTCGCAATTCGAATCACTGGTGGATCCGTTTATCATCCTGTTCACGATTCCCCTGTCCATCATCGGCGTGGCCATGGCTCTGTACATGACCGGTACGGACATGTCGGTCATGGCGCTGATCGGCGTTGTTATGCTGGTGGGCATTGTGGTTAACAACGGCATTGTTCTGGTTGACTGCATCAACCAGCTGCGCGCGGAAGGCATGGAATTGTACGCAGCCATCCGCGAAGCGAGCCGCATGCGTCTGCGCCCGGTGCTGATGACCGCCCTGACTACGGTTATGGGTATGTTCCCCATGGCTCTTGGTCTGGGTGAATCGGGTGAAAGCTGGGCGCCCATGGCGCGGTCAGTCATGGGCGGGCTCACGGTTGCTACGGTGCTCACCCTGGTCATTGTGCCGATCATTTACGCTTATATGGAACACCTGGCCGACTGGATCAGACTCAAACGCGGTCAGCGCAAGGAAAAAAGAGTGGCGAAAGGTAAAATCGTAACGCAGGAGTAATACTCGCACCCTTGCGAAGGTTTAAAAATCTTCGCAAGGGTTTTTTATCGAACATAAGAAATTTTTCGCACCCCTATTCCATCGTTGCTGATAATTTTGATAAAATAAACGCCGGACGCTATAGCAGCAGACGGCGACCAGGTGCGCTTGTTCAACTTTTCAACCATCCGGCCACGGACATCAAATACCGCGATCTCGGCATCAGCCGGCGCGATGATGTTTATTCTTCCGTTAAAAGGATTAGGATAGGCCGTGATCAATTCTCTTTTCTCAGCAACACCGTTCTGCACTACTCCCGTACCTTTAAATCCGCTGACACTGTACCAGGTGCGTAGAACCGTTTCCGTGCGCAAAAATCGGAATGAACGATAACTGTTTTCACACGCCTGCCAACCCGGACCTGGCACAAAAAACGCCATGACGGCAGATGTGCCGGCAATGGAATTTTTATCGACCAAATATCCGGGGGCCAGAGATATTTCTACCGCTTGCGCCAGGATTAAAGAATCTCCTGTCATTTTAGAAAAGCCGTAACGATCCAGTGCCGTAATGCGAAACAATCCTTTGACATCTGAAACCGGCGTCCCTGGTGGAACAGGTGTTTGCGCATCAACCCGATGCATTTCCACGTACATCGAATCACTGCCAACCAAACCTCCTGGTGGAAAAAATAATTCGCTGGTATCTGAGCCGGCAACACAGAATACCGTTGTGACGGTGGCGGCAGAAAAAGGAATCCATTTCCCTGAATGATCGCCATAACCATCCTTGCGTGATTCAAAAGTCCAAGAGGAAAAGCCGCCGGTCATATTGAAAACACGTGAGTATCCTTTGCCGTTGAGAAAAGCGGCGGCAGCGGCGCTGCGACTGCCGGAAGCGCAAGAGATAACAATATCCCGGTCCTTCGGCAACCGATGATATTCCGTGTTAAAAACGCCGCTGTTGTAAGGCAAATTGACCGGCGTTATCGGCAACTGTCCAGCCGGCTCGGCGAGATGACCACGTCGATATTCCGACGTTTCGCGCACATCCACCAGCAGCAAGGTGTCATTTTGCACCAAACGATCATGCACTTGCTTTGGCGACAGATTGGTATAGGCAGACGTGGAGGTCAAGAGCAACAGTAAAAATATAAAACAATCTGCGCAATTTTTCATTGGCTCATTCCCGCTTTGAAATGAAAATCGGCCTGGTGTTCAATTAAATATCGTAAAAACGTTTTGCGACGCCTACAAACCGTTCAAAAAGTTCCTGGACAGATTGCCTTGTCAACACAATATAGCCAGGTCTAATTCCATTTTCAAGAGTAACAATCGAGTTGGGATAATTTAATACGATTTGTGCCTGATTGTTTTTGGTTAATAAGTGCAACGTATTTTTTTATTTCCGTTTGCATTTCGAATGGTTTTTGACTAAATTCGCAAATGTTACCGTCTCCCGAAATTGTCATCATTGGCGCAGGACCCGCAGGTTTGAGCGCGGCTTTCGAGTTGGCCAAGCAGGGTATGCGCGCAACCGTATTGGAAGCGAGTGACCAGGTCGGCGGCATTTCACGCACCGTGAATTATCGCGGCTATCGTTTCGACATCGGCGGTCATCGCTTCTTCACAAAAGTGCCGTACATAAAAACGCTTTGGAGAGAAATGCTTCAGGAGGATTTATTGCTGCGGCCGAGGCTTTCGCGCATACATTATCGCGGTCATTTTTTCGATTATCCACTTAAACCGCTTAATGCCATTTTGGGCCTGGGATGGCAGGAAGCGTTGCATGTGTGTTTGAGCTATGGCCGCGCCAAGCTTTTCCCCTACGACAAGGACAGAAATCTCGAACTCTGGATATCCAACCGCTTCGGCTATCGTTTGTATGATATCTTTTTCAAGTCCTATACGGAAAAAGTTTGGGGGATTCCCTGCCACAAAATTTCAGCGGATTGGGCGGCGCAACGCATTAAAAACCTTTCACTTAAAAAGGTGCTGGCTGATGCGTTTTTTGGCCAACTGATGCATCGCGGCAGCAAAGCCGTTTCGCTCATCAATGAATTTCATTATCCGCGATTTGGCCCGGGTCAGATGTGGGAGTGTTGCGCACAACAACTGGTTGAGCAGGGCTCTTCCGTAGTGTACAAAGAAAAAGCCGTGCGGATTCGACACCACCAGGCCAAGGTGAAAAGCGTCGAGACGCTTCGGCCATCCGGCGAACAGATCGAATACCACGGCAAACATTTTATATCCTCCATGCCGCTGCGCGAGTTGATCCTCGCGCTTGATCCTTTGCCGCCGGACCCGATACGGCAAATAGCCCGTGATCTGCGCTATCGCGATTTCATCACCGTTATGTTGATCATTAACCGGGAAAATATCTTTCCCGATAACTGGCTTTATATCAACACGCCGGAAACAAAGGTGGGACGCATACAAAACTTTAAGAACTGGAGTCCTGCCATGACCCCGGATCCGGCGCGCACCTCGCTGGGATTGGAATATTTTCTCTGGCAACACGACCCGGAGTGGCACTGGCCCGATGAACAGCTGATTAAACTGGCAATTCAAGAATGCGCCTGCCTCGGCTTGATCCAGGCTGATGAAGTGGAAGACGGCAGGGTGGTGCGCATGGAAAAAGCTTATCCGGTTTATGATGACGACTATCGGAAAAATCTGGAAATCCTCCGCCAATACCTGGCGCAATTTTCCAATTTGCACACCATCGGGCGCAACGGCATGCACCGCTACAACAATCAGGATCATTCGATGCTCACCGGCGTGTACGCCGCCCGCAACATTCTGGGCGAAGCCAATGACGTGTGGAGCGTCAATACGGACAAGGGATACCTCGAATAAGCACAAGAGTCGGAAGGTTTATTGCATCCGTTTGATCGGTGACAGACCCGCGCACCATGCAAAGCTTTGTAGCTTTGAGATCCATCTACGAAACCAAGCGAGAAAAAAGTTCAACCGCTGCTTGGCTCAATTGTTAAATGCCTCTCAAGAAAAATACCGCGTACTGGAAGACCTGGATCTTTAAACGCCGGTCTGTTAATTATATTGACATTTTCCTCCATAATAGATATATTTACAAACAATTAACTATTATTGTACATTGGTGCTTGGGAGTCTTATCTTTTCTTCCCGACTCGTCTGCAGACCCAAGATAGCGCGTCAGGAGAGTCTATTCTGTAAAGGATCAGGGTGCACACGTTCGCATTTTTTGAATGGGTTGTGGTAGACAACTGCAACCTCAGGTGCAGTTATTGCGTCAATAAAACCGAATATTCTCAAAAGCCAAAGGACAAAATGCTGTATCGTCCCGGTGATGAGGTGACGGTAGCCAGACGGATCGTGGAGCTCAGCAGAGAGTATGAGCGCATCGTGGTCAACCTCACGGGCGGTGAACCGACATTGGCCTCCCACCTGGAGGAGGCTGTCCGCATTCTGGCTGCAGCCGGCAATATTGAGATTTGGTTAATCACCAATCTCAGATTGGTGGACCGGTTCAAAGCCATTGCCCGATATCTTTCGCAGGTTCTGGTGAGCATTCATGTTTCGCTGAGAAGCCGGGAGGAAATCGATGCGATTATCGCCACGGCCAATGAATACAAAGGGAAGCTGTTGATAACGCTTTCCCAGGTCGACATGGAACTTTCTGCCCATGATCGTGCCGAACTCGACAGAATCGGTCGGGAGACAGGATTTAAAATACTTTTTCAACCTTTCATTGTTCCCTGGACCGAAGCAGACGCCGGCGATAAGAGAAAAAAAAATACCGGCGCCTATATCTCTTCCATCGGCAAACGTTGCGCTCTGGGGTATTTCTATTTTCTGATCGAGTCGGATGGTACCTTGAAATATGACCTTTGGTGCACTACCAGAAAACACAGCCATAGCGTGTCGCTGGTTGATGAGGCATTCCCGGGGTTATCTTCATATATTCTGCAGGATATGAAAAAGTGTCCGAACAAAAGTTGCGGCTGTAACTATAACTATCTTTTTTACGACCGCTATCTGCGCGAATGTCAGTCAAAGAACTATGCCCAAAGTGAACTGTTTATCGAATCGGATGATCCTCGTCGTTCCTGGAGCAGAGGCAAGCTAAAGTCAAAATGGCTCTCGCGTTTGGCAGGGCTGGTTCGCAGGACGTGAAAATCATGAACAGGTTGCCGTGCATCGCACTGGTTACGCCGTCGTTTAACCAGGGGCAGTACCTCGAGGAAACTATCGAATCCGTACTGGGGCAGAACTATCCCAATCTCGAATATATCATCATGGACGGCGGCAGCACGGACAACTCGGTAGGCATCATTAAAAAACATGAAAAGCATTTAACCTACTGGCAGAGCAAGCCCGACGGCGGCCAGTATGCCGCCATCCATGATGGCTTTGCACGAACCACCGGCTCGATCATGGCATGGCTTAATTCCGATGACAAGCTGCAGCCGAATGCATTATTCAAGGTTGCCTATCTCTTAAACGAGCATCCGGAGGTGGACTGGTTGACCGGCATCATCGCAACCTGGGACGAGGCCGGACGCATCAGTTTTATCAATGAAGGTAGTTTACCCGCCTATTGCCGGGCGCAGTATCTGCGCAAGGAGTATGACCGGCCCTACATTCAGCAAGAGAGCACGTTTTGGCGGCGAACGCTCTGGGAAAAAGCCGGGGCTTATATACGGGCCGATCTGAACTATGCCGGTGATTTGGAACTGTGGGCCCGGTTTTATCGCTACGCCCGGCTGTATACGGTCAACACCCTCTTGGGCGGAATCAGGCGGCATGCCGCCCAGAAGATCAGCCGGCATATGAACTGCTACGACCAGGAAGCTGTGCAGATCCTCACCGCCGAGCAAAAGCTCTTTCGCGGCGAGAGCGACTTTAATCCACCGGCGCCGCCGCCGATCACTTTTGATCTGCTGGCGTTCATGCGGTTTGTAAAATCTATGGGAGAAAGCGCTTTTGCCAAAGCAGTCGCTTCAGAGTTTACCATCGATTACCTTCTCAACAGACCCAAGGCATTGTCTGACAGGATCGAACAGCTCAACTTAAGGGTACGACAGCTGCATGATTCCTGGAGTTGGCGCATAACCAGGCCGTTGAGATATATTTTTGATTTTTTCATCGAAAAATGACGGGATGGCGGCAATCATCCCGGTTTACCAACAGAGAGCGATCATGAGCCCTTTAAAGATAGGCAATGAATTCCTTCAATTTGTACGCTATCTTTATACAAAAAGATATCTGGTTTTTGAATTGGTGAAACGGGATTTTAAACAGCAGTACGTCGGCAACAGTCTGGGATTATCCTGGGCGATTATCGATCCTCTGGCCATGATGCTTGTTTTCTGGTTCGTCCGCAGCACCCTGTGGCGCAGTAATTCTTTATCCAAGACCAACTTTATATCCCACTTGATCATCGGCATTGCGTCATTCGGTTTTTTCCAGTCTGCCGTATCTCGGGCGACCAACTCTTTACAGGTGTATTCGTTCCTGATCAAAAGGGCCGATCTGCGCGCCAGCGTCTTACCTATCGTAAGCCTTCTCTCCGAGCTCTTTTTGCATTTCATCGTCGTCGCTATCGCAATAATAATTGTTATGCTGAGCGGCGTTACCCCGACGCTGTGGTGGTTTCAGGTGATCTATTACATGTTTGCCATCAGCCTGTTTATGGTCGGCCTTGGCTGGATCACCTCGTCGGTTTCTCTTTTTTTCCCGGATGTCAGAAACATCGTCCAGATTCTGCTTCGATTTTTATATTTTCTCACGCCTGTTTTTTGGGATCCGAGCCTGCTCAGCGAAAAAGCATCCAGAGTGCTCATGTTGAATCCGCTTTTTTATATAGTTGAAGGATATCGTTTCAGTTTTTTACAGCAAATTCCTTTTTGGCATCAATGGCAATATGGCCTTTATTTTTGGACCTGGACCGTCCTTTTGCTCTTTGTGGGTATAGGGATATTTACCAGATTGAAACCGCATTTTGCAGATGTTATCTAGAGGCAGGGTGAGAACTGAAAATACAATCAATTCGTCTTTGATGCAGCCGAACCTTATGTCCGGCGAGGAGCCTGTCGTCGCGTTACGGGAGATCTCCAAAAAGTACATTTTATACAACAACCGCCAGGACCGGCTGAAGGAAGCGCTGCATCCGTTCAAAAAAATTTACCATCATGACTTTTTTGCTCTGAAAAACATCAACCTGCGGATCAAACGGGGTGAAATCCTCGGCATCGTGGGCAGGAACGGCAGCGGCAAATCAACCCTGCTCAAGATCATCGCCAAAGTCATCACCCCGACCGAGGGTTCGGTCGCGGTAACCGGAAAAATAGCGGCAATTTTTGAACTCGGTTCCTGTTTTAATCCGGAATTTACCGGCATCGAGAACATTTCTTTTTTTTGCACCATTTTGGGCTATCGCCGCGACGAGATAGATCAAATCAAAAACCAGATTATTGAATTCTCCGAATTGGGCGAGTATATTTTTCAACCGATAAAAACCTATTCCAGCGGCATGAAAGCCAGATTGTCGTTTGCAGTATCGGTTCATATCAATCCCGATATTTTAATATTGGACGAGGTGCTGGCGGTCGGCGATGACCTGTTTAAACGCAAGTGTCATGCGCGGATGGAACAGTTTTTCAAGGGGGGAAAAACGATTCTGTTTGTCAGCCATGACGTCAATTCCGTCAATTTACTCTGCACCCGGGCGATTCTCCTGGATAAAGGCGAAATACTCTTGCAGGGGCCGCCGAAACTGGTAACCATGTATTATCAAAAATTGATTTACGCCAGGGAAGAACACCATTCGTCGGTTCTTGACGAGATCTGTGAACTCGATAAAAACGAAAAAAGAAAAGAGATTTTTGATCTGACGACCAGTGACGCCATGCCGTTTGACTTCGACTGCCAGGGCAAGGAGAACACTACGAATCAGGCGGCAAGCGACGATCTCTTTGAGAACCAGGGCTTTCAACCCTATTATTTGCCGGCATTTCTTTCACAGACTATCGTGGAATTGCGCAACTTTGACGTCACTATTTATGATTGCGAAATTGTCACCGAAGACGGCAAACGCGTCAATGTTCTGGTACAGGGACAGCGTTACTGTTTTCAGTACAAGGTGCTGTTTAATGCAAAACTGGATAACATTCAATTTTCCAACTCTATCAAGACGCAACAAGGGCAGGATATCGCCTGGTTTATGTACCCTGATAAAAACAATTTCCTCAATCAGGCCGTCTCCGAAGGCATGATCATGACCTACAAGATGCTGTTTGACTGCCTGCTGATCGGCGGAAAGAGCTACTATATCAATATCGGTCTGAGAACATTTATGAACAATGAAAATCTAGTCGTCTCGCGGATTGTCGATGCCTATGTCTTTCGCGTGATTTCAGACGATAAATCCGGCGGCGGCATTGTAAGTCTGAATCAAAAAACAATCATCGAATAATCACAGCGCTGATGGAACTGGATAAAAAAAATTGTCTCATTCTGGGTTCGGGTCGCTCGGGCACGAGCATGTTGGCCGGCATTTTGCACGACGCGGGTTATTTCCTGGGCGACCAGTTGTACAAACCGAGTCAATCGAATCCGAAAGGTTTTTTCGAATGGAATACGATCAATCGCATCAATGAGGATATTCTTCACCGTTATGCCGGCGCAAATCTTAAATCAGCCTTGATCAGGTTGTTTTTGAACAAGGGCAGTGTCTACAAACCGATCGGAAAAAATCAGCGGTGGCTGCTCAGCCTGCCTCTGCAGGTCACTGTGGACGAATTCACTCCGGATTTGGCCGCTGACATAAACCGGGTTTTAGCCAGAGAACCTTTCTGCTACAAGGATCCCCGGTTCAGTTACACCCTGCCGGTGTGGCAAAAATTTTTAAAACCTGACACGGTGTTCATCTGTGTGTTCCGGGAGCCGGATATCACGGTAAACAGCATTCTGCAGGAATGTCATGCAAAGAAATATCTTCACAGCCTCTATATCAACAGGACGATGGCGTACGAGGTTTGGATCAATATCTATAGTCATATAGTGAACAAACACAGCCGGAACAACAACCTGATTTTTGTGCACTATAATCAAATATTCAACGGAACCGCCCTGCCCATGCTGTCAAAGGCCATCGGCGTAGCGTTACATGATCGTTTCATTGATCCGAGTTTGAAGAGATCGCTCCCCGGCAGAGTTATTCCCGGGCGCGTCCGGGCTTTATACTTACAGTTATGTCGAATGGCCAATTACAGGATAGCGTGATGATACGGCTGTCTGTTGTTGTCTGCATTAACATTCGCTGCAACATATGAAAAAATTGCAGCTGATTCTGTTTAATATCGGATTGCTGTTCCTTTTGCTTTTACTCTTGGAAGGCCTGTGTCGCCTCGCGGGCATGCAGACCATCGCCGAGACGGAAAAGAGCGGCTCCGAAGGGGAAAGATACAAACAATTTTGCATTAAATGCGCCACGACCAGGATCCAATTTTACGATAATTTCTATACCGACGAGGAAGGTATTTTCCGGGCGAATCCTGACTATTTTGCCGATCCGGCCACTAAAAAGCAAGCTCATATCGGGGTAAATAAAGACGGATTTCGAGGGAACGCGTTTGAGTATGTCGACACCCAGCAAACAAAAATATTGCTGATCGGCGATTCGTTTGTCTGGGGACAATCGGCAGAACCGATCACCCATTGCTTCGCAGATCTGTTGCAACGGGCAGGGTATTACGTTTACAATGGCGGGATTCCCGGAACAGATCCCCAGCAATACGCCCTGATTACAAAAAAATACCTGCCTGTTTTAAAACCCGACATTGTCGCCGTCTGTGTCTATCTGGGCAACGATGTCAGCGATAGACCGCTATTGATGAGACCGAATAAAAATTTGCACTACTCGAGCAGCATCGGATTTTTATTGGGCTATGATGACAGCGGTCGCTTTTTTAACAACGCCGAAGAAGCTTTTACGTACTTTTCGTGTAGAAAGTGCGGCAGATGTTCCGATGCCTGGAACTGTTTTCTTTTCAAAACCATCGTCGGCAAAGCGGTGTACCTTTCGCTCCATTTTCATGAACGCATACCCCTGGATTCGTCTCGTCAATGGGTGACCAAGGCCCTGACAGAGACAGCACAGGTTTGTCGCGAACATGATGCAAAATTATTCCTGTTCATGATACCATTTGTGAATTCCGACACGGATAAAGAACGGTCCATAGAGGAAAGAAAAGATCTCTTCAAAACGTTTAGTTATTATTATCCGGATAATATTCAAAAAAGCGACTATCGGACCCCTGGCAAGCATTTTAACAACAGCGGTCATCAAAAATTCGCCGCTTTCATCATGGAAACATTGAAACAAAATAAATTCCCCCCGAACTTGGAAAACCAGGAATTTTAAACACGAATATGTACAAGAGTTAGGCATGATCAAGGCGGCTTATTTCAGCAGGTTTTTACCCAGCACCGAAAAGGGCGGCGGTTGCCGGCGGATGCTGCAACTTGAAGAAATTTTCAGAACCGTTTTACCGAACCTGGAGCTTGTCGCGATTTTTCGCGGCGATTGGCTGACCGATGAACAAAGAGATCGTCTTCTGAGTAAAAGCAGTTACCGCTTTTCAAGATCGACAAAATGGTCTTCGCAGACGCAAGACCGGGTTTACCGATTTAATAAAATTTCCAAAATTTGGGCTGGATTCTCCGGCAAGCTGGCCGGCTTACAACTGGCCATATTGGACGATCCCATTTACTTTTTTCCGCTTTTTAAAAAATTAAAACGCATGCAAATACCGGTTATCGCGGTTTGTCATAACCTCGAAAGCCTGGTGCCGTCTCAAGTTCGAAGGCGTGCAGGCAAGGTGACTGATTTGCTGATTGAGGAGCTTGAGATATTGGCGCAGTGCGAGATGGTGATTACCATCTCAAGGGAAGAAGATGTGTTGCTGAGGAATTTAGGTCTGGAGAGCTTTTTTCTGCCTTACTATCCGGTGCAGGCGATACGCACGCGTCTGTCGGCGATTCGCGAACAGCGCAAGCATACCGCTAAAAAAGACATCCTGACGGTCGGCACCCTGCAAAATCCAGCCACACGGGAAGGCATCATTCATGTTGCGGACTATTGGCTGAATCACCTCTCGGGAAAATGCGATACTCAGCTGATCATCGGCGGATATTTCAGCAAGACCTATGAGCATGCGGTTCCGACGGGAAGAGGCATTACCTTTAAAGGCACTTTGAGCGATCAGGAACTGGATGAGATAATGGCCAAGGTGAAAGCATGCTTGTGCTATCAGCAAAACGGCAGCGGCGCTCTGACGCGAATATGTGAAATGCTCCTGGCCGGCATCCCGGTTTTGGCTAATACCCATGCCGCACGATCCTACTATAATCTAAAGGGGTTGTTCGAATTTCAAGAGTTGCATGAATTGGCTGCGGCATTGCGCAATTTCGATTCCTGCGATGCTGTTGCGCCGTTACCCGATGCCCCGGACAGCAGCCGCCTGTGCGCAAAGATCAATCAATTGTTGGGGAGCAAAAGGTGATTAGTTTCGCGCATATTGTCAATCCTGTGGCAAAAGAGCCTGATGAAGAACTCGCGGTTGCTCAACCGATTACATTCGCGACCATGGCGGCAGCAAAAGAATTTTCACAGGGCCAGGCCCAGGTTCATCACTATGCGGTTCAGATTGAGAACGAGGATCGAGTTGCATTGCCCCAAAGCTTTGAACAATTGCCCGACCTGACGCGGACCATTACAGACATCAAACCGTTCCAGGAAAAAAGAGCATTGCCTCTGATCAAAGACATCCTAGACAGATTGTACAGCCATAGCAGCGCTGATTATTTGATTTATACCAATGTGGATATCGCTCTTTTGCCGTTTTTTTATCTGACGATTGTAAAAATTATTCAGCAAGGCTATGATGCCTTTGTTATTAACCGGAGGACCATACCGGGATATTACCGGCATGTGCGCGACCTGCCGTTGATGTACGCCGAAATCGGGGAGCACCATAAGGGCTGGGATTGTTTTGTTTTCGATCGTTCGCTTTATTCCAGGTTTGAATTGGCAAACGCCTGCATCGGCGCAGGCTGGATTGGCAGAATTTTGATAACGAATATGGCCTGCTTGGCCGGGAAATTCAGAGTGTTTAAAGATCTCCATCTCACCTTTCACATCGGCAATGAAAAAGCGTGGCAACAATCCCGGTTTACGGACTATATCGAACACAATAAAAGCGAATGCAAAAAAATCCTGCTCGAGTTCGACGGAAAATACGGGCCCTTGGATCGTGCGCAGCTGCCGGGCCGTTTTTTTTTAAACCTGTAAGGCGTTGTCATTAAAATGATTTCTTTCGGACATATTGTAAACCCGGTCGCGGCTGGAAAAAATCCCGGTCTCGACATCGCGCAACCCATTACTCTGGAAACGATGCGGCTGGCTCGCGATTTCGCCAAGGGCGTTGAGATTCATCTCTACGCTGCGCCGGGTCCTAACGAAGAGAGAACGGCGCTTCCGGACATGTTTGAGGATGCCGGCTCTCTGAAAAGATCCATTTGCGACATCAAACAGTTTAAATTAAAAAGAAATCTTCCTTTGATTAAAGACATTCTCGATTTGCTTTATGCTGCGACCCCGGCGGACTATCTGGTTTACACCAACATCGATATCGCCCTGCAGCCGTATTTTTATCTTTCGCTTGCACAAATAATCGGGAAAGGATATGATTGCTTTGTGGTAAACCGACGCACCGTATCCGCCGATTATCGTCGGATCGAACAGATCCCGGAAATGTATGCCCAGACAGGATCGTCGCACCCGGGCTATGATTGTTTTGTATTTAAAAAAGTTCTCTATCCGAAATTCATTCTGGGCAACATATGCATCGGCACGGCATGGATCGGCAGAGCCCTGCTGGCCAATATGGTTTGCTTTTCCCAAAAGTTCAGAGAATTTAACAATCTCCATCTGACCTTTCACATCGGCGATGACGTTGACTGGCGGAAAGCGGAGTATGACGATTATTTGCAGGAAAATCATCGAGAGTATTTGACCATTTTCACCAGACTGGAATCGGAAAACAAAAGATTCGAACCGGCCCTGCGTTCCTATTTGCTGGATACCGGAGCCCAGCGACAATTCCCGAGTTTCGAGTGACAAAAAAGATCGCCCATGAAAAAATTTGAAATTTTTCACCATATCGATAAAAGCACCATTGACCGCTTTTTCGCTGACTATTCGCCCGTTTTTGTTTTATCGACAGGACGGTGCGGAACAAAATTCCTTCATTCGCTTCTTTCTCAAAACGAACAAATCCAGTCCTATCACGAAGCCTTTCCCAATTTACAGTATTTTCCGAATTATGCATTTCATCATCAGACGCAAAAAGAGCTACTGGTCAAGATGATTGCCGCGGCCAGGATGGAGCTCATCCTGGATGCTTTCAACAACAATAAAATTTTCTTCGAATCGAACCACTGCCTGACGTTTTTTTCACCTGCCCTGGCCGAGTTGTTCAAACGATCAAAATTCATACACCTGATCCGACATCCCGGCGATTTTGTCGTCAGTGCGATAAAAAAGGGCTGGCATAAAAACGATTCCATCTGGGAAGAGGGGCGGATCAAGGCTGCGGATCGAAAAGATTGGGAGGATAGGAGCCAGATCGAAAAACTGGCCTGGACCTGGTTTGCAACCAATCACTATATACAGGAGTTTGGCCGGAGTCTGGCGTCCGACCGGTTCACCGTTTTCAGAATCGAGGATATTTACTCCGACCAGAACGCCATCGATCGTTTGCAGCAATTCATCGGCGTCACCGCCGGCCTTGCAAACGCCGTCGTTAAAGGTTTTCAAGGCCAGAAAATCAATGCGATCGAAATCCATCCCAACGAACCGGCGAATATGAAAAAAGTACTCGTTTACCCCGAGTACGCGGACTGGGACGATGACGACAAAAACCAGCTTGGAAAATATGCAAATCCGTTGGCCGAAAAATTCAACTACAGGTTATGATATGTCGGCGCATCCATCGGTATCGATCATCATCGCCAATTACAACAATGCCAAATATCTGGACGATTGTTTGCACAGCGTGATCGAACAGAGCTGCCGGAACCTGGAAATCGTTATGGTCGATGACTATTCATCGGATCATTCCAGCCAGATCATAGAAAAGTTCCGGCAAAAGTATCCCGATGTCATCTCTCCTCTGCTGTTAACCAAGAATAACGGCGTTGCCCGGGCCCGACACGCCGGCATCCTCAGGGCGCGAGGAGAATATATTTCAACCCTTGATGCGGATGATTATTACGTTGATGTACGAAAAATCGAAGCGGAAATGCAACTCATCCGTGAGCACAAGGTCAAAACCGAAAAGAATGTCATTGCTTTTTCCAATGTGATTCACGAAACTACCGATGGACAACGCACTGTCCAGGGAAACGGACAAAATATATTCCAGGGAAGTATCCTGACGAACATTTTTGGCCGCAGCTGCATGATTCCTATGAATTTCACTTTTCTGAAATCCCTTTACTTTGCGGTGGGCGGTTATGATTTCGAGCTTGCCTTGTACGAGGATTTCGATCTGAAAATCCGCCTGGCTGCCGGGTACGAGTATTATTTTACCGGCGTCGCCGGCACCGTTTATCGCCGGCACGGCAAAGGACTCTCCAGTGCGCCGAGCTCCCTGCATGCGCAATGCCTTCGGCAGGTATTTGAAAAAAATTGCGGCCTGCTCACTGCCGATGAAAAAGTCATGATCAAAAAACAGCTCGACCTTTATATCGATGCGATAAACAGGGCCGAAGAGCAGCGTGGGAAACGGTCATAAAGGAGCGGATGGTGAACGATTACAGCAATCTTGTTTTTTTGATTTCGCAGCCCAGGGCCGGGTCGACCCTGTTGCAAAGAATTCTGGGCTGTAATCCGGATGTTTATACAACTTCAGAACCCTGGCTCATGCTGCATCCGATTTATTCTTTAAAAAGGACGGGGATTGATGCCGAATATTCAAGCGATCTGGCTTTAAACGGCTTGTGCAATTTCCTGTCGCTCACCGTCGACGGCAGGGATCGGTATCTGGACGACCTGCGCCACATGTATGGCAACCTCTACCAGCGTGTGCTCGAATCGACCGGAAAATCCGTTTTTCTGGATAAAACCCCACGCTACTATTTTATCATAACCGAACTGTACGGGCTTTTCCCAAAGGCAAAATTTATTCTGCTGTTCAGAAATCCGCTCGCCGTGTTTTCATCGATCATGCAAACCTGGATAAAAAAAAACCGGGACCTGTTCTGGCTTTTCCGCCAGGACCTTCTTCAGGCCCCGGATTATTTGATAAAAGGCGTTCAGGCGCTCGGCCCGGTCGCATTATCGGTACAGTATGAAAATATTTTACTAAAGCCGGAGGAGGAGATTAAACGGCTGTGTGATTATGCAGGAATCCGCTTTAATCAGGAGATGATCGAGTACGGCCGCTTTGATCTGCCCAAATGGCCATCCGGGGATCAGGATACGGTTTATCAAAAGAGGCAACCCGATCCGGTCCATTCCGAGAAATGGATTCTTCACCTGCAGGACGCCGACATCTGGCGCTTTTCCAAAGAATATCTCGATTATCTTGGCGCAGAAAAAACAGCCCAACTGGGTTACTCGTTTGACGATCTTGCGACTGTTCTGGAAAACTACCGTCCCCAGAACAGTGATAATTCAATGGAAGACCGTCTACTCGACCTGATGGAAGGACCCGTCGGCCTTTTTGAGGGAAGCGTACAACTCTTGCAGCACTTGCAACAAACCGACAGGCCGTCAGAAATCAACACGGAAACCATGGCAGTCCTGACCTCTTATTTGGAAAAAATTAAGGAACTTTCACAGAAAGAAAGACAAGAAAGAGCGGTTGCCGTCCAAAAAGCCATGGATGCCGCAAGCGTAGCAGAAAGGTTGTTGATGAATGAACGTGCACAGGTCGAAGAATTAAGAGCAAAAGTAAAAAGTCTGAACGCCAAATTGATCCCCTTGAAGGGTTTTGCCGCGAGATTGAACTGGTTATTTCGAATCTATCTCAAGTTCAGAGGGGAAAGCTAGCGCGTGTGCCGAAACGCTAATCATGAAACGGCCTGTACCCGCTTTTTTCAAGACGCTCCCCGATTACCTGTTCAATGGTTGCGGCCTCCTTGCGCAAGGCGTCGCTTTTGTACTCCTCGTTGGTGCTGATTAATTCTTTGCCAAGGTCCGCAAGCTTCCAGGGTTCTGATGGAAGAATGATTTTTCTCTGCAAGTCAGGATCGCCGTGGTTGACAGCAAAAAATCGATCTCGGTCGAAGCATATGCCTAAAAACGCCGCTGCCTGTTTCATCTCCAATTCCATCCGGGTTATCAGGTCTTCATAACGCAGCGTCATGATACGGTTGGGATATTGTCTTTTAAAGCGGTCGACGTTGTCCAGCATGACGTTCCAGCGCTGCGCCAAATCGATGACCGGCGTCTCTTTGTTGAAGGGAAATTTCCTTTTACAGGAAAAAATAGCCGGCGTCGGGTGGCGAAGGATATGCAGGACCTGAGCCTGTGGATAAAAATCCAGAATTCGATCAAGAAAATTTGCATGATATGGCGTTTTCTCTATCCAACGCCAATTTGACCTGTTCTCAATGCCGGGATACAGCCTGGAAAGATAATCGGCTACAATAAATTCAAACAGGGCTTTTGAGCCTAGTTTGCCGTCTTGAGCCTCCCGGATTATGGCCTCCGTTTTTGTGTGAGCATAGCGGATTCCCATTTTTTCATGGATGGCCGCAAAAACCGCGGGCAAAGCGGACGGCGGTACTGTTTCGCTCTCTTTGCTCCTGGGAATTTTGCGTTCAACAACATTAAAGAAATGAGTCTCCGGAAACGTGTACAGGCCGGGCTGGCTGACCAGCAAACGCTGTAACAGCGTCGTGCCGGAACGAGGATAGCCGACAATGAAAATAGGATTTTGAGGCAATTTCATAATTTTTTTATTAGATTGCAGCCGACAGAACGACCAGAGTCACTTTATGTTTTTTGCTCTGCCGATAACCAATGATCAAAGCGAACTAGGTTTTAATGTGCGCCAGACCGTGGACGGCATCGCCCACATCGGCGCTGTGTTGATAAAAGTCCAACAAGCAGTCGCGTTGCCAATCGATTTCCAATATCGAAGCGGGAGATATCCCCACCAGGATTCGATCCTGGCCGATTATCTCCAGACCGCGGACAAAAATAGACCGGTTAAACGGTTGATCCGGACTTTTATGGTGCAAACGGGCCACTGGTGCAAAGTCCAATAGTCTGATTTTTTTCTCCAGCAGGCCTTTTGGTAAATCATAAAACAAGATCTCCCTCCGCAGACTGCTGCACAGGATCATTTGCCGGCCGTCCCCGGATATCTTGAGACTGTGTGCTCCGCGCACATCGTCATCCTGCAGTGCAATTTTCACCTCCGGCGCAATCTGAACGACCGTTCCCAGTTTGTTCAACAAGACATAGGTTTTGTTTTGGCCGGTAATCACGCCGTTGAGATGGGTGTGGTGCTCTTTGGTGGACAGCTCGGCATGGAGATATTTTAATCGGTTATCGGCGTTTTTGTCTATCGCCATAGGCTGTAATCCGAATGTTCTCTGCAGCAGGGGGTCTTCACGAGGCCACCAGGTCTTCAAAGTCCGGCCCAGGCGGTCCACCAGTACGGCACAGTCGATGGTCGTGGCAGAGACCCATATGTTTTCGCCTTCACTGCATATCTCATGAATATTTACGAAAAGAGGATTGGTGATTTTTCGTTTAAACTGCAAATCCCGGTCAAAGACCAGGAGCGTATGATAGGCGCCGACCACGAGTTCGTCCCCGTAAACCAGTATCCCCTTTCCTCCCCGAGAGTTGCCTCGGGGATTAGGATCATCGTCGATATCCGGGTCACTGGGATATACGCTGACGGATTTAAGGATTTTTTTTTCACCCCAATCCAGTTTAACCAAATCTCCACCCTCTTTAACAGGGCGCTTTCGTTTAACCGTATCGAAATAAACAATCATTTTTGGGCTCGCCTCTCGCCTGGCCGGCTAACGTGTTTCGGCTTCAAGCATCTGCTCCATCCGGCTCAAATGCAGTTCTTTTTCAATTGCCGCCATTTCTTTTTCCAGTTCTGGTGGTATAGCAGGCGGCCGGCCGTGTACGTGGGGCAATGCCGAATGAAAGCCGGAGGCCTCAACAGCAAGAAATCGGGCGATTTGATTAAAGGTTTCCTCGGGTTGCTCCCGTAACCGGGCATGATTGTAAACGAAAAAGCGCTCTTGCGAAAGCATTGCGACGCCATCTACCAGAGCTCGAAGGTAAGCGGCTGTGTTGATGACGCAGCGCTGGAAACCGGTTGCCTCTTGCCACAACGCTCCCCATTCCGCAGGAATGCCGGGAGGAAGGCGCCATTCTCCGGCCTCTCCTCTCTCTTGTTGCCAACGCGCGTGAAAGACCGGAAACCGTTTCACCTGATTGCCAAGGCGGTACATGGACTCGGCGATTTCGACGGCCGGGCGATATGCCAGGAGAAATCTTACTCCAGGCAAGAGTGCGGCCAATTGCGGCAATACATAAGAGATCTCGGGTGATTTTAAACACAAACGCCATTCCTGGGAGAATTTCGCAAGTGGAAACAAATATCGCACCAGGCCGGCATCCGCCAGAGATCGCATCTTGCCCGAAGCAGGAGCGGCGCGAGGGGCCATTTCCGGACAGCCGATGGTTTTAGCGGAAGGAGCGGCGCCCGCCAGGTGATCGCCGTCAAACAGGTGATGCCGCAAACGGCTTTTGACCTGGTCTGCGGTCAAGGGACGGCTTGAGAGTTCTTGCACCAGACCGCTTCGATCGCGATAGTTATACAAGGCCCAACATTCGTATACGTGATCGTCGATGAGGGTCATCACATAAGGGTGGACATTCAGGCTTTTGGCGGCAAAGGTGGTGCCGCTGCGCGGCGGCCCGCCTATCAACACCATATTCGCCAGGAGAGAATTTACTTTCTCCACGCCGGATGTTTTTTCAGCGATCATTCTTTATTTCCATCTTTCACCTTGGCGTAATCATCGGCATTTCAAACGGACATCAACAATGTACCCGCTGAACTACTCGAACAGGGTTGTTCCAAAATAAGTGCTTACAACTTGTTCGAGCAGAGCGTAATTCTCGAATATCTTTTGATAATCAAAACCGGTTTCGCTTTTGTCTGATCGACCTTTGTGCAGCTTCTCGGTCACATAACGAGGGATATCATTATATTCCAGCTTGGTATATTTCAATCCCTGAGATTGCAGATATAATTCCAAGAACTTGATTTTGATCATGTCAAAATGCGTAGAATTCAGAATATACCACTCTGTTGTCGGATCGAAGACACAACTGTACGCAGCAGGGTTTGGAGGTTCCAACCAGGTAAAAATATCATATTTTAAGGCCAATAAAACACTGCAGATCTGATCCACAATATTTTTCCGGTAAGTGAGATAGATTAAATCAAAGCTATCGAACAAGAACTGTTCAAGATCCAATAATGAGGTTGCATTAAAAGCCATATTCGTGGTCTGAATTTTCACAGAAAAGGATTTATGTTTCTCATGTATATCCTTGGAAAGTTCACGAACTCTATCGTTATATTCTTTAGTAATTTTAGGTTGTTCGAAAAGAGTTTGATAAGGTTCCCCCAGACATTCGACCTGGTAATGGGATGATAAACAATCCAACAGATAGTTCGATCTGGATCTCGGCTGTCCCACAAGACAAATTTTCATCTGCATCCCAATCGTTGAATGAAATGAACTGGGCAAACATAGGGATACTAGCGCTAAAAATCAAGGTAAAAAATGTTTGCCGGCTCGAAATTTTTCTTTATTTTAATGCATGCGGTTCGAGCAAACGCCTCGTTGAGGTGAAAAATAATAGATGACACAGATCATGAAATCAATAAACAACCGTTCCATGAAAGTGAATACCGTTTCGATCGTTACGCCTTCCTTTCAACAGGGAGAATTTATCGACGAAACCATCCGCTCCGTGCTTGGTCAGCAAGGGAATTTTTTTATCGATTATATCATCATGGACGGCGGTTCGCGGGACGGTTCGCTGGATATTATCAAAACATATGCAACCCTGTTGCGCGGAAACTGTGCAACCCGGAAAATAGCCGGCCTGAATTATTACGTAAATACTAAAAAAGAATTCCTCTGGAACAATTGTCGCGGCACAAGCTACCGGTGGCGCAGCGGACCTGACGGCGGGCAAGTTTGTGCGTTAAAAGCCGGCTTTAGCATGGCCCAGGGCGATATTTTCTGCTGGCTGAACTCGGATGACATTTATTGCCGACCGGATGTGCTGCAAAAAGTGGTTGATTACTTTTCTGCGCAACCGGAATTAGCGCTTTTATTCGGCGACGGGATATTCATTTCAAAAACCGGAGAGCGCCTGGGCGTCCATCAGGTTAAGCGGATTGATCTGCAGGAACTTTTATATCTGGACTATCACATTTTGCAGCCGGCCTCATTTTTTCGTGCGGATATTTACTGCGAAAAAGATCTGAACAGCCGGCTACACTGCGCCTTTGATGCTGACTTTTTTATACGGCATTTGACCAAGGGCGTTGTTTACAGGAAAGTGGATGATCGTTTCGCCGCCTTTAGATATTACCCGGAAAACAAAACCATTTCGATGAGCAAACGTAAATGCCGGGAATCCCTGATGATTGCCCGCCGGTATTCGAAAAACCGGGTATACTATATCATTGCCGTATTTTACCGGCACGCCGAACTCTGGCTGCGCCCGTTCATTCATGCCGAAAAAGGAATAAAATTCAGACTGTTTGTCGCGATCCGGCGACTCTGCTATTTCTTGGTAACCGGCAAAAGCACCCCCCGGTCATGAGCCGGAGATAAGAATGAGAGATAAATCCGGTTTTCCGGGAACAGGACGAATGGAATTAGGGGATTGCCAATGGCACAAAACATTCTAATAGTTTATCCGCACAACCTGTTTACAGATAAAAGCGGGGTGAATTCACGCTATCTCGAATTGCTTGCTTATTTTAAAGACAGAAAGTTCAGAGTGGATTTATTTGCGCTGGAAAATTTCAAGTCCTCCTGGGCCGCTGATGCTCTCGACGCTCGCGGCCTGGTCGATCACCTGTATCTATATGATTTTAAAAAAGGCGGTCGATGGCAAAGGCCCGGGAACAGGAAAAACAATCCTCTGAACCGGTTAAAACGATATTTGCCTCTCGGACATGTTTACAATCGACTTGAAGATTACGCTTACGGGAGCATGCAAAAACAGTTCGACGCCCTAATTACGGCGCAGCGGTATCATTTCATCCTCATCGGCTATGTGCATTGGGCCAATCTGATTCGTTCCAGAGCCGTGGGCCCGGCTGTCACGGTTCTGGATCTCACCGATTTTATCACGCTCAACAAATTCGACCTTGCCGGTCAGGCGGTCGATATCTTTGCCATGATGAAAGAAGAGATCCGTCGCGTAAATCTTTTTGACAGAGTCCTGTGTATTTCCGATCAGGAAAAATATTTTTTCTCGCAATTTGCCGGTCATCCACAGTACCATTATATCCCTTTTTTCATGGATGACAACTCACAGGCCAGGCCTCGCCGGCAGCAGTACGATCTTCTTTTCATCGGGTCCGATAACGCCCATAATCAGAAAGGAGTGCAGTGGTTTTTTGAACAGGTTTATCCCCGGCTGGACCGCTCCGTTCGGGTGCTGATCGCAGGCGCCATTGCCGGCTATGTCCGCGACTATGACAATGTTACGCGCATCGCGCATGTCGAAAATCTGGCTGAGGTGTACCGGCAATCGCGGATTTCCATCTGTCCGCTCCTGGGCGGCACCGGGATGAAGATCAAAGTAATCGAGGCGCTGTCCCATGGCTTGCCGATCGTAAGCACTGAAAAAGGACTGGGCGGATTTCCCGCAAAAATCCACACCGGGGCTGTGGTCTGCGATTCTCCTGAAAAATTCGCCGCCGGCATTCAGCGGTTTCTAGCCGATGCGGATTTTTACCAAAGGCACCGGCAGTACGCCAGAAAATTTTTTAAAGAAAACTTTTCCAGATCCGTCGTCTACCGGCAGTTGGATCAGGCGTTCCGTTAGCAACGGCTGCTAAAAGCCCCTGATATTAATCTGCGCCAGCGGATGGTTTTTGTACTTTTCCAATATTCCGGCCAGTTCGCTGTACAGCGGATGTCCGGGCAGATGCACCGCTTCTGCGGCATAATCAGAAATGCCGGTATCCACCCGATAATTTTCTTTCCAGTTATCGAGCTCTATAAACTGACATCTGTCAAACTTGAAATTTTCCGCCAGTTCTATAAACCCGGGAATGTCCCTAAAGTTTTGTCGACGAACAACAAACAGCAACGACACCCAAACAAACCTGCCCTCACTTCGTTTTGCAGATATCCATTCCAGGTTTTTCATCAACGTTTTCCACCGGCCACCCCTGGTTTTTTTATACGTATCTTCGCAGGAGGCATCCATGGATATGCTGATTTTTTTTATATAGTCGCTGCCGGGTTTTAATGACGCAAACATCCGTTCGCCGGCCAGCGTGCCATTGGTGACGACAGAAATGAATTGTAACCTGGGATAATCCTCCCTGTTAAACGATTTTAGCAGTTTTTTCTGTTGGTCGCTGAAAAACACCTCTCCGGAATTTGCCATTTTCACGACCTGAACCGTTTTGGCGCAACGATGCACATAGGCAATTTCCCTGTCGACAAATTCTTGCTCAGGCTTGAGAGGCCGGACCATTCGCCTGTCCCGGCAACTAGGACAAGCCAGATTGCAGGAGCGATCGGCAGCCAGAGAGATGGAGGTGGGACCGGCAATGGCCACATGCCCCTTTTTTATTTCTTCCATCACTTCTTTATGAATGGGCGTTTCGAAACAATCCGGATTCGCTTGTAAGATCTCATTTTCCTCAGACAGCTGCATTTTGCATTTATCTCTCAGGCAATACTTGAAGGAGCCATCCAGAATGCTTTGGCGCAAGGCTTGTGCTGACTTGGAGTTCCACAGGTAGGGGTCCTGAGAATAATCGTTTTCAATCCTGTCCTGATTTGAAAAGCTAATATATTCCGGAGACAGCCAGGAGGTACAACATGGCACAAATATCCGGGCAAACCCCATTTCTAATCTGCTAAACGGGAACGGGCACAATTTCACAAGGCCTCCAAACTGAAAAATACGATCAGGACTGATCAAACGCGCCGCACGAATGGTATTTATGGATATTTTGTTGAGCGCGTAGATGCCTGTGTTCGCCGGGAGTATACAACCCGTCAGCCAGCTTGACGACATGATAGAATTTAGATTTATGCGGATTTTCTTTTACGTCCTCAGGATTCATACCGGTAATCATGGAATCGCGCTGTTCTGATTTTACCTGTTGAAAAACGGTTTTTTAAAATTAGCCACCTGTCGCCTAAAAAGCAAGAGAAAAACCCGGCCACTAACGGCACTAGAACGCCGCGGCGGCAAACCAACAAGGATTTTGCCAAAACAGGCGCCTGCTCCGCTTGTCCGGATCAATCGGCGATGCACCGTCACGCTAAACGCGCCAAGGATGCAAGCATCCGCCGCATCTACAAAAGACTTGATCTGGAATTTGCAGCAAATTATATTTAAGAAAAGCGGCGCCTGGAGATTCCACCGGCACATCCTAGTCAAGCTGCGAACGCAGCGAGTGATGGGGGGCTATTAAAAAGTGTTTTCAAGAACTTGAATAAAAATGAATAAAAGCCGTCGCGATTTTCTCAAAAGCTGTACGATCCTCGGCGCTGGTGCACCGGCCGGCATCGCTTTATCCGGGAAATTTTTTAACGGATGCGCGGTGTGTACCGGCCAAAAGCCGGCAAGAAAGAAAAACATTCTTTTCATTGCTGTCGATGATCTTCGCCCGGAACTGGGCTGCTACAACCACCCCCTGGTCCAATCTCCCCATATCGATGCGCTGGCGAAAAATGGCGTTCTTTTTGAGCGGACCTATTGCCAGCAGGCTATCTGCGCTCCGACCCGGGCCAGCTTGTTGACCGGCAAGCGACCGGACACGACCAAAGTATATGATCTGACAACGCATATCCGGAACGCAAATCCGGATATCGTTGCTTTGCAACAGCATTTTAAAAACAACGGATATTTTTCACAGGGAATGGGAAAATTGTTTCATGGTGGATTGGAGGACGATCGCTCCTACAGCGTGCCGCACACCAGGCCTAAAGGAAACAAGTATGCTCTGTCGGAAAACCTCCGCTTCGAACGGATGAGTGATAAAGCTATTGAAAAAGATTCGACGCCCCGCATGCGCGGTCCGGCTAGCGAATGCGCCGACGTGGCGGACGAGGCTTATTCGGACGGCATACTGGCGGGCATGGCTGTTGCGGCATTGAATCAGCTGGCTGTAAAAGCACAAACACCGGTGCAAAAAGAGCGTCAACCCTTTTTTCTGGGAGTCGGATTTCAAAAGCCGCATCTGCCTTTCTGCGCGCCGAAAAAATATTGGGATCTGTATGACCGGCACAGCATACCGCTCCCCTATCCGGCTAAACCGAAAAATGCACCCGAGATCGCCTTTACCAATTGGGGTGAACTGCGCTCCTATTCGGATATTCCCGATGTCGGATCATGTGATGAAGCGAAAACCAGAGAACTGATCCACGGCTATTACGCCTGCGTAAGTTATACCGATGCGCAGGTGGGCAAACTCCTGCTCGAACTCGACCGGCTGGAGCTGAGAAAAGACACCATCGTCGTTCTCTGGGGCGACCACGGCTGGAAATTGGGCGAGTACTCGTGCTGGAGCAAGCATACCAATTTTGAATTGGATACTCATGTCCCCTTGATCCTTTCTGACCCGGATTATCAGAAAGGCGTCAGGATTACCGCACTTACCGAATTGGTCGATATCTATCCGACGCTGGCCGAATTATGCGGCCTGACCGTCGCCGATGATCTGGAGGGGACCAGTTTTGTTCCTCTCCTGGACAATCCAAACAGATCCTGGAAAAAAGCCTGCTTCAGTCAATACCCGCGTTCGCGCAACATCATGGGCTATTCCATGCGTACAGGCCAATATCGTTATACCGAATGGATAAACCAGAAAACCCAGAAGGCGCAGGATCGCGAATTGTATGATTTGACCAACGACCCTTTATGCACGGAAAGCATCGTTTACAAGCCGGAAAATAAGGAACTGGTTGCACGGCTTCACGATATGCTGGCAGCCGGCTGGAAAAAGGTCAGGCCGTAATGATTACCGCCCTGAAAATTATCCTTATCCCCCTGGTTCATTCTCTGATCAGCATTTTAGGAGTAGGCCTTGCGCTATTGCTCCTGTTGCAGGAAAAATTGAATTTGCAAAACAGCTCCCCGGTGGGCAGAATATTGCTTTCTGCTGCATTGGGCATACTCTATAACTCGCTGCAATTTATCCTGATTGTTCTGGCCCATCATTATCGCCTTTTACCGCAACCTGAACTGGCAGCGCTCAAATATGGTTTTGATCTGCTGTTTCTGGTTGCGATTTCCATCAAATATGGAAAAAAGATTACCGAGGAAATCTCTCTAGGCGTCACCGCCGTATTAAAGCGAGACAACCTGCTGATTTTTCTATTTTCCATAGGAATAGGAGTAACCGCAATCCTGAATTTCCCCCATGTTTTCGATTCCGGGCAGTTGATGGAAACCTGTTCAATGGCGACCACCGGCTGGGACTTTATGAATGCCACCCGGTTCGGGATCGGATTTTCAGCTCTAGGGTATTTCCCTTCGGTTCTGGTAAACGATCTCCCTCTGTGCAGTTTGTTTTCCGGGTTCAAACTGCTCTTATCGGTGGTGACCGGGTTGACCGTTATATACGGGATCGACCGGTTGCATGTGGCTCATCCGGCAGGCGCCAAACTTTTGTATTATGCCCTGGTCCAGGGGAGCCTGTTCGGTCTCTATGGGGTGGTCGAATTGGGTAAGGACTCCATATGGGCTTTGTTGTTCGGTTTTAACTGTATTTTCAGCCTTTTCCGCATCGATGAAAGGGAGAGCATCGCGATTTCCGCCATCTTTTTTTCCAGTTCCCTGTTACTGGGCATGATTGCCATTCCGTATGTGTTATTTTTTACCGGGTTATATTTTATCTGCCGGTTCCTGCCGAATCGGGTCAGCGCGTCTAAACCCCTGTATATGGCGACCGTTGTTTTTCTGTTCCTTGCCGGAACCAGGTTGATGCCGGTTAAACTCGCCATCAACAAGTCGGATTATCCGGCAAAGGCCGGAGACGCTGTCTACTCTTACTATGCACCCACCAACGGGCGCACAACATTCTATTCTTACCTGAGTCGGCACAAGATGAGCAATCGATTGATTAGCGAACCGAAAATTGTTTATAAAAATATCGAATGGCTGGTGATCATCGGACTGATGGGCGTTTTATTTTTACCCTTTTTTAAAGATCGTTGTGGCCGAGATCGCTTTAACGACGCCGGCTTGAAAAGCGCGGCCCTGTTTCTCCTGGCAGCGCCGGTTTCGTTTTTGCTGTTGACGCTTCCGGCAAAAGGCTGGCTTCCCGCAAGCCGCTTTGACAAAATTCCTTTCACCCCTATTACCACCTTTGACGCCTGGAACCTGATTAAAGATGTCCCACAGTGGTGCATCCAGGTCCTCGCCGGGATTTTTTTCATTCTCCTGTTAGAGTCCCTGGTGATCAAGCTGGTTCCGGATCCGCGTCGACAGCGTTTTGCCTACAGCGCGGCCGTGGGAGTTTTGCTGTTCTTGATTGCTGCGACACAATTCCCGGTAATTAAAAATTATCGTTATCCGGCCGAATTCAACCGCTACGGCGGAAACAAAAATCCGCACTTCTTACGCATCATGGGCGCCCTGTACAATCATCCCGGAATAAAAAAAGTCCATATTGTCCAAAATGCAACCAGCATCAACTATAATTCGATGTATTGGGATTTGCAGCATTACTTTCCGGGTTTCAAGTCCAATGAGATTCCCCCGTTAAGCCAGACCGTGGCATCAGAGTTGCAGAACGATCTGCCGTTTATACTGGTTGCGCAGCAAGACTATGCGCATGAATTGTCCGCTTTAATGAAAAAGCCGAAAAATTTAAAAATGCATCCGTTATTTGAAAACGAGCAGCGGCGCGAAGGCGTTTATCTCTTTTTCCGGAAAGCGAATAAATAACGGTGGAGTAAAAGGAGCATGCCGGCCAGGCCGGGCAGGGCGGTGTTCAACAAGAAAAGTAAAAAAGCAGAAGCAAAGGCTGCCGGGGCCGCTATGCCGAAATGCGTCAGCAGCAGAATTGCCGCGCCTTCTCGCACGCCCAATCCAGCCACGGTTATCGGCAGGATGTTGAGCAGCATGATCACCGGCTGCGTCAGCGCCGCGGTCTTGATGCTTATCGGACTATAATTGGCCAGCAGGCAACAGAACTCGGCTATCACCACCGTATAGCTGATGAGCGTATAAAACAAAAAATGCAATTGAAATGAAAGGGACATGCCGGCCATTTTTTCCATCCATGAAACGGACCATGCATACAACCGTGACAAACGTGGAAAGAATTTAATCAAACGGCCGAGCCACCGCAGAGCATGACAGGGGAAAAAAAATGCCAGGAAAAAAGCGGCAATCGGCATGGCTGCTCCACAACATACCATAGGAGAAAAAAAATAATAGAGCCCCGGGAGCGCCAATGCAAGAACAATCGCCAGATCGACCACCCGGTCTATGAAGACCAGGCTGACGACGAGGCTCTTCTTATGATCCTGCAAGAATACGAAACGGGACACCTCGCCGATTCGGCCCGGCGTTGCCAGTCCGCCGGCCATGCCCGCCAAATAGGAACACAACGAATCCCGGAAATCGGCGCCCTGCCGGGTTTGTTGCAGCAGGATGTGCCATTTGTATGTTTTTAAAAATGAGAAAACAACCGATATGAAAACAGCAACAAAAAACGGGCGCCGTAAAGAGCCGACCGCGAAACTCTTGCGCACACTGTCAAATCCAACAGAAGCTATCACCCAATAAACAAGGAATCCCGTTGCCGCCAGTTTAAGCATCGGTAGCGCGATTTTTTTTATACTCCTCACCTTCTTGTTGTCCCCGGCAGGATTTCTTTTTCTTTGCGCTGCCGGGTGAAATTCTTGGCCAGGATAAAACTGGTATTCAGGCAACGGCTGAGGGGATAAAATTGGCTCGTACCAACCAGAGACAGACCGGGCGCGGGCGTAAAAAAATCCGGTTTTTCTTCTGAATAGCCTATCGTGAATATCGGCTGCGTATGTCTCTCCCGGAATACATGGTACTCCTTTACCAGAGTTGCGGAAAAGGCGACGAAAATTTTTTTCAACAACCGGCAATACATTTCGAATATCGCCTGATCCGGAGCGTTCCAGGCGCTGTCATTTTCAGAAGAAATGTATTGTGAGACATATACGATATGCCGGCCGTGATATCGGCCCGGTTCAGCCAGATGGGTATGTTCCACGGCGACAGAGATCGGCAAAGCCGGGTCTCCGATATTCACCCAGTAAAAGGGGCTGAGCGATCTGTCCAATTCAAGCACCAGGCAAATCGAATGAGCGTAAGCAATCCTTTTCAGACTGTTTATATATCCTTCAGAAAGGCTGGGAGCCATACTCAAAAAACGCGGCACAGGCAGCGTAACCACGCATTCGTCGAAATCAGGGTATTGCGAATCTTGAGTAACCAGGGTAAAAGGAGCCTGTTTGCAGCGGTTTTCAACTATCCGCGTAATTTCACATTCGGTCTTTATTTCACCGGTATTGTGGATGATCTCTTCGCTTAATCGGTTGACCAGGATTTGAAAACCGCCATCAAGGTATCCCAGCGCGCCGCTAGCCTGGCGTTTGTCCCGGCTCGACCGGCTTTTGATGCGGTCCCAGAGCCAGGCGGCCGATACTCTGGAAGAAAAATCGCCAAACTTGTTTTTTAAAAGAGGTTCCCAGAACAACGAAAAAATCCTGCTGCCGAAATGTTGCGTCAGATAGTCCTGGGCGCCGATAGCATCGAATTTTTTTTCATCACGCTGGAGGAGCAACAAAGTCAGATGGTAACCCAGCCGGATTCTTTGCAGCAGCGATAACGGTTTGAAATTCAAGAGATCGCGAGGCGTATCCAGGGGGTAGAGCTCGTTATTGGAATAGTAAGCCATGCGGGTTTTTTTGAAAAAGAGCCGGTCCTGGATGCCCAGGTTTTTAAGAATTTCAATCAACTCGGAATGGGACTCGAATATATGATGATAATATTTATCAAGCAGGACGCCCTGCATGTCAAAGGCAGAGGCTAAACCACCGGGTATTTTTTCCTTTTCAAAAATCGTTACCCGGACATTTTCACGGCTGAGGGCATAAGCGACAGCCAGACCGGTCAGCCCGCCGCCGACAATGGCAATTTTCGGATTGTTTTGACGGTCGGGCAAAGGAACAAACTTTTGCTCTATCGTTTGCAGTTTCATTAGCCACCTGATATGCTACTCACATGGGGAAACACTGTTGTGCAGCCGGTAAAGTATTCGAATTGAATTTGTCGTCAGCACGCCGGTATCCGGATTTCCGGCATGCGGAATGGCGTCATTTTTTCATCCTACCCGTTTCCACCTGAGACTTGATCCAGGGATAGGTGCGGGCAATCCCTTCTTTCAGATTGAATTTTGCCCGCCAATTCAAAGAATAGATGCGCGCATTGCTGAAATTGCGCGACTGAACACCGACCGGGCCGGGAACATGCCTGATCTGAATTCGCTTGTTTGCCGCCTCGGCGACGGCAGCCGCCAATTCGAGAACGGTAACATATTGAGGACTGCCAATATTGACAGGCCCGTCCAGATCGGATTGCATGAGCCTGTAAATGCCTTCCACCATGTCGTCGATGTAAGTATAAGAGCGCACGGCCGTGCCATCGCCCCAGAGTTCAATGGTCCCGCCGTCTTCAATCTCGGCCACTTTACGGCAAATGGCAGCAGGCGCCTTTTCTCTTCCACCCGTCCAGGTTCCTTCCGGACCATAGCAATTCTGAAATCTGGCGATTCTCACCTTCATTCCCCGATTGCGGGCGTAGGCCAGGGCGATTCTCTCGGCTGTCAGCTTTTCCCAGCCGTATTCGCTGCTGGGGTGCGACGGATAGGCCTCTGCTTCTGTCATCTCCGGTTCGCCGATTTTCATATCGCGATAAACACACACGGAGGATGAAAAGAAATATTTGGGAATTTTCATCTCAGCGGCCTGGTGAGTCATATGCACATTGATCAAAGAGTTGTTATGCATGATCTCACACTCTGCAGACGAAATGAATCCCATGCCGCCCATATCAGCGGCCAATTGATAGACTTCATCAAAGCCGTTGTCGGGCAATGATAACGCGGTCCGGCAATCAGCTTCCTTTCGCAGATCCAGTACCTGGAACTCATCTGCCGCCGTCGGAGCGAATTCATGTTCTTTGATGTCGACTCCGCGAATCCAGTACCCTTCCTTCTTAAGCCTTTTTACCAGATGCCCGCCGATAAAACCGCCGGCGCCGCAAACAAGCGCTCTTTTCATGTTTTGCCTTCCTAGTGGTACATTTTTTTATCCGATCTTGCCGAATGCGGAGGGGTGTTGTTCATCGGTATATGAACATCCGACGATCCCAGGCATGCGATGGTACGAGATCTTTGAAAAATAGGTAAAAATCAGATTATTTAAAAATCATTTTTTTTCAAAGACAGCCTGGCTGACTGTTGCTCGGGTGCTTGTCGGACGGCAAATAACTGTGTTCTCCGGCGTTGATCATATTGAATTTTGCAGTTGGAATGACTATTTTATTCCTGTTCTGGAAAATGAGAAACCGGGGCAGCCGTTTAAAAAAGCTCCTGATACACGTCCATTGTTTCCTCCGCCATTTTGGACCAGGAATATTTTTGCGCCTGGACTCGGCCTTTTTCCGTCAATTGGGCAAGCAGGCTTTGTTGGAAAAGGACGGATTCCAGGCAGGCGGAGATGGCTTCCGGATTTGGATCAAAATACATGGCGGAGTTGCCGAGGATCTCCGGCATGGGCGGCGCCGTGCTGGAGAGAACCGGACACCCGCAGGCCATGGCTTCCAGCGGCGGCAAACCGAATCCCTCATAGTGTGAAGGATAAATCATCGCCGTTGCCCCGCGATACAAACGGAGCAATTGACGGTCGTCTCCCGCCAGATGACATACGTTATCCCGGACGTTTAATCTGCTCATAGCCCCGCATTCATCAGCTGTGAACGAAGGGCCGCCAAAACAAACAAGATCGAACTCGTTCCGAACCCGTTCGCTTGCGGCAAAAGCCCGCAACAGGCCGTCGAAATTTTTATACCACTGCTTTCGCGTACCCACATAGAGTATGAACGGCTTTTTATGGATAAAGGGATCAATTCTTTTCTGTTCTCCGTACTCGGAAAGAACACCAAGATAAATAACCTTGATCTTGTTTGCCGGGATATAAAAATAATTCTGCAAATCCCGGCTCGTATTGTGAGATATGGCAATGACCCTGTCGGCCCGTTCGACGCATTTGCGCTTGTTTTCCCGCCGGGCCCGGATATCCGGGAAATGCCGCGGGAACAGTTCAGGGATCATGTCAAAGACCGTCAATACCACCGGGCTTTTTTTCCACTTTTGAATCTCGGAAGAAAAACCCGTGGGATGATAAATATCAACGGGCTTTCCGCTCAGGACGTTGAACAGCATGCGATTGAAGGGCTTTACCAGTTCACAGAGGCGGGGTCGGCAAGGTATTTTGACACCGAAATAGTCAGCAGCTTTATTTTTGAAATCCCGCAGCGGATATTCATTCATATAAAAACCCAGGAATAAATTCAGCCGGACTTTATCCTCATCGGCGAGATGTTTGATCAATTCATAAAAAATCCGGGAAACACCCCCGTATTTCTGTGCAGCAAAAACCTGAAAGTCGTACAGTATGGTTTTCGGGATCATGCTATGCGGTCCGTTTTCATAATATTCCTTTCCGAATTTAAACAAATTAATTGCTGTTGTCAAGAATGGAAAATGTCTCATTGGCTGCTGCGTTTGAGCAAAAAACTAAAGTTGCACCAAGTGAGTGACGCTGCAAAACCTGGACGGCAAGCCGGCGCCCGGCAAGGCAGAAATCGCTTCCTCTGCTACAAAACCGTTGCTTGCCAGTAAAGACGTTTGTATATTGTCGATAATTCTTTTCCCGCCAAAAGGGGATGAGCCTGGACAACAACGGCTTTTCTGAAATCAGTAAAAGCGAACATCGATAAGCGGCTTTACAGGTCATGATTCAGCGCCCGGCGATTCGAAAGATAAGAATGCATAATCCGTACCAACCATACAGAACGCTATTCACCGGAATATCCGTGTGACCAGGAGCTATCGGAAACCGGACATCCTGGGCCCTTTCTCTTCGACCGGGTTGCGACGGCTCGGCGTTGCTCCGCTACCGCCTCTCCCAGCCTTTGGCCCAAACGGGCTGCCCTGGCCCAAGGTGAGTATTGTCACCGCATCTTTTAATCAGGGTCGGTTCATTGAAGAAAACATCCTCAGTATAATAGGGCAACGCTATCCGAACCTCGAACATCTCGTTGTTGACGGCGGCTCGAACGACGAGACCATCGCTATCCTGCAACGTTATGAGAGCCTATATAATCTGCGCTGGACCTCGGCGCCGGACCATGGTCAATCCGACGCGATAAACAAGGGGTTTCGGCGCGCTGAAGGCGAGATTGTCGGCTGGCTTAATTCGGATGACACCTATCTGCCCGGCGCCGTGATGGCTGCCGTCGAGTTTCTCATCAACCATCCTGATAAAGAGTGGGTGAGCGGCGACGGATTTTGGATAGATGAGAACAGCACCGTACTGGACGTCAGATGCCCCGGCTCTTATACTTTCAAGGAATTGGTGCTGCGCGGCATGTATCTCACCCAGCCCAGCCTGTTTTTGCGCCGCACAGCGTTGCATAAAATCGGTTTACTCGATGTCCATATGCACACAACTATGGACTATGATTTCTGTCTGCGCCTGGGTCGGCAAACGGACGGCGGCTACTTGCCGGTTTACATGGCGACCAGGAGGCTGCATGCTGCAGCCAAGACGATAAAGATATCCGCTGATTTTTTAGAGGATGGCCTGCAGGCATTACACAAACTGTTTTCTGATCCTTCTTTAGCCGATGATGTTCGCGCTTTGAAAAACAAGGCATTTAGTCATCGCTATTTTATCGGCGGCCTGGAGGCTTTCCGCGCCAGGCGGTTTCCGGAAACAAGACGCTTGCTCCGGCGCTGCATCGCGCTGGCGCCCTATCTGTGGCGAGTAGACAGCATCCTGTCTCTGCTGTTGCTGGTGGAAAGCCTGCTGGGCGTCTCCTGGTTCAATCCCGGGTATCGGAACCGCCGAGCAGCGCGGGCGTTTCTGGCAAAACACGGCGCCTTCTCTGTAAAATGGCTGCCATAAAAAGAACCGGTTTTCGGGCGCCATGGCCGCACACACAGGCGCAGTCTATGCGCGACAAAACGCTTCGCCAACGCAGGACCGAGAGGATTTCTAGCGCGAAAGGGTGCAACAGATGAAAATATCGGTTGTCGTGCCGATGTACAACGCCGGGCCGTATCTCGAGCGGTCTCTCGGCGGTCTGCGCAATCAAAGCCTGGCGCACGACCAATACGAAGTTATTGCCGTGGATAACAACTCTACGGATGGCTCGAAAGAAATAGCGGCAGGCTATTCCGATGTCATCGTTTTATCGCAGCCGGTGCAGGGCTCCTATGCGGCGCGCAACATGGGCATCCGGCACGCACGCTGCGACATCATCGCCTTTATCGATCCGGACTGCGTTCCGGAATATCACTGGCTCGAGAGCATTCTGGCGGCCATACAGTCCGCATCTGTTGCGCTTGTACTCGGCAGACGACAAAACGGTCATTCCGTGTTGCTCGACCTGCTTTCGCACTATGAGGAGGAAAAGCTGTCTTTTGTGCTGGCGCAAAAGAAAAAAGAGTTATATTACGGCTATACCAACAATATGGCTGTTCGCCGCGACGTCTTTGACCGCGTAGGACTCTTTCAAGAACGTGCACGCGGCGGCGATACCATGTTCGTAAACTCGGTGGTCACTGCCTTCGGATGTGATGCCATGGCGTTCGAGAGCCGTATGCAGGTTGATCATCTCGAAATCCGAACGATTGCTGATTATTACCGAAAACGCCATATCTACGGCCAAAGCAACGAACGCATCCACCAATCTATCAACTATCGACCTTTGAACAATCGGGAACGTGCAGAGATTTTTCTGCACATCGTCAGGACGCGGCGTATTAATCCACTGCAGGCCGTGCTTTTGCTGGTTTTGCTCGTCCCGGGCGTCCTCCTGTTCGAGTGGGGAAGAAAACTGTCGCGATCATCCTCGTTTTCCTGAGGCTGCGATTATCAAATGCGGCGGTCACGGCGCCTAATCATGTCCATGAACCTGGACAAACACGTCATTGTTCAATCCGTTTTGGCGGGTGAAGTATCTATCACAGTTGGAAATTTTTATCCCAAAACAGGAGCCTATGTCGATGGACCTGTCTAGTACAAAACGATCCATTTCCGTGATTATTCCGGTATATAACGACGTTCAGAACCTCGGACTTTGTCTGAATGCGTTTTCCACTTCTACTCTCAAGCCGGACGAAATAATCGTTGTAGATGATCATTCTTCGGATGGATCCGGGCAGGAGGCGGAAAAAAGCGCCGGGGTGAGCGTAATCCGCGTGCCAGACGGCAATCACGGACCTGCTCATGCCAGAAACCTGGGCGTGCGGAACAGCAGCGGCGAACTGCTGTTCTTTATCGACAGCGATGTCCGCATCCATTCGGATACCATCGAAAAAATGGCAGCGGCATTCGCGGCCCATCCGGACATCAGCGCCCTGTTCGGCTCCTACGACGATGCGCCCTTTCATCGCGGATTGGTAAGCCGGTTCAAGAACCTGCTGCACCATTATGTGCATCAAAACAGCAACGAAGCCACCTCCACCTTTTGGACCGGCTGCGGCGGCGTGAAAAAAGCTGTATTCGAGTCGTTGCACGGCTTTGATGAAAATTTCAGAGCGATCGAAGATATAGAATTCGGAGCGCGGTTGCGGGAGCGGGGATTCAAAATCATGTTGTGCAAACACGTGTTGGTCACTCATCTGAAACTCTGGACCTTTTTCAAGTGGCTCCGGTGCGACATCACGGCCAGGGCTGTGCCCTGGACCCGGCTGTTGCTGGGCCGGAAAAAAATCCCCAACGACTTGAATCTCAAAATGTCAAGTCGTTTAAGCGCCCTGTTCGCCTGGCTCGCTGTGGCCGGTGTGCCGGCCATGGCCTGGCAGCCTCTCGCCGGCCTGGCCGCTGTCCCGTGCGTCGTGATCATTGCCGCGCTCAACTTGAAACTCTGGCGTTTCTTTTATGCCAAAGGCGGCCCACTGTTTCTTATCGGCTGTTTTTTTCTTTACGGTTTCTACCTTCTGTACAGCAGTTTGATCTTTGTTTTACTGTGGTTTGAAACCCTGCTGCGCGGTGTGATGAGAACCGGTAAAAAGGTTCAAAAACAGTAAAAATTTATGAAAAGCCAAACCATCCCTACCATTACGCCGGCCGTTTTTCGCAGGGCTCTGGCCCCCTGGCCGGAAAACAGATTCACCTGGGTCTGGGCGCTGTTTTACCTGGCCGTCGGCTTGCTTTTAATCTCCCGCCACGAGATGTGGCGCGATGAGTTGGAAGTTTGGCTGATTGCCAGAGACACAACGCTGAAAGCTCTTTACGCCCACCTTTATACCGTCAGTCACCCGGCGCTTTGGTATCTTTTGGTTAAGGGTCTCCTGTTATTTACGTCCAATCCCGCTGCCATGCAATATCTGCATCTGTTCATCGCTGCGGGTTCAACGGTTTTGATACTGCGTTATGCGCCTTTTGCGCGTACGGACAAAGTACTGCTCATCTTTGGCTATTTTTTTCTTTACGAATACAGCGTGATTGCCAGAAACTGCGCACCGGCCGTTTTTCTCATCCTGGCGACGATCGTTCTATATTCGCAACCCGCAAAAAATTACCGGCTCATATTGGCTGCGCTTCTCATTCTGATCAACACCCATGTGCTCGGCATTTGCTTCGCCTTTTATTATATTATATTGTTCGCGTACGATTATTGGCTGTTCTCAGAGGGTAAAAACAGAAAAAAAATCCTTTACGGGCTTTTCTTTATGATAATTTTTGCAGCCGCTCTTGGATTGGCGTGGAATTCTCTTCTACCCAACGGCCTGAGTCAGTTCGAGCGTATGGTCCGATCTCCCTTCACCCAGCGTACGCCGTTGGCCTTTAATGCACAATCACTCTGGTCCAGCTATGTGCCCATACCCCCGTTTACGCTGCATTTTTGGAACTATAACCTGGTTCCCACCTATTTTGCGCGTATTTTGCTCTCGCTCCTGGTTTTGGCTGGCGCTCTTTTCATTTTATGGCCCAGCCGCCGGGCCTTGTTGTTTTATATTACGGGAACCGTTACCCTGTACGCGTTCTTTCTGCTCTTCCATCCCGGATTATTGCGCCATCACGGATTTCTCTTCATCGTATTTCTGGTCAGCTATTGGATTAAACGGAATGAAAATTTGCAGGATACAATCCCGCCTTTGTCAAAAAAACGTCTGCTGCGCATGCTCCTGACGGGACAATGTATTGCAGGGTTGACCGCTGGAATTCTGGATATCCTCTATCCTTTTTCAGGAAGCAAACAGGTTGGAGAATTTATTAAAAGCAACGGACTAAACCGGGATATGATCATCGCCGGCGATTACGACTATATCAGCCAATCTGTATGCGCCTGGTTGAATCAACCGCTATATTATCCGACCATAAAAAATTACGGAAGCTTTATTGTCTGGAGAAATCCGCAAAGAAAAATCACCACGAAAACCAGACAGCAACGAGAGGCGTATAAAAAATTCGTCATGCAGCATCTGCAGGAATTGGCCAATGCCGAACAAAAAAAGGTGCTGCTGGCAGCGACCTATCCGCTGAACCACCCGCTGTTGGCAAGCTTCCCCACCGCCATCCAGAAAGACGAGGTGTTTTATCTTTATGTATTCTCTCCGAACTCGACGGCACGGAACCTGCCGTTGAAGCACCAATGACCAACGGCCGAAAGAAAGCAGACTGCGCCGGCACCGCATCATAATTATGGCTATTTTGACGCGGCTGTCTCCATTTATATTTTTCCCTTGAATATATCGCTGTAAAGCTTTATTATGCAGGCAATGATAATCCTAAATTAAAAAGCCATGGCGCATAAATCCCAGTTGCATAAAAAAATATTCATCGGCATGCTCTTCGGCATCATCGCCGGATTGATCGTGCAATATGCCGGCTTTTCCAAAGAGACCGTGCAGGCCATCCTCTCTTTCACCAAACCGGTCGGCGACATTTTTCTACGAATGATCTTTATGATGGTTATCCCGCTGATCCTCTCCGCCCTGGCTCTGGGCGTGGCAGACCTGGGCGATCTGCGCCGCATTGGCAAGATCGGCCTGCGCACGCTCTGGTTCACCCTGATCGTCTCCGCCATTTCGGTGATCATCGGCATCTCCCTGGTAACCCTTTTCAAACCGGGTGAAAGTATTTCTGCAGAAGACCGCAGCATGTTGGTGGAACGATTTGCCGGATCCACTGCCAATCTGCAAAAGGCGGTCAGCGACGTCAAAAGCCGCAGCATCGGCGACGTGCTAACAGCCATTGTTCCGAAAAATCCTTTCGAAGATATGGCCCGCGCCTTTGATCCGACCTATGGCGGCGGCGGTGTGCTGGCTGTTATGTTTCTCAGCCTGATGATCGGCATTGCGTTAACCGTGAGCGACAAGGATAAAACCGCGGTGTTTCGGCAAGGACTGGAAGGCCTGTATGAAATCACCATGAAGGTTCTTGCCATCGGCATGAAACTGGCGCCCTATGGCGTGGCTGCTCTGTTGTTCGGATTGACCGCCACCATGGGCTTTAACATTCTTTTGGTCCTGTCGCGTTTTGTGCTGGTGGTGCTGGCCGCTCTGGCCATTCATCAGTTCGTCACCTATTCCCTGTTGTTAAAATATCTGGGCAAAATGAGTCCCGGATATTTCTTCCGCAACATTCGTGAAGTCATGCTGGTGGCCTTTTCCACCAGCTCCAGCAACGCCACGCTGCCCACCTCCATTCGCGTGACTGTGGAAAATTTAAAAATTCCGCGCGATGTCGCGCAATTTGTGTTGACGTTGGGCAGTACGGCCAATCAAAACGGCACAGCCCTTTATGAAGGCGTAACCGTGCTCTTTTTAGCACAATGTTTTGGTGTCCATCTGGCGCTGTCGCAGCAAATTTTTGTCGTGTTGTTGTCCATCCTGGCCGGCGTGGGTACAGCCGGCGTGCCCAGCGGCTCTTTGCCCATCATCATGATCATTCTGGTGAGCATCGGTGTGCCGGGCGAGGCGATCGGCATCATTTACGGCGTGGATCGCATTCTCGACATGTGCCGCACCGTACTCAATGTAACCGGCGATATTACCGTGGCGGTGTATGTGAGCCGCTATGAAAAAGAATTGACAACCGATCCAGCCGGCGGCGTCTGCTAATGGAATGGAGTAAACTGCGCAACTTTCTTGGAGTGACGGCCGGCAGTCTCTGTGTGTTGCTGGGGATCCTGGGTCTCTTTCTGCCCGTTTTGCCTACCACTCCTTTTTTGCTGTTAGCCGGCTGGTTGTTCGCGACCAGTTCAAAAAAATGTTATGACTGGTTGCTCAATCACCGGCAATTGGGACCTTATATCCGCGATTATCGCAAAAGACGCGGCCTGTCCGTGCGAAAAAAAATCTGGGTGCTGTCTACTTTATGGCTGACCATCGGTTTTTCCGCGGTGTTGGTGATGACAAAATGGTGGAGTAAGGTCGCTTTATTCACCATCGCCATTGGGGTCAGCGTTCATATATTACGCATGAAAACCAGGATAGAAGGAAAAGCGGACACGGATGGAACGGATTAAAACATGCCGAACCGAGACGGTTCGGCCACAACAACCGCTCAGTTTAGATTCAAGATAACCTGCAAACGGAGTCAATTGCATGAAACAACAGCTTTTTACCAGAAAACCTCTTGCCGTACTGTTGGAAGAACTGAAAGGAGAAAACCGGCTGCGCCGCGTTTTGGGACCGGTGCATCTCACCAGCCTTGGCGTCGGCGCCATTATCGGCACCGGCATTTTCGTACTTACCGGCGTAGCTGCCCATGACAAAGCCGGGCCGGCGCTGGTGCTCTCTTTTGTCATTGCCGGATTGTGCTGCATTTTTGCTGCCTTGTGCTATGCTGAATTTGCCTCCATGGTGCCGGTAGCCGGTTCTGCCTATACCTATGCCTACGCCACCATGGGCGAACTCTTTGCCTGGATCATCGGCTGGGATTTGGTGCTCGAGTACACCGTAGCTTCGGCAGCTGTGGCGCACGGCTGGTCCGCGCATTTTCAGGATTTTGTGACCAGCTTTGGTTTGAAATTGCCATACGCCTGGGTTAATCCGCCGTTCGATTTTGACCCGGCCACAGGCAATTTTCTTGCTACCGGCGCCAATATGGATCTGATTGCCGTAGCCATTTCCGCCATCATCACCATTATCTTGATCAAGGGAATCAAGGAAAGCGCCAGTTTTAATTCCGGCATGGTGATCGTGAAACTGGCTATCGTGCTGTTTGTCATTGTGGTTGGCGCGTTTTATTTTGATCCTGCCAACCTCAAACCCTTTGCACCCTATGGGTATTCCGGCCTCAGCTTTTTCGGCAAGACCATACTCGGACAGAGCGGACCCGGAGGCGAACCGTTGGGCGTGCTGGCTGGTGCAGCCATCATCTTTTTTGCGTACATAGGCTTTGATTCGGTCTCTACACACGCCGAAGAGGCGCGCAGGCCCAATCGCGACGTGCCCATTGGCATTATCGCTTCGCTCATCATATGCACGGTGCTGTATATCGCCGTGGCGTTGGTGCTGTCCGGCATGGTGCCCTATGATCAAATCGACATCAACGCGCCGGTGGCCAATGCGTTCAAACAAAGAGGTCTGGCGTTTTCGCAGCGACTCATCGATATCGGCGCCCTCACCGGCATCACCTCGGTGCTGCTGGTGATGATGCTCAGCCAGCCGCGCGTGTTGCTGGCCATGGCGCGCGACGGTTTAATTTCGCAGAAATTTTTCGGCAGCATCCATGAAAAATTTCGCACTCCGTGGAAATCCACCATCCTGACCGGCATCGTGGTCGCGCTGCTCTCTTCGCTGGTGCCCTTGCGTATTCTGGCCGACCTCACCAACATCGGCACCTTGCTGGCCTTTGTCATTGTCTGCTCTGCGGTGCTGATCATGCGCAAAACCCACCCTGAGGCAGAACGTCCATTTCGCGTGCCGCTCTCGCCGGTAACGCCCATTCTCGGTGTGCTCTTTTGTCTGGTGCTCATGTTCTCTTTGCCATCGGAGAACTGGATGCGCCTGTTTATCTGGTTGCTCATTGGCTTTGTCATCTATTTCAGCTATGGCAAAAGGCACAGCGTGTTGGAGAAAATGCGGCAGGCGGGGAAATTATAAAACCTGGCTGGAATTTTTTTCGTAGCGCAAGCCTCCCGGCTTGTGTGTTGGATGCAATCCAGAGCGTTGCATTACAAAAAATCGAATAAAAAAAAAGCGCGGGATTGTCCGCGCTTTTTCTTTTCTATTCCAGGATCTCCCTTAAATTCCCATAACTGAACGACACCGCCTCCAGGGCCGGCCCCTGACAACGATCCTGTTCAACAACAAACCATTCAACAGCAACTTTTCGGCCGGCTTTGACAATGCCTTTAATATCCATAGAACCCAGGCCCACCGGTGCAAAAGTGACCGGTTCGGTTTTGGTCATGTCTTTCATGTGCAGCAAAGGCAGCCGGCCTTTTAATTTTTTAATCCAGTCGATAGGATTCAAACCGGCGAATTTCACCCAATAGGTGTCCAGTTCCATTTTGACCAGTTTGGCATCCGTCCGCTCCAGCAACAGATCGTACAGCGTCTTGTTTTCAATCTGCTTGAATTCAAAATCATGATTGTGATAGCACAGCTGCATGCCCGCCTGTTTGACTTGCTCGCCTGCTTTATTCATCTCATCGCTGAAAGCTTTGATGCCCTCCGTGCCTTTCTCACGAAATTCGCCGGGCATGGACGGACAAATGATATAGGGATTGCCAATAGCCCTGTTAAAAGCGATGGTCTTGTCAATGACATCCGCCGTCAGACCATTCCAGCCTTCGTGCGTGCCGCAACAGACCAGGCCCAGATCATCCAGCAACTTTTTCACTTCTTCGGCCGGCAGGCCGCCATAACCGGCAAATTCGACCGCACTGTAGCCGATTTTCGCAACCTTTTCTATAGTTCCCTTGAAATCATCCTTGAGCAGATCGCGCAAGGTATAGAGCTGAAGCCCGAGCGGCAATTTCTTTTTCTGCGCCAATCCCAAGCCGGCCACTGCCAGAGAACCGGCCAGCATGGTCATTTTAGCGAATTCACGACGGGAAAAATCATTATCAAACATATTTAACTCCCAGTTGTTTCGATTATGTCATTGTACAAAAAATTCCAGTAAAATGAAAATGATTTTTCAACAGATAAAAGCATACGCAGATTGAACGGATGCAAGGGATTAAAACGGATTTGATTCTCCAATTCATCTTGCGATTACAAGTCCGATGAAAGCGGTTTTTTCCCTTGTATCTCTGCGACTATTTTAATATTATATCCTGCATAGGTTGCAAAAACTTTCGTGTCTTTCGTGATTAAAAAATCAAGGTGTTATGCTATGTCTGATATAGAAAAGACCGCTCGCGCCGGCCGTGATGAAAAGGGCGACGTGCTGGTGACCCTGACGCCGAATGAAGCAGGCGGACGGGAAATACAATTGCAGAGCTCGGTCAAAGCCCTGTTCGGCCGCCATCTGCAACAACGAGTCGAACAGACCCTGGCGGAACTGGACGTGAACAATGTCCGCGTACAGGTGCAGGATCGCGGCGCACTCGATTTCGTCCTGATGGCGCGTCTGGAATGCGCCATCCGGCAGTTCTGCGGTAAAACACGCGCGCTCAAACCCGGCAGCATCGCAGCGCCGCAACGCCGGCGCATGCGTCGCACCCGGCTCTATCTGCCGGGCAATAATCCGGATTTGATGATCAACGCCGGCTTGTACGGCGCAGATGCCGTCATCCTCGATCTGGAAGATTCTGTGGCGCCTGCTGAAAAAGAGTCGGCCCGTTTTCTGGTAGCCCATGCCCTGGCGCAGTTGGATTTCGGCGCCTCGGAGATCATGGTGCGCATCAACTCGCTGCAAACCCCATTTGGTCAGGCAGATGTGGAAAAAATCGTACCCCTGGCCCCGCAAACCCTGCTCATTCCCAAATGCGAAAGCCGCGAAGATATAACACAAACGGCCAAGTTGGTGGCTAAACTGGAAAAGCAAACCAGGCTCAACCATACCATCCAGTTCATGCCTTTGATCGAAACTGCTAAAGGCGCGCTGCACGCCGAAGAGATCGCTCTGGCCAGCGAACGCAATGTCGCACTCTGCTTCGGCGCCGAGGATTTTACTGCCGACATTGGCGCAGAACGCACGCTGGAAGGCAAAGAGTCTTTTACCGCGCGTTCGCTGATTTTACTGGCAGCCAAAGCAGCCGGCATTCAGGCCATCGATACGGTTTACGCCAATGTTCAGGACGAAGAGGGCTTGATTGCCTCAACCAACGAAGCCATCAGTTTGGGATTCGAGGGCAAGGGCGTCATTCATCCTGCACAGATCAAACCCATCCATAAGGCGTTTTGTCCGACCGCAGAGCAGATCGCTAAAGCCAGACAAATTGTCGCAGCGCTGGAAGAAGCGCAAGCCAGAGGCTCCGGCGTGGTCAGCCTGGGCAGCAAAATGATCGACGCGCCGGTGGTGTTGCGCGCCGAAAGAACTCTGGCCCTGGCAAAAGAATACGGATTATTATAACCAAATAGAACTAGTAAAAAAACAGAGATCGATACATGAAACTCGTACCCAACGCCATTGGCCGCCTGGTGCCGACTGAACTGAACGGACGCGAACTGAAACCCTTTGCCGGAGCGCACGCTGATCAGGCCGGCGGCCGGCGCTATGGCAGCCGCATTCCGGCAGCAGCGAAATATAACAACAAGCTTTTAGCCGATCTGGACAGCGCCATCGACGCCTGTGAGATTAAAGACGGCATGACCATCTCCTTTCATCACCATCTGCGCAACGGCGACTATCTCGTCAATCTGGTCACGGAAAAACTGGCGCAACGTGGATTAAAAGATTTGGTGCTGGCGCCCTCTGCGCTTTTTCCCACTCATGAGAAGCTGGTTCCGCTCATCGAGTCTGGCGTCATCTCGCATGTGGAAGGCTCCATGAACGGGCCCATTGGCCGCGCCTGCTCGTTGGGCAAAATGAAAAAAACCGCGATTCTGCGCTCACACGGCGGCCGCTTTCGCGCCATCCAGGACGGCGATCTGCACATCGACGTCGCCTTTATTGCCGCGCCGTGCGCCGACCTTCACGGCAATGCCAACGGCTTGAACGGTCCTTCAGCCTGCGGCCCGCTGGGCTTTGCCCTGGCCGACTCGCTGTATGCGGATAAAGTGGTCATTGTCACCGATCATCTGGTTCCTTTTCCCTGTCATCCCTGGACCATTGAAGGCGGCCATGTGGATTATGTGGTGCAAGTGGACAGCATCGGCGATCCGTCGCAGATCGTTTCCGGCACCACGCAGATCACGCGCAGTCCCACGCGTCTGCTCATCGCCGAATATGCGGCGCAACTGGTGCGTGATTCCGGCATCATGACCGAAGCCCATTTCTCTTTTCAGGCCGGCGCCGGCGGCGTATCTCTGGCCTTTGTCAAATATATGGCCGAACACATGCGTAAGGCCGGCGTGGTGGCGGATTTTGTGCGCGGCGGCAGCACCCGCTATATGGTGGATATGCTCAACGAGGGATTGACGCGCTATCTTTTGGACGGCCAGAGTTTTGACAAGGACACGGTCGCCTCTTTGCGCGACAATCCCCGCCATGTAGAAACCAATCCTTTTGTTTCTTATAGTTGCCACACCAAGGGCTGCTTTGCGCAAATTTTAAAATTCTCCGTGCTCGGCGCCACCGAAGTGGATCTGGATTTCAACGTCAACGTCAACACCCATTCCGACGGCTGGCTGCTGCACGGCATCGGCGGATTCACCGATGCCGCAGATGCACATGTTACTCTGATCACGGCGCCCTTGGTGCGCAACCGTGTGCCCATCATTCTCGACAGGGTCACGACCGTTACGGCGCCCGGCGAAATGATCGACGTCATCGTCACCGAACGCGGCCTGGCCGTTAATCCACGCCGACAGGATCTGCTGGATCGGCTCAAGGGCAGTTCTTTGCCTATCATGACCATCGAACAATTGCATGCTATGGCTATGAAGATGACCGGTGTGCCGGAAAAGCCGGAATTTGATGATCGCATCGTTGCCCTGATCGAATTCCGCGACGGCACGATCATCGATGCGGTACGGCAACTGATCCCAAAATCCGATTAAGGCCGTATGTTTTTATGGCGGTTCTTTTCAATTGACTTTTATGCATAAAAAGGGTATATTTCTAAGCTTTTGTTGAAATTATCACATTTTCAGGAGGTTCCATTCTGATGCAACGCAAAATCATCATCAAGGCAGTTTTTGTTTTGTTGCTCGCAGTTGCCGCCATTTATTCTCTTTATCCGACCTTTCAGCTGAATGGGCTGCAACAGCAGGAAACACAAATTGTTGGACAGATTAAGGACCTGACCGGCCTTACGGCTCAGGATATTGAAGCAGCGCAGGCTGAGGGCGAACTGGAAAATCAGGTGCGCAAGACCAGCCAGGCGGCTGACCGCGATAAAGCTCTGAATCTCGCCGACCAACTGATCAAGCTCAATGCCCGCATCACCGAGGTGGAAGGCAAAGCGATCCGACGTGGTCTGGATCTGCAGGGCGGCACCTATATGGTCTATGAAGTGGATTTGCATAAATTTTTGGATGAGGTGGCCAAAAACAAGGACACCCGACTCGAAGATATCTTGAAAGCAACGCAAAAAGAATATGAAGACGGCGCCGATTTTTTTACCGCATTGCAAACAAATTTCGAAAACCGCAATGTTAAATTAAACCGCTATTTCGGCCGCCGCGGTCAATCGGATGAGGAAATATCCAAGGAAATTCAGGCACAGTCCGAAGATGCCGTAAATCGCACGCTGGAAGTGCTGCGCAATCGCGTTGATCAATTCGGCGTATCCGAACCGACCATTCAAAAAGAGGGCACGCAACGCATCGTCATCGAGTTGCCGGGCATTCAGAATATTCAACGCGCGAAAAAAGTCATCGGCACTACCGCTCTGCTCGAGTTCAAACTCGTCAAAGACGCCGACGTGGTCACTTCGGTCATGAACGACATTGACAAAGTCCTGCGCGCCAAACGCCAGGGCCTGGTTGCGGATATCAAGACTCTGCAGGACACCACCAAAGCCGCCGAGGGCAGCGATGCCGTCGACAAACAGGTCAGTCTCAATGAATTGTTCGGCGACAAAAAATCGGAAAGCGACGCCCCATCCGCCGCTGCCGATACCTCTGTACTGGTGGATCAGAAAACTTTTGAAGAACGGCCCTTTACCTCCATGCTGCGCGGCATGGGCGGCCGCTATTCCGAGGCTATTGCCGTTCCCATGCAAAACGTCAAGGCTGTGCAACGCGCTCTGCAAATGCCGGAGGTGCAGGCGGCCATTCCCAACGACGTGCAATTTTTATTCTCCAGCAAGACCTTTAGCTCCGGCGAAATGTCCTTTCAGCAGCTTTATCTGGTCAAGAAAGAGGCCGAGTTGCAGGGTTCCATGTTGACCAAAGCCGATGTCTCCATCGGCGGCGGCATGAACGATCTCTCGGCCGGCGGCGCAGAGGTCAATATGACGCTTAACAGCGACGGCACCAAAATTTTTGCCAAAACCACCGGCATGAACGTCGGCAAGCAACTGGCCATCGTTCTGGACGGCAAAGTCGGTTCTGCGCCCAACATCAAGGAAAAAATTCCCAACGGCAGTGCGCGCATTGACGGCATCGGCAATATGGACGAAGCCAAGGATCTGGCCCTGATGCTGCGCGCCGGCGCCTTGCCTGCGCCGGTGCACGTGCTGACCGAAAACACCGTAGGTCCCTCCCTGGGCCAGGACTCTATCAACGCCGGCGCCAAATCAGCCGTCATCGGCCTGGTCCTGGTGATGATTTTTGTCGTGGTCTATTACAACGCCGTGGGCCTGATTGCCAACTTTGCTTTGATTCTCAACGGATTGTTCGTCATGGCCATCATGGCCGGTTTTCATTTCACTTTGACCTTGCCGGGCATTGCCGGTTTCATTCTGTCCGTTGCCATGGCCATTGATTCCAATGTGCTCATCAACGAACGCATCCGTGAAGAGTTGCGCGGCGGCAAAACCATTCGCGCAGCTATTGAAACCGGGTATGAGCGCGCCTTTGTCACCATTCTCGACTCTAACGTCACCACGCTCATCACCGGCGTTGTGTTGTATACGTTCGGCACCGGTTCGGTCAAGGGATTTGCCGTGACGCTGTGCATCGGTATTCTGGTCTCCATGTTTACGGCGATTTTCGTCACCCGGCTGGTGCTGGATTTCGCCACCACGCGTTTTGCGATTAAAAAATTGTCCATTTAATTTGCGCAATCGAGCGTCTATTTATTCGAAAAGGAATTCACCATGGAATTTTTTCGTCAAACCAATTTCGATTTTGTCGGTTTTCGTAAATACACCTATATTTTTTCCGCTCTGGTCACCCTGGTCAGCCTGTTCTGGATATTCTTTATCGGCATGAACTATGGCATCGACTTTACCGGCGGAACTTCGGTCGAGTTGAAATTCGAGAAACCCATTTCCATTGCAGAGGTTCGCAGCGCCATGGGCCGCACCGGATTCAGCGACACGGAAATTAAACAGATCGGCGCCAGAGAAGCCAACAGCTACCTCATCCGTGTGGGATTAAAAGAAGAGGGCGTACAGGTAGCGGACGTGGTTCAGGCGCAGTTTCAGAAAGAGTACCCGGACAACAAATACGAAATTCTGGCCGTAACCCAGATCGGGCCCAAAATCGGCGGCGAATTGCGCCGCGGCGCCATCATGTCCGTGCTGGTGGCTCTGTTCCTGCTGTTGATCTATATCGGTTGGCGCTTTGACGGCAAATTCGCCGTCGGCGCGGTCATTGCCACGTTTCATGACGTTTTATTTGTGCTAGGCATTCTCTGCTTTCTGGGTGTGGAAATGTCCCTGACCGTGCTGGCCGCTCTGCTGACCATCGTCGGTTATTCCATCAACGACACCATCGTGGTCTACGATCGCATCCGTGAAAATCTGAAAATTCACCGCCGCGACGATCTGCGCACCGTTATGAACCTGAGTATGAATCAAACCCTCAGCCGTACGCTGTTGACCGGTTTGTCGACCCTGGTCGTGCTGGTGATTTTATTTTTCATGGGCGGCGAGGTTATTCATGATTTCTCTTTCACCCTGTTTATCGGCACGGTCATCGGCACCTATTCTTCCGTCTATGTGGCTTCCGCCATCGTGCTGGACTGGAACACCTGGATGGAAGGTAAAAAACGCAAAAAAACTTTAACGCGCACCGCTTAACATCGGCAAAAGGACCGCTTTATGAAAATTGAACAACAGACGCGGACAGGCGTAACTGTTTTGTCGTTGAGCGACAAAATTATCGGCGCCTCGGATTCCGCTTTGTTAAACGATAAAATCCATGAATTGGTGGACGCCAACTCTAAAAAAGTGGTCCTGGATCTCAGCGGCGTACAATGGATCAACAGTTCCGGCATCGGCACCCTGATCAGCGCCATGACCGCCCTGCATAATGCCGGCGGCCATCTGAAATTGGCCTCGGTCCCCGATAAAATCAAAAGCATCCTGACCATCACCAAACTGACGTCGGTGCTGGAGATCTATTCCACTGTAGACGACGCGCTTAAAAGTTTCAAATAGATATCCCGTAATTGGGAAAGAGCCAGCAGACTCCGGACCCGTCAGGCGTTCGGAGTTTTTAATTTTAAAAGGACTCGTATGCCAGCAACTATAATTGTCGGCGCCCAATGGGGCGATGAGGGCAAGGGAAAAATCGTCGATCTGCTCAGCGCGGAATTCGATATCGTAGCCCGTTATCAGGGCGGTCCCAATGCCGGTCACACGGTGGTGATCGACGAAGAAGAGATCGTACTGCATCAGGTGCCGTCCGGCATCCTGCATTCGCACACGCAATGCATCATCGGCAACGGCGTGGTCATTGATCCGGTTGTACTGATGGAAGAGATCGCCTTTTTGGAAAAAAAGGGCATCGTGGTGCAGGGGCGTTTGTTCATCAGCCAACGCGCGCAACTGATCATGCCCTACCATAAATTGCTGGACGCCACGCGCGAACGCCATTACGGCTCGCGCAAGATCGGCACCACCGGCCGCGGCATCGGCCCGGCTTATGTGGACAAATATGACCGTTGCGGCATTCGCATTGTCGATCTGTTGAATCGCACCACGCTTAAAGAAAAAGTGCTCACCATCATCGAGAGCAAGAATAAAGTGCTGCAGCGCATCTATGACAGCGAGGCCATGGATGCGGAAAAAATCGCCAACGATTACGTTGAATTCGACCGCCGCATCGACGCCTATGTCAAGGACGCTTCGGTGTTGATCAACCGCGCCCTGGACGCCGGGAAAAAAGTTCTCATCGAAGGCGCGCAGGGCACCATGCTCGACATCGACTTTGGCACCTATCCTTACGTCACCTCTTCCAATCCTATTGCCGGCGGCGCCTGCACCGGACTGGGCATCGGCCCGACCAAAATCAATCGCGTGCTCGGCATTGCCAAAGCCTATACCACGCGCGTGGGCATGGGACCGTTTCCCACGGAATTCGATGATGCGTTCGGCGAATACATTCGTAAACTGGGCGGCGAATACGGCGCCACCACCGGACGTCCGCGCCGTTGCGGCTGGCTGGACATGGTGGTGTTGCGCATGGCGGTCATGGTCAACGGCCTTTCCGATCTGGCCATCACCAAACTGGATGTGCTGGATCCTCTGAATGAAATTAAAATCTGCACCGGGTATCGCTGTAACGGAAGAGTACTGGAACACTATCCGGCAGAACTCGATTTGCAGGAAAAGGTGGAACCGGTCTATGAAACGCATCCCGGTTGGAAATGCTCAACGCAAAGCGCCAAAGTGTTTACCGATCTGCCGGCCAATGCACAAAAATATCTGCGCCGCATTGAAGATTTGACCGGCGTGCGCTTGTCCATCATCTCGGTCGGTTCCAAAAGAAACCAGACCATCATTCTCTAATGCCTCGTCGCGCAAGCCTCCCGGCTTGCGTTTGTCACTTTCCATCCATCATTGAGGGTTTTATGCAAAAACTCTTTCTATGGCTTGGGGGTTCTCTCATACTCGGCTCACTGTTCCCAGCTGCCAGCCAATCATCGTTGCTCATCAACGAAATCATGTACAACACGGATAAAAAAAGCCAGGAGTGGTTCGAACTGTATAATCCCGGAGCGGTAACAGTCAATCTGGCCAACTGGTCCATCCGTGACAGCCGGAAAAAAATCGTGATCACTGCCCGGTCGTTCTCGGTTCCTGCACAATCCTATGTCATAATCAGCAATGCCGTATTGGTTGATTCGCTGTTACCCATAACCATTGTCAACAACAGCTTGCCGGAGTGGAACAACGGCGGCGACGATATGGTGCTGTATGACGAATTGGGCCTGGTCAGTGACAGCCTGACCTATGATGAGGATTGGGGCGGCGGTCGCTTTATTTCTCTGGAGCGGTTGCGTTGCGACGGCGTAACCAGCGATCCGGCCAATTGGGCTTCCTGCATCGATCCGTCCGGCCATACCGCCGGCCGCAGCAACAGCGTGCATGCGCCGGATGAGCGGATGCCTCTGCAATTAGCGGTCTCGCCTTCTCCCTTTTCTCCGGATCAGGACGGCATCGATGATCTGGCCGCCATCTCTTTCGAATTGCCCATGAGCCGAGCCACCGTGCATATCAAAATCTACGACCGGGCCGGACGTTTGGTGCGCTATCTGGCCAACTGCCTGGATTCCGGTCCACAACACACCGTCTATTGGGACGGCCATGACGATCTGGGCCGCACCTGCCGCATCGGCGTCTATATCGTATATCTGCAAGCCATCGACGAATACGCCGGTAACGTGGAACAGGCTAAAGGGGTGTGCGTGCTGGCGAGAAAATGATCCGCAATCATTTTATAATGGCAACGATGACGGCATCAAGGATTCGGACAGAATCATGGAAAAACTCGCGTATGTCAAAAATCAGGGCATTGAAGTGATGTATAAAAAAAATAACACCATAACGGTGTCATTGCGAACGCAGGCACAGTTGCCGACAAAGAAGATTATCTACGCTGGAGTGAAGCAATCCCCCAGTTCACCCAAAATCTTCTTGGCAGGGCGGCAGGTTTTATGCTAAGGATCGCTCGGCAGATCCCTGCCGAGCGCAAGCTAAAGCGGGATATACATCCCGTAATTAAGGCAAACGGGGTAAATGTCCTATCCCAGCCTACGCGCCGGAGGAATCTCCGGCGCGATCTTGCATTTTCCAATCAGTTAATTCATGCTTATTCGCGTCCATCCGCGGACAAGCTTTCTCTTCAAGCTAGCGCTTCCCGATACGCGCGAATGGCTCTGTTTCTAGCACTCTCATGCTCCACAACCGGCTTGGGATAATCGGGCGTATCTATCTCCGGCACCCACCTTTTTACATATTGGCGCTCCGGATCGAATTTTTTCTGCTGCAGCAGCGGATTGAAAACGCGAAAATAGGGCGCACTGTCGCAACCACAACCGGCCGCCCATTGCCAGTTGCCGTTGTTGGAAGCTAATTCAAAATCTAGCAGATGATCGGCAAAATATTTCTCTCCCCATTGCCAATTGATCAGCAGGTGCTTGGCCAGAAAACTGGCGCACACCATGCGCACGCGGTTGTGCATGAAACCGGTCTCGTTTAGTTGACGCATACCCGCATCCACCAAAGGATAACCGGTTTTCCCCTCACACCATTTCTGAAACAGTTTTCGGTTGTTTTGCCAGGGCACCGCTTCATAGGCGGTGCGAAAGGGTTTCTGCTCTACATGCGGGAAATGATACAGAATCTGCATAAAGAATTCGCGCCATATCAATTCCTGTACCCAGGTCTCGGAAAGCAGCATGCCCCGGCGCACCAGTTCGCGAATGCTCACTGTGCCGAAGCGCAGATGCACGCCCAGCTTGGTGGTCGCATCCAGTGCGGGAAAATCCCGCATCTGCTCATACCGGTAAATCGACTCTTCCGGAAAATCCGCACCTGGAAACTCGGTCCGGGTCGGTTTAAAACCCAGTTCCGCCAATCCGGGCGCCTGCGCATTTTTTCTGGATAGTAAATTCAGCAGCAACTCTGCCGAATTAACTGATTTGAGGTATTCCGGCCTTAGCAAACTGCGCCATTTTTTCATATACGGCGTGAACATGGTGTACGCCGAACCGTCGTTTTTACCCACTTCCATTTTTTCGAAAATGACCTGATCCTTGCAACTGGTGCAGCGGATGCCGCGACCGGTTAACAGCGCCATTATTTCCTTATCGCGCTTAATGGCAACAGGTTCATAATCATGATTAAAATAGACGGATTCGATTTTGTACTCATCCAACAACGCTTTCCATACTTGTGCGGGCTTGCCGATGCGTATATCCATTCCTTTGCCGATTTTATGCAATGACTGTTGCATTTGCAACAAGGTTGCACGTATAAATTCCACCCGGCGATCCTGCGCATGCGGTAACCTTCGGAGAATGTCGGTATCATAAATAAAAATCGGCAGTACCGGATGGCCGCTGAGCAGCGCCTGCTGCAAACCGACATTGTCGTGCAATCGCAGATCGCGGCGGAACCAGAAAACGGAGATTGGAATGGACGCCATAAAATACATCCCGATATCACATTCCCCTGAATTGAGCAATATGTGCTCGAAAAACAACCTTGCGAAGAGTTGAACCCTTCGCAAGGATGATGCAATCGTTCAATTCAAGATTTTGTTAGAAAAAAATCATGGACAGAAAAGATGAACAGGATGAAAAATCCTGTCTATCCTTTTCTATCCATGTCGGAACTGTCAATCAATATCAATCAATCTCTTTTTCTATCACGTCGTCATCACGACTTTTCAATTTCAGATTCATAATCGGTAATTGGCGGACAGGTGCACACCACATTACGGTCGCCATAGGTGTTGTCTATGCGCGCCACAGCCGGCCAGAATTTATATTTGCGCAAATACGGCGCCGGATAAACAGCCTGTGTGCGACTATAGGGATGCAGCCACTCTTCACCACTGGCTTCTGCGGCGGTGTGCGGCGCCATTTTGAGCGGATTATCCTGATCGCCGACCTTGCCGTCCATGACATCCTGAATTTCCTGACGAATGGCGATCAGGGCTTCGCAAAAACGATCCAACTCGCCTTTATCTTCGCTTTCGGTCGGTTCCACCATGATGGAGTCATGCACCGGGAACGAAACCGTGGGCGCATGAAAACCATAGTCCATCAATCGTTTGGCCACGTCTTCCGCTTCTACCTTGTATGCTTTAAATGCCTTGAGATCGAAAATCATTTCGTGCGCCACGCGCCCCTGTTGGCCGGCGTAGAGAACTTTGTAATGGTCCTGCAACCGGGCTTTGATATAATTGGCATTGAGAATGGCAAAGGCTGTGGCGGCCCTTAAGCCCTCACTGCCCATCATTTTTATATATGCATGTGAAATCAACAAAATGCTGGCGCTGCCCCAGGGTGTGGCGCAAACAGCCGGAATACCCTTCTTGCCGCCGGTTGCAACCACCGGATGGCCGGGCAGATACGGCGCCAGATGCTTTGCGGCGCAAATAGGCCCCATACCTGGTCCACCGCCGCCATGCGGAATGGCAAAAGTTTTGTGCAAATTAATGTGACAAACATCCGCGCCAATGGCTGCCGGACTGGTAAAGCCCACCTGAGCGTTCATGTTGGCGCCATCCATATACACCTGACCGCCATGGCTGTGGATGATTTTGCAGATTTCGATAATCTGTTCCTCGAACACGCCATGCGTGGAGGGATAGGTCACCATGAGCGCTGCCAAAGTATCTTTGTATTTCTCCGCTTTGGCTGTTACATCCTGCACATCAATATTGCCCTGATCGTCGCAGGCAACCACCACCACATTCATGCCGGCCATCACAGCAGAAGCGGGATTGGTGCCGTGCGCAGATGAGGGAATCAGAACCACATTACGCCGGCCTTGCTTGTGGTCATGATGCCAGGCGCGGATAACCAGCAAACCGGTGAGCTCACCCTGAGCGCCCGAATTGGGCTGTAGCGAACAGGCCTGAAACCCGGTAATACGACATAAAGCGGTTTCCATATCCTTGATAATTTGCGCATAGCCCTGTGCCTGATCCACAGGAACAAATGGATGAATGCGGCTGAACTCGGGTCGACTGAGCGCCAGCATCTCGGTGCAGGCGTTGAGTTTCATGGTGCAGGAACCCAACGGAATCATCGAAGTGGTGAGCGAAAGATCTGTGCTTTCCAGCCGTTTTAAAAAACGCACCATTTTATGTTCGGAACGATACTGACTGAAAACCGGATGCGTTAAAAAGGCGGACGTGCGTTGCAGTGAACCTAGATCGTTTTGCGATTCAATTTGAATTCGCGCTGCTTTTTTCTGCCGCACCCTGGCCAACACGTTGACAATGTCTGCAAGATCGTTGATCGATGTGGTTTCGTCCACGCTGATGCCGATATGGTTGTCATCGAGATAGCGGAAATTCATGCACGCAGCCAAAGCGGCCTTGCGGATTTTTTCCGTTTCCTTGCGTCCTGCAGTTTCAATGCACAGCGTATCAAAGAAAACTGTGTTGCGTTGTTTATACCCGAGCTTTTTCGCTACTTTGGCCAAAGCCCCTGCCAGGCCATGCACCCGTTCGGCAATGGCTTTGATCCCGGCAGCGCCGTGCCAAACCGCATACATGCCGGCCATGATCGCCAACAAGGCCTGCGCGGTGCAGATATTGGAAGTGGCTTTTTCGCGGCGGATATGCTGCTCCCGGGTCTGTAACGCCATGCGATAACCCTTGTTGCCGTGACGATCGATGGACACGCCGATAATGCGACCGGGCATATGTCGCTTGTTGTCGTCGCGCGTGGCCATGAATCCGGCCACCGGCCCGCCGTATCCCAAAGGCACGCCGAAACGCTGACTCGAACCCACGGCAATATCAGCGCCCAGTTCGCCCGGCGGCGTCAGCAGCGCCAGACTGAGCAGATCGCAGGCCACGGTAACCACGACGCCGGCCTGATGCGCTCTTTCGATAAAACCACGTGGATCGTCGATCTGACCCAGATTGTTCGGGTATTGCAGCAACACGCCGAAGACCTGTTCATCAATTTGCGCACTGCTCAAATCGGTTATGCGCAGTTCAATGCCAAGAGGAATGGCGCGTGAGTGCAGAACCGCCAGGGTTTGTGGAAAGCAATTCTGGTCGACCAGCAGAACATTGGCCCTGGCTTTTTTAACGTTCATGCGTTTCATCATGGTCATGGCTTCGCCCGCAGCCGTGCCTTCGTCCAGCAAAGAGGCGTTGGCCACCGGCAAACCGGTCATGTCGCTGATCATGGTCTGATAAATCAGCAACGCCTCCAGGCGGCCCTGGCTGATTTCAGCCTGATAGGGCGTGTATTGCGTGTACCAGCCCGGATTTTCAAAAATATTGCGCAGAATAACAGAAGGGGTGATGCAGTCATAATAGCCCATGCCGATGAAGGAACGATAGACTCTGTTCCGGCCGGCAATTTCGCGAATATGGCTCAAATACTCGAATTCGCTCATGGCCGGATCCAGGACGACAGGTTTTTTCAAACGAATGGCTGCCGGGATGGTCTGGTCCATCAATTCATCCAGCGATGCCACGCCGATGGCTGCGAGCATCTCTCTGGTTTCCTGGTCATCAGGTCCGATATGACGTTTGCTGAAAGGCTCTGATGCTAATCCGTGCTCCTTCATGACGACTCCTTTAAAGATGATAGTTATTCAACAGCAATTTAATAAAAAAAAAACAAAAGTATAAATAAAATTATTCAACAGAATCATTGCATCTCTCCTGAAAAAACTTGACCGCTAACAAGTGAAACAGTATATTTACCCACTTGACGTTTCGCAGAATTTGGTGTACTCATCGCGCAGACGGCATTCACAATTTCTTACAGAGATATGGACAAGGAATCGAACCTACCCAATGAATTGCCTGATCTGCTATCGGCTGTTCTCCACGACAGTCTTACAGAACAACAGGCAGAAAAACTGGCAGCCGTCTGCATCAATCTGGCTATCTCGTATATGACGGTATTTCGTTCTCGAGGTTATCGTTTTCTGCTTCAACGCTTCCCATACGCTGAAAAAGGACTGGCAGCGGACTGCGTTGCCGATTTGTTTATCACCACAGCCGACGCCGCTTATCCCTTCCTCAAACGGTTCTTGTCGCACTATCCGCAGGAGATAAAATCCGCTTCCGGGTGTTATTTGGTTTTGCGTCGCCTGATTGGGCATCGCATGCAACAGCATTTACGACGCTGTTTTTATGAGCATGATGCGGAAAATGCCAAACTCTATCGCAATCTACGGCTGGCCGTAAGAAGAATAAAAGGAGCGACCGTGCAAACAAGCCTTGCCGGCCTGCAAATCATGTATCCGATTGCGAGCCATGACAGCGGTTATAAAAAACCCTCTCTCAGGCAACTTGAACGGCTGGCCTGGAACAATTTCACTTCGAAAATGAAAATAAACGAACTGGTTGAAAAAATCTTGCATAAGGCTCATGTACTGTTTGGTCAACCCATCGTCATCGATTTTACCGATCTTTATTATCTTATACGAACCTTCCGCGCCACCCAGGAAACAGAACAAACCATATATGCGCCTCCATGTGAATTTCCGGCGCAATGGCAGGAATTGCAGCGCTGTGTAGACGACCGACTTTTAGAGATCCGTGATACCGTGTTGCTTCGTTATGTCCGTGAGAACAAATTGACGGTCTGTGAAAGTACGGCTCTTTTTGCCGCCTTGAACGATCTGGCCCGAGATCTGGTGCTTGGCGAAACGGCGGAAACAAATTACAGCTATGTCCGGCGTTATTGGCCCTCTTTGCCGGAAGAAGCCTATTATAGTTCGTTGCGAAAAATATTTGAATATCTTGTGCGGCTACTAAAAGTTCATCTGGCTGAAGCAGTAAAAATATTTTTCTGATAAAAGAATGAATGCGCCAATATATAGTCAGACAGTTCCAATAGCGGATGTTCGACATGTCGTGCTACAGCGAAAAAGAGATTGAACAAATCGTTTTACAAAGCCGGTCGGAGATGGCGGCATTGCCTCGTCACCTGGTCGTATGCGACCGTTGCCGGGAGTTGTTTCTACTGTTGGCTGATTGGCACAAAGTGTATCAGGCACAACGGCCCACGTCGCCGGCAAAATCCTGCTGTCAAGAGTTGGTCTTGCTTCCTATCCATCCAGCCGCCTCGACAGATTACCCGCCTTATCGGTTGGCTGCACAGGGGGAGCAGCCGACCGAACAGTATGTCGTCAGCAGTTATTCCAATGCCGAACAGAGCATTGTGGGGCGTTTGCTGCAGGACCGGCACAGCAAAAAGACTGTTCTGTATCTGATCGCCGACAATCCGCAGGATGTACAGGCGGTTCATGTTGAATTGAAGGGCCCTGACGTGCAGGGGCTCACCGACCTGCAAGGTCGCATTGATTTCGGCGTCCAATCCGTATTGAATTGTACGGCCATGCATGTTCATTCCCCGCAAGCGGTTTTTGAACTGTCACAGCCCGACGAGGCCTGGACGCAGACGATGCTAAACCAAACCTTTCTGATAAAAAACAGCCGACATGATGAAATGGAAATCGAAATTAATCACGCCGGCAGCCTTTGTACGTATCGTCTGCATTTCAGGCGCATTATGGGACAATTGCCGCAAAATCTGCTGCAGGTTGCGGCGGTTACGAATATGCGCACTATTGTACAAGAATCCCGGCAAGGCATATCGGTTATCGAAACCGAAAAACCGGAAAAACTGTTGCGCATACGAATTTATCAACCCTGGAAATGAATGCACACTAACGATGCTCAGTGAAACCGAATGTCCATTATCGAAATTGAAAACCGGCGCCGTCGCCTGGTAGATCGCGTTAGACAAAACGCTTCAGCTTCAAGCCAGTGGCTGGAACTCGTTTCATTTTTCAAACAGGTGCAGCAGCAACCGGAGCAACATCGATTTCAATCCTACTATCTTGAATTTGCACCGCTCTGCATTCGTATGGCAAACGCCCCGCTTTTGCACAACAAAAATCCACATTTGCTTGAGATACATTTGCAGATCCTGCATGACTGCCGACTCTGGGTGTGTCAGCCCGATCTCGAAAAAAAAATAGGTACTGCTGAAAATCGGCTCAAAACGCTCATCGCCCAATCCTACCTTTATGCAGGCGATGCGGTTTCTGCATGCAGAATATTAAATTGGGAGATCGCGCAAATTGCCGGCGCAAATGAATTGGCCACAGCACTGAAACTTGTCGATTGCGCAGCAGTAAAAAGGTTGCCCCTGGCTGTGGAAATGAAAAGCATGATTTATTCATGGCGTGAGGCTGTCGCTCGGTTTTCCGCGGAAAACCTGCAGGTTTTACTGGTCGAGAACAACGAACCAAACCAGGACGTGCAAGGTCGCGTTCTTACGCTGAATCTGCACTGCAGAGATCGACATCAGGATGGTGATGAAGACATTGTCAACATCAATAACAGCACCCCGATTGGGCAGTTTTCTCCCTATTATAGCATGGTGGATGCTGTCCGTGCGGCCAAATGTCTGGTATTTTCAACCCAGGATCGTAAAACCTGCTACCTATATCACTACTCCTTTTCCGACAAAGCGGCAGAATTCTCCGGCGACTCGATCGGACTGGCCGCCGGATTACTGGCGTTTGCGGGCCGGCATAATCACCATTATCGGCGGCCTGTGGTTCGACTGGCCAACCGGGCCGCAGTGACCGGCAGCCTGGCGCCGGACGGACGAGTCGTTGGCGTGGATGAGCATGCCTTGGCTGCCAAATTGGAGGCTGCTTTCTTTTCTCCCTTGCAGCGTGTGTATGTACCGCCGGACAATCTTTTAAACGCCATGACAATGGTAAACGGATTAAAAAGTATTTATCCGCATAGATTTCTGGAACTGATCGGCGTGCACACATTGCAGAAGGCGCTACAGGACAAAAATCTTGTGCAAATTACCAGGCCCTCCCCGGCAGGCCGAGTGCTCGCTGCCGGAAAAAGAATGCGTCACAAAGCGCCGATTTTAACCACTTTGATCGGCTTCCTGTTGATTCTGTTATTCTCTCAAATCCACGCCCTGCAATGGTGGCGACGGCCGACACCCACAGCCTGGAAGGTGAACGCCCGGCAATTCATGATGTACGACCAGTATGGAGAAAAACTCTGGTCCGTTGACTTTCCCTTTGACCTGAACAGTCTTTCTTTTTCATCGAATCGGGTCATCATCGATGATCTGGACGGCGACGGAACCAAAGAAGCGGTTGTGGGCATCGAAGCTTTTGCACATTCCAAATACAGCGGTGGAATCTACTGTTTTTCCCAGGACGGCCGGGCGCTCTGGCCGACGTTAAAATTCGGCCGGTCTTTGTATACAAAATCAAACCTGTTCATTCCAGATCACTATTATGTCGGGGAAATCAAAACAGCGACACTTTTTGCTGATGGTAAAAAAACCATCATCGTCACCATCGGTCATTTCGACGAATTTGTTTCCCTGATCGCCCTCATCGATCCGGCCGGCACGATACTGGGAGAATACTGGAATTCGGGATTTATCGCCACCTTTACAACCATGGACATCAACCAGGATTCCATCAAAGAGCTGATACTTGGTCCCTATGACAATGAAACCGGCCGGGCACGATTGACGATTCTGGATCCGCGCAATATGCATGGCGCTTCGCCGCAACAAGACGAACATTACATGTTGCGCGACCTGGACCCCGGCACCCAGATCGCCTGTTTGCGATTTCCCCCCTCGCCCTTTTGTAAAAAACAGGGGCTTCGTGATGTGATCATAAAAATTGAATCCGTAGATCAAAATTTTAAAGTGGACATAGGCAACGCCTGGGAAAAACCAGACTTGTCGCCGACAGAACAACCCGGCATGTACAATTATACCTTTACACCCGGCCTCGACTTGCTCTATACAGCCGTGCCTGATCATTTTTCAAACAGATTTCGCAAAATCATCGGCCGCGAATTTACTACCAAAGAACAAAAAGAGTTGGAAAAGGTAGAATATTGGCGGGGGGGAAATGGATGGCTTTAGGCATACATGCAAAATAATTCCTGTCTCCGTTTCTCCCGTACCATAATTATTATTTCAGCTTTTCCATGCAAATCTTTTTTCTGATTATTTTTCAATTAATCCGTGATTGACATTTTTTACAAAAATAAAGACTTTATGATTATTCAGGAAGGAATAAAGCAATGAAGAGAAAAATAATTTCCCTCATCATAGCCTCCATTCTTTACGTACCCTTGCTCTCATTTGCACAGACGGAGTATTGGACTCGACTTAACGGACCCAATCGTGGCACGATTACCTCGCTTGCCATACATCCAACTGGTTCAATTTTCGCTATAATTAACCGTAAAGCAGTTTGGCGAAGTACAAATGATGGTCAATCATGGCAGCAATTGGATATTACCAATCAAATGACAACACCTCTTGTCAGCGATATAATAATCCATAAAAACACCGGAGCTTTATTCATCTATGTTGATGATGACACGCCCAATTATAGCAATCCTGCTATAGGATTATACAAATCGACGGATAATGGTATATCTTGGAGGAAATATACATCAAAAATGAAAGAAGCAATGTTTAGTTATGTTATTGATTACCAGCGTAATATTTTATATGCTTTTGAAGAAGCAGGAATTTATAAAATATCCTTGTCAAACGATAATTATGCTGAACCGGTGAATCTTGGCACTCCGACAATGGATGCACATCCCCCTGCTGATATGAATATTCAAAAAAATCTTTTATTTTTCGGTGATGTTGAATCATATGGTTTGCGTAAATTTAATCTAAATACCGGTACCAAATATATAATTTGGTCGGAAGATACACCGAGCGGAGTCTGCGTTGATAATAACAGGTCCCTATTGTATCTGGCCATACCCAACATGGGTGTTTATCTATCATATGATGATGGCAGCCAATGGAGTGCGTTGAACGATGGCCTAAATTACTTTAACACTTCTGCGCTGATATATAATGAAAAATCTCAAACGGTTTACTTGGGCACAAAAGGCGGTGGAGTGTTTGTATTAAAAAATTATAGCTCCTGGTATTCAATAAAAAACGGACTAAGCAACTATTCAATTGCTAAAATATCCTATTCTCCAAATACTGGTGTGGTATTTGCTGCAACGGCCGACGGATATGTTTATAGATTAGGTCAGCCATCAGGTTCATTGACTATTCCGTCATTATTGTATCCCTACGCCAACAACACCCAAACCTGGCATACCGTTAACATGCATTGGTCGTCCGTGACAGGTGCAGACGGCTATACATTGCAGGTTTCACGCAACAGCTCGTTTTCGGATTTAATCATCAATGAATCCGGCCTGACCGCCACCTATTACCTGGCTTTGGCCAAATTCGAAAAAAACAGAACCTATTACTGGCGCGTCAGGGCAAAGCAGGGGGCGAACCTGACCTCCGACTGGGCGCAAAGATCTTTTATCACCGATTATGACGATCTGGTCACCGCTCTGAATCCGAACAACTATGAAGTGGCCGCCTTGTCAAACAATCAATACTATTATATTGATCGTGAAAAAACCATTACCTCGATGCCTAGCCAGCTGCAAAACCTGACCTGGATCAAAACCGCCAACACCGATAAAGGCGCCACCGCTAATTCCTTTATTACCCTGTCTATTTCCAAACCGGCAAACGTGTTCATCTGCTACGATAACCGCGGCACGAGCCAGCCGCCCGATTGGCTGAAGAATTTTACCAGACAGAGCTATTCGCTGGGCGTAGACGACGAAGCGGTGACCATGAGCGTCTGGATGAAACACTTTTCAGCCGGTCCAGTGGCTTTGGGCGGGAACCTGGCTTCCGGAGCATCAGGCGCAAAAAGCAATTATATCGTTGCCATTCAACCGGATGACGGCGGCGTTCCGGGAGACAAACCGGTTTTGCTGTACCCCAGGAACGGCGCAGACAGCGTCTGGACCTCCCTTAACTTTAAATGGAGCGAAAAGACCGGTGCGACCTACGACATCCAGGTTTCCTTAAGCCCAACGTTCAGCTCGACTATTCACTCTGTTTCCAGTATCAACAAACCGGCGATTAACCTGTATAACTTGGAACTGGGCCAAACCTATTACTGGCGGGTCCGTTATGCCAATGCCGCAGTATGGTCCGATTTTGCCGTGTTTACAACAATGACGGATCCACCGCTTGCCAACCTGCAACCCATCAACTACGAGCTGGCCTTTCTCAAGTTGAACGATGAATACTATATCGATTCTTCCTTCCCGTTAAAATCAATACCCGCACCATTGCAGAATCTCGTGTGGATGAAAACAGCCAATGCAGACAAGCAAAACAACAGCGCCTCCTTTATCACGTTTGATCTTCTAAAACCATCAACAGTATACATTGCCTATGACCGACGCGCCACCAGCATTCCGACATGGCTGAAAAAGTTCGCTAAAACCGGCATGGAGATTGCTTTTTACGATCAAAGCAATCCCACATATCGCTTTGACGTTTATGAAAAACATTTCAGTCCGGGAGAAGTGGCGCTGGGCGGCAACAATGCCCCCTATCCGGATAAAGCCCCGAATACCTATCTTGTCCTCTTTAAACCGGACCAGGAAATCTCGATTTCCGGCCGGGTCGTAAAAACGAACGGACAAGGTCTGAATGACGTAATTATCACCTATGCCGGAGCACAGAGCGGAACCGTAAAAACTGCCGGAGGCGGCTACTATTCCTTCAAAGTCTTTGCCGGCTGGACCGGGACCGTTGCACTGAGCTATGAAAACTATTCCTTTCTGCCTGACGGGAGTTCCTATGCAACGCCGGTTAATGGGGATTTGTCGAACAAAGATTATACCGCTTTGCCGCCTCCTGACGTGCACATATCGGGTCGCGTAACCCTAATGGATGGGACCGGACTTGACGGCGTTCTTGTCTATGCAGCCTATGAAACAGTTATCGCAACATCAACGACCAGCGGCGGCGGTTTTTACACGTTATCGGTCCCCTATGAATGGAGTGGATTTATCCTTCTCGAGTTTCAGGATTACATTTTTTCTCCCGATAGATTTTACAGTGAAATCAAAAGCGACAGTACTGAGCAGGATTTCATTGCTATGCAATGTGATGATTTGCATTGGCAAAAGATCCAGAGCACGCCGCCGCAATTATCGGCGTTCACAATAGTCACGGATCGGGCCAACCGGATTTATCTGGGCGGGGAAAACGGACTCGCCTATCGGTCGACGGATAACGGCAACAGCTGGACCCGGATCGCCAACGGCTTGACCGATTATACTATTGGCATGCTGGCAACGGACAAGCTGAACAATCTCTTTCTGCATGACGGTGCTGAAAGGTTGTTCAAAAGTTCGGATAACGGCGCTTCCTGGCAGCGCGTCGGCGCTGAAATGGCGAACATGCCGTTATACGATTTTGCCTTTAACTCGAAAAACCACCTGTTTATAATCGCCGGACAGAAAGTATTCCGCTCGTTGAACAACGGAGACACCTGGGTCGAGCTTTCTACCGGCTTGACAGAATTAAGCGCTCTGGCCATCGATGCCTCTGACTATATTTTTCTGGGCACCGACAATGGGCGAATCGCTCGCTCAACCAACAACGGCCTGTCCTGGCAGGATGTCAGTAATGGTCTTGACGGGACTGCCATTAACAAAATTGCCTGCCATCCCTCCGGATCCATTTTCGCCGGCACAAGGGGAAAAGGCATTTATCGAACCACCGCCAACGCCACTAACTGGAATTATGCCGGATTGAAAGACGACTACATAACAGCCATGTGCTTCAACTCGATCGGTCACATCTTTGTCGGCATCTCAGCGGAAAGTTCGAGCGACGGCGACGGCATCTATCGCTCGACAGATAACGGCGCGACCTGGATTTGCACCGGGCTTAAAGATACGTACTTTACATATGAAGTCGCCATCACTCCTTCCGGATTTTTGTATGCCGCTGTTTCCCCTTTTGACGTTTTCAGAACCAACGAATCAACGGCGCCGATCGACAGTCTGCACATTTCCGGCAAAGTAACCCTGGCCAACGGCGCTGCATTGGCCGGCGTAACGCTCTCTTTCAGCGGCGGCGCCGGCGCAACCGTCACCGCTGCAGACGGATCCTATCACCAGATCGTGCCCTACGGCTGGACCGGCGTCATCACACCGTCTTTTGACGGATATTCTTTTAAGGAAAAGACCCTATCTTTTCAGCAGCCCCTATACGAGAACAAATCCGACCAAAATTTTATCGCCACGCCGCCCGGCCCGATCCTGATTGCCGGCGAGGTGTTTTTGCAGGAAACCGGCGCCGGCCTGAACGGCGTCAATATGGTTTTCAGCGACGGCAAAACAGTGACCACGGTGAATGGCGGCAAATATATCCGAGAGGTTTCTTATGGATGGAGCGGAACGGTCACCCCGCAATTGACGGATTTCAGGTTTCAACCGCCTTTTATTAAATATCCCGGTCTGAAGCGAGACACGCTGGGCCAAAACTATTTCGCCATCCCTGCGCCTGTTCTGCTGTCGGGTACCGTCTATTCCGAATTCGAGCAAATCAACGTGCCGAATGTGTCGATCACATTCAGCGACGGCTGGGCAACAAAAACCGATGCCAACGGTCATTTTGAACGAACCATCTCATCCGGCTGGAAAGGAACCATTACGCCTTCGCACGCCGATTACAATTTTGATCCCGCGCAGGTAAAACTGGAAGGACCTTACGGCGATAAACCTGCCATAAAGATCAATGCTGTTCCTAATAAACCCATCTCGATTCGTGTTGCCAGGGATACCTTAATCAACGGGAATGATGGTATGTATAAGGCAGAGGAATATGAATTGCAAAAGGGCGTTAATAAAAACAAAAAATACTTGTTGGTGCCGGATTACAGCAAACTGGACTACAGCAATTATTTGGGAAATTTTATGAGTGTAAGAAATTTAACCAATTATTCGCTGAGGATTAAAAGTTATGTAGAGATTCTCATCCTCGATAAAAATGGAAACATCCTCGAACGTAGGATCCGGCCCAATTCACCCACCAACAGCCTTTCTGGAAAATTTAAAAACCAGACAGCCTTGCTGCCGCAAGCAGTTGGTTATTTGGGAAACCATATCGATTATTGGTATGATGAAAGAGAATATCCAAAAAGATTTTTCGAACGCTTCCGTCGTATTTCATACATAGTTGAAGAATCTACCGGGGCTATCCTTTACAAGCGAGAACATTCAATTATGGAAGGCACTGTCATTTATCTTGTGGACCCGATTATAATGCCTAACAGAAGAACGAGCGTTATCGCCAACCTCGAAAACAGCTGGTACGAAGTATATGGACTTGATGATTTTGAAATAGTGCAACAAAAGGTGTCTCAGGCCTTCACCCAATTCAGCGATCAGATGGGCGATCTGGGCGACTGGTTGCTGAAAATGCAATATTTAAACTCTACCAAAGGCCTCAGCTTTTGGCCCAACATCTATTCCATTACCAAAGTTCTGCATGGACAGATGAGCATAACCGAATTTTTTAAAGAATACGCCCGGGATTTATTTTTCGAATTGGCAAAAATGCCCCTTGGAAAATTATCGCATTTGTCTGCAGAGGAGCTGGATTACATGGAGATGGTCGCATCACAATCAGCCCGGATTTATGGACAGCTGGAGAACAAGCCGACAGGACAAAACAGTTATTCCAGCAAAAACACCCAGTCCCTGTCCGTCCACTGTCCGGTTGATTTTCATATCACAAACCGTGAAACCGGAGGCCAACTCTATTATCAACAGGGAATCGGGCTTGTTAACACCTTGCAGCAGGACGAAGCCCTCTATTCACGCTTTATGGACGGCAGCAAACAGATCGAACTTTTTTCTTCAAGTCCGGAAACCTATCAAATATCCCTGGCGCCAGAAAGCGGAGCGCCTGGCAACAACGTCTATACCCTGAATGTTGCCAATTACACAGCAAGCGGCGAGCGCGCATACAGTCGTTTTGAAAATGTCCCCATTTATCCGAATCAACGGGATGTGGTTGTCCTGAATTCATCCACACCCGTTGTCTCGCTTTTAAAAGACAACGACGGCGATGGTCGCGAGGAAAACATTGTCAAACCACAGAACCATACCGTATCGCTCAGAGCGCCCGACTCTATCAGCGTATCCGAGCTTGGCAGCTCGGTCACGCTCAATTGGAAACCCGTAGAACAGGCGGATAATTACCTGCTGAATTATCGCGTGAACGCTCTTTACGATTCAACCCTGTATCCGACAGTTGAATTGTATAATCCGGACGCCGGCGCCGCATCATCCAACTGTTCGATTGCACGCGAAAATCCGGAAGCCTATCTGTACGTGTCACTGGCAGCCAAAAACGACAGCAGTTGTTCGGCGCCCAGGGGCATTTGCATATTTCCCGATGCGATTCCGGGACAATTCCATTTTCCCGGCAATTATCCCATGCCGATTCTTCAGCTCGATATGGATTATCTCACCTGGCAAGCGGGTCAGGACGGGTCGTTCCTGATCAATGGGGTTCCTACGTTTACACAACCGCTGGTCCCTCGCGTTATAGATACAGCGCCGACTCTATGGCCGGAATGCATCAATGCGCAAGATGCTTTTCAATTACTTGCGAATATTGCAAATGGGAATACCTGGACTGCTCCGGAAAAACAAATCGCAGATGCGAATGAGGATGGCCGCATCACGAAAGCCGACGCCTCGGCAATCTTGCAGTACTGCGTTAGCACCACGCAATCAGGTCCGGCAGGCAACATTGTATTTGACCCACCCGCTGTGGTAATTAAAATGGCAGAAAAACCGCGCCAGCTAACCTTTAGCGGACGTGCAATCGGCGATGTTTTGGACACATCTGGACCGGATCCCGCTGCGGCTCTGTCTAAACTCCGGTTGCTTGTCCCGGAGACGACTCTAAACGTTCCTTACTGTCTGGATCTCATCCTTATGGGCAATGCGGATAGCCCGGTTCATTCGCTGGATTTCACCATAGACCTTGCCAAATACGGTGCGATGCTCGATCAGCTTGTATGGAATGTCAACGAGCTGAACGATTGGATTCAGGCAAACAATCACAATCCATCTCAATCGGTTCGGATTTCCACTTGTGGTTTGACGCCCATTATAACCGAAAAGCAGCTGTACCGTTTTATCTTTTCCGGACCTATCGAAGACATAAAAAATGTTGTGATACAAAATCTTTTTCTAAACGGTCATCGAATATCAACCGCTTCTGTCGTCTTGGAAACGGCACAACCCAATTCGCATTTATCCATCTCCTCTTATCCCAATCCGTTCAATAGCGAATTGAAAATCCACGTATCGCTGCCGCAGATTGAAAAAAAGCAGGTAACCGTCACTGTTTACGATGTGCTGGGCAAACAGGTTGATGTGCTGTATCAGGACATTCCAGCGCATAATGAATTCGATGTGTATTGGAATGGAGCAAATAGCGCAGGACAAAAGATCGTTAGCGGCGTATATATTATCAACATGACCTATGGCAACCATCTTAAAAACACCAAAGCAATAATGATAAAATAGCATGGTCCTATTCGGCACAGTATGTCTCTATTTAGCCTGGACAGCCATTTTGAGCACATGGATGGGCTTTTGCTTGTGAAACTTTAGCAAGTCGTCTGTTCTATCTATTCATCTTCCTGCCTGGAATACATGCATAGCGTAATCTTTAGTTACTGTGACCCCATGCGCAGCAACAAAATCATACTGGCAGCTAGCCCAACTTCGACACTTGGCCATGTTAAATCATTTATTTACAATAAAAATT
>CAYLWO010000009.1:0-116656 GCA_964387285.1 uncultured Cytophagia bacterium | reverse complement strand
GTATGATAATCTGTTTGTGCGCTCGCCGTTTTCATGGGATATGACGCAGCCGTGAAATACCGGGTTAACATACTTTTATTTTTTGCTCTGCTGTCGGCATTCGGCTTTGCGCCTGGCCGTGCACAAATGCCTCTATTCCGCTCTGGATCCGACAGGCTGTTGCAGGTAAGCAGTGCTGCCAATAATCCTGTGATGGATATCCGCATGCGGGAGTTGAGCAATATTTGTTACGGTGATTCCAGTGTATTGGATTTGGTTATGGAAGTTAGGACTACAGAGGGGTCCTCTCGCGCCATTTTACAGATTCAGGATGCGGTCGTTTTTGATGCGGTGTTGGGTTCCAGGGTCACCTCTGTGCAATCGATACAATGGGGATTGCCCGCTGACAACTATGTGAATGAGTACAAATGGACGCGGAGTGAAAGAGTGCTGGAGTTTCGCAGCACCCATCAGGAGCCCAGGCCATTTTCGAGTTTAGGAGGCCCGGCCGCCGGGGATTGGCATGTTGTCGCGATCTTTCGCATCGGCTATCAATCGTTGGCCGGCTCCATGGCCGGCGTTGCCTGGTATGCAGGCACCCCGAACTATAATGTATCAGCCCTGCAGACCCCGGGACCCGGCATCGAGACGATTCATAATCTGGAGATGGATACGATCAGCCAACTGCCGATGGATTGCTCGGCAGACATCAGCATGAGAGGCCGGGTAAATAACAATATGCCTTTTCAGGGACAACAAATTACTTTTTGTTTTATTGCTGCCAATCACGGGCCGTCAGACGCCCTGCAAATTATCTTTGACGACGATTTAAAAGATGCGGACTTTGCCTACATTTCGCATGTCACACCTAACGGAACCTATGATTGGCAGAATCATAGGTGGGCGGTCAGTTCGCTTCGTCACAACGCCACAGATACTTTATGGTTGACGGTACAGATTCGGAACGTTGGCCTCTTGACGGTGAATATGGCGCGCATGAGCTCAACTCCGGTTGATCCCGTTTCCAGCAACGACCGGACATCGATCTCCGTCTTGGGTAAAGCTGCCAGTGACATTGCCGTTCGGGTTGGCGTTGATGTGCCAAATCCCTGCCAGGGTCAAAATGTAGTATTCGATGTCCTGGCCACTGATTTTGCCGGCAGCGACGCCAATTCGATTCAAATCCGTATTGCCATCCCGCCTGGTTTCACCTATTCAGGGCATCTGGGCGGTTTATATGACCATGCAACCGGGATCTGGTCGATCCCGAGTTTGGCGCTCGGAGTGTCGGATACTCTCAAACTCTATACAAAAGCGAAAATTATTGGCGTTTGGAGTTTCCTGGCTTGTCGCGTGGCCTCATCTCCGCCTGATTACAATGCTGTCAACGATCAAGCGACAGTCGATGTGGCCATACAGGCCAGTGCACGTATATTTGTACGACTTTATCTGGAGGGCGCGTTTCGTTTGGCCAGAACGGATACAACCGGCATCGACACATCCTATATGGCCTGTCGTTTGCGCTATCAACCGCGTAACGGTTTTTGCAGTTTGATCCCGGTTTATTCACCCTACGCAGATCATCGCGACGCTGAAGCGCTGGATTCGGATCACCTGCCTGAGCGGGTGGTAGATTGGCTTTACGTTCAATTTCGACCCGGCAACAGCGGCGGCTATGGCGTGGAAATCCCTTTAGATAGCGGAGCTAATGGAATCAGCTGTTTCCTCCGCAACGATGGCGCTCTCATCGATATTCATGGCGAAGAGGGTGTCTTGGTTCCGGCTCTGCCGCCAGGGTCTTACTATATCATGATAACTCATCGCAATCATTTGAAAGTGATGACCGCTTCGGCCGTGAATACCATGCATCTCACTGGGTATAATTTCGACCAGACTGAAAAACAGTATTATGATTTTACGGAAGCACAGGATCGTTATTTTACAAAAAGCGAGCATGACCAGAGAGGTTGCGCGTTGCACAGTGTGGACGGTAAATGGATGATTGCTGCCGGGGATGGAGATCAGGGACAACAGGTCGAGAACGAAGATTGGGATCAATGGTTCGGTGCGGACGGCATGCTCATCGGCTATTTCGATTGTGATTATGATTTGGGGGGACAGGTGGAAGGCCGGGACGAAACTCTTTGGTACGACAATCTGTCGGTGCGCTCGCCGTTTTCCTGGGAGATGACCGGTCCCTAACGCAGACACAAGCTGACTAGAACCTATAATTTAATCTCAAGGAAGCACTATGCTGTTCAAATCTTTTTTATTTTTATATAAAAATAGAGTGCTGGCTCTGGCGCTGTTGCTGGCCGGTCAGAGCTGGAGTCAATCTATTGGTGAGAATCCGATAATGGACATGCGAATAGTAAAAGTAGGTTGTAACAGGATCAATGCACAGGGCGTTTTGGCGCTGGATGTGCAGGTTTGCAGTGTGGACGGATCCAACCGCATGATTCAGCAACTGCAGAATTCTGTTTTACTGACGCCGGCCTTTTTAGCGTTGGTAGATGACGTTCAGTTTCAATGGCTGGGCTTTACCGGCCAGAATTATCATTTACAGCAGAACTTTTCCAGCAACGGCCTGATTGAGTTCATAGCCAATCACTATGATGGCATGGATTATGTTCGCCTGGCTGGTCCTACCGCCGCCTCGTGGACCACCGTGCTCAGATTGACTATTCTTTTTCAACTCACGCCTGATGAATATCCAGTCATGCATTGGTACTCTTATACTCCCTATTACAATGTCCGGGCTATAAATCCCCTCGACTATCGGATTGAAACCATCCATTATCGGGAACTGGACGTGGCCGGGGTGACAAGTTGCTCAGAGACCACTCTGGCTGTTGAATTGTTGTCTTTTTCTGCCATCTCGATTTCAGCAGGAATTCAATTGCAATGGACGACCACTTGTGAAGTGAATCATTTGGGTTTTTGGGTGCAACGAAGCGCAGCAGAAGAGGGGGATTGGCAAACCATCAATCACCTGTTGATTCCGGCTAAAAGTCATCCCGGCGAACCCGGTTTTTATGTCTACGTCGATGTAGATGTTAAAGCCGGCATCAGCTATTCATATCGTTTAATCGATGTGGATAGCAACGGTCGACAGACTGTGCATGCGTCCATAATTGGACGAAAGCAAGCTCCGCAATCGTTCAGTATGGGGCCAAACTATCCCAATCCGTTCAACGCAAGCACCGTCATTCCTATTCAGATTCCAAAAGAGGGATGGTTGGATTTAGCCGTTTATGATCTCCTGGGCAGGCCTGTGCAAATCTTGATCGATCAATGGGTTTTCCCGGGCACCCTGCGTATGACCTGGAATGGCAAGGATGCACAGGGAAAGCCTCAACCTAGCGGCGCCTATTTTGTGCGCATGAGATTCAATCAAAGCGTGAGAATCATTGCCATACAACTGTCTCGTTAGCTTTTTATGCTGTCTCAAGGTTTTTTTCGAGATTATCTCGCTCGATTTCTGATTTAATATACTGTAAATAATAAATATAAATTGAACAATCAAAAATTAAAAAAGTTAAAAATTCTTGTCACATTTTTGCTTTTTTATGCTATATTATAGTGGGCACAGTTTATCTTAAGACAATCGCACTCTAAAAGAGTGCGAAAGACTTGACCGCAATTTTCAAAGGTTAAAGGACATTTGTCTTGGATAAACGTGCCCTTTTTTGTAAACAAAAGTTACTCAAGGAGTTGTTATGAAACGTTTTCTATTACTGTTAGCAGGGGGATTCTTTCTTTCCTCTTTTACAGTTCAGGCACAATGGCTGCCGGCGACAGCTGGCTTGCCGGTAATGTCGGGACCAGGGGTAGCGATGGATGCCAGCGACAGTTCGGCTGTTGTAGTAGCTTGCATAAACCGCATCGATTTGTCGACAGATGGTGGTTTCACTTGGAAGACCATTTTAACATCCAGTTCCGCGCCAAACGGCGAGATTTTTAACGATGTCGCTCTGGTGGACAAGGACCACATCTGGGTAGCGGGCGGTACCGGCCATATTCTTACCACGCAGGATGGCGGCGATCACTGGGTGACGCAATATTATGATGCTGCCAAGACCAATATGATAAACTATATTCACTTTTTTGATTTGCAGCATGGCATCGCCATGGGCGATGGATTCAATGATGTAGCGGCTATTCTGCGCACTCATGACGGCGGCTCTACCTGGCAATCTGTGAACACGCAGGCGTTCGGCGCGTTTTCCGGTGATTTGTGGCGTCGTCTTGACTTTATCAATACCGAAACCGGTTATTTCTATGCGTCGGGTATGAATCCGCAAAAACTGCGCAGAACCGATGACAATGGCGCGACCTGGAATGCTACGCCAGGACAACTGCCATACGTACAGGTCCTGAATTTTTATAATCGTAACCTCGGCCTGGCTATTGCTGATGCCGGCCGCATCTTTCGTACCGTCGACGCAGCCGCGTCCTGGCAAGAATTTCATTCGCCTCACACCGGCTGGGGATGCGACATAGAGTTCTCACCGTCTGATCCCGCGTTGGTCTGGGTGACAGATAAAAAGCAGGTCTTTTTCAGCAGCGATACCGGCAAAACCTGGGCAGTACAGTTCGATAAGGGAGGAAATGATCTGGAATTTACCTCCTCCAACCTTGGCTGGCTCTGGGGCGACAACGGTGCGCTTTATCATACGATCAACGGCAACAGCAACAAAACCTTGGTGCGGGAGAGCGTTTCAATTCCAGCTGCATTCGAACTCGGGCAAAATTATCCGAATCCATTCAATGCGACGACAAAAATTACCTACTCTTGTGCAACGCCCAGCAGGGTGCGCATCACCGTTCATACTGTACTGGGTCAGACGATAGCGACGCTGGTGGATCAGGATGTCGCATCCGGGGCACAGGTGACGAACTGGGAAGCCGACGTCGCTGCCGGCATATATTTTTATCGCATCGACGCGGTGTCCCTGAACAATCCCAAAGATAGATATTCGGATGTAAAAAGGATGCTCCTGATCAAATAACAGCATACAGGGTAAAAGTTGTTGATTAAAACCAGACTCTACATATTCCGACTCATTCTGTTTGTATTGCCGCTCGCGGCGCTCGTTCTCCTTGAATGCGCGCTGCGCTTGTTCAATCTTTTCCCGCGTCAACCGCTTTTTCGAGAGGTGCAACAAAACGGAAAAGCGGTTTATCAGCTCAATGCGGATGTTGGCAAGCGTTATTTCGATGCGAAACGCGTTGTGATTCCCAATCTGTATCCGGAATTTTTTACCCGGGATAAAACCGCACAGACCTTGCGCATTTTTTGTTTGGGCGAGTCCTCTACAGCCGGGTTCCCCTTTGAGTATCAGGTTCCTTTCCCGGCGCAACTGAAAACCATATTGTCCCGTCAATATCCGCAAACCCGGTTCGAAGTTATCAATTTGGGCTTGTCGGCCATCAGCAGTTATACGGTGCTGGATTTTATTCCCGAGGTGCTGCAAAAGCAACCGGATTTGGTTATTTTGTACATGGGGCACAATGAATTTTATGGCGCCTACGGCAGCGCGTCCACCGTCTCCCTGGGTCAAAAGGGCGGCTTTATCCGGCTGTATATGCAAATGCAAAAGTTGCATATGGTGCAAATGATCCGTTCGTTGTTTTCCGCGCTGACCAGGCAAAAAATTGTGGATGCGGAAAACACAACCTTGATGGAGCAGGTGACAGCTGATAAAAAAATTCTCTATGGTTCAGCCAAATACCGGCAGACGGCTGAGAATTTTCACACCAACCTGACGCTCATCCTGGATCATTGTCGCGCGGCAAATGTACCGGTTATGATCGGGACCTTGGTTGCCAACGTCAAGGATATGGCGCCTCTGGGAAGCGACAAAAAGTGGCTGGAAGCACTGGAGCGTCTTTATTCATCCGGCCAAACTGAACAAGCCTGGACAGAGATAGCCAAACAGATTGATCAGGATTCTCTTTCAGCCGATGCCTGGTTTGCCAGGGGCAGGTTCTATTTGGCGCAAGGTGATTCGGTAAAGGCCAAAGCTTCTTTGCTCGCGGCCAAAGATCGGGATGTTGTGCGTTTCCGCGCCTCTGAGGATTTTAATAAGATCATCTGCGCAACGGCAGCCAAACAAAACGCGCTGTTGGTCGATCTGCAAGCCGGATTCGAAATGGATTCGCCCGCTGGTTTGCTCGGCAAAGAGTTGCTCTGCGACCATGTACATCCCAATCCGGTCGGCTATGCTCTCATGGCTTTCATGTTTAGCCGGGAAATCCATGCCCAAAAAGCGCTGCCGACATTGACAGCTGATTATCAAGCGATGGTTGAACCAGCGGTGGTAACGGATCTGGATTGGGATATCGGATTGCTGAGAATTTTTAAATTGATGCATCGCTGGCCGTTTGCTGATGAGAAGGTTGATTATGATCAGTATCAACCGCATGGCGACAGCCAGGCAACCAGGGTGGCGCGCGAGTTTGTCTTTGGTCATCACAACTGGGTTCAGGCGCACTATACGCTGGCTGACCACTACCTTGCTGCGGGTCGCTATGGTGAGGCGCGCAAAGAATACCTGGCCATTCATGATTATTTTAACGAACGACCGGAACCGTTGTTGAAAATCGCTGCTGTTTATGAGCGGGAGCAGGATTGGGGCAATGCGGAAAAGTTTTATCAGTCTGCCTTGCCGTTATCGGTCAGCAAGGGCATGATCTATTACTCTCTGGCCATGAATCAGTGGAAGCAGAAAAAAATACCCCTTGCCATACAGAACATACAGATGGCCATTGTCGCGCCGGAGCTGAACAAGGAACAGCGAACCATGGCAAAATACAATTTGGCCGGATTTTTCATTGATGCACGGAGAAAGGATTTTGCCAAGCGGGTGATCCAGGACATTCTCTCCTCTGATCCCAATTTCATCCCTGCGCGAAAAATGCTAGAAACCATTAAATAAATTCTGCCGCAATTTTACCATCATGCCGTCTTCCTGCGGCTGCAGATGCCAGTTTATCAGAGTCAGTTTTTTCAGGAACCGAGTATCGTGACTCACCAAGACCAAAGCACAGGGACAATCCTGTAAAGCCGCCTCCAAACATTCGATGGACGGCAGATCCATGTGATTGGTCGGTTCATCCATGATGATGATGTGCGGCTGCCGGGACATGCCCAGAGCCAGCAACAATTTTCGCACCTCACCCGGACTGGGTTCTGCCGACTCTAACAACCGCTCCGGCCGTGAATTCAAACGACTCACAATAGTCATGACATGACCGAGGCGATCCTTGGCTAAAGATTGTGTCTGCTGTAAGATACTTGTACAATCCAGTCGATCAATTTCCTGGGGAATGTAGGTAATCTGCTCCGGATCGGCTTTAATATGTTTTACAAGATGCCGCACCAGCGTGCTTTTACCTGCGCCATTGCGACCGGTGATGCAGATGCGATCCGTAGGTTTGATCAGCAGGGTTGGGAAGACCAAATGTTTTTTTTCTCCCAGGGCAAGGGAACCGTCTGGAATTTGCACCAGGAAATCTCTTTTGGAAAAAGAACCAGGCAGCCAGATGCCCAGGGCATGGCTTTTTTCAACTTTCAGCTCGCTGAATTCCTCCTGCAGCTGTTCCAGTCTGCCCTGCAACTGGCGCTGCAGTTTGCCGGCGTAACCGTCCTTGCCTGACACGCGCGCCATGTCCAATTTCGCCCGGCCGTCGCGATCGTGACGCGCCAGATGTTTTTTGGAGCGTTTTTTATCAGCTTGTTGCGCCTCCTCTCTGCGCCGAATGCTCTCTTGCTGTAATTTCTGCAGGTCAAATTTTTTCCGGTCATGCTGTCGCTGCCTGGCCAAATTTTCTTTTTGTAAAGCTTCAGACGCCTGTGTGACGCCGCCAGGGCGAAGAATAACGGTCGGCGGAACGGTAAACAGACAGGCCCGGCAGAGCCGGTCCAACAACTCCCGGTCGTGACTGACCAGCAGACCGATGCCGCTAAAAGCCTGCATGGCTGCGGCGATCAGCTCACGTGCATGGGCATCCAGATGATTGGTCGGTTCGTCGATGGCCAGCAGATCCGGTTGTTGCCAGAGCGCCGCGCCGATTTGCGCCCGTTTGCGTTCACCGTGAGAGAGGGTGAGCCAGCGTATATCATAGTCATCGTCAATGGCAAGTTTGCTTTTTAACATGTGAGCGTCCTTGCCGCTGTCTTGCAGAAACTCGGCGAGCCAGAGCGGTGGATCATCTGTTCGCTGCGGACAATAGACCGAACTGTTGGGCTTGGTAATCGCGCCTTGGCCGGGTTTGAGCATGCCTGTGGCCAATTGCAGCAGTGTGGATTTGCCGGAACCGTTGGCGCCCACCACTCCGGTCCAGCCGTCCACGAGGTGCAGATGCACATCTTTAAATAGATACGCAACCGATGATTCATAGCCAAAGGCGACAGAAGAAAATATTAGAGAATAATGAGACATTGATATCGCTCCTTTTGCGTCAGGCATTCTTTAAGAACAAGTATGCCCTTTTAAAATATTTTGTAAGGTGTAACGGCACATGAATGCGTCATTTCTGCTAAGGCGTTCCATTTAGGGCAACGAGGCTTGTTACCCTATCTGACCGTCATTGGAAGCTGCGTTCACGACAATAAAAAAAAGCCGCGACTAATAGCCGCGGCTTTTTTCCAAAAGAAAACCACGGCAACAAAGAACCTGATTCGATACATACCTTTATACCAGCGTCACATAATGGCACTTGTGCGTCGATGTAAATGTGCTGTTTCGAATGTCAGTTCTTCATTGCCGTGTCTCTTAAAGTTCGTAAATTTACGATTTATGTTCGAAAAACGGGTCGATTACATCGACCGCCTTGTCGTCATGTGTTGACACTCCAGCGGAATTTAGCGAAAGCTCACAGGGTTTTAAAACCTGTCAAGTCCTGCCTGGCAATACTTTTGCAGTCCAGATAGTAATTACGATAATTTTGCATAAAATACAAGAAAAATTGCAGAATAAAGCTGGTTGCGCTACACTGATTGCCCGGGAAGCAACTGCCGGACAATTGTTGATGCGGAATATTTGTTCCGCAACCTCTGCAAAAGCGCACAGGTAAAAAATTACACAATGAATTCGTTTTGACCAACCTGTCCATATCCAATCTGCGAACTAGTAGTATATCACGTGCTATCGTAGAGCGGTAATTTTTTGATAAGGCGATAGCATCTCACGCTGCCTCTTCCACAAACACCGCTTTAACGACATCTGTCAGTATCACGGCTTTGTGCCTGTGCTTTTCACCGCTTGGGATCATGACGCCGTCACCTTTTTTGAACAGCACTTTTTCATCAGCAAACTCGACTTGCATTTCTCCTTCGAGGATCATGCCCATGTGTCCTTTGCTGCACCAGTGCGGCGCCAGATTTTTCTTATATTCGACCAGGCGCAATTGTTGATCGTGCTGTTGCACGGATTTGCTTTTAATGCCGGACAGGGGCGTTTGCCAGGTCATTTGCTGTAAGTCAATGCGATAGTGCGGTTCGCTTTGTTCCTCTATCTGCAGGAATTCGATGGGCGCGCCGTTGTCTTCAATAAACGCCACCATCACACCCGGCGATGGAGAATTGGGCTGAATGATGACGTTTTTTCCTTGTATGGCTGCTTGCAGATCATCCACTTGAAAAGCTATATGAGGAACGGTGCGCACCAATTCAATAACCGGTGATCCTTCGCCATAACGCATCCATTCGATGCCATACGGACTTGTTTCATACCCGGCCACCCAGGTTTTAAAATCAGCCAGATAGGTTTCGTCTTTTTGTGGGATGGTAGTGGGAATGCCGAGGTGGTGATATTTCCGCATTTACTTTGCTCCTTGTAATAAATCAAAGAACACAGGGAATTCATAAAGGGTGACTTGATGCAAGCGCGTCTGCTGATTCATCGGGCGATACTCATGTTATTCCTATACTGCCGTTAGAGCGATGTATTTCTGATAAGGATTCTTGTACATTTGCGTAATTCGTGGTTTAATCTTTTTCACAGAAACAGCAGCCCATTTCATCGCCAATAGTCAAGCTAGTCCAATAAGAGGCAGCAAAATCCGCAATCCCAGCCAGATGAGCAAGCCCCCCAATAAATCGAATAGCAAGCCGGCGCGAATCATTTTGGTGATGGGTATCAGTCCTGAACCATATACGATGGCATTGGGCGGCGTAGACACAGGCAACATGAAACCCCAGCTGCAGGCAATTGTGGCGCCCAGAGCGGGCGCCACCGGATTGATGTTAGCAGCCAAAGACAAAGAGATCATTACCGGTACGACCATATTGGCCGCTGCGGTATTGGAGGTGGCTTCACTGACGAGAATTGATATGTAAATAGCCGCCAGTGTTATGGTCCATACCGAACCGGCGCCGCTTAATGAAAGCAATCCGCGTCCAATAGCATCCGCCAGTTTGGTTTCAAACATCAATTGTCCCAAGGCAATGCCGCCGCCGAACAGTATCAAGGTGCCCCAGTCGATGCGCGTGGCCTGTTTCCAGGTCAGCGTAAATTCATGTTTTTGCCAATTGGTGGGCAGAATGAACAAAAGCGATGCACCGATCACAGCAGCCATGGCTTCGGGCAGGCGGTCAGTGAGCGATCTGACCACCGCAGAGGTCGGTCCGTAGAGCAGCGCCAAGACACCCGGCATAATCCAAAGAATTACTGTTACACTGAAAGCGATGAGCGCATTTCTTTCACCAGGTGAGAGATGCTCGCAGCGTCGAAATTGTAGATTCATAAGCTTAATTGAGGCCGGTGTTTGCGAATCGGGCCGGTGCAGCAGATAGAGCACGGCGAATAACAGCAGATACATGACAAGCAACAAGGGCACGGCGAATGACATCCATTGGAAAAACGAAATTTTCACGCCGGCAAATTTTTCCAGCATGGCCATGCCGATAAGATTGGGTGGACTGCCTACGGGAGTTCCGATGCCGCCTGTGGAAGCTGCGTAAGCGGCCATGAGCAATAAACCGGTGTTGAAACGGTGTGAGTGCTGTGGCGTCATTTCCTTCAGTGCGCTGATCAGTCCCAAACCGATTGGCAACATCATGGCAGTGGTAGCGGTGTTGCTGATCCACATGGAAATGATGGCAGCAGCGGCGCCATAGACAAATAATATGCGAAGAGGTCGGTTAGCCACCTGACGCAGTGTGAGCAGCCGATACGCACAACGTTTGTGCAGTCCATGAACTGCCATGGCTTCAGCCAGAATAAAACTTCCGAGAAAAAGAAAGATAGTGGGATCGCTAAAAGGCGCCAGCACCTGTTTGGCCGGTGCAATGCCAAAGATAATACACAAAACCGCGCCTAATAGAGCGCTTATAGGAATGGGGACTGGTTCGCAAACCCACCATATGACTACCCAGCCGATGATGCCGGCTAACCTATGCGCCTGGCTGCTCAAGCTCGGCATGGGGATCAGGTAGAGCAGCAAACCGATTAGGGGGCCAAGGAACAGGCCGATGGTGTTGCGTCGACGTTCAAAATTTTGTTCAGCCTGTGTCAGAGTCGGCTGGAGTTGCAAGTAATCTTCCATCGTCCAACTTTTTTCCCTACGCTGAATTGTCTTGATCCATTTAGATGGAGAGTCGACCATCCTTTAAATACAACACCCGATCTGCTGGAATAGCCTGCACCGGCCCATGCGTCACCATCACAACAGTGCCGCCGTTGCGCCGATATTCAACCAGGCCGGCCAGGATCTGATTGGCATTCTCCACATCCAGGTTGCCGGTGGGTTCGTCGGCCAGCAGCAATTGCGGCTTTTTCAGCAAAGCCCTGGCCATGGCCACGCGCTGGCATTCGCCCACGCTCAGTTCGGATGGTTTGTGATGCAGGCGATCTTTTAGATAAAGCAGTTCGAGTAATTGAATCGCCCTGTTTTTATCCTCTGCTTTTTTCTCCACACTGCCTATCAGCACATTTTCCAAAACATCGAGATAAGGCAGCAGATTGAACATTTGAAAAACAAAACCGATATCCTGGCTGCGCAATCGCGTTCTCGCTTTTTCCGAACTGGCATAAATATCCTGTCCGTCGAAGCGTGCGGAACCACGGCTTGGTTTAAGCATGGCGCCCAGAGTTAATAGTAATGTGGACTTGCCGCTGCCGCTGGGTCCACACACCAGAACAATTTCCCGGCGTTCTATTTTCAGATTGATGTCCTGTAACGCAGCGACCTGTCGTGAACGGTCGCGATATATTTTGTCCACCTGCTTTAATTCAATCATCTATTTTTCCCGTAAAAGTTCCGCCGGATCCAGAGTCATCGCATATACCGCCGGCGCCAGAGCAGACATGGCGGCAAACAACGGCGCCAGAACTAATGACCAGCCCAATAACTCCCACATGGCCATGATGGTTTTGCCGGTGATTTTAAAAATGGCCGGCCCCCATTGCAGAGCCGCCAGGGTGCCAAGCAGGAATCCGAGTACGCCGCCGATTATGCCCAACCACACCGCTCGGGCAAGAAAAAGCCAAAGAATTTTTCCTGAACCATATCCACAGGCACGCAAAATGCCGATTTCGCGTCCCCGTTCTTTTACATTGATCATGGACAGGCTGGCGACAGCGATGCCGCAGGCCAACAACAGCGCCGGCAACAAGTAGGCAAAATAGCGTTCCATGGTCATGCGTTGCCGTTCTCGCGCCATGGCAATGGTCTTGTTCATGACTACCTGCGCATCCGGCAGCACCTGCTGCAATTGCTCGCGCAACATGAGCAGAGGATCCTGTTTGTCCGTGCTCAAACAGAGGCAATTCAGCGCTTTGATCTCGGTGATTTTTCCTTCCATCTTGAGCAACTTTTGCAGAGCGGCCAGATCCATATAGATCCATTGATCTTCTTCGCTGCCGGTTTCGGCCAGCGTGTTTTCGACCTTAAAATTTTGTTCCAAAATCTGCACCGTCTGACCGCGTTTGATCGATAAGGCCTGGGCCGGGCCAAAACCGATGATGACTTTGTCGGCCGGCAAATGATAGGTCATGGCGGTTTTGCTTTGCCCGCCGGGTTCGATTTCGCGCGATAAACCGATAAGCACCACCTGTTGTTCGCGCCACTGCAAGCGCTGTTGCAGCGTAGCGGTCACATGGGCAAAAGAAAATTTGGGATAATTCACAAAACGGTCCACCCAGGTTTCCGGCATGAGCTGGTCGGAGAATCCGTGCAGCCAAAAATAATCCATGTCTGTCTGGGTCGAGACAATGCGTAAATTAAAACCCATGTCGCGCGTCAAGCGGATGGTCTCGCGATTGGAGGCCGCACTGGTGGTGAGAAAAAAGACCATCAAACCGACAATCAGGACAATGGCCAGGGCGCTCATCAGAAAAGTGAACAAACGATAGCGGGCTTCTTTTAAAACATGTTTGATCATAGTTTCTTTTTCTTTTTATGAATAAGGGCCAGTACGGCAACAACCGAAAGCCCAGCTGCGCTCAGCAAGGAAAGCATGAGAATGTAAATCGGCGACCAAAATTGTTTTGTGCTGACTGTATCATCCTGCGTGTCTGTCATCAAATCGACAATGCCTTCTCGGTAGCCGGTGAGAAAGTCGGAATTTGTTGCAGTAGATGTGTTGTTGATGCTGAGTATCTGCTCCATTTCCAGGCGAATGGCGGGATTTTCCACATCAAAACCGAGATCGTCTGCCACGGACTGTTGCATGGCTTCGCCCCAGCGACAGGGCAGCATGGCGCCCAAAATCCAGGAGCGGTCCAGTCCACATTCACAGTCCGCGCCCACCAATGCCATCAGATTGAGCAGATTTTGCCGGTTCAGTTTTTCCTTTTCTAAAACCGGTCCCAGGCGGCGGGCGCGGCCGTAGAGGATGGCTGCTCGCGGGCCTGGTTCATGACTCGTGTCAGCATTGAGACTCCACAACAGCAAATCTTCCTCCTTTTGCTCCGCCGCGGACAACGTAAGCAGGGTGGGTGGATAGCGAGACGACTTGGGCATGGAGGGTATGATTTTTTTTATCTCTGCAAGAGCAGTCTCGATGATTTTTTCTGCCGATGCATTCTCCGATGCAGTTCGACCCGGCAGATAGAGTAGGACGCAAAAAGAGGCGGCCAGTTGTTCGTTGATCTTTTTGCGCACAGGAGAAAAACACGCCCAATCTAAAGCATCCCATAAATCTTCTTTCCAGGTTTCGCGAGAACTGACAAAAGGATGTCTGAGTGTTCGACTCTGGGGAGAAGTGATGAGCAATTCATTTTTTTTGTCGCGAAACAACGAGTCCAGTTGTCGTTTGTGCCTGATCACCGGCTCGATATTGGCATCGCCCAGTGCGGCTGAGGCCACGATTTGCGCTTCTTCTATCTCTTCCTTGCTGAGGTCGTCCGGCATCGGCACGTACAGGCGATACGGCGCATAAGCGGCCTGACTAAAGCCAATTTCGCGCACGGTATAACGGCAGGCATGCGCGAAAGACGCCAGGAAAAAGACGGCTGAGAAAATAACTCGTGATCTGTTTGAATTCAAGATGATCTCGTCTAAAAATGATATTATCCCTCTACGACTTTTTCCGCAGAGGATATATAAATCCGGCTTTAAAAATTGGCACTGATAAACAACGCCTTGCTGTTGTCCAGTTTCCACCCTCTAGCCAAGTTTGCGTGCAACCTGGCCTCTGGTGCAGCAGTTCCTTTGACAATGATGGTGTTGTCAGTGGCGGTTACATCAATCACGCAATCATGAATTTGGATATGGGTGATGGTCAATTCCGGCCATGCATTCGGCAATTGCGGCGACACGCTGAACCCGTCGGCGGTCGGCTGAAAGCCGAGAAAGCCGTAGAGCATCACCTGGGGCACCAGGATGCTCTCAAAAAATTCCTTGTCCAATCCCAATCCGCCGGCGACGTTGCTGCCCTGCATGGTGCCGTGTTTGGGATCATTATAATAAGCGCGATACCCGCCAGCTGCCTGGGTTTCTGCAAACCAGTGCGTAATCTCCTGCAGCCTTTGCCAGGCGTCGTCCGGCCCGTCTACCTTTAATCGCGCCATCAGGTCATGATAAGAAAAACCGAGCACGGCGCCGCCATCCTGCACCTGAAATCCCCAGGGAATTTTTTCCGGTTTGGACCAGCCCCAGAAATAATAATCAATGTTGCGCCGGGTAGTGGATCGGGGACCAAAACGCCAGTGATAAATATCCGCGCCTGTGGAGGTGTCGCTGTTAACGATGCGGCGCCCGGAAATCCAATCGCGAATGGAGCGCGCTTGCTGCGCGTCGGCAAGCCCATAATAGATGGCTTCGTTGTTCAAAAAGGTAAAGCCATAATCGTGCAACACACCGTCTATATCCATGGTGCCGAAACGTCCGGTTTTTTCATTCCAAAAACGTTTGCCGCTGTAATCTTTGACCTCGCGTGCGTGTTGGCGCAGGTCGGCCGGATTAAATGCCTCCGCACCGGTGGCAACGCACCACTGCGGATGATGCAAAATTTCTTCTTCCAAATTCGCCAGATCCAGCAAGGCATCGTAATAGTAAATTGTGGCCAGAGCATCTTCAGCGCCAAAAGGGAGCAGATCCCAATAATTGCTGCCAATGCCGTTGCCCGGTATGATGACTTTTTCTCCCTTAACATTCCAGGTCACGCCGCTGCGGCCTTCGTGTCCGGGCCAGGTGGTGAAGACGCACTTTTTTTTACGCGTATCGAATTCGTTCATCATAAAGCGCATGGCGGTGCGTATGCGGCTGATGTGTTGGCGCAGAAAAGAGATATCACGGGTCCACAGAAAATATTCCCGACAACCGCGAAGGAATGCGGTGTTGTTAATGTTGTGCCTGGTGTCGCACGCGGTGTGAAATGATTTGATTGCCACCTGTGCGGCGCCCGCATTGTCAAAGCAGATGCGCAAACCGGTGATGCGGCCTTGCCAACCAGGAATGCGATAAACCGGAATCATGGTGCGATTTTCAACCACTGTGGTTGCCAGTTGCTCTGCTTTTTGCGGCCCCATCGGCAACGTAGCCTGCGCCTGACCGGACGGATAGGCAGCAGGAAAATAGGCGCGGCGCTCTGGACTGAATTGCGGATGATCGGTCGTTGTCCATTCGACATAGGGATTGGCGGTTTCCAGTCCTGTTGCCCACCAGTTGAGACGCAACCACGGAGCGTCCTTGGCAGCAATGCTAAAAGCCGGCGTTTGTGCCTTGGCTGCCGGGTTTTGTAACTCGATGAGCCAGCCTTTTTCCATTACCTGCCCGGACACGCCGCCGCTGATGATCCAGTTTTCCGGTGTGACCAGCGGCGCTTCATAACCGGATACGCCGATAGGAGAAAAATGCCAACCAATGCCTTGCGCTTCTTTCCATTTCGGAAAGGGCCAGCCCTCGGCGTGCGCCGGGCCGTCGTGTTGTTGCGTATGTACATATCCTTCGGCGTTGAGAATACGCTGATTCAATGCAAGCGACCAGCGTTCGCGCATGGTTGCGCTGCCTGCAGGAGGTTGTACTGCCGGCCATAGCGTAGACATGGTCATCCACTCATCCCACAACGGCGCCAATGGCCCGGATGGTTCATAGTGCAACCAATACAGGGCGCGCAGGGCCGTCATCTCTTGTTCATAACCGGGGACGATAAAACTGGGAAAATCTTTTAGCATGTCTCCGGCTTTTATAACCGAAAAAGAGAGTAGTAACAATGGTAGTACCTTTATCCTCATAAACACCTTTCTCAAAAATGCGAACACGGATTGAACGGATGAAACGGATACGAACGGATTTCTCTTTCCGAGTCAATAGAACTTTTAAATTTTAAAACGCTGTTTTTTTCGTTTGTTTGCAGTTCTGCTGCGCCAGGCATTTTCAGCCAATCTCCTGCTCATCCGCAGATGACACAGATGTTCGCAGATAACATTCGGATAGCGACTTTTCTGCGTCTATCTGCGCAATCTGCGGATTATTATACTATTCATTCCAGTTTATCTGGGCTGGGGAAATGGATTAACAAATTTAAACTGGCAAACGGTATTTCAATTCTTCTTCCGTGCTTTGACTTGACTCGTTCTACAGATCTTTTTGAATTTTTAAAATAGACCTTATGGCTTTATTCCCAATACAGATGTACTGGAATTAAGCAGAATAAAGCATCCATAGTAAAAGGCAGTTTTACAAATCCGTTCTAATCCGTTTCATCCGTTCAATCCGCGTTCGTTTTTAAAAAATTTAATATTTTATGATCGCGGCACAAACACAAACGAAGTTTGTATCGGATAAGCGCAGGTGCAACCGGAACTGGATTCCGGAATCAAGACCAAACCGCCGGCCGGAATGATGTTGATCCAGCAGCCGGGACGGTTGACGCGCGTCAACGGCGTGCCGCTGGTTTCACCTTCGATCAATTCATACATGCGCGGATTGCTGCCGCGGCCGTATAAATAATGAGTAGAACCGGATAAACCGCCGCAACCGCCGCCACCGCGTTTTAAGGTATAATTCCCTTTTTGTCCGGTGTCCAAATCAAAGTTATAAGGTCGTTGATAGATGACATCGCTAATGATGACCGGATGTTGCCACTGTTCGCCGTGTTCGCCGCCGATGCCGTCGCCCTTGTAACTGTTGTGCCATTTTTTCTCACCGTCCCGTGCATGGAAGGCATACAGTCCGTAATGGACGTTGGCATCGACATTGTATGAACCAATCACGATCACCAGATTTTTTGCGTATGAAAGGTACATGATTTGCGAATAGGGGAAATGAAAAGGTTTTTCCCATATTTTTTCACCGGTGAATTGATTCAATTTGATGAGATAACTTTCCCCTTCGCAAAAATAATCGACGCGCAAACGTCCGTCCACATCCTGACGGGCTTTCTCGTTGCGGCTTTCAATGAAATAAACATGGCCCTCGGCCACGGCGATGGTGTTGTTGAAAACAACGCCGTTTTGCCAGGTCCATTTCTTTTCGCCGGTACTTCGATCCACGGAGAAAAGATAATCACTGGTGATCATTTCGCGAAAATCTCCTTCCAGGTCATCGCAGTTGAGTCGCCCTATATCGAAGAATGAGGCGCCTGGTTTTTTACCGCTGCCGAACAGTTGGTCTCCGACAACGGCCATATAACCCCATTCGCGTCGTTGCCCAGGCATCAGTTGCGGCGCCGGAAATTTTTTCAACACCTGTCCGGTTGCGACATCTATCTTCCAACAGTACTCCTGTGCGGCTGCAAAGAGTGCATCGCTGTCCACGGCCATTTGGCCGCAATCTTTAAGCGCCCCCACCCGGCGAGAATCCGGTACATCCAGGTCCCATAACGGTGTGCCGTTATAAGCGTCTACGGCTAAAATTTTATTGTTTGCCGGCACAAAAATCCGGCCATCCTTGAACAAAGATGACATGGGGCGACTATGACGATTGATAATGTCGCGCGGACCGGGCCGGCCAAACCACTGGATCTGCATCGGACCTTGCAGCGGATCGTTGCTGCAGGAGGTGTTGGCCGCATCTGCGTACAAATGAGTCCATTCACCGCTGCCGGCCAGTTTGCCGCGGCTTGACGCAGCCCAGGCGTATTGATCGCGTGAAATTTTCCAGTTGTTTCCTTCTGCTTGAATAAGCCAGTCGTTGTTGTCCTGGTCAAATGCAAAGAGCGCCTGCCCGCCAAACGGGCGAAGCACGCGCAACACTTCCTGCTGCGGCGTAGGCAGTTCTCCGCTGCGCCAGGCTCGCTCGGAAACGATGAGATTGGCCAGGTAATCAGAGAAGGGCAGTTTTTCCAATGCACTGTGAAGAATGGTGATGCGTTTGCCGTACAAGCCGGTTTGCTGAAAAAGGCTGCGCGAAGCCGCCACCAGGTCAGCGTTGTCTTCAACGCCGATGATCGAGAGTTCGCTTTTTTGCACCAGGCTGAAGGCCAGTCGGCCTTCGCCGCTGCCGAGCACCAGGCAGTATCCTTTAGCAATGCCGGATGCACGGAGAATGCGATCAGCCAATGCATCGCTTTCCTGCATCAGAGCATCGTCGGCGAATGGCGCTGTTTTTTTCTGTTGCTGCACCAGGTTTGGTTTCGTTGCGACATGCGTCGAGAAAGAATGGAGCGTGCCGCGATCTGTGCTGACAATCAGTTTGCCGTTGGCCAGCGCTAATCCCAATCCTTTGCCGTTGATGCCGCTTTTCCACAGTTCCTGTCCCGTATCAGCCGACAGCGCAAGAACAAGATCGGGCATGCCGACAAAAAGCACGTTGCCGGCCATGATCATGGCGCAGGCGTCACGCAGTTGAATCTGCCATTTTACGCCGTTGTCCTGTTTCTGCTTCAAAGCCTGATCCAGGACCGCAAGACGGTGGACAGCGTTGTTAATTTGCCGATCGATCTCGGCAACGTTGGATTTAGGTCGCATTCTGCGCCTTTCACGCAAATCCCAAAGCCGGTCAGCGACCTTGGTTCGTTCCTTGCGCAGATCCTTGTTGTCCTGAAAAATCTCTTTGAATCTATCGCGATATACTGCGGTGATCTGGCTGTCGGAGCGCAGGAAGGACATGGGGCCGTTGATGAGCACCTGATTGCCGTTATAGGTCACCAACGGCGGTTGATCCGCCTTTTTATCTGCCTGCAACTCGCCCAGGTCGCCGGGACCGTGAATCAGTGCATCGCCATGTAAAAGGGCAAAGGTCCCGCCCGGGTCCTTGAGTTTGCCGATCAGTTTGCCTTTTTTTGTAAAGATCGCCGGCGCAGTACGTCCGGTGGGTGCGAACAATTTATCCTTGGCGCTGAGCAGATATCCCTGTGGCGAGATGTCGAGATTTCGATAGACCTGCAACACGGCGCCGGTGAGCGGATCGAGATCGTACAACTCGACGCCCTCATCAGGGAAAAGACCGGTGAAAAAATATACATGATTCTGTTCGACCACCATGCCGGTGCGCAAGGGCTGATTGGAAATGATGCGTTCATTGCCGGGAATCAGTCGTTCAGCGCCCTGACGCTGCCAGGTCCACACCGGTTTGCCCGTATGAGCATCCAGGCAATAGGCTTTACCGTCGTCGGAACCCAGGTAGAGCTTTCCGCCATAAAATGTGGGCGCCAGACGAACAGGTCCTCCGGTCATAAAATGCCAGCGTTCTTCTCCGGTGGCAACGTCGAGGCAATAGACGCGGTCATCGGCTGAAGAAGCGAAAAAGATTGAGGATTCGGTCAGAATGGGATGGAAAGCGTGATCATAAGTAACGCGGGCCTTGATATCCGGTTCACGATGCCAGTAATCGGTCTTGGCTGGTCCCGGCCATGCCGGTTGCGGCGCATACAGGGCCTGAAAACGCCATTGTTCATGCAGCGGCAGAACCGGCTGTTCTTTGGTTACAGCGCTGCGAAAATAGTCATGTTGATAATTGGGCCAGTCTTCAGCGTACGACGCCGTTTGTGCTAGTAAGAGCATGCTGGAAATGGCTAAAACGGATTTGTTGAGGAATCGTCGCAAGTCCACAAGGTCTCCTGATTTTGAGTGAGTTGCTTAAGATAAAATAAATTATTTGGACAAGCAATAACTATTTGGATATGGATAGAAGAGTCTGTAGTGATTTTGTCCGTTGACAGGTTATGTCTGAAATGATATGTTGTATGGTCCATCAAAGGAGTCATTATGGCCAATACCTATACGCAGATTTATCTGCAACTTGTGTTTGCCGTGAAGAACAGGGCATCCTTAATTTGTTCAGAGTGGAAAGAGGAACTATACAAATACATCACCGGCATTGTGCAAAATCAGAAACATAAATTGATAGCGATCAACGGCGTGCCGAACCATATTCATCTATTGGTCGGTTACAAGCCGCATCGACTGATACCCGAGCTCTTGCAGGATATCAAAGGTTCTTCTTCGACCTGGATTAATGACAGGAGATTGGTAAAGGGCAAATTCAACTGGCAAGAAGGATATGGCGCTTTTTCTTATTCGCATTCTCATATCGACCGTGTCTATCGCTATATTATGAATCAGGAGTCACATCATCGTAAGAGGACGTTTTTGGATGAGTATTTTGAATTGTTGCAAAGATATGAAATAATCTACGATAACAGATATGTGCCCAAAGATATTGATTATTCCGGCTATTCATGATTGGACATTCCTGAAGAAACGCAGGATCGTATTAAGATTACGTCCCTGACGGGACGATGGGTTGTAGCCGTGGTTGTAATATCACGGTCGTTTCTGTCGGGACGATTTCAATGGCCTGCTGGATAATTTTGCCCACCAATTATCCCGTAGGGATACGATCTTTCTAGCGAATCCCATCCCATCCGAATCCCGTCCCGTAGGGACGGAATAATTATTATGCGAAAAATGATATGTATATTGCGTGCCAAACGGAGTGCGGTGGTTCGGGTTTTTATGCGTCAACATTGCGTCCCTGACGGGACGCGGGATTGATGGTGTGGGTAGATATAAAGTCGCCGTCCCTGCCGGGACGATATGAATTGGATGCAGGAAAAAGACATTTCTTTGTATGATTGCATGGCTTGTCTTTTTCTCTTGCTCCTGAATTATATAACAAATAACTTGTATCCCTGGGAATATTGGCAAACCCTATTTTTGTTGTATCGAAGAGTATCTATTTCAAGGAGGCCCTATGAAGGCACTAAAAATCATTGGCTGGATTTTGTTGGGTTTAGTAGTTGTAATCGTGCTGTTGGGCATCTTTGCTCCCAAAGAGTATCAGGTCGAGCGTATCGTGCAAATTAATGCACCCAAAGAAATTGTCTTTCCACATGTCAAGTATTGGCGCAACTGGCAGGCCTGGTTGCCCTGGGCTAAAATGGATTCTACCATGACGCCAAGCTATGAGGGAAACGACGGGGAACCCGGCGCCAAGTACAGTTGGTCCGGCCAGTTGACCGGCAAAGGTGAAATGGTCAACACCGGAGTCAAAGAGAACGAAGAGCTTTTGTATCACCTGAAATTTATAGAACCCATGGAGAGCGAATCAGACGGTTATGTTCGTGTAACGCCCAACGAACAAGGCTGCACCGCTGCCTGGGCTTTTTCCGGCAAGAGTCCTTTTCCCTGGAATATCCTGATGCTCTTTATGAGCATGGATAAAGCGATTGGCAAAGATTTCGAATCCGGATTGGCTCTATTAAAAGAGATCGCTGAAAAAGAGTATGCCAAGGCATCCAGTTACCAAATCCTGGCCATCGATTTCCCGGCCAAAACCTACGCCATGATTCGTCAGACCGTAGTCATGAAAGATATTCCGGATTTTTTCACCGCCAATTTTGGCCTGATTTACGGCACCGTAACCAAACAAGGCGGACAACCTGTCGGCGCTCCATGTGGCATTTACTTTAGCTGGGATGAAAAAACTCAGAGCACGGATATGGCGGCTGCAGTTCCGATCGCCAAGAAAAAAGAGTTCGGTCAAGGGATTGAAATTCTGGTGCTGCCAAAAACCAAGGCGTATCAGATTGATTATTACGGTCCGTATGAAAAATCGATGCTCGCTTATTTGGCATTCGAAAAGTACTGCAAGGAAAACGGGCTGGTGCAAAAATCTTTTATGATTGAGGAGTATCTGACAGATCCCAGCAGCGAACCGGATCAGGAAAAATGGCTGACCAGAATTTATTTTTTCACAGAGTGACCTCTTGCGCAGCCGGACCTGTCAGTAGAAACCAGAGTTGTTTACGCCGATCATTGTCCGATTTATCAATCACAAAATAAATATTCATCAGGACTCTGAAGAGCAGAGTCCTGATGATAACAAAGAGACTTTAGTCTTTTTCTCTGCAACATTATCAATGGCGGTGTATAATGCATTATCCTTGCGAAGGTTTCAGACCTTCGCAAGGTTGTTTTGCGAGTACCTATCGCTCAATTATGGTATTCGTACTTGAAAAAATAAGGAAAGTGATATGAAGAAAGTTTTTGCCCTGTTGCTTTTTAGCCTGTGTTTGTGCAGCTATAATGTCGGTTTTTCAGCAACTCCTGACGCCTATGAACCTCCACCGGTCCATTCACGACTTGATGTCGTCGATAAGGATAAGGTTGAAAATGTCATTTTGTTTATCGGCGACGGCATGAGCGTGGCCAATGTGTCCATCGCCCGTTACCGCGGCGCCGGCCCGACCGGCATCCTGCATATGGATCGCATGCCGGTTGCCGGATTTGTCCGCACATGCTCTGCAGATAAACTGATCACGGATTCGGCCGCTTCTTCGACAGCCCTGGCGTCCGGATTTAAAACCAATAACGGGGTTATCGGCCGGACGCCGGATCAGCGCAATGTGGTTTCGATCCTGGAAGCGGTGCAGGAGAAAGGTATGAAAACCGGCCTGGTGGCGACCTCTTCCCTCACACATGCCACGCCGGCCGGATTTGGCGCGCATGCGGAAATTCGCAGGGAAGAAGCCGCCATTGCGGAAAATTATATCAAGAATAAAATCGATGTCTTGCTGGGCGGCGGATTATCCTTTTTTCTGCCGGACAAAGGAAAAAGAACGGACGGACGCAATTTGCTTGAAGAAGCGCGCCAGGCTGGTTATGATGTTGTCTTGAACGCAGAACAGTTGCAGACAACCCAGGCGTCGATGCTATTGGGACTGTTCAGCGACGAAGCCATGAAAACAACCAGGCCGGAGCCCAGTCTGGCGGAAATGACGGCCAAATCTATTGCTGCCCTGAATCAACGTTCAAAAGGGTTCTTTTTGATGGTCGAGGGCAGCCAAATTGATTGGGAAAATCATGATAACGATCTGGAGGGCGCTGTCAAACAGACTTTGGATTTCGATATGGCCATTAAAGAAGCGCTGGACTTTGCCGTCAAGGACGGCAAAACACTGGTTTTGGTAACCGCAGACCATGAGACCGGCGGCCCCGCTCTTTTGGGCGGCAAGCCCGACGGCTCTGAATTACAGGTGGCCTGGACCACCAAGGGCCATACGGGCAGCACGGTGCCGCTCTATGCCTACGGGCCTGGCGCCTGCGATTTTTCCGGATTCCATGACAACACGGACCTGCCCAAGATCATGGCCAGGTTGTTGCGAATTAAAAATTTTCCACGATTGGCATTATAGAACCGATTTTATCGCCTCCCCGACTATCTTCACACCTTCTGCCATCCTTCCCTCCGGCGTATGACAAAACGCCAGGCGGATATGGTCGTTTAAAACGCCCTGGGGATCAAAGGTTTTGCCCACAACCACCACTGCGCCTTCCACAATGGCTTTTTTCGCTATCACGGTTGCGTCCAGGCCGGCGGGCAATTTGACCCATACGTAAAAGCCGCCGATGGGTCGATTCCAGACAACGCCTTCCGGCATATATTTCTGCAGGCTATCCAGCAACAACCGGCATCGGCGTTGATAGATGGGACGAATGCGTTGTAAATATTCCGCTAATTTGTTCCGTGAGAGAAATTCGTGCGCCAGCATTTGCGTAAAGGTCGATGTACAGGCGTCCATGGATTGTTTGGCAATCTCGCACTGGCGGATGATCTCTTCCGGGCCCAGCAACCAGCCCAGACGCATGCCCGGTCCAAAGATTTTGGAAAAAGAACCGCAGTAACAGATGGGCAGCGATTCATTCGCCAAAGACTTAATGGGGCGCGTAAGCTCGCGATCCTGTTCCCGGAAAAACAGCTCGCTGTAAGCATCATCTTCCAGCAAAACCACATCGCGACCAGCCAATTCATTTAAAACCTGCAATCGGCGTTCCCGACTGTAGATCAGGCCCGCAGGATTGTGAAAATTGGGCGTCAAATAAACAAGCTGACCGGTGTGCTGTTGTAATGCCTGCTGAAGTTCAGAGATGATAATGCCGTTCTCGTCCATGGGAATGCCGTGTAAATCCGCCTGATAGGATTTGAATGCAGAAATGGCGCCGATGAAACAGGGATTTTCAACGAAAACCGCATCACCGGGATCGATAAAAATTTTCCCCACCAGATTTATCGCCTGCAGCGATCCGGTGGTGATCATGAGACGGTTGCCCTGCATGGGCAAACCTTTGGCTGCAAGAAAACGGCTCAACGATTCCAGCAGGGGAGGCCAGCCGCCGGTGGGCCCGTACTGAAATCCCTCCTGTTTTATTTTTACCGGAATGGTCTGATAGATTTCATCCAACTCGGCAATGGGAAACAGCTCGTTGTTGGGCATGCCGCCGGCAAAGGAAATAATGTCCGGTTTCACGGCAATACTCAGCAACTCGCGAATTTCCGATGTTCGCATAGCCAAAGCGCTTTTTGAAAAATGCGGCATAATGCCCCTCCTTTATAATACCGGTTTATCAAACTGAAATGAGACAAAATCGAGAATGCCCTGCAGAATTTTTTCAGCCATTTGTCGCTGAAATAACGGATCAGCCAGTTTTTCTTCGTCCAACGCATGACTGAGGAACGCCTGTTCAACCAGGATCGCCGGGCGCGAGCTCATCCGCGTGACGCGATAATTAAAACTCCCGACGCGGCCGAATTCTTTCAAGGGCAATTCGAGCAATCGGTCATAAATCAGATCGGCAAAATCGCGCCAAAAAGGATTGTGATGATATACACTCGTACCGGATGCACCCAGATAACCGTTGGCCGTACCGCCGGCATTGGCATGAATGGATACGGCCAGGTGCGCATCTGATTGCTCGATGGCAGAGCGCTTGGCCTCCAAACTCATATCGAAATCTTCTTTGCGGATTTGTACTACTTTAATTCCGCGCGCCATGCACATTTTTTCCAATAACTGAGCTACTTTCAGGTTTAGAGATTTTTCTTCCAGACCTGACAAGCCCACGGCGCCGGTGCTGCTGCCGCCATGGCCGGCCTCTATGGCTACCACCAGACCGTTCACCTGTAAGGTATCATTTTTGACCATCAGGGCCGGTGGATGCGGCAATTTCAGTTCCAAATAACCCGTACGCGGCGTTAATGTATAGCCCCATATTTTTTTGCTCTGCAAATATACCAGCACCTCATAGGTCTCGGCATCGCTCTGTCGCCATTCCAGATGATCAACCATTTTCAAATTATGATAGTGCGTGATCCAGGTGCTGGAGGTCTTGACTCCGTACAAAGCGATGCGAATACGCGATTGCTCCGGTTCCGGAAAAACCGCCCAGGCCACCGGTTGTCGATAAGGAATGCTAACCAGATCGCACCCCGGTTGCGTTGCCGCGCTCAGTGAAGTGAGGTAATAAAAAGGCGCCGGCGCAACATTCGAAATGATCTCTACATCCTCTTCCGATATATAGCCCTCTTGCCGATCATTCAGATGAATGCGATAATAGCGTCCGAAGCGGCCATTGCTCTGCAAGACAACGCCGGGCGGATATTCCGCCAGCAACGGTCCGCCCAAACGGATGGGACCAAGATTATAACTCAGGGCCGCCTTGTCTTTTTTAACTTGCAGCCGAGGGAATGCCGATGGTTCATCGATTTTACAAGTCCCTGGTAATTTTGTCAACAAGTTGGTGTTTTTCTGTTGCGGATTTTTCAACAGAAAACCGAAACGATAGACAGCGTCGGGTTTCAAACGGGATAACGCGATCTCTGTTTCATAAACGGCATAGTCGTCCCGATCGGTACGCGACATTTGCCATTTTTGTATGCCGGGTTGTACCGTGACCCATGCCTCTTGACCCTTGGAACCCTTGCAGCGAAAAACGACATGATCCTTGTTGGTCAGCCACAAATCTTCTTTGGGTTCCGATGAAGCCTCGTCTATCCATAACGGCAGGCTGCTGCGCGGTTTCGGCGGTTTAACAAACACCTTGCGGCCATAAGCAGACCAGGATGAATCTGGTGAACATATGCGACTGTGATACCGATTCCAACCAGGCTGAAATTGCAGCTTTTTGAAATAAACGCCGGTTTTATAAACATGACATGAATCGTTGTCAATGAAGGCGCGGTTAGCGGCATCGGTTTTGGCCAGGAGGTGAAAGATCGGACGTTCGACCGTATCAGCAGGAAATTCGCGAAATTCCAGCCAGGGAGAAATACGCTCAAGACCTGTGGGACAGACGCTGAATCGATAGGGCGGTTTGTACTCAGACAATTTGAATGCGAGTGCGCCCAAACGAAATGAATCGATCGAGCTGGAAAAAACATAGTTTCGCCAACCCTGCGCATCAGGTTTTTGTTGAATGGTGTCACAGCCGTTTGCCGTGCAGGTTTGCAGCGACTCGGTTGCCTGGAGTGAATCTGTTTTTAACGCCAGGACCGTACGGTCACGGTGTCGGTCCAGACAGGCCGGCAGTGTTGTTAAAGAGGAATAATTTTTAGTATGGAAATCTGTCAGATCCGTACCGCGCTCCAGGCCTGACCAGGAAAAGAGCACATGGCCTGTTGCGTCGTTGTTGCGCAAAAAATTGATTTGCTTCGTCACCTCGCCGCGCGTGAACCACTCTTTCCGTGTGTTCAGACCCGGGATGATATTACGATAGAGCGGCGTGCGCCGTTTGAAATCCAACCACACCTCATGGAGATTGGGCTTGGGCTCGGACATATCCCAATAGATCATGGGTACGATGAAATCCATGATGCCTCGTTCCAGCCAGTGCACCGAATCCTGATAATAGGCATCATAACCGCCGGCAAAGGACTCATAACCGGGGAAATCGCGGGTTTTATACATTCCCCAGGCTGCGCAGGAAATTTGCAGAAAGGGTTTAATGAGCAGCGCTTCAGTCACGACCGTTTCCACCAAACTGGTCAGTTGGCTGCGCGCCCAATCCGGCCGATTCACCGGGCGCTGTAAACTGTCGCTGAGAAATCGGGCGACGGAATAGGGATCATACAGTTTGTCCGCAGCAGGATAGCGGATTCGGTCAAAATGCAGGCCGTCGATATCATAGCCGCCGGTCAAATGGCTGATAACTTTTTTCAAATATTCCTTAACCTGGGGCAGAGCCGGATTAAGATAGTAGTATTCTTCAAGAGCCATGGGTTTTTGGTCCGGACCGAAACAGACCCAGGAGGAATCAATGCCGACCAGCGGGCCGTGTCGATAAAACAGATGGTGTGGATTTTTGGGCGGTTCTGCGCGGTTCCATAACGGCAACAGGTTTACATAGGCATGAAATTGCAGGCCGGCACTGTGTGCTTTTTCAATAGCCAGTTGTAATGGATCAAAGCCAGGGTCTGCGGAGGGCAGCATTTCTGCCCAGGGTTCAAGAGGAGAGGGATAGAGCGTTTCGGCCTGACCGCGCACCTGGAAAAAAAGTGCGTTAATACCGGTCTGCCGGGCCTGGTCAATGATGGCGGTGATGCGATTTTCCATTTCTGCCGGGCTTGGGCGCACCCAATCAAAACGGGTAACCCAAACACCGCGCAATTCCTGTTTCGGAGCCGATTGCTTCAGGGTTAATTTTGAACTGGTGCAAAAAACAAACAAAGGCAGGAGGAGAATCGGGATGCGGGCGAGAAGCTTCATATCTGGTCCCATTTTTTATAACGGTTTTCAGAGGCACCCTGAAAAATAGCCAGTTTTATTTTCTCGTCAAAGGATTTTTTGCTGTGAATCATTAACGACACGCATCGCGTCGGTGGGTTGTCGGCGCATTTAACCGCTGAGGGCGAAGCACGCAGAGGATATAATAGTCTGAACTGAGTGTTTGCAGCATCCTTGTGAAGGTTTTTAGGTAAGACCTAAATTAAGCGATATATGCTCGAAAAACAACCTTGCGAAGGTTGGAAACCTTCGCAAGGGTAATGCAATTGCTCAATTCAGGTAAGAATAACCGGGGCGTTAACGAAATCAGCCCCGGTGCAAGTCCGAGCGAGGTCAGCACTCTTTGCCGAAATCAGCTTCAAACGCCTTGACCAGGTTTTTACCCCAGTTATCCAATGCGTTCATTTTGCCGAAGAAAAAGCGCAACACCGGCGGCTCTTCCACAAAGACCAAACCTTTGATCAATTCGCGGTGCTTGTACAACCAGGACACGCGGTCGATTACATATTCGATTTGCGAAAGCGTATAGATGCGGCGCGGCACAGCCAGTCGCGACAGTTCCACATCGGCCATAACCTCGTTGCCGTCCTTGTCGCGGTCCGTAGAAATGGTGCCGCGTTCCATGCTGCGCACGCCGGCAGCGATATAGATCGCGGCAGAGAGTGCGCCGGCCGGATATTGTTGTTGCGGAATGTGCGGGACAAATTTTTTAGCATCCACATGACAGGCCAATCCGCCCGGAGGAGTAACCACGGGCACGCCTTTTTTGTCCAATTCATTGACAAAATACTTTATAAATTCCACAGACGCGCCGGCCACGCTGTCATCGACCATTTCCTGAATGCCGACAGCCATGGCTTCGATTTCCTTGGTCGACATGCCGCCGTAGGTCATAAAGCCTTCATAGACCGGCAGCCAGGGCAACAACTGATCAAAGTACTTTTTATTGTTGGTCGCCAGCATGCCGCCGCGCACGGCGCAGCTTTTACGACCCGACAGGTACATTAAATCCGACAACGCCATCATCTCCTGGATGATGTCTTTGATGGAAGCGGACCGGTACTCTTTTTCCCGTTGTTTGATCAGATAGGCGTTTTCCGAGATCAGGCTGGCATCGAGCACAAGCGGGATGTCGTGTTGTTTGGCGATTTTTTTCACCTCTTTGAGGTTTGTCAGGGAGAAGGGCTGACCGCCAATGAGATTGGTGGTTGCTTCCATGCGGATAAAGGCCACTTTATCAGCGCCATATTGCTGGATAACCGCTTTTAATTTTTCCACATCCAGGTTGCCCTTAAAGGGAACATCGCTGCTGGTTTGCAACGCCATATCATGGTACAGTTCCAGCACCGTGCCGCCCAGAATTTCGAAATGAGCGCGCGTGGTGGTAAAGTGATAGTTCATGGGAATCACATCGCCCGGTTTCACCAGCACTTTGGAGATCAAATGTTCGGCAGCGCGACCCTGATGGGTGGGGAGAACGTACTCGTAGCCAAAAATCTCTTTAACGGACTTGCACAGTTTATAATAGGATTCCGACCCGGCATAGGCATCGTCTGCGACCATCATGGCTGCCAGTTGGTTGTCGCTCATGGCATTGGTGCCGCTGTCGGTCAACATGTCCAGAAAAATATCTCTGGTGCGCAACAGAAAAGTGTTGTAACCGGCATTCGCCATGGCATCGAGGCGTTCTCGAGCAGGGATCAGGTTGGTTTTTTGCACGATCTTGACCTTGTGCATTTCCATGGGTATTTCGCGGCCGTCGCTGAGTATGATTCCCATTGTCTTCTCCTTTTTGAAGCGTGTCAAATTTTTTAGGGCATAATTCGTTTAATTTAACATATCAAAGAACAATAGCAACGATTATTTTGTTATTCTGGATCTTTTGGCAGCCGTACTATGTGGTCTGCACGCAAAAAAAAAGCCGACAGAATTCTGTCGGCCGGCTGTCTTTGAATTTGTTTTATTTCAAATAGTGCATTTTGTGCACCTGATGAAAATCGTTGGCGCGGATTTGATACAGGTAAATGCCGCTGGACATAAATTTGCCGTTATCGTCTCGGCCGTTCCATACGGCAAAATGATTGCCGGGCTCCATGGTGCGCTGCAGCAGTGTGCGCACGTGTTGTCCCTGCAAATTCAGCACCTGCAGTTCAACAACGCCCGCTTCTTTCATGCTGAAATTGATGCGGGTTTCTCCGTTAAACGGATTGGGATAGTTTTGTTCCAGACTATAGGCCGTGGGACCTGCGGTCCTGATGCAAACCGGGCCGTGAAAACGAACGCCGCCCTCCCGATCCAGGTCCGCAAGTTTGTAGTAATAGGTCTTGTTCGCTTCAACCTGCTCATCCAGATAGCTGTATTCACGGTGCTCGGTGCTGTTGACGGCGCCCTGAATGATCTCTTGCGACAATAATTGGTAGGGTCCGTCTGCATCGGCTGAACGATAGACCTGAAAACCGTAATTATTGCTTTCGCTGTTGGTGCCCCATTTCAACAACACCTGTTTGTTGACGACCGAGGCGCTGAAAAAGGCCAGTTCGATCGGCAGAGAAATCTCACCGAGGCTAAAACTGTGCACATCCCAGTTTTCCATCAAACCGTTGGGAGCGTCGCTCAGATTTACCATAAAAGCGGCGGCATCGGTGCGTTCTTCGATAAGGATGTTGACCTTGCTTACCGATTTTATAATCCAGCGCAAGGTGACCACGGTTTTCCATTCATTGGTGACATTCCAACCGGCCGGCTGGCCGGGCGGAGTCGTATGACCGGCGCTGTTAATATTTTCATCGATCACCAGGACGCGATAAAAACCGGTCAATTTTGAAACATGAACACGATAGCCGTCGGCTGTGCCAAAGGCCCACCAGACAGCGGGATCCGTTGTCGATTCGGCCAGCTCGTTGCTATAGTGAATATCGCTGGTGAAAGCGCCCATGGTTCTGGGAGAGGCGCCGGAAGCGATGCGCACCTGCAAATTCAGATGGAACTCACCGTTGACCACGCCGTCATTGCGCACCACCACTGTTTGAAAATGAAACTCATCCGCCAGGAGTGAAAACGGAACCCAGAGCAAACACAAAAAAAGCATGCGCCAACCATTTTGGGTTTTCATAAATACGCTCCGGTTTATTTGATCAACTGCATTTTTTTGACCTCTCTGAAATCCCGGGTCTGCAAGACATACAGGTAAACGCCGCTTTGCCCCATCACGCCCTGTTCGTTGCAGCCGTCCCATTTCAGTGTAAAAGTCCCGGCATTCATTTGCTGAGCCGTCAGCGTTCTCACCTTCTGGCCCAGGACGTTGTAAATAGATACGTCAACGAATCCACTTTGTTTCAAATGAAAGGTGATGACCGTTTCACTGTTGAACGGATTGGGATAATTTTGTTCCAGGCCGTAGGTTTCCGGCAATTGCGGCGTTATGGCCATGAGGGGACCATGATAGCTGCGCTTGCCCTGGAAATCCATATCCTCCAATTTGTAGTAATAGGTTTGCCCCGACTGAACCGTATGATCATCAAAGGCATAGCGATGTTGCTGCTCCACATTGCCGGCGCCGGGAATGATATCACTGTTCAGAACACGATAGGCGCCATTCTCGGCGTCGCTGCGCAGAATGTTGAAACCCAGATTGTTGGTTTCACTGGCCGTAATCCAGAACAGGTGTATCGAACCGCCAGTCGCTTCATAATCGAACGTGGTGATCTCTACCGGCGTCATGGCCATTTCATAGCCGAAATTAATATTGTCATAATGCTCGCCGGCTCCGGTGACCATCAACGGCCCGGGCAGCTCGGTGATGGTTTGGTTCATGTTAAACGGCAGACTGGATTCGTTGATGAGCAGATGATACTCTTCGGCTCCTAAACCGGTAAATTGATAACTGCCGTTCTGACCGCTGGTGGTAACGCTGACCGTGTCGTTTTTGCTATTGAACAGCGTGATGATGATATTGGCCAATCCGGGCTCGCTGGCGGCCATCTTGCCGTCATAATTCTGGTCACGCCAAATCCAACCGCTGATTTGCCCGGGCAGGTACAGCACATCGCGATCATGTGCTTGCACCTGATCATAAGCAGTATACAGGACATCGGTGTATTTTGCGGTTGCTTTATTTTCTATAAAATGCTTTTTAGGATTGGTGATCTGTGTTGTGACGTACAGACGGATCATCTCTCCGGGTTGCAACCGGGCAAAATTCCAGGTTAGAACGGTCTGATCCCCCAATACCGAAATCTCAGCGCCGGCAGACGCCTGGACGAGTTTCATCTCCTGGGACAGGGTATCGCTCACCGTAACGGCCAAAGCCGGACCCTGTCCCTGATTGTGCACGTTGATTTGCCAGGTTATTTGTTTCTCTGCTGCAGCGGTCAAAATGCCGTCATCTGTGTCGATTTGCAGCTGCGGGAAGGCCAGCGTCGTATCCAGGAGAAAGGGCCTGGCGCAATAAAAAGTGAATTGATTGCCGTATTTTTTCCAGGTTTTGACCTGCCACCAACCCGGCTCCGGATTTTGAAACCAGTCGCCTCCTGGCGGCGGTAAATTCCTCGTGCCATCGTTCCAAATGCCGTCTTCTGAAGGCGTGCCCGGCAAAGAGTCGCCCTGGGGAGTGAAATAGGCCCAGGTGGAATCACGATCGGCATCAAAATTTGCCAGCAGCAAGGGCTGATGCTGCGAAACATAAAAACTCATGGAGGCGAGATGCGTGGCTAAATAATGGATAGCGGTCTGCAGGGCGGCCATGTGAATCTCGTCGCCTGAGCCCGGCACGCCATCCGGATCGTTATTGTTGATTTTAAAAGCATAGGAATTTTTGTCGTCTTGTTCAGTGCTCACCTGCAGGCGATAGACGCCATAACCATACTCTTTGGCTGTAAAAGCGGCAAAAGGAACCCAAACGCATGAAGTGCCGGGCAGCGGCGCAAAAGTTTGTTGTTTGACTAGGCGGCCGCCTTGAGGGCTGTACAGGGTGAAAACGGCATCATCCCAGGTCACACCGCTTTTTTGGTCAAGGTCCAGATGCGTCAGATAGCACTCCGGGTCATAGATTTCCAGTTGGATGATGAACAGTGAATCCACAGTATTCGGCACATACAGTTCATAGACATGGGGTTGCGCGCCGATGCCGTTGTTCTCGTTGGTCCACCAATCGCCGCTGTCGATGTCCGCTTTGGGTCCATTGGTTTGGAAGAGCGCTTTGCTGCCTGTGCGTGGAAATATCCATTCGCCGGCCCAGGCGTTTGCCGTCAATACGGCGGCCATGACGACCATGATCGAAATGTAAATCCCCCTTCGCGCCCCTGCCGAATTACTGCGAAACATGATTACCTCCAATATTGCCAACAAAAATTTAGTAAATTATTAATTTTTAAAATTTGGTTTTTTAAAAAAGGCCATGTCAGGCCTTTTTATGCGCTTAACGCACCAGATGCATTTTTCTTGTCTGGCGTCCTTCCCGACTTGACAGCACATAGTAATAAACGCCGGTCGTCAAAGCCAGTCCCTGATCATTGAGGCCGTCCCAGGCTGCGATATGCTCACCGGCTGTCATTTGCTCATCGATCAGGACACGCACTTTTTGTCCGAGGATATTAAAAATCTCCAGGCGAACCGATCCGCTCTCCTGCAGCACAAACGGAATCCGGGTTTCGGAATTGAACGGATTCGGATAATTTTGCTGTAGTTGATAAGTTCTGGGCTCTGTAACCGTGACCGGCAGTGGACCGTGAAATTCCATGCGACCCTGATAATCCAGATCGGCCAATTTGTAATAATAGGTGGAGCCAATTTGTACGTCGTCATCCAGATATTCATAATCGTGTTGCATCGCTGTGGAGCCCTGGCCATTGATCAACTCCTGGTTGATTTGTTCATAAGGTCCGTCCCAGGCCGTACTGCGTAAGAGCATGAATCCGGCATTCTCTGTTTCTGACGCCGTGGTCCACAATAATTTGACGCCTCCGGCCACAGAGAGCGCATGAAAATTTACCAGTTCAACCGGCAAGTCAACGGTAATCGCCATATCATCGCAGTTGTTGCTCGGATCCGGATCGTTGCTGGTTGTGCTCACACAACACCGGCTGTCGTCCATGCCGCTGCTTAAGGAAAACACGGTTATATCGATGGAATAACTTTCTCCAACCGCTACGATTGGCAAAAACCAGCGCAAGGGACGCACGGACGTGTCTTCAGGAGCCGGCTCTGTTTTTATCAATTGCACAACCGGCGATAAACCGGTTTGAATGGCTACATTGATGGCCGGATCAGGACCGTTGTTCTTTACTTTGATAATGTAACTGTACTCATGACCGATCAGCACTTTATCGCGCAACACCGTCTTGCTGATCATGACATCGGCGCCGCCGCTTTGAATATAGCCCGCGTCCAGATAATTTTTGTTCTGTGTATTTTCCAGTTTGAAAACAGCGGTTTGCCCGGTTTGAATATCGACATCGGAATTGTATTCATCAATCAAGCCGACTTTGGGCGAGCAAAAATTGTAACCGTCCGGCTGCGCGAATTGCAGAAAGTATTCGCCGGCCTGAACGATGAATATATACCTGCCGTTGGACTCGGTTTCATACTCGCCTGCTTTTGCAAAAGTGGACGCAGTAACTTTTTTCATCAGCTCCACCTTGATGCCGGAAAAACCCCTTTCACTGTTTTCTCGCAACCCGTTGCGATTTTGATCAAGCCACGCGACTCCGCCAATGGAGCCTTGTCCAAACACGGACTGGAACGACAGTAGAATAAACAGACCAACCAGTCCGAATAAAAAAGGATGGGGTCTCGCTATTTTTAGAGTTGTTTGCATCATTGGACCTCCTGTTTGTCAAAAGAGTGTCGCTGATATGTCCCATTTTTCATTTTTAGGCCACAAAAAAAGAGAGATTTTTCTTAGAAAGAGCTCAAGAAAAATATCCATATCATTATAAATAATAAAACGATAGGCGTGGCGACGCCAATTGACTCTGCCAATAGATGTTCAAAGAATGTGCCAGGGTGTAATAAAACCGGACTTGGCCTGAGGAGGAGTTGGTGTGTTAAAGCTGATATTTTTTAAAAATGGTCAAGAAATGTCGGACACCTCCGGAGGTGTCCGACATTTGATTCCAGTTTATCTGGGTTGGTATATCAGCGAAGCAAATGGATTTTGCGCGTTACAGAGCGATCTTGACTTTCGAGGCGAATGAGGTAAACGCCGCTCGGCAGCGGTTGATGCGCATCATCATCGCCGGACCAGGAAATGGAGTGAAAGCCGGCGTTCAGTATTTGTTCCTGCAGCGTTTTCACTTTTTGTCCCATGATATTGTAGATGCCAAGCCGGATCGGGGCGGATTGCGGTAAACTGAAACGGATGGCGGTTTGCGCGTTAAAAGGATTCGGATAATTTTGCGGCAAGGCCAATTCTAGATTCTGCGGAACGCTCATCATGACAGCGGGGTGGCTGCGGACTTGGCCGTCAAAGGATACATCCAGCAGCCGATAATAATAATCGATGCCCGTTTCTGCAGAGTGATCCGTATAGGAATAGTTGTGCTGCGAACTGGCATTGCCGGCGCCGGGAACAAGTTCAGAGTTGATGCGTTGGAAGGCGCCGTCTGCTCGAACACTGCGTTCAAGATAAAATCCCAAATTTTCCGTTTCAGAAGCAGTGGTCCAGGATAAAAGCACACCGCTACAAGTCGGCGCCGCCGTAAAACCGGACAATTCGACAGGCACCAGGATATCCACCAGGGTTGAAGCAAAATTATCATATTCGTGCGGATCAAAATTGGAGGATGAGACGGTGGCTATATTGGTCGCGCTGCCCACTTCCAGTGCATATACCGTTATGTCGAATGTCAAGGTCTCTCCGACGCCCAGAATCGGATATTCCCAGATCAATTGCAACGGGGTCATTTGCGCCGGCGGCAGCACTTCCACCAGCGATAATCTGGTCGAGATGGGTTCGTTGACGATTACGTTAAAAGCAGGATCCGGACCGTTATTGATCACACTGATTTTATAAGAAAACATCTCATTGACAAGAACGATATTCTTGCTGACGGTTTTCCAGATGCGCAGATTAGAGGTCTCTCGCCGCACCATGCCGGCATCTACGAGATAGGTTGTTTCATCGTCACCCAGGGTGATGATGGGCGTGAGGCCGTTCAGCGGATTGGCGTCAGAGTCGATTTCATCGCTGGAACCTTGATGATCGCGAGTGAAATGATATCCGCCCGGTAAAATGAATTGCAGCAGATATTGTCCGGGAGCAAGCCCGTTAAAAATAAAAAAGCCTTCATCATCGGAAGTTTGCGAGATAATAACCTGAGCGTCTTTATTGAGCAATAAGACCGTGACGTTGGGCAGACCCGGTTCTCCGACATCTTGAATGCCGTTTTGATTATCATCGGACCATACCAGATCGCCAACAGCGCTGGTTTGCGCCCAGAGCGCCGGGATGCCTAATAAGACCAACCAAAAAAGGACGCCAATAAAAAGGCTTCTGCCTTGTACCGGCTCTGAGAAAATCGTAGCTATGCGCATAGTAACTCCTGATGCTTTGTGAAAAAGTGCTGTTTCCGAATTACATGATGCAGACAAAAGAGCCTGGAAACAATGACTGTGGATCGACACCTCGCTTTCGTTTAGACCGGCAACCATACAAGTTGAAAAAACTGTCTAATTTTTATTGCGATAGTAATGAAAAGTATACACCAGCCATCGGGAAAATATAATAAAATTATAGCGTCAAGTCAATAAAAAATAAACTAGTATGACAAGTTGGCTTCCCGTGGACTGTCTCTAGCTAAAATTTGCTACAAATTACATGCCATTTGTCAGTAAATGATGCCAGATAAATGTTTTTCATGATACTTAATTCACAAAATGATGACAGATGAAATGAAAGTTTTACCCGTTAACGGTGTTAAAGTTGAAAAGGTCCCCGGTCGTGAGACGCAAAGATGAATTTTTTCCGTAAGCCTGGAACAAAACAGCCGTGGGTTCGTCTTGCTTGGTAGAAACCGGTAAAACAGATTGTGCAAAAAGATGTGGCTCCCTAAAAGCGAAAAAGTTCAATGGAGTGATGAAGAACTTGTTCAGCGATTTCGATCGGGCGATGAATCGGCCTATGTCATTTTGCTGCAACGCCATCAGGACGTCATTGTGCGCGTCTGCACGCGTTTGTTGCAGTCACGAGCCGACGCACAGGACGCTGCGCAGGAAATCGCTTTAAAACTTTTTCGCGCCCTTTCATCCTTTCAACCAGAGGCCAGGTTCAGCACCTGGTTGTATCGTATCAGCATTAATCATTGCCTGAATGTTTTGCGTTCGCGCAAGCGAAAGCGCTGGCTGGCGTTATTTGGTGACGACAGGCAGGGAAAGGCGGAGGCGCTGGTGGATGCGGATGGCGATCCGTTGCACGAAATCGAAAAACAGGAACGCATCCGCCAGGTTCGTCGGGCTCTGGCCGGTTTGCCGGATGAGCAACGCGTAGCGGTTATTCTGCATCGCTATGAGGGGCTCTCGTATGAAGAAATAGCCAGAGCGACCCACAGCAGCGTGAGTGCGGTGGAATCGCGGTTGCACCGGGCAAAAAAAAATCTTTTAGCAAGTTTGGCCGATTATTTTCAAAATTCAAGCAAGTAATTTTTTTGGGGGGTGTTCAATAGAATGAGGAATAGAGATGACCGAATGTGAATATCAAAATCGGCTCTCTGCATGGTTGGATGGTGAATTGGATCAGCAGAGCAGCCAAGCCGTCAAACGGCATCTGGAGCGATGTGCCGCATGTCAGGAGCAAGTCGAACGGTTGTCAGCCGTATACGAATTTCTGGCACAGGACGACGCTCTGATAACCGATCCTTTTCTGGCGACGCGCGTAGCCGCCCTGCTCAAACAACGCACGGAAGAAAAGCGGGCGCCGGCCTGGCTGGGTCGCGCCTGTGCTTCGCTGGTTGTGGCCGCCGGTCTCTTGCTGGGCATTGGCCTGGGCAGTGGTTTGTATGAATCGCTTTGGTCCTATAATGCCGTGCAGACTGAAGAACGGAGCGATTCCGGACTCTGGTCTGAATCCTCCTCGTTAGCCGGTCAATACGCTGAAGCTTTTCGCGACGGTTATGCAGAGACGGGAGATAACGATGAATAAGTTGAAAATGATATTATTGTTTTCGCTCGCCGTTAATGTGGCTGTCGCAGCGACTCTGCTCTTCTTTTGGGGACGATACGACGGTATGCGACGTGCTCCGGCCTTGCTGCAGCGGCCGGATCGCAGCGTTCGGCCGCTGCGTCCGTTGTGGAGAACCCTGGACCTGGACCCCCCGCAAAAGCGGGAATTGGCCAAATTACGTGGGCCCTTTGACGACAAAATGGAGCGGTTGCGTTTCGAGTTGGAGAAGAATCGGCGGCAATTGATGGAGACGTTGATGACCCGGCCTGCGGCTCAAGATTCGATAAAATCCCTGGTGCAGCGCCTGGCTGCCGTTCAGACCGAGTTGGATGCCGGCACCATCGATCATTTGCTGTCCATGCGTCCTTTTCTCAATGATCGGCAATGGCGGATGATGCTCGCCGCCTTTATCAGAGATAACCATGAAGCAAGAGAAATGAAATCGAGAATCCGTAGACAATAATTAATTTTTTGGAGGTTGTTATGAAAAAGATCTTTATGTTTTTCTTCGTCGCCTGTGTAATCCTCGGCGTAACCCGGCTGTTGGCGCAGCCAGACCATGAACCTGGATTCAATCCACCGCGCTTGCCGGAAGAATTGAAGCTGACCAAGGAACAAAAGCAGGATATCAAGCAATTAAGAGTCAAGCTGCAGAAGGAACTTGTGCCGCTTAAAAGCAAGTTGCAGCTGGCCAGACTCGATTTGCAAACTGAAACCGATGCGGACAAGCCGAACACGACGCGCATCAATTCGCTGGTTGATGAAATGGCCAGGACTCGCGCTGAAATAACCAAATTAAGCATTGGTCATCGTCTTGCGGTTGCGCAGTTGTTGACGCCGGAGCAACGCGATGTGTGGCGGGAATCTAAAGGAAAAATGCATCGCGACGGCAGGCGAGAGCGACGACCCGGGTGGCGGCATTTTCGCGGCAGCCGTCAGCCAATGGAATGACGGCCAATCTGGTATCATACCGTTATTGTGGCTTGAACGTGTTTGAAAATTGTTTATGGTACGGGTGAAAGGAGGGCTTTGTTCCTAAAGGAGCAGGCCCTTTTCTGCTTTTCCAGGCTGCCAGTTAACCTTGCTTAACGCCGGCTACTTTATATTCTCCCAGAAAATGGATGGAACTTGACTCTTATTTTTCCGTTTATTTGATAGAGTGGCTGGATTATTGCATTGCTTTTTGAGTTGTCAATAGTTATATTACTTTGGGATGGTTTAAAGCCCATTGTAGGAGGTAAAGTTATGTTGTATAAAAACAAAATTTTGGTAGTCTTGTTTATCGCGCTGGTTATGAGTTGGGGTTTTTCGGGTTGTTACACCCAGTTAGCCCGGTACGACTCTTCCGATCAGCGTGAGGACGAGACCTACGTCGAAAACGTCACCAGTGAAACGGAAGAGGCTGAACCAGATACCATAGTGGTGCACAAGAATCGCACAGATGTATACGTCCATGATTGGCCGGTGTTGCCGGTTCTCTATGATTCGTGGTGGTATGAACCCTATTGGTATTATGGCCGTTATGACTGGTGGCGTTGGCATCACCATTGGGATCCGTGGTACAGCAGTTACTATTATTGGGGCAATCCCTGGTATTGGCCTTCGTTCACATATTATGGCGGTTGGGGTTATTTTGATTCCTGGGGTTGGGGTCGCGGTTATTGGGGTTACAACGGCTGGGATGGATATTGGGGCGATGGCGCCTGGGGACCAGGCGGCAATCATAGCCGTCGACCGTTTGATCGTCGGGATATGACCCGGTCCGTTGTCGGACGAAACGCTCTGGTAGAGCGCAACAACAACGAGACCAAGAACGTCACGCCCGCCAACGCCAACCGTACGATTGTATCCCGTCGGGGTGAAGGTGCTGTTGAGCGTGCGCAACGAACGCGGACCGAGGATGACTGGTATTCAACAGAATCTGCACGTCGCGTACCGGCGCGTCGTTCCACTACTGCAGAAGTGGAACGTACGCAAACCAATCGCCGCAGTACCAGTGAGCAGGGTCAGGTGGGACAAAGCAGATCCACAACGCGGCGCAGCACCGGCAGCAGCGAGCAAAATGTCAGCGGCAGCCGACGCAGCACTCCGTCGCGCAGTTCCGGTGAGGGCGTACACCGTTCCTCGGGTTCATCGAACCGTTCGTCCTCAGGTTCCGGATCTGTTTCGCGCGAAGCGCCGAGGCGCTCCTCTTCCGGCAGCAGTTCGGGGTCCAGTTCGGGTTCCAGCTCCGGCAGCAGCTCTTCTTCCGGACGCAGCAGTGTGTCGCGATCCGGCTCTTCCGGCAGCAGTAGCAGCGGCAGCAGCAGTGGTAGCAGTAGCAGCGGATCGCATTCTTCCGGATCGTCGAGCTCTTCCGGCAGTTCGAGCAGCAGTTCAAGCGGACGGCGACGATAAGCAGATGGTGATGGAATACAACAAGAGATGTCAGCCAGACAGGAGTATAATATGCGTTCGAAATATCTGATCCTTTTCTTACTCGCATGCGTTCTGTTTTTCACCAACAACGGTTGGACCCAGGAGCATGTGTTTTTCTGGGGTGAGGAACTGGGCGTCGGCGCGCGCGCCATGGCTATGGGTGGCGCCTATGTGGGCGTGGCTGATGATTATTCAGCCGTATATTGGAATCCCGCGGGCATCGGCCAGATGCGGCGCATGGAATTCAATCTGGGTTTCAATCATAATATGGTTTCCAATAAAGCAAGCTTTCTGGGAAATCAGTATGATGCCACCGGTTCTACGACCCGGATGAACTCTTTGGGTTTTATTTTTCCTATTCCGACCTATCGCGGCAGTCTGGTTTTCGGCTTTGGGTATAACAAAGTGCGCGATTATGACAACGTTTTAGAGATAGAGGGCTTTAATCCGCATTATGCTGCGTTTCCGGATATTGTCGTACCCACCTACACGGATTGGATCACGGATGTAAACGATTCGCTTTTGCAGAACGAATCCATTCTGGAAGAGGGAAGTCGTAATCAATATACCTTGTCCGCAGCCGTGGAAATGCAGGAAAATTTTTACATCGGTGTTTCCATGAATATTGTTCGCGGTCGCAATGACTACGGCCTTCATTTCGTTGAAAGCGACGTGCGCAATTTGTACCGCTATTTCAATGAAAGTGAAAAAAACGTGTCCGATTTGGATTATTGGGATTACAACCAATCCATTGCAACGGATTTTAACGCCACCAATTGGAAGTTCGGCATCCTCTATCATATGGGCCAGGCGCTGCGCGTCGGCGCGACGGTGACGACCGGAACGCATTACAAGTTGAAGGAAAATTGGAGCGAAGATTGGAAAGAGTATTATGACACGGCAATAGAGCCGGCAGAATATGATGATTCCGGCAACTATGAGTATGAAATACGCGAACCCTATACGTTCGGCTTGGGCGCCTCCTATCGCGTTTCGAATCTGCTTCTATCCGGCGCCCTGGACTATAAAGACTGGAGCCAGGCAAAATTTTTAACGGAACCCTCGGTGTCGTCCGTCAGCATGGCCGAAGTCAATCGCGCGATTCGCAGCGGTTTAAAGGCCGTCACCACTATGCGTTTCGGAGTCGAATATTATGTTCCCATTCTGCTGGCCAGGGTACGTGCCGGCTATTTCAATCAGCCGTCGCCGTATAAAAATGTCGAACTGCGGCCGAAAAAGAATTTTTACAGCGCCGGCGTTTCGTTCATGCTGGACAAACAGGTGATGATGGACGTTGCCTACGTCACCGGCAAATGGAAGCAGCAAACTTCCGACGATCTGACTAACGATCCTACGCTGGAGGATAAAAAATTCTCCAAATTAATTGGGACGTTATCGATCCGGTTCTAGTCGGTCTTTGACATTCCTCCTTGAGGTAAATAGTTGCACCCCGTGGTTTTTTATCACTCGCGGGGTGTTTGTTGTTTTTGGTTCGCACACCGTATAACCCAAAAATAAAGGCCGGATGCAATATGAAAAAAAGCGTGGTGATTGCGACTCTAGTCCTGATCTGCTGTTTATGGTCGTGTACGTCGCAAAAACGCATCAAGCCGCCGCGTGTGCATTCCGGTGTGAAACTGGACTACCCGGTTGACGCGCAAATGGAAAAGATGGAGGGCCAGGTGGATCTGGCTGTCTTTGTCAACAGCAGCGGCAACCCGGATGAGATCAGAGTGCTTAAATCATCCGGCCATCAAATTCTGGATACGGCTGCCGTCACTTTTACCCGCTCCGTCACCTTTGAACCGGCTGAGGTGGACGGCAAAATCGTCAGTGCATGGACGCGTCTGGTGCTGCGTTATCATTTGAGCGAGGTGGCCTTTGAAAAATCCCGCTGGTTGAGCGAGGTTTTACTGTACCATCGGCAGGCCGGTGAAGAAGCGGACAGCGTAAAACGGGAAGCGATTTTTCGCCGTCTGTACACCAACTATCTCGGCCTGATGAGTTATGCCGAGAGTCGGTCGGATATGTCGGTCAACGAAATGGTTCGCGAGATTATCAGCCCGACCAGCGATGATCACTGGCATCCGTTCTGGAGACACTATCCTGCCGCGTTCGTCGTCTGGGATGATTTTTTATTGCGCTATCCAGGCGCCGCTTTGCATGAACACATACAGGAACAATTGATCAAATACTTGTTGGATATTTTATCAAAAATACGCGTGGATTCTCTTCAATCCAACTCCAAAGCTCGCAAAGGCATGCCGCTTATTGCCATGATTGAGGAGCGGTTGCGGCAGTTGGGTTTTACACCGATGCCCTGACCGGACAAGGAAAACTGGAATTAAATAACGACGGTGCCAATGAAAAAAAACACGCTTCTTTTATCACTTGTATTTTACACCCTCCTTTCTTCGTTAACAAACGCTGATGACCGGCTGGATTGGTCCGGTCGGGTTTTTGACGCCGCTACCGGCAAGCCGTTGCCGGGCGCCAGGGTCTATCTGTCAAATACCACTCTTGATGTTTTGACTGATGGAGAAGGCCGTTACCTACTGAAAGGGATTTTACCGGGCGCCTGGGAATTGGGAGTCACCTGTCCGGGCTATGCCTCCCAATCCCATCCCATCCAAGCGCGCATCGGCGCAGCGGCGCAGTTCGATTTCCGGTTGCATCCGTTGACGGGCGAGGAGGCCGGCGCCTCTGTTTTCGCCCAGCCTGAGGATTGGTCGGATAATTTACAGCGCTTCATGGAGTATTTTGTCGGCAGCGACGAGAACATCGCCGGACAATGCCGCATTTTAAATCCCGAGCTCCTGGATTTCCGCTATGATGACAAAACAAAAATTCTGCAAGCGGCAACCGGCGTCAACTTTTTTGTGCTGGAAAACCAATGGCTGGGGTACAAAATCGACGTTCAGCTAAAGCAGTTTCGCTATCGCAGTTACGGCAACGGCACGCAACTGTTCACCACACGATTCACGGAACTGGTGCCGCAAAACGCCGAGCAAAAAAGAACCTGGATCCAAAATCGATTGGCTGCCTACTATGGCTCTGTGCGTCATTTTTTAAAAGCGCTGATCCATGATCGGTTGCCGGAAGAAGGATTTACTTTGTGGGATGATTCGGCGACATCGGCAGCCGGCCAGGATCCGGTAAAGATAAACGCGCGAGGTTGGGCCAGAGCCGATGAAGCCGCTCATGATTGGGTGGTGTCTCTGAAAAACCGTTGCCGCATTAATTACGAGCCGAATAAAACCGCCAAACGGCTTCTCAAGGGGTGCGATCCGCGTTTGCTTACCCTCAAATTGAATCCGTTTTTTGTCGTCATGCAAGGCGCCGATTCCGTGCGCATCAATTCTTTGGGCATCGTCAGCGAACCGCTTAAATTTGCCGTGCTGAATAACTGGAGTTATCTCTCCTTTGCCTATCGCCTTCCCTATGACTATGAACCGGATGCCGCCTCTGTTTTGGATGATGAACAGCATGCTCGCCAGGAACGTTCATTACCGATCGGCGGCGAGTTACAGCCGATCATGGACCGCCTTTTGGAATGCGATGTTCGTTTTGATAATTACGAATTTCTCACTGAAAATCGCGGCCGGTTGGACAAGATTCGCGATTATTGTGAGAAGCTTCTGGAACAAAATCAACAGGATGCGCTGTTGCACTACCTGGTTGGCATCTGCGATCGTGAAACCGGCTTGTCGGCGCCGACCATTGCACGCATCAAAACCTGGCCTTCGGCGGACAATCATTTTAAAAAGGCGATCGCTCTGGACTCGACCCTTAAGGATGCGTACTATCAGCGGGCCGTCCTGCAAAGATATCGGGATGATTATTGGGGCGCTGTGGCCTTAGCCAGGACACAAATTGCAAAAAATAAAAATGCGCAGGCCGCCAAGGTCGGCCTTTTTCGTTTGTACGATGTTTTGCTAAACCATGAGGCATCCTCCGAACTCGAAAGCCGCCTGGCCGGCAGCACTCTGCCCTATGATCGGTATTTTTTAGGCGAGTTGTACCGCCGTCAGGGAAAATTCCAAACAGCTGATTCGATCTTTACCGGTCTGTTGAAAGATCCCGGCGCCATGCCCGTACAGCCGGTGCTCCTCTCCCGAGTTCGTGTGCTGGTGCAGGGCGATCGCGTGCGCGAGGCTGCTGCAGCTTATTGGCAGGCCGTCGCTTCCATCAGCGATGCGGTGAGCGCTCAATTTATTCTGGAGGATTTTTATCCCATCATCAGTCAGGCTGAATTCGGTGTGCTGTCCCTGGAACTGGATCCGCAAACCCTGCAGCTCGCTTTTCAGCAGTTTTGGCAGAATCGCGATCCGGCGCCGGCCGCAGAGTATAATCGCCGGCTAATCGAACATTATCAGCGTTTGATCCATGCGGAGAAAGTCTATCGCTATGACGGATTGCAGCATCGCACGCAACGCGATCTGGACGCGCTGAAAATCGAATACCCGCCCTGGTTTGCGCATAATGACAAATTCTGCGATCGCGGCATGATCTATCTGCGCTTCGGCAGACCTGATGAAGAAGCGTTGAAAAATGTGACGGACAATCTGAACCTGGACAATACCTCGAGCATTAAAAAAACAGTCTCCTGGCTCTATCGTCAAACGAACATCTCGCCGCAAATGATTTTTCATTTCGTCAATAACTCGTACATGCCGAATAATCAGTACGTGTTGACGTCGGGTTTTCGTGACAGAGCCATCCTTTCGGATCTGGTGGGGTGGGACCCCGCTTTTACGCGATTACAGAACTCTAATGACGAGAGTTATCTGGAAGATGTGCGCAATCGCCGCTTGCAGGAGGTCGAGTTTTCTTTTCGACACGACCGCCGATCCGTGGCGGAACGCAGTCGTACGCTGCCTTTGGCCCACGAGTTGCATATTTTCCACGAGTCCGATATTCAGGATGTGCTGCAGCTGTCTTACAGCCTGCCGCTGCAGGAGGCGGCCGGATTGCTGACGCCCGGCGATTCGTTGGTGGAGGTGGGCATCGCGCTGATCGATGAGCGACAAAACCTGATTTATCGAAACTTGCGCACCATCAATGTAAAGGACAAATCCCAGTTCCAACGATTTTACGGACACGCCATCGGTGAATTCGAGACGCCGTTGCAACGCAAGGATTATCTGTTGCGTCTGCACGCGCAGAGCAGGGATGGACGTTGCGTGTACTATTGGCAACATATTTTTTCCTGCAAGGATTCGCTGAAAAATAAACTGTCCTGCAGTCCTCTCAAACAGGCGTACAACATCGAACCCAAGGTCAGCCAGGCCGGCCGCTTTCGTAAGGATATCGAGATGGTGCCGAATCCGCGAAGGATTTATCACACCTATGATCCGTTGTTCGTCTATTATGAGATTTACAATCTGACGTTAGGCGCCAACGGCAGAACAGATTACGTCATTGACTTTAGTGTGAATCAGAAACACAAGAAGAAGAATTTGCTGGATAAAATGACCGATATGTTTAAAGAGGGTAAAAAATCGCAGGTTGCAGCGCAATATGGACGCGCCGGCCGTAAAATGAACGAGTCCAATTACTACTTTCTCGATATCAAAGAGCTGTCGGTGGGCGATTACGAGCTGGTGTTGAACATCAAAGATAATCGGTCGGGTGAAAGCGCCACCGCCCGCACTGATTTCGAAATTATTGAATAACCGATAAGAGGAAAACAGGGAGGTCGTGTGCGGTGTAAATACGGATTGCTGTTCTTTGTCATGATATGGGCAACAACCGGGTGGGCACAACGGCGCGGCGCACTGGAAATGGGCGGCTCTTTTTATTTTCGCTCCGGATCCAGCGCATTTGTAGAGGGCAACAGTCAACTGGATCTTAATTGGATTATTGCCTCCTATCTGAGTCGCAACTATGCTTTAGAATTTGAGCCCAGCTTTTTGGTATCCCTTGCCGATGATTCCATTGAAGTCGGCGGTTTGTTGATGGCCGGAATCGGCAAGCGTTTGGTCGATTTAACCCCAAAGGTGTCGCGAACTTCTCAAAGCCGGAAATACGATTTGGGCTCCGCAGCCAGTGTTTTCGGTTCTCTGGGCGTTGGCATGTGGCTCTCCGGCATCTCCTTCCCTGCCAGGCCGGGCGTCAACTATTCCGGACCATTAATGTATGCCGGAATCAATACGCGCACCAATCTCGGCAATATGACCACCCTGCGCGTGGGACTCAAGTATGCCTATCTTTTCCCTTCAGGCAAGGTGTATACGCGCGCCCGCACCCTCTGGCAGATCGGGATCGGCTTTTCGGTTTTTTTGCATTCATGATACGGATCATATTGACTTTTATCCGGATAACCCTTACATTATTCCGGATTAATTGAGGAAACCGCGCATGAGGAGAACACCCCTTGTTTGGGTTGGGCTGTTGCTTTTTTTCATTGCCGTTCCTGAGGGTTGGGGACAGGTGGATCGCCGTAAAATGTCATCCGGTTCGCCCCAGAGTCATGTTGGGCCTGAATACTATTTTGCCAATCCCATCTATTTGATCGATATGCCGACCGGCAACATCCTGCATCCCGGCGATATGAAGGGGAGTCTGCGCTTTTATGAAGAAGGCGGCATGCTGGGCCGCCTTTCTGTGGGCATCTCCAATCGCATGATGTTCGGCGTTTCCTATAATGCGGATAATTTAATCGGCGAAAAAATCATTCAATGGAGCAGGATTCCGGGCGTGCATTTTGCCTATCGGCTGAAAGAGGAATCCTTGAGGAGTTTTTCTTTGGTTATCGGGGTTGATACGCAAGGTTACGGCAACTATTGGCGTCAGGAGGATTATCCCGATTCTTTAAAGTCGCTTACAGAAACACAACATCAGTTGAATCGTTATTCGATAAAGTCCAAAGGCCTTTATATCGTCGCCTCGAGGAGTTTTAAAAAATTTCGCTATGTAAACCTGCACGTGGGTGTGAACCGAAGTCTGGAAAAAAGCGACCGGGATACGGATCCTAATTTTTTTATGGGCGTTTGCGTGCAGATGGCCAAAGATCTGGCTTTGTTGGTGGAATATGACATGGCTGTCAACGATAATCGGCTGCAGGATGTGGAGAGCGATCGCGGTTATCTCAACGCCGGGATTCGCTGGACATTTGAAAAACATCTGTTTATAGAACTCGATTTAAAAAATTTATTGATTGATCCGAAGGGACAAAGGGATAACATCCGTATCCTGCGAATCGGATACCACACCACGGTGTTTAATTGAAAAGAATGCAAACCTATGCAACGTTTTTTCTGTCTTTTTATTACTGTGCTACTTCTCAGCGGCCTTAGTTGCTACACGACTTTGCAGCATCCGCAAGTAGCTGATAACACGGAAAATCCATCGGACAATCCAGAGTCTGTCGCCGATGCTTCGTGTCTTTCCTGTCACAGCAGCAATCCGCATTTCAGCGCCAGTATACCGGCCAGGAGAATGAATAGTTACGGCTGGAATTATTATTATAACTCCGCCTGGTGGCAGGATGAATACCATTCTCTGCCGGGTGAGGATGGATCGCCTGCACCGGCCGATTTCCGGCAACGGTTCCCAAACAATGATGATGGAGGTTCGAGCGTCAGCACCAGGAGCACGCCCGTTTATTCAACGCCCGCTTTAGGCAAAAAAACCAACGATGCCAATCCGGATGCACAAAACGAAAAGAAAGAAGATCCGCGACGTGATTTTGATCGTCGCTCTGACACGAAAAAATCCGAAGGGGAGTCACGCCAACAGGTTGAACGCCAACCTAAACGCTAATGAACTTTTTACGTAAATTTCTCCCGCTTTTTCTGTTTATCCTCCTGACCATCCTGGTCGTTTTGGTAGTTGTCGGTTATTTCTCATTGCACCGAATTGAAGCGGAAAGGTCCGGCGTCTATTCGCTGGCCGGCCTGAAAGCACCGGTCGAAATCCGTCGTGACCAATGGGGAATTCCGCATATTGTCAGTCAAACGGATGAGGACCTCTATTTCGCTTGCGGCTTTAGTGCAGCGCAAGATCGCTTATGGCAGATGGAACTCTTTCGACGCGCTGCCGCTGGAACATTGGCCGAACTTTTCGGCGAAAAAGCCGTGGTGTTGGATGAATGGTCGCGCACCATGGGACTGCTGTCGCTTGCAGATCAAATACTGCCGACGCTGCCTGCTGAAACCCGCCGCTCCCTGGATGCTTATGTCGCAGGCATCAATGCTTGTATACGGCATAGCAAACATGCGCCGCTGGAATTTGCTCTGCTGCAGGAAAAGGCCAGGCTTTGGAAAGCACGCGATTGTGTGGCCATCATGCGTTTGTTCGGTTGGCTGTTGAGTATGGGTTGGCATGTCGATCCGGTCATGGGCGAGATAGCCGCTGCAGTAGGCGCCGAAAAAATACAACGGCTCTGGCCGGAATGGCGATCACCGGCTGTGGCCACCGCAGACCTGGACCACCTGTCTCTGCAACAGCTGCAGTCGGCCTTATACGCCGTTCTGGGCTATTCGGCCAATGGCGTGGGCAGCAATGCCTGGGTCGTTGCCGGATTTCGTACCCAAAACAGTTCGCCTATTCTGGCTAACGACACTCATCTGCCGTTCACTTCGCCGGCATTGTATCATATCCTGCATGTAACCTCGCCGAGCATCCATGCCGTTGGTGCGGCTTTTCCGGGATTGCCCGGGCTGGCTCTGGGCAGGAACGAAAAGATCGCCTGGGGCATGACGAACGGCATGATCGACGATTTCGATTTTTTTCAAATCAAACCGGACAGCGCAGACCCCCATAAGTATCGGTATAACGGTCAGGCGCTGGATTTCACCGTACGAGAAGAACGCATTGCCGTTAAAAACGGCCGGGAAAAAATTTTACAGGTGCGCTCCACCCTCTGGGGACCCCTGCTTCCCGGCCCTGCCCAACCCGGCTCGGCTTTTCCTCCTGCCATGCAATGGACCGGATTTTCCATCAGCGATGAGTTGACCGGATTCCAAAAAATTATGTCTGCGACGAATTGGTATGACTTTCGCAATGCGCTGAGGCGCTGTAAAACACCCGGGGAGAATTTTTTCTATGCCGACCGACAGGGACATATCGGCCGTCAATTAGCCGCCGCAGTACCCGTGCGATCTTTTTCCCTTTCCGCCTTGCCGGTCCCCGATTCTTTACATAATCGAGGTTGGCTGGGCGACTTGCCGTTTTTGCAATTGCCGGCGGTAAGCGATCCGTTGTCCGGTCGTCTGGCCAACGCGAACAACCGCTTGAGCGACGATGCGCCGCCGAATGACATTGCCGGTTACTGGGATCCGAACTATCGCTATCGACACATCGTATCGCGATTGGACAGCCTGAAACGCGTTTCTGCAGCTGATATGCAAAAGCTGCAGACCGATGTGTACAATCCGCATGCAGCGTGGTTTGTACCGCTGGTGTTGTCTTCGTTGACCGGATATTCGGCGCCGGCCGACTCGCCGGAGTTGTATGCCAAAGAAATGTTGCAGGGATGGGATTATCAACAAACCGCAGAAAGTATTGCTGCCGCTATTTACGAGATGACCTATCTGCAAGTTTTTCGCAAGACCCTTGGCGATGAATTGGGTGAACCGCTGCTGCAGAAATTTTTGTCCCTGCCGCGCGTCAACGTGGCCATGCTCGACGGACTCTTGGCCCGACAGGATTCAGCCTGGTTTGATGATTGTCGCACGCCGGAGGTGGAAACCTGCAAAGAGATACTGGCGGCCGGTTTTTTTAGCGCCGTCGATTCTCTGCAAGCGCTCAAGAGTGCGAACATCGGACAATGGTGGTGGGGCAGCCTGCACCCGGTCACAGGGTTTCATCCTTTCATTTTTCGTCCGACCCTGGGCCGGTTTTTTAGCGTGCCGGAATCTCCCATGGCCGGCGGCAATTTTACTATCTGCAATGGAACCTTTTTATATGCCAGACCATTCCAGGCATTGGTCGGCCCTTGTGTCCGTCAAATTGTGGATTTATCCGGTTTGGATTATCAGATTGTTCTCTTTACCGGACAAAGCGGGCACCCTTTCAGCAAGCATCATCATGATCAAAATTCACTTTGGCGCAAAGGACAAATGATCACGCTCTCCCTTGATCCAGCTAAAAAAATCGCTGTCACCCAAACTTTGCACCTGGTCCCCGGAGTTGACTGATGTGCGGCTCTAGTTTTTAAACCGAGGTCGAGCTCTAAAGCGAAATCTTGCTGACCAAGACCTCACAGGTTTTTAAAACCTGTGAGGTCTTGTGGTATTAGTATTTGCACTATATTCTCGCTTTGGAAATTTTTTGTTTCATCATGATACATTTTTCTTCTTATTATGGCCGTTTTTTAAATTTGACTTTAGTCTCTTCCGTGCCCTCTTTTTATAAATACTATAAAAACAAAATTTTGAATTACAAAACTTTTCCAAAATTTGAACGGATAGTCTGTTAGAATTGGCACAGCTGTTGCAACCTTTTGGGATAATCCCAGTTTTGCATATTAAGGATTCAACACATGTTCCTTTGCAACAGACGCATTTTTTGTTTTTTAATATTATTTGGGTTGTTGTTCAGCTTGAGTCATTTGACGGCACAAAGCAAGGTCGTCGGTTTTGTTGTGGACCAGGCCAGCAACGAACCCCTGGTTGGAGCAAATGTATTCCTCGATAACACCCGGTTGGGCGCTGTTACGGATGAAAAAGGATATTTTAAAATCACAGATGTGCCTGAAGGCGAGTACAGTCTGGTGACCACCCTGATGGGTTATCGCAAAATGATTGTCCAGCGCGTCAAAGTGGCTTCAGCCATCCGCGCCTTGCGGGTAAAATTGAATCGTGTAGCCATCCCCATGGCCAACATGAATGTTTCGGCCAAACGAATGCCGCCGAATTTTGAGTACCAGGCTTCTTTGGCTGGACACGAGATGATTGAACCGCGCATTATTCATAGACGCGCCGGCGCCATGGAGGACGCTTATCGTGCACTCAAGGCTGTGCCCGGCGTTGTCAATCGCAATGATATGAACACGCAACTCTATGTGCGCGGCAGCAGTCCGGATCAGAATTTGATTTTATACGATGGTATTGAAGTGACCAATCCCAATCGTCTGCTGGTCATGATGGGCGGCGGCATTTCTCTGGTCAATCCGGATATTGTGCAGGCCATGGATCTGGCGCCGGCCGGATTTGAGGTGGATCACGGCAACAAAATGTCCGCGCTTTTGCAAATCGCCAATCGCGAAGGCAGTCGTGAAGGAGTGAAATTCAACGCCAGTGCCACAGTCTTGACGGCGCGGGCAACGGCCGAAGGTCCCCTTGCCAATGGCAGCGGCTCCTGGCTCGTTGCCTGTCGGCGCAGTTTTTACGATTTGGCTGCCAACGCGTTGACCGGCGGCAAATATGTTTTCCCTTTCTATTATGACATGCATGCCAAAGTAGCTTATGATTTTTCCAGCCGGCATAAATTAACCGCTTTCTACACGCATCTGGGCGAGGGCGCCAAGATGCTTAACGTTGAAAGTGAGCAGCTGGACCTGCTCAATGCCGGCAAAGGACAGATCGCCGGAGTACGCCTGACCTCCCTGTTCTCACCGAAATGGGTGGGTCACTTTTTTCTCGGCGCTTATGCGGATCAGAACGACATCAACATTCGCGACACCTATTTTTATCGTTATCAGGTCAAGTTGAATTACCAACTGGCGCGTCAATCGCTGCGCAGCGATCTGTATTATTATCCGGCCAATTGGCTGCATTTTAAAATCGGCGCGGAAGCGAATCAACATCGCACCAATTTAGAGTGGCATGTCGATTGGCGCAACACTCTGGATTTGCCTTCGAAAATTGATTTTGACGCCGAAGGAGTGCATGAGGCGGGTTATGGCGAAGTGCGCTTTAAAGCGAAAAAATCGTTTGAATGGATTCTGGGCACGCGCTATGATTATTCCACATTGTACCAGCAGGGTCATGTTAATCCGCGGATAAAGTTGTTGGTGACTGCCTTTTCGCCGGTCAGTTTTTGGCTGAGCTACGGACGTTACAGTCAATTCCCTGATTTTTTGACCATCATCGGCCGGGGCGAGCCCATGGATATCTCGCAACATCAGGAAGAGTTGGCTGCGGAACAGGCCACCCATGCCATCCTCGGCGGCCAGTGGCGCATGTCTGAACGGACCTCGCTCAAATGTGAATTATACCGCAAGCAGTTCAGCGATTTGCTGGTCAATGAAGAAGATTATTCTTTCCTGCCGACCAACGACGGCGAAGGTCTGTCGCAGGGCATCGAGTTTTCCTGGCAAAAGCAACGGCTGTCTCAGGAGCGCTGGGGTTTTTGGGTGAATTACACTTTGGCGGAAACCAAATATCGCCGCAACGGTTCTGCACCCTGGATCTATTTTGAATATGATCAAACCCACCAGATCAACCTGGGATTGGAAACCCGGTTGTCCAAACACTGGCATATGGACTGGGTGTGGTACTATGGCAGCGGTTTTCCCTATACGCCGGTGTACGGCGCGGTCGACGGCGACGGAGCATCGTTCAGTGAGGTTATTAAAGGCGAAAAGAACTCGAGCCGCTATCCCTATTATTCCAGATTGGATTTGCGTCTGGCCTATGCAAAAACCTGGGGCCGGCGAAAAATAACGACCTATCTGGATGTCATCAATGTGTTGAATCGCCGCAATGTCTATATTTATGATTGGCGTTTGCAAGACGGCGGAACCATGCGCCGGAACGTGTATTATATGTTGCCGCTGGTGCCTGCGCTGGGCGTCAGTGTTTCGTTGTAATGCATTATCCTTGCGAAGGTCTCAAACCTTCGCAAGGATATTTTTCGAGCACCTATCGCTCTATTTAAGCGAGCTTGAGATTCCTGTGGATTTTTTCAATAATTTTTAATAACTTGCCTTAGTCCGGATCGTAAAACAAGCAAAACAACCGATCAGACTTTTTCCATTCTATGCTAGTCAAAGCGCCGTTTGCTCCGGTCAGTTTTTTAATGGACGCTTGCTTGGCTGAAATGAATCGTTCAGGAGCAGAAATGCGCAACCGTTGGTATTTGTCCTTTGTGTTGTCTTTGCTATTTATGTTTTGTTGCCGCCACACGGCTGACCAGGCTCATCCCTTGTTCAAAAAGCAATTTGACGAGCAAGCGTTAGTGTACGAAAAGTTGCTGTCCAGTGGAACATTTACTCCGCAGGAGCAACGCACGATTCTGTCGCAACTGCCGGTCGCGCAACTGCACGACGGCGATGTGATACTGCGGCTGATGGAAGGCGCCAGCTCTTTGTTGACCTCTTTTTCAAGTTTAGGCGGTTATTCTCATGTCGGCATCTTGCGACGAATGGGCGACTCGGTTTTTGTGATTGACTGTCAGCCGCACAACGCGGTCAAGATGGGGGAGCATTGCATAAAAAAACATTCCCTGGCTGCCTGGGTTACAGATGTTTCTTTTAACAACGAGGTCTCCCGGGTATTGACGGTGCTGGTTATGCGCTGCACGGTTCCGTTCAGCGGCGCCCGTTTGCGCGAGCGCGTTGATTCGCTTTTATGCGGCTGTGTGCAATTTGACGGCAAGTTTGAACTGAATAACGATCAGCCGGACTGCCGCAGGTTGTATTGTTCCGAATTTGTTTACGATCTCTTCAAACCGTTACTGGGTGATCGCGAGTTTATTTTTTTCTCGGATCCCATTACCAACACCATGATCGACTATGCGATGCAACTGGAAAAGGAGAACCGCTATCCGGAATTCTGCCGCATGTTGCATGTCATTGAAGATCGTTTTCATGTCAAAATCCGCAATGTCAACCATCTCATATCGCCTTCTGTGTTTGAATGGTCTGCTGCTTTTTCACCGGTTTGTTTTGCGCATCATCCCCAATTGAAGACCAGCAGTTATCTGCCCATGATAAGGATGTATGCCTATTTGTTGCGCTCGGTCCTGTATATAAAAGCTTTGCATGCTGTGCCGGTGGATTGCGAGCGTGAGGCTGCCATGGCCTACGCCCGGCTCGAGGGAGAGCAGAAATTCATGCTCCGTCAGGTTTTTAAGGAGGAAGAAAAAAACGGCCCGATGGAACGGTTTGTAACAGAAAAGTTGATCTGCCGTTTGTTGACCGCTTATGCCGAGTCGCCCAGGACCTACGAATTGGCCGGTAAAGCCGTAGCCAAAATGGAACGGCCGGCTGGACATGGACAGAGGCAGCAGAGTCTGCAGCCTGCCAAAGACAGGCAACGGTGATTTCTGAAATCGATACTTTTTGATAATGCGTTGAAGGACACCCGCACCGGCCGCAAAAGACGCGGCCACATCCGGGGTTTGTCGTGGGAATAAGCCAAAACAAAAAAGGCTTCCAAATGGAAGCCTTTTTGCTCAGGTGGTAGGACTCGAACCTACAACCTAGTGGTTAACAGCCACCCGCTCTGCCGGTTGAGCTACACCTGAATGACGAATTAAAATATATATATTATTGAGAAAAAAGTCAAGTATTTTATTAGCCTCGCTGTAACTCCTTTTGCAGCCAAAGCAAGCAGATTAAAGTTTTAGCATCGCGAATGGCGCCGGTTTCAACCATGGTGAAAGCCTGCATATAATCCAGTTCCACAACCTGAATATCTTCTGTCTCTTCCTTTAAGCCGCCGCCGGCATGCTTTTTTTGTCCTGCATGCACATCCAGGCCATAAAGATGGATGCGTTCCGTAAGTCCGCCCGGGCTGGGACAGCAGGTCGTCAAATAGCGCAGCTGTTCTTTTTGCGCAACATACCCGATCTCTTCCGCAACCTCGCGAACGGCCGTCTCCTCCGGTGCATGGTTCTCTTCAATAGTGCCGGCCACGACTTCTAGAAGCCAGCCCTGTTGCGGATCTGTCAAGTATATGGGATAGCGAAATTGTTTGACCAGAATAATTTTTTTTCTTTGTGAATCATGAACCAATACCGCCACCGCATCGCCGCGCTCAATGGCCAGACGCGTCACTGTTGGGCTCATGGCGCCGTTGAATTGCTCGAAAGCAAGTTCCGCGCGATGCAGCGTAAAAAATCCCTTGTATAATTGTTCCCTTTTGTACAGTTCAACTTTCATTTGGTGTGCCTCAATCAAGATAATCCGACGCATCAATATTAATTCTGCACGGAGCGGTTGCATGATGCTTGCGAAGGTTTTAAACCTTCGCAAGGTTGTTTTCCGAGTACATATCGCTCAATTCAAGTTAATATATTAATCATCTCTTTTTCATGCAAGGGATTAAATTATCGCTCAAGCGCAAGATGTTTGTGAAATTTTCTTAAATTGGATTAGCACTTGATTGTTTATAGAGAGAATTGTAACTTTTATGAATGAATTTCATAAGGAGTTCATCATGCTTTACGATTTCAGCATGATCGTCATGTTTCTCGCAGTGGGTGCGGGCTTTGTTCTCATGGCCCTGGGCCTGGGCGCTCTGATTCGTCCCAAACGCATGGGCAAATATCGAAATGCAACCTATGAATGCGGCGAAGAGCCCCAGGGATCGGCGTGGTATAATTTTAATCCCCGTTTTTATATGCTGGCCCTGGTGTTTCTGATCTTTGACGTCGAGGTGGTGGTCACCTATCCGGTGATCGTTGTGCTGCGTCAATGGGCGCTGCAAGGCAAGGGATGGATCGCCTATGTGGAAATTCTTCTGTTCGTCCTTATTCTGCTGACCGGCCTCGTTTTTTTATGGAAAAAGGGCGATCTCGAGTGGATCAAGAAATTGTCGTCATGAGGAAATAGATATGGATCAATTAGTCTGGGAAAGCGGTTTTGCCATACCCACCAAACTGGATAGTCTGCTCAATTTGCCGCGCAAGAACTCTCTCTGGTATCTTTTGTTCGCCACCGCCTGTTGCGGCATCGAATTGATGCAGACCGGCGGTCCGCGCACGGACCTGGATCGTTTTGGCATGGTGTTCCGCGCCACGCCGCGTCAGGCGGATCTGTTGTTGATTGCCGGCTCTATTACCTACAAAATGGCTGACGCGGTGCGTCGGCTTTATGATCAGATGCCGGAACCTAAATATGTTCTGGCCATGGGCTCTTGCGCCAATTGCGGAGGGCTTTTCTCTCGCGGCTATTCGGTGCTCAAGGGCATTGATAAAGTGATTCCCGTAGATGTTTATCTGCCGGGCTGTCCGCCGCGGCCCGAAGCTTTGAATGAAGCCCTGATGACGGTGCAGAAACGGATGCAAAGAGACCATTGGGCTCATCGTCGGACGATTGAATCGGAGAAACTGGCCAGATGACGCCAAAAGATATTCTTGACCGCCTGCAAGCGCAATTTCCCGGCACGCCCTTTGAACTGCAGCAAGGCGCAGCCGGTGATTGCTGGATTTTAACGCCGCCTGAACAAATTTCGTCCGCACTTTTATTTTTGAAAACATCACTTGCTTTTACTTTTCTTTCCTGTCTCGGCGGCATCGATTATGGCGACAGGTTGGCTGTGGTGTATGTGATCCGTTCTTTGGAGAACAAATGCGAGATCATTGTCAAAGCGCTGCTGCCGCCGGAAAAACCCGAGATGGCCACCGTGTCTGATCTCTATGGCAATGCCAATTGGTTTGAACGTGAAACCTGGGACTTGTATGGCATTCGCTTCGTGGGTCATCCGGATCTGCGCCGCATCATGATGCCCGATGATTGGCTCGGTCATCCGTTGCGCAAAGATTATGTCGAGCCAGCCGAGTACCATGGTCTCTCGACAACGCGGCCTAACAGTCATGAGATACTGAACCGTCTTTACCCGGGCAAACCTGCTGCAGGAATCGATGCGGAGGCCAAGCCGGAGTAACATGCTTTTATCCTGCGGTCACGCTCGAACAGGTTATGGAATTTTCATGCAAATTTTGGGAAATTATGCCAATGCAAGTTGCCGGTGAATTGCTGCAAAACGAAAAAACCGTGGTCAATATGGGACCACAGCATCCTTCCACCCACGGCGTCATCAATTTGACGCTTACGCTGGCCGGCGAGGTGATAGAAGCTGCTGATCCCAAGGTGGGATTTTTGCACCGCGCTATCGAGAAAATAGCGGAAAAGACCCAGTATGTCGGTTTCATACCCTATACCGATCGGGTCGATTATTTGTCGGCCATGTTCGGCAATCATGGCTATTGTATGGCTGTGGAAAAACTCCTCGGCGTCGAGGTTCCGCGCCGGGCGCAATACATGCGCGTGGTCGCATGCGAACTGAATCGCCTCATCAACCATCTGATTGCCTGCGGCACCATAGCCATGGACCTGGGCGCTTTTACGCCCTTTCTGCACGGCATTCGCGAACGCGAAATCGTCAACGATCTGATGGAAAAAATTTGCGGCGCCCGTTTGAACTATAACTATATGCGTTTCGGCGGCGTTTCCCGGGACTGGGTTCCGGGTTTGGACAAGGAGATTCTCGCCTTTATCGATCGCTTTGCAACCTTTTTGCCCGAATTCGACCGGCTGATTTCCGGCAACGAGATTTTTCAAAAACGGTTGATCAATGTGGTGACGATCCCGGCCGAGCTGGCCATTCATTATGGTTTGGGCGGACCGAATCTGCGCGCTTCGGGGGTGGATTTTGATCTGCGCCGTGATTATCCCTACAGCGTTTACCCTGAATTTGAATTCAAAGTGATCACCGGAAACGGCTATCGCGGTCAGGTCGGCGACTCGTTCAGTCGTTACATGGTGCGCATCGGCGAGATGGCGGAATCGGCGAAAATCGTGCGCCAGGCAGTGGAGGGATTGCCGGAAGGCGATTATCTCGCCAAAGCGGCGCGCAATCCCGTGCCTCCGGCCGGCGAAGTCTATAGCCATGTAGAAAGCACGCGCGGTGAAATGGGATTTTATCTGATCAGCGACGGCACCGACAAACCGTACCGCTGCAAAATCAGAACCAGTTCGTTCACCGCCATGTCCATCATTCCCAAGGTGGCGCCCGGTTTTATGGTAGCGGATATGACGGCGTTTTTCGGCAGCCTCGATGTGGTGGCGCCAGAAGTGGATCGGTGAAAATGAAAAACTGGTTTGATGTCCTGATTGCGAATTTTCAACTGCAACCCTGGCAGATGACGCTGGCTTTGACCCTGTGGTTGGCCGTGGTCACGCTGGCCGTGCTGGCCTTTATGGCCACCTTTGCCGGCATCACCTCCTGGCTTGAGCGCCGTATTGCCGGTCGTATGCAATCGCGTATTGGGCCCAATCGCGTCGGCTGGATCGGATTTCTGCAATGGTTAGCAGACGGTCTCAAAGCCTTTCTCAAAGAAGATGTGATTCCTGATGCGGCGGACAGGTCGTTGTTCAAGCTTGCACCCTATCTGGTATTCGCCGGCGGATTTGCCGCTTTTGCCGCGCTGCCATGGGGCTACGGCCTCATGGCCAGCAATATCGATATCGGCATTTTTTATATTACCGCCATTACCACTTTGGTCGTGTTGGGCATTCTCATGGCCGGCTGGTCCAGCAACAACAAATGGTCGCTGATCGGCGGTGTGCGTGCCGCCGCACAGATGATCTCTTATGAAATTCCGGCAGGCCTGGCCGTGCTCACGGTTGTCGCTGTGGCAGGCACACTGAACATGCAGGAAATTGTCATCCGACAGGGCGGCTGGCCCTGGCAATGGTTTTTCTTTCACAATCCGTTCACCTTTATCGCCTTTTTCATTTTTTTTGCTTCGATTCTGGCAGAAGGCAATCGTACGCCGTTCGATCTGCCGGAAGCGGAAAGCGAACTGGTGGCCGGCTATGTGACCGAATACTCGGGCATGCGTTTTCTCTTTTTTCTTTTTACCGAATGGGCCAATGTCTGGACCATGTCGGCGCTGCTCTGCACGCTGTTTTTAGGCGGCTGGCAAATCCCCGGAATCCCTGATTTGGGTGGCCTCATAGCCGCTTCATCGACGGCGATGAAAATTTTCTGGGTGTCGGTCAGCATCGCCGTGTTTTTTATCAAGACCAGTGTCTTTGTCTTTATCGTCATTTGGGTGCGCTGGACCCTGCCGCGTTTGCGCGTCGATCAGTTGATGGTGATGTGCTGGAAGTATTTTGTGCCTATCGGTTTTATCACGCTCCTGGGTTCCGGACTTTTTGTCATTCTGCCCGATACGGGTGTGTGGCAATGGATTTGGCTTATCATGCGGTTGTTATTGACCGCAATGGGATTTGCCATCGGCATCGGCCTGATCTGGCGGGCGTTTTATAATTTGTCGGCCATGAAAGACAAGATTTATATAAAAATTTGGACGTGAGAGATCAGACCTCACTATGTTTTTTTAGAGTATGTAGTGCCGGCTTTAGCCGGAAATTCCTCCGGCTGAAGCCGGTACTACATGCAGAATGTTAACTTTTTGGACAACCGCAACTTTTTGCAAATTTAATAACGGTAAATTTCAACCATCGGAGTTGCCTTTGCGTGAGTATCTGAGCAACATCATTAAATCCGCGGTCTCTATCTTTGAAGGCCTGGCTGTTACCTTGTCCTATTGCTTTCGTAAACCACTCACCATACAATACCCGGATCGCATTCCCAGGCCGGTGCCGGAAATGCTGCCGCCGGGATTTCGCGGACTTTTGGAAACCGATGTCTCCATCTGCACCGCTTGCATGGCGTGCATGAAACGCTGCCCGCTGGGCGTCATTCATATCGAATCGGAACGGGACCCTGAGACCAAAAAAAATTATCTCACCCGTTTTGAAATTGATTTTGCCATGTGCATGGTTTGCGGACTGTGCACTGAGGTGTGCCCGACCGGCGCCATTCGGCACAGCACCGAATTTGAAGCCAGCACCTGGCATGTCAACAATCTGCTGCAATGCTATGTGAACCCGGGTGAGAAAATTCCGACCTACAAGGTCAGCAAGGACCAGGAGCCGCAAGGCCTGGCGCAGAATGAGCCCTATCGCCGCGTCAAGAAAGTATGGGATGCTCCGGCCCGGTTATCACCGGATGCGGCGCGCGGCGATGTGCGCTGGAAAAAGAAACAAGAGGTGAAAGCATGACTCTGACCATACCCGATATTCTGTTTTACTGTTTTGCGCTGCTGACGCTGGCGTGTGGTCTGGTGGTGGTTTATTCGCGCAATATCGTTCATTCCGGATTTGCATTGCTGGGAACTTTTGCCGGTGTCGCCGGCTTGTACGGCCTGCTGTCCTCTTCGTTTCTGGCTGCAGCGCAGATCCTGGTATATGTTGGCGGCGTGCTCGTCGTCATATTGTTTGCCATCATGCTGACCCGCGGGATTGAAAAAGCGAACCGATCCAATCCCAGCCAGGGCGTCATACCGGCGACCATCATCGGCGTGATCGCGGCTGCACTGCTGATTTTTGTCGCTTTAAATTTTCCCTGGAAGGTACAAGCCGCTCCGGAGGCAATGACCTCGGTTCCGCCGCTGGGCGATGCGCTGCTCGGCGATTACATCCTGCCGTTTGAATTTCTCTCGCTGTTGTTATTGGCCGCGCTTATCGGCGCCGTGATGCTGGTGCGCAAGGAAATGAAAACCGGCGATGAGCAGGAGGTGCGGTCATGACGCTCACCATTGGTTTGCCGCATTTCCTGATTGTCGGCGCCTTGTTGTTTTGCCTGGGGCTCGTTTGTGTGCTTTCACGGCGCAACGCCATCGGTCTGCTGATGGGCATCGAGTTGATTTTAAACAGCGCCAATATCAATTTTGTCGCGTTCGGCAGGTTTGTGCAGAACGGCGTCACTGGACAAATTTTTGCCCTGTTCGTTATGGCGCTGGCTGCAGCAGAAGCAGCTATCGCCATGGCCATCGTGCTGGCCATTTATCGTTCGTTGAAGAACATCGACGTCAACCTGACGGTGAATTTAAAGGAGTAGTTGGATGGAGATTTTAACAGCCCGCTGGCTCTGGTTGGCGCCGGTCTTGCCCCTGTTAGGCGCTTTTATCAACGGCGCATTTGGTTTAAAAATTCATCGACGCTACGGCGAAAAACCCATCCACATCCTGGCGATTCTCATGCCCGGTCTGTCGTTTGTCATCGCGCTTTATTATTTTCTGCAAATGATGCAGCATCCGGCCGAACAGCGGCACATGCTTTGTTACCTGTTCGACTGGATCCGCATCAACGGTTTCAGCATTCCGATGGCGTTTTGGTACGATCAGCTTGCCGCTGCCATGGTGTTGATGATCACTTTTGTCGGGACGTTGATTCATGTATACAGCATCGGCTATATGCATAAAGACGAAGGCTATTGGAAATTTTTCAGCTATATGAATCTTTTTATGTTCGCCATGCTGACTTTGGTGTTGGCGGATAATTTTATTCTGATGTTTGTCGGCTGGGAAGGCGTCGGGCTTTGTTCGTATCTGTTGATTTCCTTCTGGTACAAAGATTTGAAAAACGCCGGCGCCGGCATGAAGGCCTTTATTGTCAATCGCGTGGGCGACGGCGGCTTTATCATCGGACTGTTTGCGTTATTCTGGACCCTGGCCGGCGCCTGGGACAACGGCAAGTATGTCGTGAACAACAGCGATCATCTGACTTTTGTTTTTCGTCAGGTGCAGGAATTGGCGCCGCTGCTGGTGAACAAAACCATATTCGGCATTGCCGCGCCGACCTTTATTTGTCTGTTTTTCTTTTGGGGCGCAACAGCGAAAAGCGCGCAAATTCCGTTATATGTCTGGTTGCCCGACGCCATGGCCGGTCCTACGCCTGTGTCCGCTTTGATTCATGCCGCGACCATGGTCACGGCCGGCGTTTACATGGTGGCGCGGTTGAATTTTTTGTTCGTGCTGTCGCCGGTGGCCATGACCGTGGTGGCAACCGTGGGCGCTTTGACCGCGCTCTTTGCCGCCACCATCGGTCTGTTTCAATACGACATCAAAAAGGTTTTAGCCTATTCAACCGTCAGTCAATTGGGATTTATGTTTATGGGTGTGGGCGTGGGCGCTTATTGGGTCGGCATTTTTCATCTACTCACCCACGCGTTCTTTAAAGCCTGCCTGTTCCTTGGTTCCGGCTCGGTGATTCACGCCATGCATCAGGCCTTGCATCATGCGCACGATCATCACACCGATGCACAGGATATGCGCAACATGGGCGGACTGGCCAGGCATATGCCCACCACGCGCTGGACCTATCTGGCTGCCTGCTTTGCCATTGCCGGGTTTCCGTTCATGTCCGGATTCTTTTCCAAAGATGAAATTCTGTGGAAGAATTTTTCCAATGCCAACATCCTGATACCCGGGCAGGTGCTGTGGTTTATCGGCATCACCACGGCCCTGCTGACCGCTTTTTACATGTTTCGCAGCTATTTTATGACCTTTACCGGAAAATTTCGCGGCACAGCGGATGTCGAACATCATCTGCATGAATCACCCAGGAGCATCACCGTGGTCCTGCAGATTTTAGGCGTACTCTCTCTGGTTGTGGGAGTTATCGGTTTGCCGCATCTATGGCATCTGCCCAACCTGTTGGAAGGCTGGTTGGAACCCGTGTTTGCAGGTTCGGCTGCTGCCCTGCAGTGGCAGCATTTCTCTTTGAGCGTAGAATGGCTTCTGATGTTGTCTTCTGTGCTGGTGGCTTTTACCGGCGCCGGCCTGGCGCTGAGCCTGTATAAAGACGCGCGCTCACAGGTTCCGGCGCAATTTCTGCTGAAATATCCCGGATTGCATCGGGTGATTTACAACAAATATTATGTGGATGAACTGTACCAAAAGACATTCATCAATTTTACCCTTATTTTTGCCAATGGGTGCGACTGGTTTGACCAGCACGTCGTTGACGGTTTGGTGAATCTGGTCGGCTGGTTTGGTCGACAACTGGGTTTTGCCGGCGGCCATCATGATAATTATGTCATCGACGGCGCTGTGAACGGGCTGGCTCGCTTGACCGGCGCCGCCGGCAGCGCCATGCGCAAGGTACAGACCGGCCGCATTCAGACCTATCTCTATGTCATGTTATGCGGCGGATTGATATTGATTGTGGTGCGTTATTTGATTTTCAGTTGAATATTTTATCCTTGCGAAGGTTGTCATACGGATACGCAATGAAATGCAAATGTCCATCCTGTTCTAGGATGCAAACCTTCGCAAGGTTCGTTGAGCAAATAAAAACTATTACAAACAGCATTCGTTAACGGAGTCTTTTCTATGAACCAATCCACGCTGTTATCCTGGATGATTTTCTTGCCGCTGATCGGCATCCCGCTCGTGCTCTTGTTGCCTAAAGAAAAAAAACAACTGGTACGATGGGTTGTTACGGTGGTCACGGCGTTGCCGTTATTGTTGGGTGTGCAGTTGCTGATGCAATTCGATCCCAACAACACCGGGATGCAATTTCAGCATCATTTGGTGTGGATCCCGTCCTTCAACATCGAGTATTTTGTCGGTGTGGACGGCTTGTCGATTCTGTTGGTGTTTTTAACGGTGCTCATTTCGTTTATCGCCGCGGTTGCGTCCTGGGGTATTGAAAAATATCAACGTGGCTATTTTGCCCTGTTCTTGCTTTTGGAAACCGGCATGCTCGGCACTTTTTGCAGTCTGGATATGTTCTTGTTCTATGTTTTCTGGGAAGTCATGTTGTTGCCCATGTATTTTTTGATCGGCGTCTGGGGCGGGCCGCGCAAAGAGTATGCTGCCATCAAGTTTTTTCTCTACACCCTGTTCGGCTCGTTATTGATGCTGCTGGCCATCATTGCCTTGTATTACAATTCCAATCCCGCAACTCTGGTGGACGGCACGCCGGCCAATCACACTTTTAATATACTCAAGCTCATCGCGGAAAACGATTTTTCCCATGCTGCACCTTTATTGGGATTTGAATTCAGCAAACTCATTTTTATCGCTCTATTCATCGGCTTTGCCATCAAGATCCCCATGGTGCCGTTCCACACCTGGTTGCCAGACGCGCATGTGGAAGCGCCCACGCCGATTTCCGTCATCCTGGCCGGTATTTTGCTCAAGATGGGCGGGTACGGCATTCTGCGCTTTAATTTCGGCATCTTGCCGGAAGCAACCAAATGGGCTGCGCCGGCCATGGGTTTGCTGGGCGCCATCAGCATTGTCTACGGCGCCTTTGTCTGTTTGGCGCAAAAAGATTTGAAAAAAATGATTGCCTATTCATCCGTCAGTCATATGGGATTTGTCTTGCTGGGCATGGCCGCCTTTACCAGTCTGGGCATGGTGGGCAGCGTGTTCCAGATGTGGACCCATGGACTTATCAGCCCCATGCTCTTTCTTATAGCCGGCGTTATTTATGATCGCGCTCATCACCGCAATATTGAAGGATTCGGCGGCCTGGCTTATCAGTTGCCCGAATATACCGCACTCACCGGTCTGGCCTTTATGGCGTCTCTCGGATTGCCCGCGTTATGCGGTTTTATCAGCGAATTTCTGGTCTTCACCGGCGCTTTCCCGACCTTTCGCGTGTTGACCATGATTTCGGTGCTGGCTGTAATCATTACCGCGGCCTATTATTTGTGGGCTTTACAGCGCATGTTTCTCGGGCCCTTGAATGAAAAATACAACAGCCTCGCGGATTTGACCTGGCGCGAGCGCTTTACGCTGTATCCCTTGGCAGCGGCCATTGTATTTCTCGGCATCTATCCCATGCCGGCTTTGAATTTGATCAACAAGACCTTGTTATCCATTCTTTCGGATTTTTAGGAAAAGGGAGAAAACACTCATGGCTTTGAACCAACTCCCGCTTTTGTATCCGCAGATGGTTTTGGTGATTGGCGTGCTTGCGGTGCTTTTGCTGAATGTTGCAAAATCCGGCGATCGCGTCAAACGCAGTTTGTTTATCGGTCTATTTTTTCTACTGACTGCCGCGGTTCTTGCATTGTTCGGTAATGATAACGGTGCTATGGCTGACATGGTGCAGACCGATGGATTCAGCAGATTCTTTTTATTGCTCGCTATTGTGGTCTGTGCTTTGGTGTTGATATTGGCCTCAGCGAGCGATGAACTGGCGCGGGAGCGATTTCCGGAATTTACCGCCTTGTTGATGACGATTTGCATCGGTATTTCGGTAATGGCGGCCACGCGTGATTTGCTCTTTGCGTATTTGGCCGTAGAAATGGTGAGTTACTCCTCTTATGTATTGACCGGATTTAAACGCAACCATCCGCTATCTCATGAAGCGGCCTTGAAATATGTGATCTTTGGTGGCGTAGCTTCCGGCATTATGGTGTTCGGCATCTCTCTGTTATACGGCCTAACCGGTTCCACCGGATTCACCGCGATCGGTCAGGCATTGACCGATAACGGTGACGTGTTGACTGCCGGTAAATCCGGTTTGCTGGCTGCTCTGATTGCCTTTGTCATGATTCTAAGCGGTCTCTGTTTTAAAATCGCTGCCGTGCCATTTCATATGTGGAGTCCGGATGTGTATCAGGGTGCACCCACGCCGTTTACCGGTTTTTTAAGCGTGGCGCCCAAAGCTGCCGGGTTTGCATTGCTGTTGCGTTTTCTCCTGGCGATTTTGCCGCAATCCGGAGCTGAACTACGGGAATCTATTCTGGCCATGATCGGACTCATCTCGGCGATCACCATGACGCTGGGCAACCTGACAGCCATCCATCAGACCAACGTCAAGCGGTTGTTGGCCTATTCGTCCATTGCTCATGCCGGTTATTTGCTAATGGGTGTGGCGTTGTTGGATCAGCTTGGATCTGCCGCGGTGATTTTATATTTGGGGATTTATCTGTTTATGAATCTCGGCGCTTTTGCTGCGGTGCAAATTGTTGCTGATAGACTGAACAGCGAAGAGATCGCTTCCTACAAAGGACTGGGCGTAACCTCGCCGTTGCTGGCGGTGTTGCTCAGCGTGTATCTGTTTTCTTTGGCCGGCATTCCGCCGCTGGCCGGATTCATCGGCAAGTTCTATCTTTTTGCCGCGTTGCTCCATAACGGCGGATATTGGTATGTGGTTCTGGCCGTGGTTGGGATTCTTAACAGTGTGGTGGCGCTGTTTTATTACAGTCGCATCATTATGGAAATGTATATGAAAAAAGCGGAAGGGGCGCCTCTTGCCGGGACCAGGCCATTGGCGCCGATTCTGATCCTTCTGGCTGTGCCGATTTTTATTTTGGGTTTGTATTGGTCGCCCTTGCAGGCCTGGGCCAACCTGGCAGCTGCGGCGTTGAAGTAGAATCTTTTTTCAATAATCATTTTTTTATTACCGGCAAAAAATGTCCGACGCCTCAGGTGGTTGTCGCAAAACCCCAGACCCCGGATGTGGCCGCGTTTTTTGCGGCCACTCCGGGTGTCTCTCGGCGCATCATCAATGAGTTAAGAAACACCCGGGGTCACGGTTTTTGTAATCCCGGGTGTTTTATTATTACGCACCGGCGGCACCTTCATTGCGACCATAAAGAGCCTGTCCGGTCGCGTAGCGACCTGATGACGGTAGCCGTGGATTTCAACTTTTCACGTTGCGTTGCGACGTTTGAAAACTCCCACACGTCGCTACGCGACGTTGTCGTCTGCCTTATACCATCCGGGCGTTAAAACGCCCGGCTACCATCAATGGTCGCTGCGCGACCAGACGCATTTTCCAGAATTGATGCCTGTTTAAAAAAATATCCTCATTTTATGGGGAGCAAAGCGATGCGTTGGCGGAGTATTTGCTTTTTGACAGTTAAAATTTTTTCAACAGTCTCTATAGGTGTCGGACATTTTGCTCCGGTTTTTCCAGGTTGGAAAATATAATATCGCATAAATATAAAACTGTCGCCTGTTTCCGTATATTCATCAGGAAAATATACCATAACGTCACACTGATTGTAATCATCTCGCCGCCGTCCTCGATTACGCCTAAAACGAGTCCCAGCGGCCGGCTTGGCCGGAGAATGATATGCAACATATCAACGCCCACGCCGAAAAAAACCAGAATAAAAATCAACAACAAAATATCCCGGCTGATTTTCTTAAAATGTTCGGATCCCCACTGCCAGGCCCAGCCGATAATGCAAAAAAGCAGAAAACCCGCAACGAAAGAAATAGCCAGTTCGCCTACATCCATCATTCGCAGATGCAACGGCGGGATAAATTGGGCATGTTGCGCAACATACACGCCGACGTTTTCATGGATGCGCAGCGAATCGTCACAAAGGAAATAAGCAAACGCCGTACCCCACGCGAGAAAACCCCACGCTCTGGATTTTCCGGCCTGATAGAACAGAAGAAGAATGATCCAGAAAAATTTGATGTATTGATAGATCTCGGGAAAGGTGCCGTCCTTTTCTATGGAGAACATGCGGTTGCTCCAAAAAGGTGCCAGCGCTTCTACGCAATGAAGCAGGATAAATCCAAGGTCCGCAGCCAGCAAAAGCGACAACAGCACAGTGGCGCCGGGATCGTGGAATTTTTTAATTTCCTGTAATTTCTTTTTCATAAGCCTAGTTCCCATGAGAATTTGCTAGCCTATCAAATTGGGGTTGATCTATAAGCGCGCCAGAGATTTTTCCAACGGGATTATAATCGGAGATTGTTTTTAATGAATCACAGCCAGTTTTCGCGTTCTGGTAAAATCACCGGCTTGCAGTCGATAAAGATACACGCCGCTGGCAACCAGCTTGTTTTCAGATGTCTCCCCGTTCCAGTTGCATACATGCTCACCTGCCGCCATTTTTTGTTCTACCAGCAACGCCACCACCTGCCCGGAAAGGTTGTAAATCGCCAATCGTACTCGAGCCGGCGACGGCAGATCGAAACGGATTTCCGTTTGACTGTTAAAGGGATTGGGATGATTCTGGTGCAAGGCGAATTGAATCGACTGCTCCTGATGAGCAACTTGGGATGTCGGTCCAATTGTAAAACTCTGCTCAGCAGCAAAAGGACCACCGAGATGACCTGGATCAATCGTTTGTACGCTCCAATAATAGGTACCGGCAGCCAGTCCGTACAGTTTCCAGATTTTACCAGAAAGTATATTGCCCTGGCTGAGTATGCGGCGCTGACCGGTTTTGACGTCCGCCAGGGGAGAGACAATATCGCACCCGCCCGGCGTGCTGCCAACGCGGAGATTATACGAGAAATCAGCGGGATGTCGCGCTGCTGTTGATTCTTCCCATGTCATGATCACGCTGTCTTGACCCGCCATTGCGACCAGATTGACCGGCGCCGGCGGCGGCGCTATGCGATTTTCCGTGTCGTTGCGCAGCAAAATGGCATAGCCGCCGCTGTTATTGGCTAACAGAATGTCCAGATCCCCATCCACGTCATAATCGAACAAGCGCGGATTGCCGCCCAATTCGAATGGGAAAGAGTAATAGGGCTGCCAGCCGTAATCGGTTTGCAGATAGATGTTATATTTGACCGTTTCGTAGCGAAGTACATCCTGCCGTCCGTCATTGTTGATATCGCAGGAGAGAATCGGGATGCTTTCCTGGCTGGTAACCGATGATCCGGTGAAACGGCCGTTGTCATTGTAATAGACTGTCAGAACATGGTCGTGCCGGATGGTAATATCGCAGTCGCCGTCATGATCCCAGTCTTGCCAGGCCGGGACGCCCTTGATGGAGTCGGTGGTCCATGCCAGGACCGATGAATCCACCAGCGAAAAACAACCGCGGTGATTGTTGAACAGACGAAGCAGGATGGCTCTGTTTGGATCATCATAGTCATAAGGTCCGGTGTAGCCTCGAAACAGAATATCCTGGTCTCCGTCCAAATCATAGTCGCAGAAAGAATACTCTCCGAGATAATCCGACAACGCGCCGCCAGTTGTCAGTTGCCAGCCGTTGCCGGTGTTTTTTACGGACTTTCCTGCACAGACCATGCCGCTTGACTCGGTCAGCTCCTCCAAACCATTGTCCAGAATATCCTGACGACCATCATTATCAATATCGAGGTGAAATAAATAAGAGCTGCCGTGAAACGCAGTCTGTCCGGGGCCGGTAAAAGTGATCTCTGAAAATTTGCTGATGTCATTACGTAAAAATTGAAAAGAGAAATGCCTGGATAATGAAAAGGAATATATTAAATCAAGATCATTGTCATTATCGAAATCGTACAGCAGGGTGGAGGCATTTCTTGACCAGGAGCCATTTAGATAAAGTTTCTTTTCTGTGTAACTGCCGGCCGTGTTTAAAAAAATGGAATGTCCGGTTGTATATTTTTCGTAGCGTTCTAAAATATCCATGTCACCGTCGTTGTCCACATCAGCTATTTGAAAAAAATCACTAGTCGCAGGGATGTCGGTGGTTATACGGCTAAAGGGCAACTGATAAGCCACCACCACAGTTTCCGAAGGCGTACTCGATAAGTAGGACCAGTTTTCCGCAATCAGATAGTATTGATAGTGTTGACCTTGCGCAACATCGGCGTCCAGGTATGCAGGCATATTGCCGTCCAGAGTGGCTGTTTTTTTTCCATTTTTATAAAGGTGGTATCGATACACCTCTTCCGGCTGAACGTGGTTCCAGGTCAGCATAATATGGTCCGCGTTTTTTTCAGCCTGCAGAGAATCAGTCGCTGTTATGGATTCGTTGCTCAGTGGAATAGTAAAGTGTTGCTCCGGAGCAAAAGCAGAACCATTATGATTGACGTCCACAGCTTGCACGGTCCAGTAATAATCGCCGGCCGGCAGCCGCAGACGCCATTGCCGGTTGTTCCACACATTGCCGCTGACAGGAATCAGTCTTTTTCCGCTGCTGCGTATTGAAAGAGGGGAGAGGATATCGCACGAACCAGGAGTCGTACCAACCGACAGATTAAAGGTCAGGTCTTTATGCAAAGGCGCAGACCAGGAAAACTCGGCAACATGACCGGTGACAGCCACCGTCAGATTTTGTGGTGCGTCAGGAAGCACGGCTGGAGCAGCGCTGTTGTTCAGAAAAAGTTTTCCTGTACTGTTGTAAATGTCGCCGCGCGTTAACAAATCCGGTTTTAGATCTTGATTATAATCAGCTACTGCCACATACTGGGAAGATATCTCATCCAGCGGTGTATTGGTCACCTGGCTGAATCCGGATTCCTGACCGTAATAAAGCCTGGTGATATGTTGCGACGACTCGCCATTGCTGCCGGCCAGTAATATATCCGTACGTCCGTCATTGTTATAATCCAACCACACGGCATTGCCTGATTTGATGTCAGATACCTCACTGCGGACAGCTTTAGTAATATCTCCGGTATTTAAATATATGCAGGTAGCGTCATATCCGCTGATCAAAAAATCCAAATCCTTATCACGGTCGTAATCGTCGGCATGTATGGACGAGTTCGAAGACCAGGGCAACTGTTCTGTGGAAAAGCGGCCGTTCGTGTTGCGAAACAGTGTGTTATAGCTGTTCAGCAGATCCAAATCCTGATCATGATCCACATCGCACCATCTGCCGGTAGTGGTGTAATTATTTGGCAAGGTGAATGTTTTTATAAAGCCATCAGGTGAGTTTTGCCATAGGATCAGGCCGCTGGAAGTACGGGAAGTGACGGCTGCCATATCCAGGTCGCCATCGTTATCATAGTCGCCCCACGACGGGCCGCCGTAAAAAATGGTGGGCAGCTGAAAATCGGTCAAGGCAAAACGGCCGTTGTTGTTGCGATAAAATGCTGCTTTATATTCGCCGCTGTCGGTTCTGCTGAACAAGATCAGATCCAGGTCGTTGTCCCGGTCCGGATCGAGCCATTGCGCAGAGCTAATCAGCAGATTTGATGAAACGATATTGACTGCCGTCAATCGTCCCTGATCGTTACGATACATAGCCAGACCGCCGTTATTCACACCCAACAAATCCAGATCACCGTCATTATCCATATCGCCCCAGGCAGCAGTGCCGGAATCACCAAATCCGATTTGCACGCCCGTATCGATCACCGGAGTGTCATAAACGGTGATCATGTTCGTGATGGTCAGCGAGTCGCAGCCCTTGGGTCCGGTGGCGATTAGGGTCACACTGTACTGGCCGGCTTTCCGGTAACAATGTGTGGGATTGGGATAATTTTCGTGCACGGAGCCATCGCCGAAATCCCAATCCCACTGGCTGACCGTGCCGGTGCACTGGTTGATGAAATCAACATACAGCCACGGCCAGCCCTTAAGAGGCTTGGCGACAAACTTGGCTTTAGGCGGCGTCGGAGGAGGAGGAGGAGGGGGCGGCGGCATGGGTGCAGCGGAACTGACGATGATGCTTCTGATTTTGTTAAAGCCGTGATTGATGGGACTGTTGAACTGCAAGGGCGGCCAGAAACTGGCCCAGAAGGTTTCACCGGGCGCTGCGCCGCCATAGTTGACATGATAGAGATCGTCCTGCGGTCCTTTGCCCATTTCATTGAAACCGTCCACCACCACCACGTGAGGTGCATCGTCTGAGCGGGTCAGAGTTACGATCACCGGCAATGCATTTTTAAGGCACCATTGCAGATTGGCGAGGATGGTGGAATCAGAGCCAATGATTTGTTCGGCTGTGGTAAAGCCGAAACAGGAGCGCAGCGCTGCGGGCATTTTGCCTTCCGCAGCCTGAGAATAATTAGCGCTGTAACTGGTTTGCACCGAGATGCCGGCGCTGTAGACCAGTTCATCAACCAGGCCGGAATCGGAAGTCGCACGCAAGGGATATTGTATACCGGCAAGAGCCTGGTTCAGCTGCGCCCACTTGAGCGTGTTGTACGTACCACAATCCTGATCGACGCGAAAGGAAAAATTATTCAGAACGGAAGTGTAATTATCAGAGTCGCTGAAATTTTTGATGCGGGTGCTGTCATGATGATAGTGGATCAACTGTGCCATGGCCATGGCCACACAGCCGGCCAGGCTGCGTTTCTGACGAACTGTATCAAAGGGGCAGCGGGCATTGAAAGGGTGTTCCTGATGCCAGACCGTTTGCAGCCAGCCGCCGGTGGTTGTGGAATCCGGATGGGGCCAGATGGTTTGTTGGCTAATGGATGAGGAATTGCCAACAAACAATGCGATAACGAGGAACGGCAACAGTCGTATGTTTTGCCTCATAGGCAATTTTCCAGGTTCTGGATAAGCGGCCCCGGCTCTATGTATATAATTGAATAACCATTAAATTTTTCGATAGAATACTATACTTAAAATTGCAGTATAACGCAAGATTTTTTATCAGAATGAATTATCAATCACATTCCTTTTGTTGTATAAAGGGATTGCTTCACTCCAACCTACAGCCCGCTCTTTATTAAAGACAACGCCTTTGTTTGCCATGACAGGTCTATTTGTTTTAAATGACACTTCTCAACCCGGATAGACCGGAACCAATAATAAAATCATTTAACGCCGAGTGCGCAGAGGACGCCAAGCAGATAACAGAGAGCCGAGGGTATGAACCGGGATTGGTATATAGTATTGCGTGTTCAGTTCCTGTTCAGACTGTAGGATTTTTACTTGTCAATTACTCAAATTTTGCTTAAATTTATGTTTTTAATTTTCATCCATGTCGATATTAAGGTACTTGATGTCCAAATATCTTTATTTGTCTTTAATGCCCGAGTCGCTCATCGCCTCCATGTTGCCGCCGGTTGAATTCGGCAACTATTTCGCCACAGGTATGAAGAAACGGACGCGGGGACAGGCCATATTTTTTCAGGTGGATCCGAATTTCGCCAGCGATTATTTTCCCTTGTCGGATATTCAGGAGCGATGTCAACCTCATGCAGATGGACAGCCGAAACGCACGGTTTATCTCTCCATCTATCGGGTGTTGGAACATCTGCCGCTCTCAGCTCTGATGAATTGCTATCTGGTCACTTCGGAAGGGGCTGTGTTGGAACTGGCGCAACAACCTTATGCAAAAGAGGATCGCAAAGAGCTGCATTTATATCAGGAGTTATGTCCGGTAACGCCGCGCATTGCCACCTCTTTCAACGCACCGGATTTTGGTCGTTTCGTCACACAGCCCGGATATCCCATTTCCGTACCCAAACTTGTGTTTGTCGAGCTGGAACTCAACGGCATGGCCACGGACCCGTTTCTGGGTCATCCGGAAGATCTGCCTTATTCCGACGTCAGCCATCTGCGCGATTGTCTGGTTGAGGTGCAATTGCATCCGGAAAAACCAACTAAAACAGTCATCCGTTATTTGCAGCAGGATTTGTTGTATCGCGCCATCAAGAACGGTTTTTTTGTCGCTGACCAGGATAATTTTTATTATTATCCTTTTCCTTCTGCGGATGAATTGACAAGAAAACATGACGAATGGTGGCAATCGGCTTGCGCCATGGAAGAAGATTGGATTAGCTACAATTTATAAGCCCGCATGCCTGCCGGGGCACTAGCGCAAAAACAAAAGTGCGACGCCGCCTACGGCAATCAGCGTACCGAGCATCGTTCTTGGCGAAGGTTTGATTTTATAAAGCACATAGTTGAGCGGTATGATCATGATCGGTACGGTAGCCAGCAGCGTTGCTGCTACACCCGCTTCCGTATATTTAACGGCAACAATGGATAACCAGATGCCGAGAAACGGGCCAAATATAGAACCGCCTAACAGGCCCAGGCCTGCACGCCGATCTTGCAGCTTGGTAAACACCTCTTTCACTTTACCGAACAACAAGGCGTACGCCCACAATACGGCTGTTGCCGGAACCATGCGCAGAACAGTGGCGGACAATGCGTCAATATCCGTAGACAGGGCTTTTTTCGCAAAGATGATCCCTACTCCTTGACCCAATGCAGCAATGATGCCCATAATGAGCCCCAGGGTTTTCGAACCATGGACCGGCTCGTTGTGTTCTTCCATAACCACCCAGTAGATGCCGGCCAATGTCAGCAAAATCCCCAATAACGAGACCAATCCCAATTTCTCACTTAAGAACAGCCAGGCGATCAAGGTTGTGATAGTCGGTGCCAGAGATAAAAGCAGGGTGGAAATGCGCGGACCCAGGATCACCATGCATACGAACAAGGCGCCGTCGCCTATGGACAAGCCGACCACTCCGCTGAGCGCCAGCCATTTCATTTGCTCGGCTGTTGCCTGCAGAGGATAAAAACGGCCGCTTGTCAGCCAAAGCGTAGTACAAAGCAACAACGAGCCCAGTAAAATGCGCAACAAATTGGTGGACATGGCGCCGATGCGTCTGCCGGCTGCGCTGAACATGATGGCTGTGCCGCTCCAAAAAAAAGCCGCGGTTAACGCGGCAATTTGACCCATGTATGACAAAAGAAATCTCCAAGTTGGAAATGATTTATAACCATAATATAGGAATTATTGCAGAAAAAATAAAGCGGAAAACTATTTCAACATCACCATCTTTTTAATGGAACGATGAACGCCGGCTTCAACGCGATAGTAATAAACGCCGGAACTGGTCCGCAAGCCCTGCTCGTCCTTGCCGTCCCATTTGAATTCATGATATCCGGCCGGCAAGGTTGTATCGGTCAGCTGTCTGACCAGTTGCCCCAAAGTGTTGAATATGGCAATGCGCGTGCGTGCGGCAGCCGGCAGTTGAAAACGGATGCGTGTTTCCGGATTGAACGGATTGGGATAGTTCTGCATGACCGCAAATGCATTCGGCACAGCCATCGAGACGCAGACCGGTCCGTGTTCGGTGCGGATTCCGTTCAAATCGAGATCCAGCAGTTTGTAATAATAGGTGATGCCGGCCACGGCGCTGCTGTCGACAAAATTATAAGCGCCGTCTGAACGGCAGGCGATCAGTTTGTCGGAAAGTCGCTGATAACCGCTGTGCTCGTTGATGCTGCGTAACACGTCAAAACCGAGATTGTTATTCTCGGCCGCTGTCTGCCAGTTTAGATGAACGCCGCTGAATGGTTCGGACTGTGCCTGGAATAAATTGAGCTGCACTTGCGTCACCAGCATGGTCCATTCACAGGACTTGGTCGTTTTTATGCCGTCGCTAACCTCCGCCCAGATGCGCAGACTGCCTTTCGGATACTGCGTGCTGCGGAATACAAAGCGGGCGCCTTCGAAGGCAATACCGTTGACGAACCAGCGGAACGTCAACGGATCGCCGTCATAATCCACGGCCGCACAGGTGAACACCGTGCTATCCGGTTTGGTCAGGCTCAGGGGCACTCCGCAGGCCGGATACAAACTGGTGATCACCGGCGCTGAATCTCCCGTCACTTTGACCAGCAACGAATCAATATCGAATCCGCCTTTATTATCCTGGACGCTCAAATGAAATTTCCAGGTCCCTTTTTGCCGAACCGTGGGCGTCCAGTAAAAGAGCCGGCTGCCTGAAGAATCAAACACGGCATTGGTTGGATTGGGTTTGATTTTCAGACTGTAATGCAAAGGATCATCGTCCGCATCCCTGGCCTTGACGGTAAAACTGAGCAGCTGGTTGTATTCCAATGTTTGTTGATACGCCGGCAGATCGTAAAATTCAGGAAAGTTGTTGAGTACGCCGGTTGCGGTAAAGGCGATGGGGCTGTTGTACAATCCCAGCCGATACGCCATGGCTTTGTTCACGCCCGCTTTTTTGCCCAACACCCAGCGGCCGTATACGCGGCCCGAATCATCCGACATCGCTTTGGGATTGATGAAATAGCCGTCGTTTTCCACAACCGTGAATTGCACCAGTTCGTTTTTGACCGGATTATTATATTTATCCTGAACAGCCGCCACAATGGGCAACAACAATTCGCGGCCGATCGTCATCTGTTGGTTGTCATGAGACAGCGTTCCTGCCGGTCGGTCAAGTTTATAGGCCACATCCGGCAAAGCATGGCATTGAAATAACAGCGCCTGCCCTGCTAAAGAGGGGCAAGTCGCTAAAAATGCATAGTCGCCGGTCTTGGCGCCCAGCAACACCTGGCACTGACCCAAGCCTTGCAGGTCGGTCACCACCGTATCCGGACCGACAATGGTCGCGCCCTTGCCTTCAACCAGTTTAAATATAATCGGACTGTTGGCAACGCCATTGCCGTATTCATCGCGCACCTGCACTTTAAACGGCTGCGCCAATTGTTGACCGGCTTTGGCCTGCTGGTTGTTGCCGGACAATAAAATCATTTGCGCGGGATTTTTTCCTACCGCCCGAACCATAAACGTAGCCGAGTTCTGTGCACCGGTGCAGCGAGCCGTGACAAAGCGATCCCCCGCCTTATGACCGAGTTGATAGCGCACCTGCGCCAAACCAAGATAATCGGTTTTGACCGGATTGGTCGAGGTGATAACGCCGTCGGAATCGCTGGGGGTAAAGGTAACGGTTGCGTTCCAAACCGGATTCGCGCTGCTGTCCTCAACGCGCACCAGCAAAGGATCGGCCAACAGTTCGCCGACAGCGCCCTGTAAAGATTTTTCCTGATGTTTATAGATATAGGCCGCGCTTGCTGATCTTGTTTTACACGTGATGATTGTTTGCAAATTGCCGATACTGGCCAGCACGACATTGTCCAGATTGATCTGTTTACCCAGCACCAAAAAGACGCGGCTGACGCCATTGGCGTCCGTCACATCGGTTTGTGTGATGAGCATGGACTCTAGGAAAAATCCGCCGCCTGATTGCACGGTGAACAACACCGTACTGTTGGGAATCGGATTATTATTGGCGTCCAGAACCCGCACCGCTAAAGAATCGTGCAAAGCAGTACCGACGTTACCGATCATCCCGTCGCCGTGATAGACCAGCAACTTGGCCACAGCGCCGGGCATGAAGGTCACAGGTGCACAGCAAAGCGTAAACGGGATTTGACTGTTAATACGACAGGAAATGGATTTTTTGCCGCTGATGGTCGAACGGACGAACACAACGGCACGACCATCGCTGCCGGTTGTCGAATTGGTCTGATTGAACTGCAACCCCTGATCATTGGTCAACCAGGTCACAGACGCGCCGGAAATGGCATTTTTCAGGCTATCCATCACTGTTACCTGCACTTGTGCCTGAGCAAGATTATTGGCAGCCACCGAGTCTGCGATCGTGACGACTTGGCTGTGCCTGGCGGAGGCCGGACCGGCTGTCACGTTTGCTTTGATTGTGAAAGGTGAATTTTCCAGAGGCGGCGAACTTATTTCCAGAGAATTTTTATTGGCGCCGGACTGCTTGCCTAAAGTCCAGTCTACCGAAGCGACGCCGTCGTTACCGGTGTTCACGGCAACCCAGCGGTTGGTGCTGCCGTTCAGAGTGCTGTTTTCATCAAGAGTTTTGAATTGCACCGGATGCCCCATGACCGGTCCGCCGAGGACATCCACAGCCTTTGCACTCACTCGATGCGTGGATTGCACCGAGCCGGTTAGAGTCGAAGCGGTTAACAGCAGCAATTTTTTCGCCGGGCTGGACATTCCTTCAATATGAAAGTTGATCGGTGAACCGAAAAGTGCTTGCGTGCTGTTGCTGAAACGCGAAGTCGCTTTGATGTAATTGGGTCCTGGTCGTTTGCTTAACAAGAAATAAACCTGAACAAGACCCTTGCTGTCGGTGGAGAGCGTTTTTTGACCGCTGGTGTCGCTCATATCCGTTTGCGTATACAATTTCCCCTGGCCCTCGTTAACACTCGGATAGATCACCTCGAACAGCACCGGATGATTGGGCACGAGATTGCCGTTTCTATCTGTGACCCGAACCTGAAGCGGACGGGTTACGGGATTATTTACCACGCCGGTGTCGGTTAAGGCGGAAACCCGCACCAGGTATTGCGCCTCTTCCGGCGTGGCCCAGCCGCGGAATATGATGGGCGAGTTGGTCAATTGATTTCCTTCATAAAGCCCAAAGGCATAAACCAGGTTGCTGTCCGGTTTGACGCCGAATTGCCAGCGTGCCGCGGCCCGGCCATCCAGATCCGTCAGAACGCGCACAGTGTCCTGCCATTGGCCTGAGGTGACGCCTTTCAGCTTGCCGCCGCCGGCCATCACTTTAAAGAGCACGGGGAAATTATTTATGGGATTTCCGCGCAGATCAGTCACCTGCACCGCGGGATTGAATTCCGCTTTTACTTTGCCGGAGAAAACGCTGTCGCTGCTGAGCACGATTTGATCAGGCGCATCGGCCAGTGCTGAAGCGCTGAAATTCACCTGGCTGATTTGGGCATAATCTCGGACTGTTGCGGTGACGCGATTGTTGTTCATTCCGGCAACGGGTCCGAGCCGCAGATAGGCCTGAGCCTGACCATTTTCATCCGTGGCCATATCGATTTCCTGATCGGTTCCGAATGCGCCGCCGCCGGCGGTCACCTTGAAATTAACGATGACGCCGTGTTGTACCGGATTGCCATAGACATCGCGCACTTGCGCGACGAACGGCTTGGACAGCAGGGAAAGGACCGGGCCGCTGTAATCGCCATCCAGCACAGCGACCATCTGTCCGGGCGCACCGGCGATCACAGTGCCGACAAACGTAAGCGGACTTGCCAACAAGGGAACGCCGTCCGAGTTGACGGATTCAGCGATAATAACATTACTGATGGACGTGCTGGTGCCCATATGGTAGTTGGCGACTGCAACGCCGCTTTGCCCGGTGGTCGATTGTATCTGCGTCTGGTTCTGATCAAAGCTGCCGTTGCCTTCTGTGATTGAAAAAGCGACCGCTTGTCCTGCTTTGGGGTTGCCGAATTCATCCTTGATAATGATTTGCAGCGGCGCCAGGGCTTCTGCCTTTTCTGAAAAATAAAGATCGCTCACCGCAGCCATTTGATGCGCTTTCCCAGCCACCGCAGTGGCATAAAATTCCACCGGCTGCAAATTATAATCCACACTGCGAATGCGCACGATTTGGTTGTTATAACCGCTTTGCGTACCCGTGCGCAACGTAACCTGGGCGAGACCGTTTTCATCGGTGACGATCAACACAGAATCCAGATCGTTAACCTTACCGCCGCCGGCGGTGACGCGGGCAAGCAGCTTGACATTGGCTTTGGTCTGGCCGAAAGGATCGATGACTTTGACCTTGAAAGGTTGATTCAATGTCGTGTTGACCACGCCATCCTGATAATTGCCGCTGACTTCAAGAATGCGATTTGGTTTTGGCGGCTGCACCGTCAGGCTGGAAAACAAAACCGCCGGGATGTTCAGCGAAGAGGCGACCTCTGCACGCACTTGATTGATGCCTTCGATGTTGCCGGCATTGTAATATACGCCGGCCAGACCCAGGCTGTCGGTAGCGACGGTAATGGTGTCCTGGCCGGAGAAATTGCCGTTGCCTGTTTCCGGCAACAAAGTAAACTTGACTCCAAAACCTTTGCGTCCGTTGCCGTATCGATCAGCCAGTTTAACGGTAAGTGGCGTGGGAAAAGTCTCACCTGCATACCAAACCTGTGAATTTCCCGCCTGAATGGTAAAAGCGGCTGGAATGTCCGGTAAGGCGTCAGCTGTAAAGATAATGGGAGCGCCATTCAACGCAACATCGATCGTAACTTGATTGTTAGCCGTACCTGCGGTATCACCGAGGACAAAGCGGGCATGCGCTTTTCCATAAATATTTGTAGAATCCGTAAAAGATTTGCCCAGGCCGTTAAAAGAGCCGTTGCCTTTGGTGATTTTAAACGGCACCGGATATTTGTAAACCGGCCTGCTGTTGCGATCCAAAACCTGGACAATCAAAGAGTCGGCGAGCGGTGCATGCACCGTACCTTTTTGACCCTTTCCTTTGATTGCCACTATTTCAATAGGCACGCCCTCTTTGTCCGGAATCGCTTCAAAAGTCAGTGATGGAATTCCGGGGAAATCGACTAACTGGGCTTTTATTTTTGATCCGGTTGATTTATAGCCGAGCGTCAGATAAGCAGAGGCAACGCCGTTGTTGTCGGAGGTAACGCGAATGGTATTTTGTCCGCCGAACATGCCGTCTCCATCGGTTACCGTAAAATCAACGGCTATGCCGACGCAATTGTTGCTGTACTTGTCCTGCATGCGCACGCTGAACGGGGCGCTCATGGACTGCCCGACTGTATCGGACAAGACCCTTTCCGATGCGTAAATCATGGTTTGCGGATCTAACGCGTCGGCATAAATGTTAAAAGTCTGCGGAGACCCATTCGGTATATTCGCAGCTGTGGCTTTTACTTGAACGGCGCCGGCCGCAGTGGTAAAAGTAAGAAAAGTATAAGCCAGACCGCCTTCGTCCGTCAGATTGGAAAATCTTTGCGTCGTTTCACCCGGGCCGCTGGGGATGTAGGACGAATTATTGGTAAGCAAAATTTTATCGATGCGTGTGTTGGACTCGCGATTTTTTATGGCAAAATTAATAAAGCCCTGCGGCAAAGAAAAGGAACGACTGTTGTACGGGTACCAGGCATAGGCGCCAAAATTGCCGCTGAAATCGAATTGCAGCGTGTCGGAACCATTCACGCTGAAAAAGCACGAGTTGTGGCTGCCATCCTGCGCCATCACCCTCAGCCACAGTCGGAATGTGCCGGCCTTGATGTTATAAAAAGAGTAGGCGGCCTTGCCTTTTTCACGATTTATGTCCTGCGGCACATAGATAAATTCGCTTTTGGAAGCTTCAATAGCGTTGCTGCTTATATAGGGCCCGGACAACTCTCCTTTTTCCGCTTCCATCCAAAGGTTCCCGTTAAAGGTCGCGGACAGAGAATCGGTGCTGAGCAGAGCTTGGCCTGAAGTGACGTCGAAATCGATCGGTACGTCGCTCACCGCGATGCCGTTGACATCTGTTACCTTAACCGTCAACGGTTCTGCCAGTCGTTGTGTAATTTGCCCCCGCTGCTGATTGCCGACAAACGTTTGCATGGAATCTGCGGCTAACGGCGGAATTTCCAGACAGAAATTGGTAACGCTGTTCATCATGTTGCCGCCGTACAACATGACGCCTGAATAGAGATGATCGGCATTGCCCTGGACTTTATTCTTATCGTACAGCTGACCGACGTACGTTTTGTTCAAATAGACGTCAAACGTATGACCGTAAAGGCCGCCGGGAAAATAGCGCACAACCAAAGAGTCGCCCGGCGTCGGCGTTATATTGGCAGCCGTGCTGGTGTAACGTTGGATTTCAGAGGACTGTAAGACGCCTGCGCGAATTTCGTTGAGATAAATTACGCCGTTGCGCAATCGAACCATATAGCCATTGGCGGTATAGCTCGGGCTGTCCAACATCATGGCGATGCCGCTGGCGAACATGCCGTTTTTGTCAGCCAGACGCGACCAGGTCATGGTTGTTTTAACCGATTTGGCAGTGCTGTTATAGCGAGCGGCGGAAAAGGCGGCCAGATATTCCCACAGAGCCGGCGTACCTGATTTTAAGCCCAGGTCCTGTTCGACAATATTCACTTCAAAGTAGGGATTCACCGACCAATCCGGCAAGGTGGCATCGCTGAAATCGTCGCAATAGCGGTACCCGGCTGTGCCCTCTATGGCAACCGGTGGAAAATATTTGGCGCCGCTCCGATTATTCCATTCATCATAGACACGAATGCCGAAATAATAGGTCAGTCCGGAAACCAAATGGTCCACACTTTTGCTCTCTTTGCTGCCAGAGACAGCCGGACGTTTTAAAGAGACCAGTTTCCCCTGAGTAAAATTTTTATCGGTCAGTTGATATGTGGCGTAACGTAATTCATACAGGTTGGCGCGGCCGCTGGAGGCATCGTCTCCTGAGGCGGTCCAGCTCAACCCGGCTGTTTGCGCGTCCAGCGGCTGAATGACCAGATTGCCGACTGCGCCCGGCGCTGTGGCGTCGGTGCGCACCACGCCATTGAGCACATTCGCATATTCGGACGCCATTTTTAAATATCCGGAATCATTGGGATGGCGCGTATCCGAGTAATCGGATTTCGACATAATGCTGTTCATATCCACGATGGTCATTTTTGCAAACGGAGGATTTTCAAAGAACATGCGTTCAATTTCTGCATTATATAAATCTACATTAGCGCTGATCACGCTGTCGTCAAAACGTGGAATGATTTTGCATACCAGGACACGCTCCAGAAAAGAACCTTTCGTTCCATTGGAGTACTGGGCCAGATAACGCAGTAAGGTAGCTAAATAGCCGGAGCCGTTGCTTTCATAGGTTATGCCGCGATTATTGGAATAGGGCGCGACCGTATGGGTCAGGTTGTTGGTGCCGAGGTGAAGCAATAGGATATTCGGCTGATAGGTGGTGAGTGAAACGGTGATGTCTTTAGGGCCGCCGGGCAAAAAATCCTCGACTTTGGCTCCGGATAAAAAGTGACCGTTGTATGGCGTACCGTCCGGTCCGACAAATTCATAACTGATGCCTGCACCGGTCAGTTTGTTCGCCAGATCGTCGCGAAATCCATAACTGTTGCCGCTGCCGACACCGGCCGTGATCGAGTTGCCGACCGGCATGATCTTCCATACTTTTTGCGCTGAAGCAACGCTGGTCAAAAATAACAGCGCAAACAAGCCCCATACTGTCTTGCGATATAACTTCAAGGAGAATCCTCCGTTTTGTATGATATCAGAGATGCTCTACCGGGTTGCTGCCATGCAAAATTCACGTTGTACTCTGGCTGCAAAAATTGTACCTAGAACAAGGATTAAAGGCAATAAATGAGAATGTCAGCGCAGGAAATCTAAAAGATAGGGCTAATAATAATAAGAGGATATTTGCTGCGGCGCCAACAAAACTCTCGGTGAGTAAGCGGCAAAAAAACTTTTACCCTGCCAGCTTGTGCAGCAGTTGAATATATGTATCAATTGTGAACAGTTCTGCATCAACAAAAAACAAGCCTAATAAAAATATAAAAGCTTGACCGTCAATTTGGGCCCACTGTAATCATCGGTTAATCCTAATCGACGGTCCATCGTACAATAAAGGTATTGATATTCTAAGCCCAGCCCCCAGTGTTTTTGCATCATGAAATCAATGCCGGCGCCGAAATTAATGCTCAAACCGCTTTTTTGCAGACAAGATCGGTCTTCGGTTCCCCAGATCACGGCTGCGCCATAGGTGGCATAAGGACGGATCCAGGATTGGCTCAATAAACGGTTCTTGATGTCACACGATACATGCAGGAGCGTGGTTTTTTTATCCTGGCCGGGAATGGATTGTTGCCATGCCCAACCGGCCAATTGCAGGCTGAATCCCTGCCATGCCGGAGTGGAAAATTGAATCCCACCGGACAGACCGCTGCCGCTTATCGGCGTAAAAGGTTTGTTGGGCTCTTTGTCGAGTGAACTGGGTTTCCATACGCCTGTCTGTAAACCCAGGCCGGCCTGCCCAAACGAATGGGCAACGAGCAGCAGCAGAAGCCAAATCACATTGCAAGGTTTCATCTTTAGCGGGCGATATCCGCGTTTTCTTCGGCATTGGGTTGAAAACCGATGGCGCGCCCCGACGTTGCCTGTTCTGCGAATATTTTTATTTCACCGAATTGTTTTTCGTACTTGCCGACGTTCTCTTTAAGTGCGTTCAATAAAGACTTGGCATGTTGCGGCGTCATGATAATACGCGCGTAAACGCGCGCTTTGGGAACGCCCGGCACCATGCGGGTAAAATCCATGACAAACTCGGCAGGCGAATGGGTGATCAGCGCCAGGTTCGAATAGATGCCCTCGGCCTCCTTTTCACCCAGTTCTACGTTTATTTGTTGCGTCGGATTATTCTGCATATCCATTTTCTCCATTGATGATCGTTTAGGGTCCATTCAGCGGCTGCTGCGCAGGACCTGATAGTCAAAAGCCGGTAATAAATAATGTAATCATTTTATTCTTAATTTGCCACTAGTTTTGCATTGCATGCCAGTGAAATTATGGTTACATTTTCAGGTTAAATGAATAACTTGGGAAAATCTATGCCTGCCTCATCTCGTAAACGGTTGTTTCTTTTGGATGGTTCCGCTCTGGCCTACCGCGCGTACTATGCCTTTATCCGCAATCCTTTGGTTAACTCGCGCGGTGAAAACGTCAGTACGGTCTTTGGTTTCAGCCGGGCGCTGTTAAATATCATTGATGTTGAAAAGCCCGAATATCTGGCGGTGGTTTTTGATACCCCGGAACCCACCTTTCGACATCACCTCTTTGATGAATACAAAGCCACCCGCAAAGAGATGCCGGAAGACATGCAACAGACTCTGCCACGCATCCGCCAGATGCTGGAAGCTCTGGATGTGGCCTTGCTGACCATGCCCGGTTTTGAGGCCGATGATATTATGGGCACGCTGGCGCGCCGTGCGGAAGAGGAAAAAGTGCAAACCGTGCTGGTCACCGGCGACAAGGATATGATGCAACTGGTCAATGAGCACACGATCATCTATCATCCCAAGAGCGCCGGTGAAGGCGTGGAGTGGCTGGACGCCGAAGCGGTTATGCAAAAAATGGGCGTACGACCCTGTCAGGTCATCGATTATTTGGCTCTGGCCGGTGATGCGTCGGACAATATTCCGGGCGTAGCCGGAGTCGGGCCGGTGACCGCTCTGGATCTGTTGCGCAAATATCATGATCTGGAGACCATATTAGCGAACGCGAACGAGTTGACCAATAAACGGGCGCGCGAAGCCTTGCTTAAAGGCGCTGATTCCGCGCGATTGTCGCAAAAATTAGCCACCATACATTGTGATGTGCCGCTGTCCAGTTCCGTAAAGGACCTCGCGATCCGGACGATCAACAGTGAAAAAGCGGCGCAATTTTTCAAAGAGGTGGAAATCCCTTCATTGCAGGATCGTTTTAAAAAACGCAAGACCTCGGCTGAACGCAACTATGCGCTGATCACCGAGCAGAAAGAGTTTGATAAATTCATTTCTGCATTAAAACAGCAGACCGCTTTTGCATTGGATACGGAAACCACCAGTGAAGATCCGTTGTTGGCCGAATTGGTTGGACTCTCCTTTTCCTGGCAGGACGGCTTTGCTTTTTACATTCCGGTCAAGGGACCCGGCGATCTGGCAGATCAGACCAAACCTCTCGCGGCCGACGTCGTCATCGATGCGCTCAAGCCGATTCTCGCCGACGAAACCGTAAAAAAATGCGGTCATAATGCCAAGTACGACATGATTGTTTTGCAGCGCGCCGGAGCGCCGGTGGCCGGCTTGTTTTGCGATACCATGGTAGCCAGCTACCTGATCAATCCATCCAGCCACCAGCATAATCTGGATGCGGTCAGTCTGGAATACCTGGATGTGAAAAAAATTCCCACCAGCGATCTCATCGGCAGCGGCAAAAATCAGCGCACCATGGATCTGGTGCCGTTGCCGGTCATCTCTGAATATGCCTGTGAAGATGCGGATATGACCTGGCGTCTGCAAAATTTGTTAATGCCCAAACTGGAAGAAATGAACATCAGCGGTTTGTTCCACGATGTGGAAATACCTCTGGTCTCGGTTTTAAAACATATGGAGCAGACCGGCGTGGCATTGGATGAAATGTATCTGGCTGCCATGTCCAAAGAGTTGGAAGGGGAGTTGGCCTCCATTGAAAAAAAAATTTATAAACTGGCCGGTACAAAATTCAACATCAATTCACCCAAGCAATTGGCAACCGTGTTGTTCGATCAGCTAAAGCTGCCCGCCGGACGACGCACCAAAACCGGATATTCTACCGATGTCTCTGTGCTGGAAGAACTGGCCGGACAGCACGAACTGCCGGCTGTTTTGCTGGACTATCGACAGCTGACCAAACTGAAATCCACTTATGTGGACGCTTTGCCCCGTTTGCTCAACCCGCGCACCGGACGGTTGCATACTTCCTACAATCAAACGGTGGCCGCCACCGGACGGCTCTCTTCCAGCGAACCCAATCTGCAGAACATTCCGGTGCGCACCGAGATCGGTCGGCGCATCCGCCGGGCTTTTGTCACCGCCGATGCGGATCACGTGCTGCTCGACGCGGATTATTCGCAAATTGAATTGCGCATCATGGCGCATCTTTCCGGCGATGAAACTTTGCGGCAATCCTTTCTGCACAATGAAGATGTCCATACCCGCACCGCTGCCCTGATTTTCAAGGTGGAACCGACCGAGGTGACAGCGGATATGCGGCGCAAAGCCAAAGAGGTCAATTTCGGCATCATGTACGGCATGGGCGCTTATGGTTTGTCGCAACGATTGGCCATTTCGCCGCAGGAAGCGGAGGATTTCATCCAGTCCTATTTTGCCAATTATCCGGCTGTGCAAGAGTTCATGATGCGCACCGTTTATGCGGCGCGCGCCAACGGCTATGTGACCACCCTGTTGAATAGGCGGCGTTATTTGCCGGAAATCAATCATGACAATCGTCGCATTCGGGAATTTGCGGAACGCACGGCGATCAATACGCCGATACAGGGCAGTGCCGCGGATTTGATCAAAGTGGCGATGATTCGCATAGACAAAATCCTGCAAAAAAAATTCCGCACGCGCATGATTTTGCAAGTACACGATGAATTAGTATTTGAAGCGCCCAAAAAAGAGCTGGATGAAATTAAAGAGATCGTGCGCCATGAAATGGAAAACGCGTTGCAGCTCGAAACGCCGATCAAAGTGGACATCGGCGTGGGCGAAAATTGGCTGCAAGCACACTAACCAGCGGTTGTGATGGACCAGCAAACTCGCATACGTCTTGAAAAAAAAATTGCGGATTTGGAAGCGCGCCTGGTCGGCCTTTCCAGTTTAATGGAGGTCAGCGCGCTGATCAATTCGACCTTGGATCTGGACAAGCTGCTGGAATTGGTCATGGAAAAAGCACAGAGCGTCATGCATGCCGAAGCCAGTTCCGTCATGTTAATCAATGAGGAGACGCAAAGACTAGAGTGCAAAATCGCTTTGGGCGAGGTCGGCGATCAGGTTGTGCAGGTATTGCATCTGAATAAAGGCCAGGGCGTTGCCGGCTGGGTTTGGCAGCAGGATCAACCACTCATGGTGCCGGATGTCAGCAAAGACCAACGCTTTTTCCGCGACATGGATCGGCAATCGGGTTTTCAAACCAGAACCATCCTGGCTGCTCCGTTGAAAGCCAAAGAGCGCATCATCGGTGTTGCTGAGGTGATCAACCGTACCGATGGGAAACAGTTTGACGACCATGATCAGGAATTGTTCATCGCTTTCTGCCGCCATGTCGCCCTGGCCATTGAAAACGCACGTATGCACCAGCTGGCTTTGCAGCAGTTACGATTGCAGCAACAGCTTGATTCTGCTAAGATTATTCAACAGAGTTTCATGCCGCAGATCTTGCCCTGCCAATCAGCGGATTCTTTTGGACTTGCGGCACGAAATTTGCAGGCAATCTCGGTAGGCGGTGATTTTTATGACGCTATTGAACTGGATAACGGTCAACTGGGATTGCTCATCGGTGATGTTTCCGGCAAGGGCGTTCCGGCAGCGTTGTATATGGCGCGGTTGATGGCCGACGTCCGATTCTTGGCGCAAAAAAGTCGCAACCCGGCCGAGCTGTTATCGCAATTGGATGCCACGTTATGCGAGCGCAGCCGTAACGGCATGTTTGTCACCATGGAATATATGATGATTGATATGGCCAACGGCATGGCCACTTTAGTCAATGCGGGGCATTTGCCGGTGTTGCATATTTCTCCGCAGCAAGGACAAAATCGTTGGCTTAACAACTCTCAGGGCGTTCCTTTAGGCATCATACCCGGACAGCCGTTCGACTGCGTATCCGTAGCGCTGCAGGCCGGTGATTTTCTTTTGCTCTTCACCGATGGCATCGTTGAGGCCCGCGACAGCCAGGGTCAGGCTTTTGGCATGGATCGCTTGCAAGCCGCTCCGAGGGACTGCAGCGACGCTGAAGCGCTCTTGCAGAGCGTCATGAACCAGGTCATGGAACACGTTCAGCATGTTTCTCAACACGATGATATCACAGCTCTGGTCTTTCATTGGAAAGGTTCTGGGCAAAAATAACGTGCAGGAAAAGATGATCGAACTCCATCTGACCAGCAACCCGGAAATGTTGCGCGTGCTGCGCGCTACCGTGCAACAGATGTGCTGTCTGGCCGGTTTTAATAAAATCGATTGCAGCAAGATCACTCTGGCGGTGGACGAAGCCTGCACCAATGTCATCAAACATGCGTACAAGGGCCGCAGCGGTCAGCCTATTCTGGTGACCTGTAAAATTGAAGCTCCCCGTTTGATCATCACGGTTCAGGATTACGGAGAACCGGCAGACATTCATAATATTAAACCGAGGCCGTTGGATGATATCCGGCCCGGCGGACTCGGCGTTTACATAATTCGCAGCGTCATGGATGAGGTCCATTACAGCAATATGCCGGATATCGGCAATCGCTTGGTGATGAGCAAGCAATTGCCGAAGGAGAAGAAGACGTGAATTTGGAAGTGAAAACCACTGTAAAGGACGACGTCACTTTTGTTCATATCGGCGGAGAGATCGATCTCTACTCTTCTCCGCAGGTGCGCACCGTGTTGATGAAACAGGCGCAGCAGCATACGCCGTTGATCATCATTCATCTCGCGGAGGTGACCTACATCGACAGTTCCGGCGTGGCTACCTTTATTGAGGCTTTGCAGCAAGTGAACCGCTACGGCGGTCGCATCGCCCTGGTGGGGATGGTGGATGAGGTGCGCGAAGTGTTCAATTTGACGCGATTGGACAAAGTGTTCGAAATCCACAACGATTTGAATCATGTTGTCGCTCAGGCGCCTGCTTGACGCGTTTTTCCGACATACCGGCATCGTTGGGCCGTTCTTTTTTTTCTTTCTGCAGTCAGCTGACCCGTATGGCGCGGTTCAGCGTTCTCACGTTCAAGGGAATTTTTATTGCGCCCTGGCAGGGGCGGCCGATTCGCTGGCGGGCGACGTGCGATCAGATGGTGATCATCGGCGTACACTCGCTGCCGATTGTCGCTACCATCACTTTTATCGTCGGCCTTATCATTGCCATGCAATCCGCATATCAATTGCAGCGCTTTGGCGCGGTGATCTATGTAGCAGATCTGGTCGGCGTGTCCGTTACGCGCGAATTGGCGCCGCTGATCACCGCCATCATCATTGCCGGCCGCAGCGGCTCAGCCATCGCGGCCGAAATCGGTTCCATGAAGGTAGCAGAAGAGTTGGACGCTTTGCAAACCATGGCGCTTAATCCGATTCATTTCCTGGTTGCGCCGCGCACCCTGGCCATGGTGATTGTCGTTCCGTGTCTCACGGTGTTGGCTGATCTGCTCGGCATTCTCGGCGGCATGGTCCTCGGCCTGACCAGCCTGAAAATATCAGCCATTGCCTATTTCAACGAAACCGCTGCCGCCCTGATGCTGAAGGATTTCGTCAGCGGTCTGGTAAAAAGTTTCTTTTTCGCCGTTATCATTGCGCTGGTTGGCGCTTTTGAGGGATTTCATGTGCAAGGCGGCGCCGAGGGCGTGGGTAAAGCCACGACCACGGCAGTGGTGCGATCTATTTTTTTGATCATTTTCGCGGACATGTTGTTTACCGCGCTGTTTTATTCGACACTGTAAATATAAAGTACCGCGAGATTTATCTCGCAAATTAAAAGCGAACGCGGATTGAACGGATGAAACGGATTTGAACGGATTGATTCAAAACACTTTTCCTGAAATATTTTAGAGAGCGAAATTAGAAGGTCATTAAAACATCTATTTTTTTTTGATATTTCATTCACAGATATCAATGGATTGTTGAATAGCAACGAAACAAGAGAAATGTGCAAGTACGTAATGACATATTCAAGAACCAAGAAAAGAATCTAAATCCGTTTTTATCCGTTCAATCCGTTTCATCCGCGTTCGCTTTTTAAAAAGTAAATGTATTATGGCTAACGAACCTGTTATACAAATTCGCGATTTGCGCACCTGCTACGGTGAGCATGAGATTCTCAAAGGCATCAATCTGGATCTCTATGCCAATGAGACGTTTGTCATTCTCGGTCGTTCCGGTTGCGGCAAAAGCACCTTGTTGCGTCATTTGGTGGGTTTGGAAAAACCGACCGCAGGCCGCATTCTGATCAAAGGCGTGGATATGGCGGCCGCTACAGAGCAGGAACGCGATCAGGTTTTGCGCAAAGTGGGTATGTTGTTTCAGGGCGCAGCCCTGTTCAATTCCATGACCGTTGGGGAAAATGTCGGTCTGGCTTTGCAGGAGCATACGCCCTTGGAAGCGTCCACCATAAAAATTATGACGCGCCTCAAATTGGATCTGGTGGGTTTGGCCGGGTATGAAGAGTATATGCCGGCACAATTGTCCGGCGGCATGAAAAAGCGTGCAGCCCTGGCCCGCGCTCTGGCCATGGATCCGGATATCCTGTTATGCGACGAACCCTCTGCCGGCCTGGATCCGATTGTGGCGGCCGGCATCGATCATTTAATCCTCAAGCTGCACAAAGCTTTTCGTATGACCATTGTCGTGGTCACCCATGAGCTGGCCTCGGTGTTTCTCATCGCCGATCGCGTAGCGTTGTTGCATGAAGGCCGTGTGATCTTTAGCGGAACGTGCGACGATTTGCGCAAAGAGAAACATCCCTATGTTCAACAGTTTTTGGAAAGAAGGCCGGACGAAGCCCTGGACGATAAAAATCATTTAAGCAATCTGATGGAACAACCCCTTACGGTAAATTAGTCACTAACCAAGGTGTTTATGGACAATCGCGCCAACGAAATTAAAGCGGGCATCTTCATTCTCTTCAGCATCGTCATTTTGGTGATTTTTCTGGTGGTCATCCTGGGCCTCAATCGCTGGGAAGATAAAGCGACCTATCGCTGCCGATTCGGCTATGTTGGAGGCATTGAAAAAGGTTCGCTGGTCCGATTCGCCGGCATGGAAGTGGGAACCGTGACCGGCTTTTCTCTGCCCAGACCGGGCGAGACCCGAGTGGAAGTGTTTTTAGAAATGAAGAAAGAAACACCGATACGCGTAAACAGCGAGGCGTATCTCAGCACCATAGGTCTTATGGGCGCTTACTATGTGGAAATCACACCCGGTACGCCGGATGCGGCGCTGCTCAAGACCGGCGCGCTGATCTCCGGCAAAGACGTGGCCGGCATTTCGCAAATGACCGGTCCCATGAACGACGTCACCAGTGAAGCGACGATTTTGCTCAAGAGGCTGAACGACGTGCTTAATGACGACAATCGCAGGAATTTAAGCGAAATGTTGGTTACCTTGAATCGCGTCACTGCGGAGAACAGCAGTAATTTGCGCTTGTTGATGGAAAATGTAAATCGTTTGACGGAAAATCTGAATCAAACGGTCCAGCGTGTAAATGGCCTCATTGCCGCCAATGACAGCGCCGTGCACGATAATATGGTGCAATTGCAGAAACTTATGATCGAAAGTCAAAATCTGGCGCAACAGATGAATCGCACGCTGCAAAATGTGGATAGGACCATGCTGGAGAACAAGGCCGAGCTGAAACAGATTCTGGACAACTCGGCGCGCCTCACAGCGAACCTGCAGGAATTCAGCCAGGCGATCAAGGAACAGCCGTGGAATCTGGTGCGCAAGAACTATCCGGAAGAACGCAAGTTGCCCTAGTCGCAGCAAAAGCCTCTAGCTTGTGCCTGGCGCAATCCAGGAGGATTACGCCACTGAAGAAAGCGGGTTACCGTAGCACAAGCCTCTGGTTTGTGACGCAATCCAGAGGATTACGCCACCAGGCAAAATAATTATAAAAGGATAAAAAATGAAGAAATGTGTTTTGTGGCTTTTGATTTTCATTGTTTTTTCCTGTGGCCACGTGCCGCCTACTCACTATTATTTGCTTGACATTTCCCGTCCCCAGGCAAGCACCGCGAAAAAGAACGCCATGCTCTGGATTAAAGAAGTGAGCGCAGACGCGGTGCACGTTCAGGATCGTCTGATCTATCGCACTTCGGCTTTTGAAATTCAATATGATCCCTATCGTCGTTGGGCCTTGACGCCCACCGACATGGTGAAACAGGAAATCATGGATTATCTGCGTTACACCGGATTGTTCAGCCGGATCAGCGATCGTCCTTCGAGCCTTGAACAGAATTTCAAGAGTTTGAGCATCAGAATCAGAGAATTTGAAGAATATACCAGCACGGCAAAACGTTGCGGCCGTGTAGCTTTTCATGTACAGATTGCTGAAGGTGTGGAGGACAAGCTGGCATGGGAAGGAGTCCTGGAAGCCGAAGCCGACATCAAGGGCAGCGACGCGCAAGCCATTGTGCAGGCCATGAGTCAGGCTATGGAAAAAACACTGCAACAGTTGCTGGAAAAATTATCGGCGTCTGTTTTTTAATCCTGTTTAACGCAGAGAAAAGTTATATCTACAAGCGCCGGCTTGACACGGCCTTGTTGGCAAGCCTCTGATTTTAAAAGATGGCCGATCGCCGAAAAAAAAGCCGTTCCTTTCGGGAACGGCTTTTTATTAAAAAAATCGAAAATTATTTAACCACCAACGAGCTCACCACTTTTTCAAACACCGGCAGATACGCGGAGCGCATGGGCGTATAGTAGTTGAAAATGGCGCGATAGATTTTGTCGTTTTTCACCAGGAAATAGACGCGGCTGGAAATATCCTTGCCGCCGGAATAGTTGAGATAGGTTACGTTGGCGCCGTCGATCGCAGCCGTACTGCGGGAGGTTTCTTTGAAAAATTTGGCGTTTTGTTCCACCACTTTTTCCGGGCTCAGTCCTTTGGCCGGAATGATATCGATGCGGATGCCGCTGTCTTTGCGGTAACCGGTGATGTCCAGTGTAAATTCGGACGGTGCTTTGGGTTGCGGCGTGTTGGCGTCGAAATTGGCCGGACGCATGATCTTGACAAAATTGTTCTCAAAGGATTCCATCTCTGCAGCCGGGATGGACGGATCTGCGTCCTTCACCCTGGCTGTCGGCAACGTCAAGGAAGCGACGGCAGAGTCCAATGCAGCCTTGCAGCTGGCATAGGAAGCATTGAAACCTTCATAGCGTACGGTGAAAATCATGGAATCGCGAACGGCGGTGGTGTAAGCACCCTGTACTTTATTTTTGGCGTCCAGGGCGCCGCTGTAGCCCAGTTGCGATGCCGGCAAGCCATGGATGGTTCTGGCTTCCGGCGCGGTAACTTCAAAGCCCATGTTGTTGAGGTCCGCTTTCAGACTGTCCACACACTGCTGCAGGGTGATGGCAGGCAATCTTTTCTGCATGCTGACCATGATGCGGCTGCCGTCCTTGCCTTCCACAGCGTACTGGGTGAATTTATTGACCACTTCCATTGCAGAGTAGAAGGTGATTTTGCTGCCTTCCTGTTCCATATGCCATCCGGCCGGATGTGTAAAGGATATTTTGAGCAACGGGTCGGAAAATTTTTCCCAGCCGGTGATTTGCACGGTTTCAACCTTTTTTGCGCAGCCTGATAGAATCAAAAACAGTCCCATTAACAGGATGAAGCTTTTTTTCATGGCCGTCCCTTTCTTAAAGGTAGAGTTTATTTTTTTATAGATCTGCTGTATTGTTTGCGGATTATAACCGGCAAAACCTCCTTACGTTCCGGAACTGAAAAAATCGTTCGATCGTAAGGAGGTTTTGCGATGATGACGTTACATCAATTATACTGTTCCAGAATATCAAGCCCTTTTTGGGCATCCTTGTTTTTTGGATCCAGTTTTTGTACGCGCAGGAACATTCGCTTGGCATCCTCTTTACGGTTGACGGCAAAATAGGTTTGCGCGAGGAACAGTGTTATCTCCGCGTCGTTGGGATCCAGTTCCAGATATTTTTCCAGATAGGGCACTGCTTTGGGATAGTTTTTTTCTCCCAGACAGGCGATGGCGTTGAAACGATAGGCGCGTTTGAGTTCGTTTTTATATTTATCACGCACGGAATCAGCCAGGCTGATAACCGTGTCAAATTCGCCGCGCGCGGCTTTTATCGAATCCATTTGCGAAAAAACCACGGCCATATAATAGTGACCCTGTACATAATTGGGGCGCATTTTGAGAGCCTTGACCAGAGCGCCATAGGCCGGTAAAAACTCCTTGAGTTGTTGTTTGCACAACGCATAGTTGATATAAGCGGTCACGTAACTGGAATCGCTGGCAATTTTTTTCTCAAACATGGCGGACGCTTTTTCCCAGTTTTTCATGCGCATGTAGGAATTGGCCATATCCGTATATAAATCCGGTTGGTCCGCTTCCTTGCTGAGGACCTGTTCCCAGGTAACGGTGGCCATGCTGTCGTTTTTAAGAATGAGATAATTGCGGCCGATGCGTTTCAGGTCGTCAACCGACAGAGTGTCTGTTTTGCTGTATTTTTCATAATAGGAATTGCTCTCATCGTGTCTACGCAGAAAATACAGCGCTCGCGCCGCCGACAACATCGCTTTGGACGAAGTCGGTTCCATGATAAGAATTTTTTGTGCAGCGGAGAGAGCGCTGTCATGCTGCCGGCTGTTGGACAGAGCCTCCATACGCATGAGGGAAATATCTTTGTTGTCCAGATGGTTTTTCAGATACATTTCCAGCGCTTTGGCCGAATGCGCCCATTGTTTGGCCATGAAATAAAGGCGACCCAGTTCCAGAGCCGCATTTTCGTTGTCCGGTTGCATGCGCAATACGCTTTGGTACATTTTCCCGGCCTCGGCGTATCGCTTGTCTTTGAGATACATATTGGCCATTTTATAACGCAGATCGATCTGCGTAGAATCGAGCTCTAAGGATTTTTCAAATTGCATCATGCCCATGGCTTCGGTGCCCATTTTTACGTAGGCATCGCCGAGACCCTCGTATAAACCGGCGTTGTTGGCATCGGTCTCCTTAGCTTGAGAAAAGGCAACCACAGCCTGACTGGTGGAATCATTGGCCAGGTGGACAAATCCGAGTTCCACTAACAGCTTGACGTTGTTTTTGGTCTCTTTGAGACCTTTACGTAAAACGGTATAAGCTTCAGGATACTTTTTTAATGCACAGAGCGCCTGAGCGGATAGAACATAGCCATCCGGATTTTTTTCATAGAGCGTGATAAGATTCTGAGCGATGACGTTGGCAGAATCCGGTTTGCCTAAAGCCATGAATGCTTTACCCAGCCAGTTCAGAGCATGGGCGTCTTTGGGATTGATATCGACGGCTTTACGAAAGGTGGCCAGAGCTTCTTGCGTTTTGCCCTGCAACATCAGGTCTTTGCCTTTCGTCACTCTGTCCTGTGCGATCAAAGGAAGGCATCCTACAGCAAGGATGAGCAGGATCGCTATGTTTCTTTTCATGAGAGGACACTCCTAGTTAATCTGAACAACACGAATGGGCATATTAGCCCAGACCAGTCCAAAATTCTGAACGATCTTTTGTCCGGGCGCACTGGCGATAAATGCAGCAAATCCGGCCGCCAGTTCTGAATCTGTATTAAATGTAGCATACAACGAATAGTGCAAAGCGTAATTCGCTTTCCAAATATGGAAAGGATAGGGGTGGTAGCTGCGTACGCGTCCGGTAGAATCGACGCCGGCCAAACCCAGCGTATGCACCGGACCGTTGAGCGAGTCCGGCAAATTTTTCCCCAGAGGATCCGCTTTATATCCGGCCACCGATGCGACGCCGATGGCCAAAGGTCTTTTGGCAATGGTGTGCAAAACGTCCGCCTGATCCGCTGACCATGTGGTGACGGCCGGCGGTTGCTGCAGATGAAAAAACCGGTTGGTCAGCAGATCATACGCACCCGAGTTGCGGTCGGTCAGCACCAGATCTATGGGACCGCTGAGCCCGGATTCGGGCAGTTGTTCCCATTGGGTGATGCGGCCCTTGAGCAATCCTTCCATGGTCTGCAGGGAGATGCTCCGCATGGCATTGCGCTGGTGCACCAGCCATGCCAGAGCGTCTTCTGCAAATCGTAATTCCTGAACTTTGAGATTCGCCTCTTTGATCGCCTTTTGTTCTTCGGCATTAAAACGTCGATCCGCGATGACCATGCGCACGCTGTCGTTGATCAAAAAGACCAGGGACTTGCGCGTGTTGGCGCCGACGACGGAAATTTCCGCCCGGGGATAAAGCCGGGTAAACGCTTCGGCTTCCGCCTGCACCAACCCCAAATGCGCCTCTGAAGCGTACACCAGCAGCTTGCCGCTGGTGGGCGATTCTTCAGGGGGCGCCTGTCTTTTACCGCATCCAGCCCACAGCGCCAGCATCAGCCATGCAATCGCAAATCCACTAGTCGTCTTCCGACACATCGGTGAATCTCCTCCATTTGGATGGTTTGGGCTTGTAATAGGTAACCACAAAACGATACAAGCCCATGAGCACGAGAACGACGCCAAACGTGTTGCGAACGGTGGACGGTGCATCCAACTTTAACAGACCGGTGAGCAACAGCACACCGGCGCTGAAACTGATGACCGCAATGCCATAGCCGAGAATTTTTGCAGGCTCGGGCGAATCCATAAGTCCGTACTAGTTTAATTTGAAATTAAAATTCATCGATATCCAGACCGAAACCGGACCGGTTTTCATCAACGCCGGCGTGAAAATCCACTGCTTGGCGGCGTCAATGGCGGGCTGGTTAAAGATTTCCGATGAGGATTTGAGAATAACCACATCCTTCACCTTGCCTTCTTTATCAACCCACATTTTAACCCATACGGTGCCTTCCAGACCGGCTTTGCGCGCCAGTTCCGGATAGGTGGGTTCGATCTTTTTGACCACAACCGGTTCCTTTTCAAACGGCACAAAGTCCGGTGGCGGCGCTTCTTCTTCATCGATGTTCTCGACGTTGATGTCCTGCTCGATCACCGCGCCGCCGCCTTCGCCAACGCCTTCACTCACAGGGCCTACGGCACTCATCTCAGTTTGTGAAGCATAGGTTTGTTCCGGACTTACTTCAGCATCAGGAACCGGCACCGGAATACCGACGCTCGGTCTGGCAGTCGGACTGGCCACAGATACAGACGGCGCCACCGCAGCCGCGCTGCCCTGAATAGAGGGCGGTGGACCCAGTTCGGTATATTTCAGCCGTACGGTTCGCATCGGTTGCGCCTCTTCCTTGGTCAGATACACAGAAGCCCAGTAAGTGCCCAGGAGGATGGCATGAAACACGGCAGCAACAACAAGCGCCCATGAGGCGTATTTTCTCGCGACCTGCTTCAGCTCTATGGCGCCGTATCCGGATGCGGATATGGCTACTTGAGACATTGATTATCTCCTTGAATTAAGACGCTTTTGCGATAAACTTTTTATCGAATTCTTTGAACGGCGCAAAACTGAAACGGGTGATGTTGGCCAGGCTTAATTCATCCATGATATCCACCATCATTTTATAAGTTCCTTCCCGTTCCACTTTGACCAGGCAAATGAGTTTGGGATTGGCCGCCAGACGTTCCACCAACAGTTTATGCAGGTCCTTAAAGGCAACTGTCTGTGGCGTCTCAAAGCCCTGGTTCCAATAGATGGCGCCGTCGGCCGTTAACCGCAGGGTCAGCAGGCTCGATTCAGCGACCTCCACTTCGGTTTTTTCATCCGGAGGGAGGTTGATTTCCATCGTTTGCGGTGTGTTGAACACCGTTGTCAACATAAAAAAAGTGATCAACAGCATGACCACGTCCACCATGGGCGTCATGTCGATGCGTACGTTGACGCGTTTTTTCTTTTTATGTTTCTTTTTGCCCTTCCCTGCACTGGAAGGGGCGGCAAGATCTGCACCAGCCATTTATGTGCACTCCCTCAAATTTTTTCTTTTTCGAGTTCCGTTACGAGGTTGAACCTCGTAATTTTAACTTTTTGCAGAATGTTCATGATGTCCTCGATGGGACCGTAGGGCGAATCCTTGTCCGCTTTGATCACGGTGCGCAGTTTGGGATTAGCCATACGCGCCTGCACCAGCAGATTGGCCAGGGTCTCGCGATCCGCCACTTCGATGCCGGATTTCAGCGCGTTCTCCTCGCCGAAAATGCGGCTGCGCAAGCGTTGAGAATCCAAACCGAGAAACATCTTGTTATCCTTGGTCACTGTTACCGTCATGACGTCCGATTCCGGCAGTTTGAACTGCGAAGTCGAGGAAGGCAATGCAACATCTGCCTCCGCAGGCGGTTTAAAGTGCGTGGTAAGCATGAAAAACGTCAGCAGCAGCATCACCACGTCCACCATAGGCGTCATGTCGATAAAGATATTGACACGGGGTTTTGGTTTGTGTGCCATGGGTTGTCCTCGATTCGGTTATTTGCTTGCCTGTTTTTCCGCCAGGGTGGTGACCATAGAATAGGTAGCTTCGTCGATCATGTAGGTAAAGTTGTCGATACGGGTGACGAAATAGTTGTAGAAAATAATGCCCAACACGGCGCAGATTAAACCGCCGGCGGTGTTGATCAGGGCTTCAGAAATACCAAGGGACAGGGCGATGGCATCAGGAGCGCCGGATTTGGCCAACGCTTTAAAAGAGCGGATCATACCCAGAGTGGTGCCCAACAGACCGGTCAGCGTGGCGATGGAGGCGATGGTCGACAGGAAAACCAGATTTTTCTCCAATAGCGGAACTTCCAGCATCATCGACTCTTCAATAGAGTGCTGGATTTCTTCCTGAGTCTCTTTCATGTCCGGTTTGGTGGCGTAGCTTTTAATCATTTTGTATTTCTCTAAACCCGCGCGCAGTACGTTGGCGCAGGAGCCGCGCTGCTTGTCGCAAATGTCAATGGCGCCGGCAATGTTCTCTTTGGCAATTTCACCCTGGACTTTGCGCAAGAAGGTGGTCAGGGAACCTTTGCCTTTGGCTTTGTTCAATGCAAACAAACGTTCGACGATAAACGTGACCAACATCAGTGACATCATGATCAGAACGACAACCAGGTAGCCACCGGCTTGAATATAGTCGGGTAGAAATGTGAAAATCACATACGCGAGTACGAACGCGACTACCATCAGGATCGTGATGAAGACACCTTGTTTCATGATACAGTCTCCTTTGAATTGAATTGTGAAAGTGATTTAGGGATTTCTATTTTTTTTGAATTGTCGGATCGCTTCTTCGCGGGTTTCCGCAACGTCAAAAATACTGATTAATTTGGTAATGACAAACACATTTTCCACATTCTTGCCCATGTTGCAGAGTTTTATCTGCCCATGCTCACGAGTGTATTTGGCATGCAGGTTAATCAAAACACCAATGCCCAGACTGTTGAAATAGTGCGCCCCTGCCAGATCAATGATCAACTTGCGATTGCCCTGTTCAAAAAGATCTGTGGCGGCGTATTTGAGTTCATCGGTTTCATCGCCGCCGGTAAAGGAGCCGCGAGCATCCAAAATGGCGATATCCAGATTGTCTATGGTCATGGCGCGAACGGCCATGATGAACTCCTTGATTTTTACACCCACACCCAAAAAGAATTATCCGCGGAAACAATACAAACCTCATGCCATAAATATTTGCTCGCCTCAAGAAATAGATTTTTAAAAGTTTAGCTTTTCTTTGCTCTTCCATTTTCCCTTCCAATATCGTGCATTTCGCAAGATGTTTAAAAGTGCGTAAGCGACTTTTGACGTAACGCACTATCAAAAATAAATTTAGATTGAATTGCATTTTGCAATCAATTCTTTATCGAACTCTTTAAATGGAGCAAGACAGATCCGGTCGATTTTGGCCAGGCTCCATTCGTCCAAGATATCCACCATCATTTTTATAGGCGCTGTTTGGCAGCGTTTGGAACTGCCTGACTAAAAATCTCCGATAAAGATTTTAGCACGACCACATCTTTGATTTTACCTTCTTTATTCACCCAGATAAAGTATATTTTTGAGCAACCTGCTTTAATTCAACGGCGCCGTATGCGTTTGTGGCGATGGGCATTCTTGACGTGATACACCTCGTTGGACAGGTTCGTCCATTTGTGAACTATGATATCGTTCAAAGCACGGATTAGGAGCAGTACCCAATCTAAAGTTGATCGGAATTTTTACCCATTGCGAAATCGGCTGATTGTTCATATAGGCCGGTGTAAAAGTCCATTGCTTGACCGCATCCAGTACCGGTTGCTCGAAAATTTTCGAAGAGCACTGAATGATGATCGCTTGCTTAACATGGCCTTCTGTATTCACCCATACCTTTGCCAACACCGTGCCCTCCAGCCCGGACCGGCGCGCCAAATCTGGATAAACGGGCATGACTTTTTTTATAACCACCGGGTCTTTGTCGACCACAAGGACCTCAGCATGACCTGTCGCCACAACAGCGCCAGTTGCCTGATGAAAATTTGCTGCAAGAGTTTCCATCAGAGTCGCGTCGCATACCAGCGTTGTGTTCAGTTGAAATCCGTCCGATGGAAGGTGGATATCGTGACAAGAAGCAGATAAGAGGTCCGGCATTGTGATCCATTCGGCTACGGATAAAGCGGCACGAAACACGGCGCCATAGCCGGCTACAGACGGGGGCATTACGCATTCACTGTAATGGGCATAGGTGCGCATGGGCGGCGCGTCCAATGTGGCCAGATGTTCGTAGAGATCCAAAGCTCTCAGAACCGGCAGATACGCTAATGCGGCGAGGGCCAGAGCCTTCAGGCTGTAATTTTTTGCATACTGCTTTATTTTGAGGCTGAAGAAGGAGCGAGATGGACAAGACATACGGAACCTCCCTTATCAAGTGGGACTACCTGACAGCAGGATTTCTCACTTTGACCCTAAACAATATTTATGCCAGGAAAAATCACCGTTGCTATCTTGCATATTTCTAATTATTAAGAAATGGGTGTGCAATAAAATAAACAAGCTGATCTCATGCAATTTGCAGTAAAATTGGCAGAGCGTAATTTTTTTATATTTTAGATCACTGTTAAAACAAGATATAGCTATGATTGAATTTTGCAAGGTTGCAGATGCCCGTATTGCAATATGAGCAGGTTATGTTTTGATTGTCAATGAATTGTAAACAATCTAACCGGACGCATGCTATTTTGGCGACAATTCTGATACAGACTAAAAAATTCTTGTGAAATCAATCAGAAATGAATATAATGATAGAAAGTGACCGGAGTGACAAGAGGTCAAATATGCATCACGACATAACCGGCATCATACTCGCCGGCGGAAAAAGTTCGCGTATGGGCAAAGACAAGTCCGAATTGATGATCGGCGACAAGACCGTTCTGGAAATAACTGTGCATTTGCTCCGTCTGGTGTGCAAGGAAAACATGGTCTGCATCGGGATGGATGCAGAGGAGTTCAGATGTACGCTTCCGATAGTGCGTGACGTATATTCAAACACCGGTCCTCTTGCCGGCATCCATGCCGGTTTGTTGCATTCCTCCAATGAAAAGAATTTTATTATTTCCTGCGACATGCCGTTAATGAATCAGGAGATGATCGAGTACATCATCGCTCAGGCCGGTGCTGCGCCGATAACGGTTGTCCGCGTTGCCGGTTTTGTACAACCGTTGGCGGGATTGTACTGTAAACAGGTCTTGCCGCAAATTGAAAAAATGCTCACGCTACCTGCCGACACACGCAAGCGCTTTTCTGTTCATGGATTGTTGGCCGGCGTCGCCACGAAAATCATTGATCCCGTCGGATTGCCTTTTTACCGTCAGGAACTGTTCTTCAATATGAATGATAAAAAAGACTATGAGCAAATCATCCGATTGACCACGAATTTGCAGTGATTCTGATCATGCTGTCGACGCCGCCTGCTTATCGCCGCAAACGTTATTTCGCAGTTCCCTGTTGAATTTTAGTCACTTTTCTCTTGTTAATATTTTTGTATATGTCTATTTTTTTATCAAACATACCGCTTTTCGGAAAACATAACCAGGGCCACGAAAAAACATGGATGCCATTTCAAGACGAAAATTTTTGAAAATCAGCGGCGCTTCCGCCGCTCTGACCGCTGCCGCCGGCAGCGCCCTGACTGGTGCAGAGAGATTGCAGTCCGGCAGCGAACGACAAAAAGGTCTGCAAATCATCCCGACTTTTTGCGACATCTGTTTCTGGAAGTGCGGCGCCCTCGCCTATGTGCAGGACGGCCGGCTCTGGAAAGTCGAAGGCAATCCTAAAGACCCGTTGAGTCGCGGCCGGCTCTGTCCCCGCGGCACCGGCGGCATCGGCAGCCATTACGATCCGGACCGGTTGCGTTCGCCCCTGCTGCGCAAAGCCGTGCGCGGCGAAGAACAGTGGGTGGCCGTAACCTGGGATGAGGCGCTGGGCTATATAGCCGACAAGATGAAAAAGATCAAAGCCGAGCATGGACCGGAAGCCATGGCTCTGTTCAGCCACGGCATTGGCGGAAATTTTCTGAAACATACGCTTAAAGCTTATGGCGCTGTCAATTTCGCGGCGCCCTCTTTCGCGCAATGTCGCGGACCGCGCGACGTGGGCTATCGTTTGACCTTTGGCGAGGATATCAGCTCCCCGGAAAGAACTGATATCAAAAACGCCCAGTGTCTGGTCTTGATCGGCTCTCATCTGGGTGAAAACATGCACAATTCCCAGGTGCAGGAATTCAGCGAAGCCATGGCCAGCAAAGCGAGCATCATTGTAGTGGATCCGCGGTTTTCTGTAGCTGCCGGCAAAGCGAAATACTACCTGCCCATCAAACCCGGCACGGACCTGGCCTTGATGCTGGCGTGGATGCATGTTCTGGTTACGGAAAACCTGTACAACAAAGAGTACGTAGATAAATACGCTTTTGGCTTTGAAAATTTTAAAAATGAAATTCTACCCTGTACACCGGAGTGGGCCTACCCGGAGACCGGTATTGAACCGGAATTGATTCGCGCCACAGCCAGGGAAATGGCGCGCTACCAGCCCGCCACCCTGATTCACCCCGGCAGACGCAGCAACTGGTACGGCGATGATGCACAACGCTCACGGGCCAACGCTCTGTTGAATGCGTTGATGGGCAATTGGGGCGTCAAAGGCGGATTCTATTACCCGGTGAGCATGGATGTGCCTGCCTATCCCTACCCGGAATATCCGCATTCGGACAAACCCAAAGCGGACAATCCTGATAAAAAATACCCGTTTGCCCATGAAGCCATCACCACCGGCATACGCCAAGCTACCATCACCGGGAAACCTTATCCCATCAAAGGCTGGATGGTGTATGCTACCAATCTCATTCACGCGCTGCCCAACGAAGCCGAAACCATTATGGCAATACAGAATCTGGATCTCATGGTGGTCGTCGATGTGATCCCATCCGAGATAGCCGGCTGGGCAGACGTGGTGTTGCCGGAATCGGTGTATCTGGAAAGATACGACGATCTGAATGTCGAATGGTTTCGTGAGCCCTTTGTGGCCTTGCGTCAACCCGTGGTGGCTGCACCTCATGACCAGCAACCCAATTGGTGGATCGCAAAACAATTGGCTGAAAAACTGGATCTGGGTCGTTATTATCCCTGGAAAAACATTGAAGAGTATCTGGAGCACCGACTGACAGCGGCCGGATTGAGTTTTAGCCAAATGAAAAAAGACGGCATTGCTCTCGGAGAAAAGCAGCCCATCTATTTTTCCGAAGGGGTGCCGGATGTTTTTCCAACACCTTCAGGTAAAATCGAATTTTATTCTCTGCCTCTGGCGCAGGCAGGATTTGATGCAGTGCCAAAGTATCAACGACCGCCGCAACCGCCGCCAGGAGCTTTCAGATTGTTGTCCGGTCGTACGCCGGTGCATACCTTCAGCCGCACGCAATCCAATCGTATTTTGATGGACATGGCGCCGGAAAATGAGGTTTGGATCAACCAGGATATCGCTGCGCGTTACGGCATAAAAAGCGGCGACTATATCCGCTTGAAAAACCAGGATGGCGTTATCAGCAACAAGATCAAGGTTAAGGCGACGGAACGCATACGCACCGATTGTGTGTATATTGTGCATGGTTTTGGTCATAATTCAAAAATGTTGAAATTTGCATATCAAAAAGGCGCCAGCGATGCTCAGCTGATCACCCGCTATCAGGTGGACCCGCTGATGGGCGGCACGGCGATGAATGTGAATTTTGTCACCCTGGAGCTGGAGGCTTGATATGGCACGATTCGTAATGGTGATCGATACGACCAAATGCGTCGGCTGCATGGACTGCGTGGTTGCGTGCAAAACGGAAAACAACGTACCCGAAGGCTTCAATCGCGATTGGATCAGCACCGAAAGCAAGGGTAAATTTCCCTCTCTGCAATTGGAAATCCGCTCTGAGCGCTGCAATCATTGCGACTATCCGCCCTGTGTGTATTGCTGCCCAACCGGCGCCAGTCATATGCACACGCTCGGCGGCGTGATCCTCGTGCATCACGACCTGTGCATCGGCTGCAAAGCCTGTTTGGCCTCGTGTCCCTATGACGCCCGGTTCATCCATCCGCAAGGCTATGCCGACAAGTGCACGTTCTGCAACCATCGCGTGGAAAAAGGGCTGGATCCGGCCTGCGTTTCCGTCTGTCCGACCCATTGCATGTATTTCGGCGACGTGGAAGACGCCAACAGCCGGGTGAGCAAATTGTTGGCATCGCGAAAATTTCATGCACTGGCGCCTGAAGCCGGAACCAAACCGCAGATTTTTTATTTGATCTAACAGGGCAAGAGGTCACGATGAACGAATTAACGACAACACGACATAACGAACTGATCGACCCTTTTGTGCATGTGTGGGGTTGGGAAATTCCGGTTTATCTGTTTTTGGGCGGGCTGGTGGCCGGCATGATGATCCTGTCCGGCTGGTTTTTGCTCAAAGGCCGGGAGAAGAACCATAAATGCATCTGTTATCAAATTCCGCTGATCGCTCTGGTGCTGCTCAGCCTGGGCATGCTGGCGCTGTTCCTGGACCTGGAGCACAAACTGTATGTATGGCGTTTATACACGACTTTTGAAATCAAATCGCCCATGTCCTGGGGCGCGTGGATCCTGGTGCTGGTCTATCCGGTGCTGGCGTTGACTTTACTTTTGCGCATTCCGGATTTCATGGCAAATCGGCTTCCGGTCCTGAGCACCTGGTCGAAAAAACTCTTGGAGCAAAAAAGCATCAGCCTGTGGATCGGCAGAGTGAATTTGCTGTTGGGGATATTGCTCGGCATTTATACCGGAATTTTGCTCAGTGCGCTTGGCGCCAGACCGTTATGGAACAGCGCGATCCTCGGCATCCTGTTTCTCACGTCGGGCCTGTCGACGGCCTGCGCTTTTGTGCATATGATCGCCCAGGATCGGCAGGAGAGCGAAATGCTGGCCAGAGCGGATAATATGTTTCTCACCATCGAGTTGGCCGTAATCGCGCTCTTTTTCATCGGCTTGCTCAGTTCAACAGAAGTACAGGTGCAAGCGGCGCAACTGCTGTTGACCGGTCCTTTTGCCGCCGTCTTTTGGGTCTTTGTCATCATCCTGGGTATTTTGGTTCCGTTACTCATTCAGAACCTGGCCGTACAGCACAAGATAGCGCACACCGCTGTGGCGCCGATTCTGGTTATTGTCGGCGGTTTGATTTTACGCTTTGTGCTGGTGCAGGCGGGGCAAATAAGCCATTATGTGAATGCACACTATTTGCTGAATTGAGCGATAGGTGCTCCCAAAAAACAACCTTGCGAAGGTTGGGAACCTTCGCAGTGTTCTGAAATCGCTGTTCTCGTTGCTAAAATTTGGAGGGAGTAAATATGAGTTCACCTCTGCAAAACGATGGTGAAAATGAAATCAACAAGGTTTGGACTCCGCAGCCTTATTGGAATCCTTATCTGTCCGGCATTGGTCTTGGCCTGGTGCTGTTGGCCTCATTCGTCATTATGGGACGCGGACTGGGTGCTTCGGGAGCGTTTTCTTCGGCAGTGGCCTATGTCGTGCAGCAGGCAGCTCCGGAGCGAGCGGCTGCGAATCATTTTTATGCCGAATATCTGACGCCCGGAACCAATCCGCTCAAAGACTGGTTGGTGTTTGAAGTGATCGGCGTTCTCATTGGCGGTTTTATTTCCGGGAAACTGGCGCATCGCAATAAAGGCATGATCGAGAAGGGGCCGAGAATCAGCAATCTCAACCGTCTGGTCTTTGCCTTTATCGGCGGCGGGTTGATGGCCATCGGCGCCAAGCTGGCCCGAGGTTGCACCAGTGGTCAGGCGTTGACCGGCGGCGCGTTGCTGAATCTGGGCAGTTGGGCTTTTATGATGTCGGTTTTTGCCGGCGGCTATGCAGTGGCCTATTTTTTCAGGAGACAATGGCGATGAACGCACCCTTTTTTAAATATGGATTATTCAACGATGAAGTCAGCCTGATCGTGGCGGTCTTTATCGGGATCGGTTTTGGTTTTTTTCTGGAGCGGGCCGGTTTCGGCAGCGGACGCAAACTGGCGGCCCAGTTTTATTTTACCGACATGGCGGTATTAAAAGTCATGTTCACAGCCATCGTCACCGCCATGGTGGGCATTTATTTTTTGTCGGTGCTCGGCTTGGTCGATCTGTCCCTGGTTTATCTCACGCCGACCTTTTTATGGCCGCAAATCGTGGGCGGTTTGATATTGGGCGTCGGTTTTGTCATCGGCGGCTATTGCCCGGGCACTTCCTGCGTATCCGCTGCTACCGGACGCTATGACGCCTGGGTTTACCTGCTCGGTTTTGTTGCGGGTATTTTCTTTTTCGGCGAGGTGTTTCATTGGGTGGAAGCATTTTATACCACCTCGGCTATGGGACAGATCACTTTAGCGCAGTTGCTGCATCTGCCCTACGGCCTGGTGGTGTTTCTGGTTTCGGTCATGGCCATCGGGGCCTTTGCGGCAGCCGGATGGGGTGAGAAGAAGATGGCGGAGAAAAATCAGGAGAGCGAAAAATGAAACTGCTTGATCGCATAAACGCATGGACGTTGCACCAAAAACTGGCCGCTCTTTTGTTTTTTCTCGGCTTTATCGCGCTTTTCGCCGGCAATCCCTATGGCGGCGCCAGCACCAGCATCAACGCGCAGGAAATGGCCTTGATCGTGGAGAAACAGGTTGATCATGTTTCAGTCGAAGAACTGGCTGATTGGATTATCCAGGGCAAAGCAGATTATCGCCTCATCGATTTGCGAACGGAAAGTGAATTCAGCATTTACACTATTCCGGGTTCTGAAAATATTCCTTTGGCTCAGCTGACCGTTGCTGATTTGCAGCGAAACGAAAAACTGGTGCTCTACTCTGAGGGCGGCATTCATTCCGCGCAGGCCTGGTTCCTGCTGAAAGCCAAAGGATATAAATCGGTGTACATGTTGTTCGGCGGACTGGATGAATGGAAAGATAAAATTTTATTTCCACAAATCCCGGCCAATGCCACAGCCGAACAGCTCGTGCAGTTTGACAAAATCAAAGAGGTGAGTAAATATTTCGGCGGCACGCCGCAATCCGGTACAGGCGAAACCGCCATCGCCAAACCCAGTATGCCCGCGCTGTCTTTGCCGTCAGGTTCCGGAGCGGTTCCAAGGCCGACCGGTAAAAAGAAAAAAGAGGGCTGTTAAAGTTTCCCCGCACATGAAACCGCACCCTGGCCTGGACGAACGCTGGATCAAAGCGTCCATTCTAGCGACCCTATGGGCAGCCTCTGAAATCGTCCTGGGCAGCTTTTTGCACAATTTACGCATCCCTTTCAGTGGAAATATTCTGACCGGAATCGGACTCTTGATTCTGATTTCGGTTAGTCACGTGTGGACCGAAAAAGGTTTGATCTGGCGTGCCGGATTTTTGACGGCCATCATGAAAACGCTTTCACCCAGCGCGGTGATCTTTGGTCCCATGATTGCCATTATGGCTGAGGCTGTTTTATTGGAATGTGCGGTACGGCTTTTCGGTCGCTCCATAGCCGGGTATCTGGTCGGCGGCGTATTGGCCATGTCGTGGAATCTGCTGCATAAAATCGCCAACTTTATCCTGTTCTACGGTTTCAACATTGTCACGCTTTACGAAAACCTGATACGAATTGCTCAAAAGCAATTCAGCGTGCAAAGCGACATCACCTGGTTGCCTGTCTTGCTGCTGTTGGTCGTTCATGCCGTTTTAGGCGCAGCCGCAGCCGTGGTCGGCATGCGCATGGGCCGGGCGCTGCAGAAACAGGAACGAGCATCCGGGATCGGCGGCAACCGCTATGCCCATCTTCCTACTGCACAAAATAATCTGATCGCTATTCGTTACTCGCTTGCCTGGTTGCTGATGGATGTGTTGTTGCTGCTGGCCGCTTTGTTTCTACTCTACCGTTATGACTGGACAATATGGGTCCCATCTATCATCGTATTGGTAATGGTTTGGGCCTTTCGCTATCGGCGCGCCTGGCGGCAATTGGCCAAACCGAAATTCTGGATTTACTTTGTGCTGATCACCATGTTGACCGCATGGCTTTTTTCGTACAATGCCGGTCCCATGCAGGCTTTGCTGATCGGACTACAGATGAATTTCAGAGCGGCGGTCATTGTGCTGGGCCTGGCGGTGCTGGGCACGGAATTGTATCATCCCAAAATCAGGGCGTTTTTTAAAAAAGGCGCTTTCAAGCAGCTGGCTGCCGCCTTGGACCTTTCTCTGGCCGGCCTGCCGTCGGTCATTGCGGACCTGCCGGACGCAAAAACATTGCTGAAAAATCCGGTGCTGGTTCTTTATAATCTCATATCATCCATAGAAAATCGTTTGGCTGAAATAAAAAAATCAAACCGCGGTCAGGTCTTTATCATTACCGGCGCCATCGGTCAGGGGAAAACAGCCTGTGTGCAGCAAATTTTAAAAATGGCAGCTGCAGCGAATATTCCTGTGGCAGGAATTTATTCTCCCAGAATAGTGGAACAAGGCGAGACGGTTGGATATGATGTGGTAGACATTGAAAGCGGAAGCAGGGAACCGTTTTTACGATCGACCGGCGATGAAGCTTATGAAAAAATCGGCCGTTTTCAAATTTTTCCGCAGGGATTGCATCTTGGCCGGTGCGCTTTAGCGGATGCTCGGGCGGCTCGTAATCATTTGGTCATCGTCGATGAGGTAGGCAAGTTGGAATTGGACGATAAGGGATGGTTGCCAGAGCTTGTCCCGCTGTTGGAATCAGGGAATACGATGGTGATGACGGTTCGAGATGTTTTTGCAGAAATGGTCATCCGTAATTTGAAAATTGCGCCAACAGCCGTATATAACCAGTCTGACAACAGTAATGAAAATATTGCCGATATGATTGTAAAAGGCATCGCTGTAAACGAAGTTTGATTATATTTGATTTCTGACCTTCATTTGTGGCGCTGTTGACAAATTCTCAGACTGCTGGAAAATGATCTACACAATCCGCTTTCCCTTGATTAAAATCCTTTACATTAGCTAAAATAGTCTATATTTTTTACACTGATAGCCATCATTACAAATTTTCCATATGTGCAAATTGTGAGTATACAGCCTTTATGGATTGGGGTGTTGATAAAATTCTATTCTTATATTTTGAATATTGGTTGCACATGTTTTGTGTGCATATGCAATATTTTCCAAATAGAAAAGTCAACATTTTCAGCTATCCTTTTTGTCTATCCTGGATTTTTTTTCTTATCTATCCTTTTTTTGTTTTCAGTACCTGGTTTGCATTTCTGAATATCTTGATATTGTCCATGTTTAGGAATATAGCGAAGAGCTATAGCTGCATGTTGCAAATGGAATTCTCTGAGGATTTTTCACAATATTCTGCGAGTCTCCAGCAACATATTGAGAGGGACGGATCTGACCTGACTGCTTTCCGATATTATTATATAGCTGTTATGCAAGAAGGGTTTACCATCCTTTTTATTTATGGATGTTATAAAGGTCTTTCAAGCATTTTTAAATACCCGACCTTCTGGGGATATGTTGATCAGGCTACGAAATCAGTTTTTCTTTTACTCATGATTGTAGTTTTTATTTGGAATGTAATCAGGTTTATTGCGTCGTATCGTGTCTTTGGATTGGAAAATATCAAGCGCTATCGATTCTGGGAAAAATCTAGAAATTTTTCAATTTACACTATATTTTCCTTTCAGGTGGTAAAGTTGTATCATTTTTGGGGAATATTTTATTTCACCAGCTTTTTGGTTTTCAAAACTAGCTTTTTTCTATTTCTCGCCATCTTTACCTATTTACACATTTTGTTTCAATATCTTCAATTTACTTCACCCCCACTCATTTTATTCTTAGCTGTTTCCTCTCCGGAGAGTTTAAAGTTGCTCAAGAAAATGAAAAAGGCAACCTTATTACGAATCGCTTACCTTCTGGATCTCAATCAAATTAAAAATGTATCAACGATAGATAGACTAAATCATCAGTGGGTTTTTTTGGAAAATTTTCGTACCGAGGAATCTGAGCAATGGCTTCAAGTCGTTAAATCAATGATGGAATTCTCGGCTTTTATTGTAATTGATGCGCGAAAAATAAGTCCGGCATTAAAAAAGGAGATGGAGCTGATAGTAGAAAACAAACTTCTTGACAAGACAATTTTTCATGTTGGGGCTCATGGAGAACATCCTACCTGGCTGCGAGATGCACTCAGTGAAAATGACTATAACACGTGCTGTGAGCAGTTTTACGATGAAAACGAGTTAATAGTTATCCCCAAAATTCTTGTCAACCTCAAAAAAAGTTCGTTGTATAATCCCATATATTTTTTATCGAAAAGAATGCTCGCAGAGTGTTCCAAAATGTCAATTTTTAAAATTTCATTGAATATGAATTTATTGCAAAAGGACAATGAAAAAGAAGCAAAAAAGTTGGCGAATCTACTCTCTCAGTATGATGAAACAAATCTGGTACAATTAGTCAAGAGGTTCGAGAATTTTATTCCTTCCAAAGAAGCCATGCAAAATTCGAATAGCATAATAGAAAATTATTCCGCCGAAGAGGCCATTAGAACTCTTCTGGATAATCCAACAAGCCATTTTGTCAATAAGCCCGCCTTCACCTTGTTACTATTTATCAAATTGGAAGTGCAACTTCAGGATATGATTCCTATGATACGCGATAAAAAGCTTAAATTGAAATGTCAAAACATCTTAAATATTATCAAAGCGGGTCGGACCAGGACACCTATCCGGTAATTATTCCGTTGTTCTATTCTGATTCGCAATATTGTTGAAAGATAAGTAAAATAATATAGCTCAGGATAAGCGGATTAATACAAAAGATTTTTGTGAAGATGCCATCATGTTTTTTCCGGCAAGCAATAAATAATTAAATGGATGCTCTATTGTTATTTGATCTGTTTTCTTAGTCTGATCGAGATGAAGAATTAACTATGCAGGATAATTTTTCCAACAAAATTTGTAACGCTCCGCAAACCCCCGGCGTCTATTTACTGAAAGATGGCGAGGGCCATGTCCTTTATGTGGGCAAATCCATCAACATTCGTAAACGGCTGCTGCAGCACAGCGCAGCCATGAAAGCGGGATGGACGGAGCGGAATTATCGGCGCGTTCACCATGTTGCGGACGTCAGCTGGCGCGAAACCGGTTCGGAATTGTATGCACTGCTGCTCGAAGATTTCTTGATCAAAAAGTATTGGCCCATGGCTAATGTGCGGCAAAAAGATTTTCTCGAATACGCTTATCTTGCAATCAGTGAGGACGTTTTTCCCCGGCTGGTGGTGATCGATGCAGCGCAACGAGAGCGATTCACACGCATCCTGGGCCCTTTTCGCAACAGCTTTTATGCGCAGGATATGGCTGATCTCATTCAGGAGCGGTTTCAGCTGCGCACCTGTTGCGCCATCAGCGAAGGCGGGTGCATGCAATGGGAAATCGGCAAATGCTCAGGTCCATGCCGCCATATAAATTCGGACCACTATCTTGTCAGCATGGAACAGGCCATCCGTTCTTTGCAGGCAACCGACGACTCTTTTACCGAGTTTATAAATAAAAAAATACAAACCCATGCGCAAAACCAGGAATTTGAAAAAGCGGCGCATTATCGCGACATGCAACGCCGTTACCAGGCCTTTGTCAAAAGGCAAAAGTTCCAAAAAATTTTTCTGCAGCATGGTTTATTGGTTCGGGAAAAAGGCGAGTGGCCCAACACCTTTATTTTTCTGCAGGGGAATTTGATCGAGCGCAAGGGCGAGGTTGTCCCCATAGAGTTGATGGAAGGGGCTGAGTGGCAAGTGCTGGATCGCGCCAATGTGATCTATCAGTGGATATACAGCCGACGAAGCGAATGTGCAGCGGCCTTTATAGACAAGCGGTTCTTTCTGCAAAGATAGGTGGCAGAAAAAACGAGATGAGGCGATTTGTGCGTAAGCGGCAACCTCGAGGCATTCAAAAAATAAAGCCTTGCAGGCAGTGCCGGCTTTAGCCGGCACTCCATACTCTCTACAAGCACCATATCAATAAAATATTACTGGTCCTCTGTTAGTCATGACAACCACACCCACGCCGCACAGGCCAGACATACGGCCAGGTTGGCCAGCAGTTCCTGCAGGTACATGGGCTTTTGGTGGTTGTACCACATAGGATGACGAAACACGCACAAGGGGATAAGCAGAAGGGCCAGGTTGTACCAACCGCCGGTAATCAGGCCGGCAGTGACCACAATACGCAGCATGATGCCCGGGCTGCGTTCTTTTTGTTTTGGGAAGAGCAGATTTTGATCTTGACCGGAACGATGCAATACCATCTTTTCCATATAAAACAGCAGCAGCGATCCGGCAAAGCCGGCGATGACAAGGCTGTTGATGATGATCAGCAACCGAGTGTCCTGATACAGAGACGGCGCCGGTATGTGGAGCAACATTTTCGACAGCCAGACGCCGGCCAGCCAGAGGGACAGAAAATGCAGAATTTGATCGACGATGAAATAGAGGAATCGGTCACTGGCGCTGCTGTTGGCTATGGTCAGTTTGAATTGATCCAGGGCAACATGGAACAACGACAGCAACAAGATGGCCACCCACACCGGCCAGTAACCGAGGAACGGTATGAAAATGACGAGGGCCGCTGCCGCAAAAATGGCGACATGCAGCAATACCCCCATCATGGATTTTTGTTTTTTACGAAAAACAAAATCGCTTTGAAGCGGAAAATCCCCCAAGAGATGAGCGAACAGCAATAGATAGAACCAGTTCATAACCCGATCCGGGTCGACCTATTCTTTCACTACCCAGACCTTGATGTGCGTGGTGACCTCAGGGTGGAGTTTGACCGGTACGTCATAGACGCCCAACGCCTTGATGGGTTCGTCCAATAAAATTTTTCTACGATCGATGTCGTAGCCGATCTCTTTAAGCAAGTCGGCGATGTTCTGGCTGGTGACCGAGCCGAACAGTTTTTCTTCCTCGCCCACCTGAACCGCGGCGGTCACGGAAACCTGAGCGAGTTTTTCGGCGAATTCCTGTGCTTCTTGCTGACCTTTGACCGCTTTTTGAGCTTGCGCTTTCAAATCCTGCTGATAGATGCGCATATTGCTGTCTGTGGCGAGAATGGCCATGCCCTGGGGGATCAAATAGTTTCTGGCGTACCCATTTTTAACTTCAACGACGTCGCCGGGTTGTCCCAGTTTATGAATTTCTTTTTTCAATATGATTTTCATCGTGTGCTTCCTGAGTTATTTGGTCAAATCCGAAACGTAGGGGATTAATGCCAGTTCACGGGCGATTTTGATGGCGTTCACCAGCAGACGTTGATGCTTTGCGCAGGTGCCTGAGGTGCGGCGCGGAATGATTTTGCCCTGTTCGGTGGTAAAGCGCATCAATTTTTTATCATCTTTATAATCAATGTGATCGATTTTTTCTTCGCAAAATCGACAGATTCTTTTTTTCTTCAACATAACGGCTCCTTTTAATGTTTAAAAGAATACTATAATTTCAAATCCTGATAACCAAAATCGAAATCCGTAGGTTCGATCTTGAGCAATTCGACCTGTGTCGGTTTGGGCTCTTCCGTCTGCACCGCTTCCGGTTGCGGCGTCTCCGGGGCAGCGGCGGTTGCAGGAGCGGTTTCCTGATTTACCGCCGGTGCGGCGGGCGTCTCGGCGGCCGCCGGCTTTTCCGCCTGTTCCAGCCCTGCCGCCAGCTCTTCAACGTCCTGCTCGGTTTTGCGATCCAGAAACTGGACGCGACGAGCGCGGATTTCCACCACATTCCGGGTCGAACCGTCTTCGTTGTGCCAGTTGCGGCTCTGCATCTCGCCGTCAATCAAAACAGAATGATTTTTTTTGAGAATTTCATTACAAGCCTCGGCCAGACGATGCCAGGCGACGACGCCTACGTAACAAATATTCTCACGCCAGATGCCGGAATTATCGCGATATTTACGATTTGAAGCGATATAAAAATTGACAACGGCCGTGCCGTTGGATGTTCTGCGAAATATGGGATCCGAGGTCAGATTCCCCGCGATCAAGACATTATTGATGTCAGGCATTTTTAAATCAGACATACCGATTCTCCGAATACATTTTGCGCGGCAAAACGTATCTTTTATGCTAACACGCAATACGTGAAATATTGTTAAAGAACAATGGATTAGTACAAACTAGACAGCAGCCGCCGGCGGTTCAACAACCGCAGCCGGTTCCGGCGCCGTTTCGGCCAACACCGGTATGGTTTCCACGTTCGTAGACTGTACGGCGCGCGCGGACAGCGACGACAGGGCTTTTTCATCCAATTTAATAACTTTGGTGCGCAACAACGATTCGTTGAGCCGATATTCACGATCCAGTTGTTTGATCATGGCCGATGGACCCTGGAAACGGATCAGGACGTAAAATCCGTACTGCCGCTTGTTGATTTCATACGCCAGGCGGCGTTTGCCCCAACGATCCAAAGAGTCCACTTTGCCGCCGTTGGCGGAAATAAACCGTTCATATTTGGTAATGATGCTGTCGATTTCTTCCGGCTTGAGAAGAGAGTCGATCACGATGATGGTTTCGTAGGTACGCAAGATAAATCCTCCTTGATGATTCTATGCGTCAGGATGCATTGTGATTGAATTGATTCATAGCGGCGGCCATGCCGCTCTGCATAAAACAGGCAACAGCCTGCAGACACCTGTCGAGCGCCTCATCCACGATGGGCCACTCGCTTTTGGCAAATTTCGCCAAAACAAAATCGACCAGTTCTTTCTGCTGATCGTCGCTGCGGATGCCGATGCGCAACCTGCTGAAATCGCCGGTTCCCAGATGCTCGATAATGGATTGCAATCCTTTGTGACCGCCGGCGCTGCCCTGCGGCCGCAAGCGGATTCGACCCAGGGCCAAATCGTTATCATCGAGAATCACCAGCAGATGATCCAGATCGATTTTATAATACGAGATCAACGCCGCCACCGCCTGGCCGCTCAGATTCATAAAGGTCTGCGGTTTTGCCAGCAGCAACGGTTGTTGCTGCCAGATGGTTATGGCCAATTCGGCGTTGCTTTTATCCGATTTAAAAGAACAACCCGCTTTTTCCGCCATCCGATCCAGCGCTAAAAAACCGAGATTGTGGCGCGTTTTCTCATACCGTCGACCGGGATTGCCCAGGCCGACGATCAAAAAGCGGTTCGGCGTTGCCGGATTGCGATCGCTCACTCTTCCGCTTCTTCAGCCTCAGGTTTCTTGCCGATCAATTCCGGTTCCGCAGGCGCCGCTTCGGCCGCTGCCACCGGGGTCTCTTCCACCAGACGCAGCATGCTGATGGTGACAACCGGACGACCCAGATCGCCCATTACCTTGATCTTGTCCACATGGATATCAGAGAGATGCAAAGAATCGCCGATTTTCAACTCGGTGACGTCCAATTCGATGAAATCCGGAATATCGCTGGGCAAACACTCCACTTCAACTTCACGCATCAATTGCTGCATGATGCCGTTTTCTGTTTTAACGCCATAAGAAACACCCAACAGACGCACCGGCACTTCCACGGTTATCTTTTCGGTCATGGAAACGCCCATAAGATCGACGTGGATGGGTAAGTGGCTGGTGGGGTGCCACTGGATTTCACGGATAACGCATTTTTGCCGGTCCTTACCGTCAAAAACAACGTCGAGCAAAGCCGACTCGACATGCACCAGGGCCATGAGCGCTTTGGTGTTCACCGTGAAAGGTTGCGATTCCTGACCATGGTAGTAAAAAATACCCGGCACCTCATCCGCTCGTCGTGCTCTTCTTGCCGCCGCTGAACCGGAATGGGTGCGGCGTTTTGCTTCAATGACAGTTTCAGCCATGAGATTTC
>CAYLWO010000008.1:102750-117675 GCA_964387285.1 uncultured Cytophagia bacterium | reverse complement strand
CCGCTAAAGCGGGTTCGGAATGACACGCTTCCGTTACTTTTTGGACAACCTCAAAAATTTCTGGCTAAAGCCAGTACTACCTACTAAAGTCGCTTTTGGGATAATGCCCTAATGTTTCCGAAAGATCTTTAACGCGCCTTTGCGTTCCAGCAATGGCGAACGGGCAATGTCCTGGGGCGTCATAAAACGGTCACTGACCCCTTTTTTCAAATCAAGACCGGCCGCATTGTAGATTTGCGCCACGTACCAGGAACAGTACAGCTTGGTTTCCCGACGCAGAGCATCCCGTTTATCCTGATTCCAGTGAAAGAGAATCCTCAAACCCAGAGTTATCGCCTTCCATAAGGCATATTTCTTGCCCAACTCTTCCTGCGCGAAACGTATCATGGCGTCGCGCTTGTTTTCCGCTATCGGTTCACGGGTGGCGTACCAGTGAACATGGCCGTGATAGTGGCGGACATTGGCGGAAAGCGTAGATACAGAGACGCCTTTGCCGACCGCTTCCATGACCATCAGCCGATGGTTCCACCACACGGCAATGCCGGCGTGAGAATAACGGGACCGGGTGGCCCAGCGTATGATCCGTGATGCGGTATTAAAGCCTTCATAGAGCAGCACATCGCCATTTTGCATGGCCTGGCGTATATCTTTATACTGCAAGGTATTCGCCGGTTTTAATCCTGCAAACAGTTCGCCGCGCATAAAGATCCTCGCAATTTGTCACCTAGCAGATTAATCGTGCCAGTCATCTTGCGTAAGCCGGCATAAAAAATATTCAAGTGAGAGCTTTCGCTCCATTTACAAAAGCCGGCTAGCGCAACCACCCCCGCTTGCGAAACCATAGATAGAGCGCAAAGGCCACTGCAAAGATAATGGACCAGATGATCCAATAACCAAATTTCCATCCCAATTCCGGCATGTGCTCGAAATTCATGCCATAGACGCCGACGATAAAAGTCATCGGCATAAAAAAAACCGAAAAAAGGGTGAGAATGCGCATGACCTCGTTGGTGCGCTGTGCGGAAAGTGAAATATGCAAATTAAGCAAATTGTTGACGTTTTCATAAATCTGCTGGCTGAGGAAAAAGAGACGATCGGCATTTTCACGCAAATCCTGGAGAAAAGGCAGATGATGTTTGGACTCGAAGGTGATCATGCGTAAAACATCCCGCGATAAAAAGAACATTTCTTTAAAGACATTGGCCTTGCGTTTTAAATAGTAGAGATCTTCCAAATGCTGTTTTTCCAGTTTATGAAAAACCTCGTTTTCAATGGCATCCAGGGTGCGCATCGCCTTATGCAACGGCGCTTCATAACTTTGCATGACGGCCAGAAACAGCTCATGCAAAAGAAAAAAAACGGTCTTGTTGCCCAGACTGGGATTGGTTCGCCAGCGGTCGCGGATCGATTGCAGAAATAACTGATCCTTGCGATGGATGGTGATGACAAAGTCTTTGCCGTACATGATGGCCACCTTGCGGGTCAGTTCCTGAATGGTATCGCTGTCCTCCGGGCAACTTTCATCATAAGCGCGGCAGATGATAAAGGTGCTATCCTCCAACTTTTCATATTTTGGCAAATGCTCCGGATCCAGACAGTCCTGAATGGTGGTGGCATGCAAACCGAATTCAAGAGAAACCTGCTGCAATTCATCACGGGTGGGCAGGACCAGGTCTAACCAGCGGAATGAGGTCTCCTGGTTATGAAAAACCGTTTCGATCAAGGGTACGCCTCGCAATTTTTCACAATGTACAAAATTTCCATTTGCAAAAAAACAAATTTCTGTTCCATAACCTGCCAAACCGGCCCACCTTGCGGTCGAAAAAGGACTTGCTAAAACTCGGTTAATTTTGTATGTTATCGAGCATATCATCGGCAGGAATTTTTTGCCGTATTTTTTTAAATCACCTTAAGGTTATCAGGATCGATCAGGTTCGCTGTAAAATCCTCCTGGCCCCGGATTCTTTCAAGGGCAGCGCCACAGCCATAGAGTTGTGCGACGCAATGGCCCGCGCTGTGCACGCCGCACAGCCCGATGCAACGGTTGTTAAGTTGCCCCTGGCAGACGGCGGCGAAGGCACCGTCGCCGCGTTGGTGTCAGCCACCCATGGCCAGTTAAAAACCAGTACCGTAATAGGTCCTTTGGGCGAACCGGTAGCAGCGCAATGGGGCATTTTAGGCGACGGTGAAACCGCTGTGCTAGAGATGGCAGCTGCCTCGGGTCTCACTCTGTTGAAGGAAGAACAACGCAATCCGCTGCATACCACTACTTTCGGCGTCGGTCAATTATTGCTGCAGGCCATGCACCAGGGTTGCCGAAAAATAATTATCGGCATCGGCGGATCCGCAACTACGGATTGTGGGGCAGGCCTGGCGCAAGCTCTGGGCATCAGGTTTTTTGACCACAATGGCCGGATTATTACAGATTATATGAACGGCCGCTTATTGGATAAAGTCGCCGCTGTTGATCTGAACGAACGATCTCCCCTGTTAGCGCAGACCAAAATCACGGTAGCTTGTGATGTCGACAATCCCTTGTTAGGCGCAAGAGGCGCAGTATACGTCTATGCTCCACAAAAAGGCGCCAGGCCGGAACATTTGCCGGTGCTGGAAAATAATCTGACCAACTTTATTACGCTGGTAGAAGAAAAACTGCAACGCACCATCCGCAACATTCCCGGCAGCGGCGCTGCCGGAGGATTGGGCGCCGGACTGATCGCTTTTACCCGGGCAGGCATCAGGCCGGGCATCGATCTGGTATTGGAAGCCAGTCGATTCGTGGACCAGGCCCAGGATGCGGACCTGATCTTCACCGGCGAAGGTCAAATCGACGAGCAGACGGTTTATGGTAAAACCATATCAGGAATAGTAAAAGCCGTACAACCGTTGCATAAACCGGTAGTGGCTCTGGCCGGCAATATCAAAGGCGATCTGGGTCCTCTCTATACACAAGGCGTGACTGCGGTTTTTTCGATTTGTCCGGGTCCCCTATCACTGCAGGAATCCATGCAAAACGCAATCCGGTTGGTCGAACAGGCTGTGTTCAATATTATGAAACTGAGAACTTGGGGAACAAATAAAACCCAAAACACCAAGAGGCATTATGAGAATTAAAAAATTTGCTATCATTTCTTCACTGCTGACGGCCGCCATAGCATGCGGAAACGAAGTGATGCATTCGACGATGCTGGAAGAGGTCAATTATTCCTGCGGATACGGTCGCATCCTGGCCCATACCGAAGAGGCGGTTCGCAATACACAGGCCCTGCATCCGGAATGGGCGCGAACGCTGCAAAAGCAGAGTACAACGCTGTATGAAGTGGGCGACTCGCTGATGTTTTATACCTATAATTATAAGACCTACTCTTTTGATCAAACCATGGCCATCTGTCGTTTTAAAGGCGATAAAACCTACATCTTTGTCGGCAAAACGGAATGGGACACGGAAAAAGTCACCGATGACCATATACAGGCTTTTCACCAGGGTTTTGACGTCAGCACTCCGGCCGGATCGATTAATCCCTCTGTAGGCATTCGCCAGAACGTTGAAGATGCTTTTGGCAAAGCGCCCAATAAAACCGGCGATGGTTATGTCTACATCCTTATTTACGACATTAAAGAAATGACCGAAAGCCCCTCGTATACCGCCGGCTATTTCATGCCTAATGATCAGGGCGATGGCGCTTTCAGCAACCGAAAAGATCTGCTTTACATTGATTGCAGTCCCGGCAACCCCGGCAGCAGCAGAACGCTGGCCATCATCGCGCACGAATTTCAACATCTCATCCACTATGGCGCCGATAGGGATGAAGATGCCGGCGGCGGCACCTGGGTAAACGAAGGGGCCAGCGAATACGCTTCGGTCATCTGTGGCTACTCGCTGCGCAGCCCGAGCAGATATCTGCGCAATCCGGCCCGCTCTTTATTGACTTTTGATTATCTGGACGAAACGCTCATCGACTATGAAAAGGTCGCTTTGTGGACCTATTATTTAGGCGATCATTATGGCCCCACCCTGATAGGAGAAATAATCCGTCAACCGGAGAACAGCGTTGCCGGCGTGCGTGCGGCTCTGCTAAAAAAAGGCATCAGCCAATCCTTTGAAGAAATCTTTGCTAATTTTGTCGTGGCCAATTATCTTGACAATAACAAACTGCATGCGCAGGGTTATTACGGCTACAAGAACATCACCCTGCCGTTGGTGACGCCGACAGCGGAATACAGCAGCTATCCGGTCAGCACCAAAGTCAAGGAACTGACCTCCTTTACCGCACAATATATTCGTTTTTCAGGCCAGGACAGCACCGCCCAGTTGAACACCGCCTGTTTGGTGAAAGATCAATTATGGCCGCTGATCATTTCCTGCGGCAACGACACCACTGTCGAACAATTGACTTTAAATGCGGAGGGCGCAGCCGGCAAGCCGTTGCATGCCATTGGGAAAAATGTAAAGAACATCGTATTCACTCCGGTCAATATGACCGGCGCCAACAGTTTTTATTATCAAGTGACCTCCCTGCTTAATGACGTTAATCCGCCGATCATTACCTCCGGTCCTGTCGAGTCTGTTCCGGGCAGCAGTTCCGTTACCATTATGTGGGAAACGGATGAATACAGCAATAGCCTGGTGCAATACGGCGTTTCCGGCTATGATCTGACGGCTGTCGACAGCACCATGACCACGGAACATCGCGTGGCCCTGACCGGACTGTCGGCCAATACCACCTATCACTATCGCATCGGTTCATCGGACGCAAAAAAGAACGGTCCGGTGTACAGCACTGATTTTACCTTCACCACGCAGACCCAGGCCGGCAGCAAAATCGCCACATTGCAACAATCCCATGCATACGGTTATCTGGGACGTTCGCTGGTAACGGATAAAAACCAGGTCATCCATTTCGTCTATCATGAAAAAATCGGCGAAGACCGTTTCATCTTTCACCAACACTCTGCCGATAATGGAGCAACCTGGTCGGTCCCGGAAAAAATAGACAACACGCTGTTCAACGGCGGCATGCCCTCCATCGCCTGTGATTCATTGGACCATCTTCATGTATGCTGGCATGCCCGAACGTCCGCAGCCGGGAATTATCAAATTTTCTACAGCCGCTCGGACGATCATGGTGCAACCTTTAATCCCCCCATACAGGTCAGCGTCACCCTGCCGAATACGGACCAGCTCTATGCGGCCGTTGCTGTGGATACGTTGAACAATCCGCATATTGTGTGGAACAGCGCGTTGTCCAGCGACAACTATGTAGGCGATGTTTATCATGCCTGGTCGCAGGATAACGGCGCCGGCTTTATGAGCGAAACTATGATCAGTCGTTCTACCCTGCACCAGTGTTTCGCCCCGACCATCGATTTTGATGCGGACGGTCGCTGTCATGTGGCTTTTAGCGACGGGCAGTTCGACGCCAGAACCTTGAATCCCTACTATATCTGGTCCGATGATTATGCAACCTGGGCCGACGCCCTGATGCTGGGTGATTCCGGCGTACTGTATGACGGCATGGTGCACCTGCTTGTTGATTTCCAGGATCGCGTGCATATCGCTTATGCGGATAACTATGTCCCGGGCGACATCCGCATCATGTATGCCAGTTTTACCAGGACCGACACCACGTTGCTCAAACCCATCGCCGCATCCACTATGGGGATCTACGGTTTCGTGTTCAGGCCCCATTTGAGTTGCGACGCTAACGGTTTTATTTATCTCGCTTATTGTGAAACACCGCGTACGGAGGCCTTGCGTAAAGCTCCGAAAAAAACAGCTGATGATATCGACTCTTTTCATTGGTCGCGCAGCCAGGCCTTGGCCGGAGGCGATATTTATCTGAGCATTTACCGTAAAGGAAATTGGCTGCCCGGTGTGAACATATCTAACGATGCGTATGATTCGCAAGCGCCGGAAATGCCGCAGCGGCAAAAAAACAGCGCCAACGTACAAATGATTTGGATCAATAGCGTTACTGCAACCACCAATGAAGTCATGTTTCTCAATTTCAACGCCTCCGGTTCCACCGGCGCGCCGCCGCAGGTCCTCAGTCATCAACCGGCAAGCAATGCCGGCGAAGTTCCGTACTATGGTTCCAACATCATCACCGTCAATTTCAATCAACGCATGGCGGCAGACTCGCTGGTGCAGGACAACATCTCGGTACAAGGCAGCAAAAGCGGCGCCGTCGCTGCCACGCTTTATTATGTGGAAAGCTTAAAGCAACTGCAAATCGTGCCCGCTTATGACCTGCAGCCCCTGGAAGAGGTAACCATCAGGCTCTCTGCTCGTATCGCCAATGAGAACGGTCTGGGGCTGGACGGCAATGCCAACGGCATCGCAGAAGGCTCGCCCATTGACGACGTGACCTGGAGTTTTACCACCCAGGGACAGGACGTAACGGCACCGGTGATGAGCATCGGCCTGGCGCAAAATCCCATACTCTCCAGATACATTGACGTTTATATTTTTAGCCGTGAAGCGTTAAAAGCAGCGCCGGCTGTTACCGTAGGCGGCGCCGCCATTACCATGACGACGGTGGATGACAAAACCTTTCTCTATAAAGGTGACTATAAATTAACTGCCTCAGGCGTTTTTCAAATAATCGCCACAGGTACGGATTGGGCCGGAAACACAGGCTCAGCCGACCGCTCCTTTTCGGCTGCCTTGCTTAAATCGCATTCGGGCGGCGCACTGTGCTCTGCAGACGGTTTGCTGGAAATCCGCATTTCATCCGGCGCACCGGCTGACGAACAGTTTGTCGTGATTTATAAAAATCTGAGCACGGATGCCGCAACGAATCCTGCTTTGCTCAAAGCAAGCGATCTGGAGAACAGCTACACCGTCACTCCGGAGCAGATTCCCGGTCAAATTCGCTGCAAATTGACCGCAATGCCTGTCGATGCCCCGGCAATCCAACGTCGTGATGAACAGGGCCGATGGCTGGAATTACCCACTGTTCAAGAAGGCGATTGGTTGGTTGCCCAGAGTGACCGCCTGGGCATTTTTCGACTGGCTGAAAGCAATCAGGTTCCAACGCAATTCGCATTAACGCAAAATTATCCCAATCCTTTTTCAGCAAGTAAAGAGGCTACAGCTATTCAATTCCAGCTGCCGCACCGAGAAAAGGTGGAAATTACGATTTTTAATATTCTGGGTGAAAAAATACGCACACTGGTTCAGGGAGCCTTGAATGCCGGCGTTCATCGCATCAACTGGAACGGCATTGACGCAACGGGAACTCCCGTTGCAGCCGGTCTCTATTTCTATCGCATCAGCGCCGGTCCCCGGACGCTGACAAAAAAAATGGTCATTTTGCGCTAAGAGGCATTCATGAAAAAATCAGCAATCTTGTTCGCATTTCTTTTTTTAGTCGGCTGTGGTTCTGACTCGACAGGGCCGAAACAAATTCCACAGATAACCGTGGCGCCCAAGGTAAGCACTATTACCACCACCTCAGCCAGCGTCAATTGGCAGACCGACATCGCATCCACTTCGATAGTCCGTTATGGGCTGACAGCCGGGACACACGATTTTACCATCCGCAACGACAATCAAACCACTGCCCATACCATCAATCTGACCGGCCTGAAATCAGGTCAGCAATATTTTTATATCGCCGAATCAGGCGCCAAAGACGGCTCGGCGACGTCGGTTGAATTCAGCTTTACTACGCTGTATACGGTTGACCAAATGTTCACCCAGGCCTGGGCCGGCTATGCACAAAAAAATTATTCGCAGGCCATTTCCTATTTCCTCAATATTCTGAAAGAGAGTCAGAACAACACCATCGCCTTGTGCGGACTCGGCTGGTGTTATATGGCCACGCCGATAGATTCGCTGAGCAAAGCGATCACCTATTTTGATATGGCCATTGCCACGCAGGCGAATTATCAGGACGCTTTAGCAGGCCGGGGTTTTACTTACCTCGCGCTCAAGAAATACAGCCAGGCCATTGACGATCACAGCAAACTGCTGCAGGCAAATCCAACGTGGTATTTTAACCGCGACGCTACTGTGGATTATAAGGATGTACAGTTGGCTCTGGCCATGGCCTGGTTCTACAAACAGGATTACGTCAACTGCCAATCGATGCTCGACAAACTGGCGCCGACCAACGGACTGAATCCCGGCAACAGTGCAACGTGGACCGTTGACGGCGCAGTGTATGCAACTTATAGAGAAGCCATTTTAGCCTGGCTGGAAAAATTACGCAAATGATCGATAAAACACGCATCGTGAGCAATTGGCTGCCCCGTTATACCGGGACAGCCCTGGATGCCTTCGGCAAATACATTCTGCTGGTCAATTTCAGCAATTATGTGCGCATGTTTGCCGAATGGCATCACGTCGAGATAGCCGGACAGGATCGACCCATGCTCAATGCCACGGCCGACGGCATCACCATCATCAACTTTGGCATCGGCAGCCCAAACGCCGCACTCATCATGGATCTGCTGCTCAGCATTGAACCCAAGGCCTGTTTGTTTCTCGGCAAGTGCGGCGGGTTGAAAAGAAAGAATAACATCGGCGATCTCATCCTGCCCATTGCGGCCATTCGCGGCGAGGGAACCTCCAACGACTATTTCCCGGCCGAAGTGCCGGCCTTGCCGGCTTTTAGTTTGCAGAAAGCGGTTTCCACCACCATCCGTAATTATCACTGTGATTACTGGACCGGAACCGTTTACACCACCAACCGTCGCGTTTGGGAACATGACGAGGCTTTTAAAAACTATCTGAGACGCATCCGCTGCATGGCTATTGACATGGAAACCGCTACAATTTTCACCACCGGGTTCTATAATCAAATCCCGACCGGCGCGCTCTTGCTTGTTTCGGATCAACCCATGGTGCCGGAGGGCGTAAAGACCGAAGAAAGCGATAAAAAAGTGACCAGGCAGTTCACGGAACGACATCTGCATATCGGCATCGATTCGCTCAATGAGCTCATCAACAACGGATTGACGGTCAAGCATCTGCGGTTTTAATTCTGTTCGTGTATTGCCGGAATCCCTTTTCTGACTCATATCACCAGAAAAATTACGAAAAGTTTAAATAATTGTTGATTTCTCCCTTTTTTTTCATTAAATAGAGAAAAATGAATTCTATTCACTATTTTTGATTGGAGAGAAATCATGCTGCTGCATCATGAATTTATCAAAACAGCCAAATCCAAAAAAAACAAACTCGCGATCATAGACTGCACCACTGAGCGCAACGTCACCTACAGCAAGGCGCTCATTGCCTCCCTCATTCTTGCCGGTTTTATTAAAAAATACAAAGATGGTTTTATCGGCATTATGGTGCCGACTTCAGCCGGGTCCATCCTGGCCACAGCCGCCACGGTTATGGCCGGCAAAGTGCCGGTGATGATCAACTATTCCACCGGCGCTGCGGATAATTGTGAATATGCCCAGAACAAATGCGGCTTTCGCACGATCATCACCTCTCGAGCCTTGCTGGAAAAATTGGGCACCCGACTGGTGCCCGGAATGATTTTCATCGAAGATCTAATGGCGCAGATTTCATTCAAGGCGAAAATCACGGCCGCGTTAAAAAGCAAATTACCGGCCAAACTGATCATTGCCGGATTGCCGCCGTCCGACGAGGATGACAATCTGGTGATTCTGTTTACCAGCGGCAGCGAAAAAGAACCCAAAGGCGTGCAATTGACCCATCGCAACATGGGCTCCAACATTAAAGATTTGGTTGAGGTGTTCAAATTGACCGAAGACGATCGTTTTATGTCCGTGCTGCCTCTGTTTCATGTGTTCGGTCATAACGCCAATTTTTGGTTGCCGTTGATTGTGGGCATGACCAATGTGACCGTGGCCAATCCGTTGGAGTATAAAAAAATCCCGCAATTAATTCGTGAACATCGCGCCACCCTGATTGCCGGCACGCCCATCTTTTTTGCCGGCTATTTGCGCGAATCGAAACCGGGAGATTTCGCCACCTGCCGCCTGATGTTGGCGGGCGCAGACAAAACGCCGGTCTGGTTGCGGGACGGGTATAAGGAAAAACACAATGTTGATCTTTTGGAAGCCTACGGCGCCACGGAAACCAGTCCCGGTGTTACGGTCAATACGCCGTATGACAATCGGCCAGGCAGCATTGGCCGGCCGTTGCCCAGTGTGCAAGTTAGAATCGTCGATATCAACTCGGGCCAGGAGGTCCCGACCGGTGAGGAAGGGAAAATTCTGGTTAAAGGCGATTTGGTCATGAAAGGGTATTTTGACGATATTGAAGAAACCTCCTTGCGCATCAAGGACGGGTGGTACGACACCGGCGACATGGGCATGTTTGATAAAGACGGTTACTTGTGGCATCTGGGCAGATTGAAAAGATTTGTCAAAATCGGCGGCGAAATGGTTTCATTGGTGCGCACAGAAAGCATCCTGGAAAAGATGGTGCCGGACGGCGTCAGCTGTTGCGTGGTCGAGGTGCCGGATTCGCTCAAAGGCGCGCGCATTGTGGCCGCAGTGACCAGTCCCATCAATGAACGCGAGGTGCTGAAAAAAATGGGCAAAGAGCTGCCCACCATGGCCTTGCCCAAAGAGTTTGTGGTTTTGCCGGATATGCCCAAGATGGGCAGCGGCAAAGTGGATTTTCGCACCATCACCAACCTCGTGCGCGACAAGTTGCGCGATCAGGGAAAAATGTAGAAAAATCTGCGGGAGCGCCAATCGCCTGATTGGCGCATCCTCACAGTCAATAAGAACATCCTTTACAATCCACTCTCCTGAAGATTCTTCCGGTCACAGAAAGTTGATGCCAGGCAGAATCCGCATTACATCGTGCAAGCGGCAAGTACGCCTTGACTTTTTCCATTGCAGGGCGTATTTTAATGCATGAATAGAACATCCGTTGAGCGATGATGGTGTGTTTTCCGGATGCAGATCTACAAAAATTTTTTCAGCTGAAACGGTAAATTTTCAAACTCTATTGAAAGGAAAGAATATGGCAGACGATGAAATCATCTGCAATTGCAATCAGGTCACACGGGGCGAGATTGTCAAGGCGATCAAGGAACAAGGTCTGAAAACCGTCGAAGAGGTCGGCGAGGCAACCCTGGCCGGCACCGGCTGCGGCGGTTGTCAGGACGAAATTCAGGGCATTCTCGACCAAGTAAACAAATAAATTGCACATGCAAACATCTGATGAGGACTGGGCGGAGTTGCTCTCCGCCCTTTTTTTGTTTATCTCCCCATCAATTCATGTATTCGCTCTGCCAATTCCGGGAATTTTTTAATTGCAACCTCTTCAGCCAGCGGCAAAAAACAGGCAACAATATAACGTTTGTGGCCGTCATCGACAATGCCGACGTCATGGGTCCAATAGGAAAACCAGCCGGTTTTATGGTAGAACATGGCCTCCGCCGGCAGTCCGGCAGCCAGTTTCGTATTATCCAGCTGCCGGCCGAGCAGCACTTTGAGCTGCTGACTGACCCAGGGATTGGTTAACTGATTTGCGTAGATGCGATACATGAAATCAGCGGCGTGCAAAGCGCAGGTCTCGGAGCCCCTGATTTGCTCGTAACCGGCGTCTTCATACTTGCGCCGTAAAAACTTGCGCGTCACTTCACTGCCCTGCCAGTTGTTATCATGCATGAAACGATTGATGTTTTCCCGCCTGGCCAGATCGATGAGACAGTTGGCAGCTGAATTGTCGCTGCGCGTGATCATCAGATCCAGCAGATAATTGACCGTAACCGTATCCCCTTCCTGCAACAAGGGACGAGGGTCAGACAATATTTCTTTTGCATGGTCCACGACATTAGGGAACTTGACGATTAATGTTGTTTCTAAAAATGTCTCTCCTCTGCTTATCTGATTCAGCACTTCAGCAGCCACATACATTTTATAGACCGAGGCGGGATAGATGAAATTTTCCATATTTACGCCGCTCAAACGCGGTCGCTTGCCGCTCAGGTCGATGACCGCCAAAGAGATCTGCTCTTGGCCGTCTTCGCCTACGTCAAAATCGCCGGCCAGTTGCAATTCTCTTACAAGGTTTTGCAACTCACTTGAGCGCTGGTGATGTATTGCGTAATAGGAAGGAATCTTGGCCAGTTGCGCAAATCCCAAATTAGCGCATAAAAAAAACAACAAAACAGTCCTTTGCATAGCAACCGTCTCCATTTTAGTAAAATTAAGAAATTAATAAAAAACAAACAATGCTTATGCGCACTTTTTTTCAATTCACTTGATCTCAAGTGGGCAATATAGTATATTGTACCCAACCTGGTCAAACCGGAACCAATAAAAAAGACATTTACGCAGAGGACGCTGAGCGACTATTTTTTTCTAGTTTAAAATATATATTCTGATCAAAGTTGTCCAAAAAATAACTTTAGTAAGTAGTTCGGCTTTTGGGACAGCCTCGGAACGATCAACCAGGGCATCTTGCCCCGGTTTAGAAAAAATTCGCGTGTACGACCAAGGTTATGAACTATCGCGGGACTCTACCCCTTGAATTTTATTTAGGCGGGGGGATATTGTATTTTCAGAAAGGGAAAGTCACAAGTTTCGTTATGTCTTCCTACTTGGAATGGCGCTGATGACATTATCCTCCTGTCACAAAGATTTTTCCATCGCACCCGAATGCCGATGAAAAAATCGAGGTGATCATCAACGATATTCCTTTTCCCACGGACAAATACCTGAGAATACCATATACCTTAAAAATTTGGGAGTTTGAAAAAAAGGGTTTGGCGCTGGAGCAAATTGTTGTATTTGATAAAACCTCCCTGACCGATCTCATGACCATTAAGAAAGAGGCCTTACCCAAGATAAACAAGGACCCCTGGCGCCGAATCCATTTTTCCCCTGGGATAAAATCGATCATTACTATTTGTCCATGCAGCTGACGCTGGCTTTAGGTCAACAGGTCCCTGCGACCGTCTGCCATCGATTCACCTTTAAGGACACGATACAGCGCCAGACGACGGTTATCCAGGGCGGCGCCTTTCATCCGCGCAGCAATGACGTTCCGAATTCTTTCATGGTGAAAATCGGCGATAAAATTAAAGAGGGCGCTCCCCTGGCGTTGTTGGGCATTTCGGGAAACAGCGATCTGCCGCACCTGCAATTTCAAATCTCCGACGGACCGGACATTCTATTTTCTAACGGCTTGCCCTTTGTACTGAAAAAATATATAAAAATCTTTGACCAGGACGTCGGCCCAGTAGCGCCAATTGAAATTAATAATTCCATGATGGAAGAATTTACCGTAATGAACTTTTAGCATCTACCGGACTTTTCAGTTCGGACCACTGTACGCTATAGCGGTGAATGGAAACGGCGTCCGTCTCTTTATCGGTTTGTCGGGCATACATTTTACCTTTTGCGAACAGTCTCGGCTCCAGGCCGGTCCAGACGCGGGTTTGAAAAACGCCGTGCGGATCAAAAATATCATAGGCAGAAATCGACTCGCCATCCTCTTCCCTGTCCTCGTTCGTTTTCAGCCACAGATTGCCATGGTCGTCCGTCAGCAACAACTCGGTTATGGTGCGATTTTTCGGCAATTCCACCTCGCGCGCCATTTTGGTAAAAATGGGATTGGAATTTTTATCAAAACCGCTATAGTAATCCTCTTTGTCCTTGTCGGTAACTGCGACAGGCGCATACGGTCGATCAATTTTACGGAACAACCGGCCGGACCGGTCATAGACCTCGAGCAGATATTGGTCATTACGACAGTGATAGAGCCACTGCCGCTGCAGATCACCGGCAAAAACGGACATGACCGGATAGGGCAAGGAGATGGAAAAAGCCACATTGGTTTGCCGCAGAGTTTTAAATTCAGCCGGCGTAAATTGCCCGAACGAAAGCAGCTCCTTGCCGGTGAAATCGTATGTCTTGACGAACAGCTGATGCTTTTCGCCATAGAGGTTGGCATCGCCGGTAAACGTCGAATCCGTCAGCAGATAGAATCGTATCATGGGTTGGGTGAGCTGGCAACTTTTGATAAAAGCGCCCTGGCCGTTGAAAATCGAAACACGCCTGAGCTGAATATCGAGAACGGCCAGATGGCCGTCCGGCGTAAACAGCATTCCGGTAACGCCCTTGAATTCACCCGGGCCATCGCCCATGCGGCCGATGGATTGCACATAGGCGCCGTTGACGTCGTAAACCTTGACGGTCATATCCGAGCGATCGAGAATAAACATGCGGCCGTCATTGCTTACGGTCACGCCGGCCGGTTGAAAGAGTTTATCCTCCTCCTTTTCGCCGATAGCCAGTTCATGGACAAAGGATACGGTCCGCTGCGGATGCTCCGGCTCGGCGTTGTTGTGAACCCATTCAACACCGTCGATTTTTTCCACGCGTACGGAAGATTGCTTTTTTCCACAAGCAGCGCTCAGCGTCAATAAAGCGCTTACCATCAGAATTATCCATTTTCGCATAGCCGTTTTCTCCTTGGTCGTTGTTGATTATCAACGGGTCATGGCGATAAATCGTTCGCTGCCAAAGCCGCTGATCAGGAACCGTTCTTTTTTATTATTGAGCAGCGCTTGCGTCCAATCCGTATCGCCGCCGTCTGCGATAAAACACCTCTCCCCTTTACATTGAACGTAAAGTTGAAAACGAACATTGGAGTAGTAATGCCAATTTTCCTCCGGTGCTGAAACTATCGACGGAACGAATTGCGAAAAGCCCTCAAGAGCGTTTTGCATACATTCCTTTATCCGTTCCTTTTTACACAGAAAAACCAGCTCGGGTGAAGTAAATTGATAGCCGTTCTGTTGCAGAGCAGTCAATAGCCTTTCATAGTATAGAACAATCTCGATTGTTGACAGGGTTTCAAATTCATAATTGCCGTGATCATATCCGGCAATACAAATGCAAAAAATTTTAAAATGGGCAAAGCTGTCGCGCGTGATTTTACGCTCCGACCTCAGCACCCTTTGACTGGTAGCCAGC
>CAYLWO010000008.1:67196-102650 GCA_964387285.1 uncultured Cytophagia bacterium | reverse complement strand
GCTGTCGCGCGTGATTTTACGCTCCGACCTCAGCACCCTTTGACTGGTAGCCAGCCTGATCATTTTCGTCGGATTGTGGCGGCCTTTTTGCCGTGCCGCTTCCAACGCCAACACATTGGTCGGATCTGAAGAAACTTCGTTCTTGCGAATAGTCGAGACAATGCGTTTCTGGCTGAATTGGGCAATTTGCGAACAACATCCCAATGGCGACACCGGCGACAGTTCGATGACCTGGCAATCTCCAGGCAACAACGACATGGCGATAGAATCAAACTGAAGGTAGCGTGTTTGGGCGACGCCAGATGGCCGGACATAGGCATCGGTAAGATACTGTTGAAGTATTTCCTGAGGTTTCAGCTGCTGTGTTTTTCGAGCAAAAATTTCCAGGAGCAGGGATTGAAGCTCAGAAAAAGATAATGTGTTGATGATTCTTTCATGCAGGTCCGGAATGCCCAATTTTAATAATATCCCTGCAAGTATTTCATTCTTCATAAAGGCCTCCACCGGGCTGAACTGCATTCGCTAAATCCGACCATCTCCGCAGCAGGCGATAGATTCACAAGTCAGCTCTTGATCTTCTGCGGGGTAATGTAACCTACTAAAACCGCACTTGCACCACATCATCCATGCAAGTTCGCAGTTTGGTGGGAACCGTAAATTTGATAAATCCATCCCAATAACTAAAAGCTATCGTTTCACCCGTGCGCAATAATCGGACCGATCGTGGGCGTCGCCCCGTTTGCAGCGACACCTGTTTGGTCATCTCCGGCATGACGTGCAGATACCAGATATCGCCGCGGGTGGTAATCATCACATTACTTTTTTCAACACCCGGCGAAAGCCCCACGTCAAGAACCGATTCCCCACTGTGCTTCATCCAGGCGCTAATCTCCGCTGCATGGATGTAAAAATTGGCATGCATTTCGCCATGGCCATCAGGACCGACATTCAGCAAAAAATTGCCGCCCAACGACCGACAGGCAACCAAATGTTCAAAAAACCATGCATAGGAACGAAAAGTTCCGGTGCTGTCGTAACCCCAGCCACCGCCGCCACTGGTCCAGATATCGCAATGTTCCCACCATCGCGATGGAATAAAAGTGGGCTTGGTACACTCGAACGGCGTGGTGAAATCGCCGATGCGCAGGCCGCTGCCCAGGGGATCATCAGGATTGACCAGGTTAGACCACCGGTCATTGATCACGATGGCCGGTTGCAGCGAACGGATCCAGGCATACACCTGCTCGGTGTGCATATCTGTCACGCCGCGAAAATGCATGCCGTCCAACCACAGGACATCGATCTTGCCATAGCGCGTCAATATCTCTTCCAGTTGCGCCAGGACAAAGGCCAGAAAACGTTCATAAGCGAGAGTATTGGCAACCGAGTCGGTGATGGCCGGCACATCATGCCATTTTTCCGCATCATATTCGTTTGCATGCATTAAACCGGGGTAATGCCAGTCGCGTGGAGAAAAGTATAAACCCACTTTTAAACCATTGGCCCTACACGCGTCCACATAGGATTTCAATAAATCTCGGCCGTTCATATATTGCTTGGTGCCGATGCCGTATTTCGACGGCCACAGAGCATAGCCGTCGTGATGCTTGGCAGTCAGCACCGCATAAGTAAAACCCGCACCCTTGGCGGCTTTTAGCCATTTGTCGGGATGATAGTGTTGCGGATTGAAGCGTTCCGCCAGTGCATAATATTTATCCGGAGGCGAGACCTTGCCGCCCCAGATATAATTGGCAATCATGTCCCAGGAAGGTTGCGCACCCGCTACACTATGAATGCCCCAGTGCACAAACAATCCCAGACCGGCATGCGGAAACCACTGCGCATCCGCATGCGGATTCGGCATGATCACAGATTCCGGCAGCGGAGTGGTGATAATGCGATGCGCCCGCGCAATATCGTTCTGCTCAATGTTATAGGATTCCGGATATGAATTCAGTTGCGCTGCAACCAGTGAAACCGAACACAAAGAAATGAAAACGCATTTTATCATCTGCATTTACCTGGATATATTTAAAAATCGACCTCGGATGAGCTGAGATCACGCTTCATCCGGTTTTTCCCGGTCCAGACAAATTAGCCATTCAGCTGGTGAAAATCAAGCCTAATGCTGATTCGCACAGCTCAGCTGGAGGGCTCCGCTCTGCTGGGTTTGGCTATCCTGATGATGACCGCATTGCGCGGCATGCTTTTTACTATCGATTGGATCTGGCTTAACGTTATCCCCACAGCAGCTTTGATACTGCTGATCATCAGTACTTTTCCGACCGAACAAAAAATGCTGGGAATTTTTGAATCGCAGTTATACAAAAACTAAACTTGGGGTATGCACCATTCCAATCAAAGGCTTCTTTTTACCAATCCGACAGAGCCGTTCTGAATCACTTTTTCAAAATTCCAAGTTGGTCCGATTCTTGACACTAAAATTTACCAGATGATTGCGTAAAACGCACAACTATTTATAAAATTTAAAAATAGTCTTTTCACAGATATATGCCCATCGTAATAAAAAAGTTACATATGTATCATAAAAACTGCATTCCTGATACGGAATCCCGTTATGCCGTAACTGGAACGTGATAAGCCAAAGGATAAGAAAATATTATTTGAGCTGGCAAAAATGCATATAGCATAGAGGAGGAGACAATGCTATCAAAATCTACCGGTTTGTTTCTTTGTACCCTTTTTCTTCTTGGGGCCGTGACGCATGCGCAGATGCTCGTCAAAACCAGCGATGATGCGGTTATTCTCATCGCTACGCAGGATCAAAAAATCGGCATTGGTTTGACCGCACCTATTGAACGGTTGGATGTGAACGGAGCGATCAAAATCGGCAACACTGCGCAGAACACTACCGGCGCCATTCGCTGGTCCGGGGCTGACTTTGAAGGTTATGACGGTTCCAATTGGAAATCTCTGACCGTCACGGGCGGCAGCAATTGGACGAAAATCGGAGCAGACATCTTTTATAACTATGACAAAGTGGGAATCGGCTTATCGAATCCCGCCTACCCTTTGCATGTCGGCAGAATCAGCAAATTCGAAGACCACGCGTATTTCACAGGCAAGGGCATCTCTGCCAGTATGACATCTGATGATCTGCAGGGAGCTAATCCGCACCCTTTCATGAAAGTTGATTTTGATTGGACCACTCCGGTGTCCCATTTTGGTAAGATTCTGCATATCAATTGGAACCTGTCCGGCTCTGCCGCCATACCTTCCATGTCCAATCCGGACGGTTTTATCTGTATCGCCGGTGAGGTCAACCATAACGGAACTTTTATGCACGGCAATCCCTGGGCCAATTATTACTCCTACACCCATTTCAACTCGGGCAATTGTGAACTGCATCCCTGGTCCGCTTTTCGGGATGCCCCTCATTTTTTGGGCGCCAGTTTTGATGCGTACTCGTCCTTTAGTGCAGCGCCCATTTTTAATTCCAGCGCCACGATAAAAAATTACATATTTTTTCATGGCATAACTGCCAGCGCCTCAACCGATAATATCACCAATATGTACGGCATTAAATTGGAGCCCATCCGCTTCGGTGAGAATAATTATGCCGTTCATATCGGTGATCCACAGGATGGCAACGCTTACGATATTTATGCCCTTGGCGGCCGCAATTATTTTGGCGGTTCTGTTGGCATTGGCGCCACCAATCCCAGTGAAAAGTTGGAGGTGGCCGGCGGCGTACGCGTCGGCAACACATCCAGTTCCAATATCGGCACCATCCGTTGGAGCGGTTCGGACTTTGAAGGGTATACGGCAAGCGGCTGGAAATCCTTGACTACTGTCGGGGGCAGTTTATGGAGCCAGAACGGGTCCAAGATTTTCTACAACTCGGATAATGTAGGCATCGGCACGACGTCGCCGGCCAGCAAATTGGAAATAGCGGGAACCGACAACAAACTGCAGCTTTCCTATGGCAGCGCAGTAAATGCCGATATCGCAACCGACAGTCATGGCGACTTGATGATCAATTCGTCAAATAAAAAAGTATTCGTCAACGTCAATCCTGCTATAGCGCATGATCAATGGCCCAAGTCCCATTTCGTGATTCTGTCGGAACAACCGCCCACTTTTACGGTACGATCGGACAGCCGTAACGGATTGGTGGTGACATCGATGACGCAGGACGAACTCTGGGCCGTCGGCGCTGCAGCCTATGCGCAAACGACAAAAGCCGATGCCTGGAGTTCTGCATTAGGTCTGGCCGGATCTGCATTTGGCGCCTCCGGCGTCCACGAAGTTATCGGCGTCTTGGGCAGTTCGGATGCCCTGGGCGCCAGCAATGCATTTGGCGGAAAATTCTCAACCAATACCGGCATCACCCACACCACTCCCCTGGCCACTGCGCTGCTGGCTTCCATAAGCAATCTCGGCACCATACAGAGTGCAAGAGGATTGGCAGTTACCAATTGGTACAATAGCGGTACAGTGCAAAATTCTTACGGTATTTACCTGGACAATTCCATTGATGTCGGCTCGACCTCCCGTTACGCGCTCTATTCATCATCAAACTCGTCCTCCTATTTAGCCGGAAGTTTAGGTATCGGTATGACAACGCCTGCTGCTCCGCTGCATATTTACGGAAGCACGAATAAAATAAAACTGTCCTATGACGCAGGCAATTATTCGGATTTCAATACTGTTTCCGACGGAACGTTGGTAATCAATCCCTCGCAAAAGCGAGTGTTCGTCAACGATCAAGGCGTTACGAAGAGCGGATTTCCCAACACAGCTCTTATTGTTACTTCGGATCAACCAATTGGACTATACAATGGCGGAGAGACCGGGATTGCAAGCATTGCCTCCAGTGCGGATAAAGATGCAACAGGAATCCTGGTTTATGGAGGTACTGAGAAAACAGATGGCGAGGCGATCGCCATTTCCGCCTGGGCTAACGGGTATGTAAATGCGTCCAGTGTGACAGGTCTGTCAGCCATGGCAAGCGGCAACGGCGCCAGGAGAATTTATGGAGCCAAACTATCCATTCACCAGGGCAATAACTCTGGCAATCCTTATCCGTCTGCGACCAATGCACTGATGCAGTTGAACAGCGGGACCGGGGTGGTGATCGATTCCGTACGCATGGTTGATTATAAAGGATATAACAGAGGACATCACGGTACGGTTAACAATTCCTATGGGATTTATATGGATACCTCCATCGATATTGGCGCCGTCTCCCGCTATGCTATCTACTGCAGTGCAACCTCAAGTTCCTATTTCGAGGGGAATGCAGGTTTTGGCATCAATACGCCGCAACGCAAGCTGCATATCAAGGATGTCATGCGCCTGGAACCGAGAGCAACGGCGCCGGCATCACCGTCAGAAGGAGATTTGTATTATAATTCGACGGATCATAAATTGTACGCCTATGATGGCAGTACCTGGCAGGCGTGCTGGTAGTATCTGATGAGTTAAATCTTTACCATTTCTGGCAAAATATTTTCAACAGCCCATTCTATCTCATTAATAAGTCATAGGTTACAACACCATGAATTTTTGTTCAACATTTAAATCCTGATTGTTCAAGTTGAGATTTTGCTGAAGGAAAATTGTCAAATAAATTCTCCCGCAAAGGCGCAAAGACGCAGAGGGGAAAAGACACTACTAAAATTTTTTCTTGGCGTTCTCTGCGTCTTTGCGCGAGTATTGTTTTGAATCTGATGAATAAAATCTTGATCATATGTGATAAAATATTTTTAATAGCCCATTACAACCATTTAATGTTTCATAGGTTCTGTGGATAGGAATTGTCGTTCAACTTTTTGGTTCTGGCTTGTCCAGGTTAGTTTTTTTCCATAGACATAATCACGCACCAAATTGGCAAGGAGAGCAGAATAATCATCGTTTCCAATATCAGAATAAGTCCATAATGTTCTCTCAAAAAATAAAATTGGCCGGGATTTTCATTATTTTTTCTATCCAGGAAACACAAGCCGGGAGGCTTGTGCTACAAAGCTGCCTCTTTGGCCTCCTGCCAACGCAACCACAACCGCTCCCGACTGACGCCGGAATCTAAAAAATCCCACGGTAACGGTGTGTCGAATGTTTTTTCGCTATGGATCCATTGGTCTGCAGAGGGCGGCCAGTTTTCTTCCTGCAGCAATCGGCGACCCAAATCCTGATCGCCCAACGAAAGCCAGGCTTGCTGCACATCCTCGCGGATATTCATGGGGCTTACAGAAACGCGCGCGGTGGTACTGAGCGCTCGAGATAAAAATTTCCATTTGGCCTTCAACTCTTTTTCCCCGGCCATCCCGGCCCATTGAAACGGCGTGCCGGGTTTGGGAATGAACGCACTCAAACCGACGCGGATATTTTTACCGCTCAACAGAGATGCGATTTGCTCAGTCAATACTACAATGGATTGAATATCCGCGTCATTTTCAAAAGGCAAACCGATCATGAAATACAATTTCACTGTTTTGATCCTCGACCGCGCCATCCGCTGCGCTGCAGTCAGAATCTGCTCCTCACTCAGATTCTTGCCGATAATGCGCCGCATCCGTTCGCTGCCGGCCTCGGGCGCCAGGGTAATCGAATCAACCTTGCTGGCGTCCAATGCCTGCAACAACGCATCGCTGATGCGGTCCAGGCGCAAAGAAGAAAGACTGATGTTAAAATTTTTCTCCAGCAACCGGGTGCACAACAAATCCAAATCGCGATAGTCGGAAAGCGCCGCGCCCACCAGGCCGATGCGATCTCCGGGCAAAGCATATTTTTCCACTGTGTCCAGAATAACCGGGATGGGCCAGATACGAAAGGGATGATAGACGTGACCGGCAGAACAAAACCGGCATCCACGCCCACAGCCGCGGCCCACTTCAATCATAAACATTTTTAAGGCAGCCTGTTGCGGAACGCAAAAAGAGGCTGCCGGCTCCTGGTTCTCGGTATCCGAATGACGCACGGTTAATCGTTCACCACGATGTACGGAGGGAATATAAAATCCAGGCTCTTCGGCCAGGGCTGCCAACAACTCTGGCCGAGAAGCGGTTTTTTCATAATGTCGACTGAAAACAGGAATCAAAGGTTCGGCTTCACCCAGAAAAATTACATCCGCAAACGGCGCCACAACCTCCGGATTATAAAACATGGTCACCCCGCCGCAGAGGATCAAAGGGTCCAGATCATTACGCTGGTCCGCAACCAAAGGAATGCCGGCCAGGCGCAACAAATGCAACATGTTCAGACAATCCAGTTCAAAAGCCAAAGAAAAAGCGATGAGGGGAAAAAAACGCAGAGAGCGTTGCGATTCGAGGGTATAGGTAAAAGCAGCGAACGAGCCTTCATATAAAAAGGCTCGTTCGCAGGAAAAAATTGGCGTCTCGTTGAACAGCCGGTACACGGTCTGAAATCCCAGACTCGCCATACCCACTGCATAGTGATTGGGATAGACGAGCGCCAATGGAGTGGGACCTTTGCTGGAAATGGAGCGACGGATATGTTCTGCCGACGTTAAGCCGGCGGCGTATTGCTTGAACTGCTTGAATCGATCAGCCATGCTCCCCACCCGTAGAACGGCATCGATTCGTCACAACAGATTTTTTCTTCTAAACGACGAGATATTGAAAAAGCTGTCGTCTTTGGCATGATGACCGTTGCCATTGCCGTTGCCATTGCCGTTGCCGCCGGTCGGCGTCGCGTTGATCAAAATCTCATCCGATTTTTTTTCAAATGGCGCGGTGCCGGTCTCTTCGCGCAACATGCCCAGCCGTTTCAGATCATCGTTATAGGAGGTTTCAGCTTTGCGGCTCGGCAGGGTGCTGTCAAAGCGCGCCGCGTCCAGATTAATGGCGCGGGCCTCGCTCTCAGCGTGACCGGTGACTTCGTTCTGACGGCGATAGGCCGGTATTTCGCGGAGCAATCCGTTGTCTTTTACGGCATGCAGCTGCGACCACGCGCTGTTGGTCGCGGTTTTTGCCGCTTTTGTCTGTTGGTTGTGGTTCAGACCGGTCGCAATCACGGTGATGCGGATTTCGTCTTCAATATTTTTGTCGATCACAGCGCCGAAAATAATGTTGGCGTTGCGTCCGGCCGCTTCAGAAACTATGGTGCTGGCTGTGTTGACCTCGCTCAGCGTCATGTTGGGACCGCCGGTGATATTGACCAGCAAGCCCAGCGCGCCGGCGATGGAGACGTCCTCCAGCAGCGGGCTGTTGATGGCCATTTCCGCCGCCGCCTTGGCGCGATTTTCACCGCGCGCCATGCCGCAACCCATGAGCGCATCGCCCATCTCGCTCATGACGGTACGGACATCGGCAAAATCGAGATTGACCAAACCCGGAATCGTGATGAGGTCTGAGATGCCTTTGGTGGCATTAAATAAAATTTCATCGGCGTAACGAAACGCTTTTTCCAACGGCGTATCCATGGGCACAATCGTCAGCAACCGCTGATTGGGAATGACGATCAGGGTATCAACATACTCTTTCAACGCCGCAATGCCCTCTTCGGCTCGTTGCATGCGCTTTGGCCCCTCGAACAGAAACGGTTTGGTGACAATGCCCACGGTCAATGCGCCGATGTCGCGGGCGATTTGCGCCACCACCGGCGCCGCGCCGGTGCCGGTGCCGCCGCCCATGCCGGCTGTGACAAAAATCAAATCGCTGTTGGACATGGCGTCATAAACGGTGTTTTTGTCCTCTTCGATGGCCTTATGGCCTTTGTTCGGGTCCGCGCCGGCGCCTAAACCCTGCGTGGTTTTGGTGCCGATGCGGATTTTGGTGGATGCCGCACAATATTCCAAAGCCTGCTCATCCGTATTGATGGCGACAAAATCCACGCCGGTCAATCCTTCACGAATCATCCGACTTACGGCGTTGCCGCCGGCGCCGCCCACGCCCACCACCTTCATCCGCGCACCAGGCACGGCCATGTCGTCAAAATCAAATGTCAAATTCATAACCCACTCCTTTACTGATTAGTCGGTTTACCGCAATACGTATCCCTGCATAGTGCGGTCATAAAATTCTCTCGTGGCCTCGTCCCATAAATTAATTTTTTCTGTAATCCAGCTGCGTCGCTTGTCATCCGACAACCTTGCGAAGGTTCAGAACCTTTGCAAGGTTGCGCGCTGCGCCGATATGCCCTAATCCAGCTGCGTCGCTTTTTTAAATATCTTTTTGAAACGGCCGATAATGCCGTCAAAGACGCCGGTTTCGTCATCGCTGAATCCCTGTTCAAAATCGTTGCGGTTCTGCAAGGCGTACATGATCAAACCGACGCCGGTGGCGTATTGCGGTTTTTGCGCCTCCGCCACCATGCCGCTGAACCCTTTCGGCACGCCCAATTTCACCGGCATGTTGAAAATATTTTCCGCCAAATCCACTGCGCCGGGCAACAGCGAAGCGCCGCCGGTCAGCACCAGTCCGGTGGTCATCAGATTCAGATAATCGGAATTGCGCACTTCTTCGTAGGTGTGGGAGAGGATTTCGCTCATGCGCGCCTGGATGATATCCACCAGTAATCCCTTGGACACTTTGCGCGGCGATCGTCCGTTCAATCCCGGAACATCCACCAGATGTTCCTTGTCGCCGTCCATATGCACGGCGCTGCCGTGCTCGAGCTTTAATCGTTCCGCCGATTCAATGGGCGTGCGCAATTCTATGGCGATGTCGTTGGTCACATTGCGGCCGCCCAAAGCCACCACGGCCGTATGGCGGATGCAGCCCTCGTAGAACATGGCAATGTCGCTGGTGCCGCCGCCAATGTCGATGAGGATGACGCCCATCTCTTTTTCATCGTCGGTCAGCACAGAATAGCTGGAAGCGAGCGGCTCCAACACCAGATCCGCAGTGGTGTAGCCGGCCTTTTCAATGCACCGGTATATATTTTGCGCTGAAGCGACCGCCCCGGTGACAATGTGCACCTCGGCCTCGAGACGCACTCCGCACATACCCAAAGGGTCGCGGATGCCGCGCTGTTGATCCACCACATACTCTTGCGGCAAGATGTGAATCATCTCACGATCCAGCGGCAACGCCACCGCGCGCGCCGCTTCAATAACCCGCCGGACGTCGTCTGCGCTCACTTCGCCGTTTTCACCGGATATGGCCACCACGCCGCGACCATTAATACTGCGGATGTGATCTCCGGCAATGCCGGCATAAACCAGGTCCACAGCCACGCCGGCCATGCCTTCCGCCGCTTCAACGGCCTGGCGAATGGAGCGGACCGTTTTTTCCGTATCCACGACCATGCCGTAACGCAATCCTTCGGAAGGAGCAGTGCCCACGCCTTTAATTTTGATATCGCCTGAATCAGATACCTCGGCGATCAAACAACCGATTTTGGTAGTGCCGATGTCCAGGCCGGTGATGACATTGATGGTTTCCATACCTTAACCCCGTAAAAAGGTTAACTGTTACGTTTCAGGACAATGCGATCGCCCAGGCGGGCATCCAGATAACGCGTATTGTCCAATAGTGCCGTATTGGCCAGTTGATCGAAAAAAACGTCCAAAGATTTCGCTTTTTGTTTAATGGCGCCGCGGCCGATGATGATCGGAATCATATCCGCCCAGTTGTAATAGCAGATCAAACCGGAACTGCGGCTGAGACAGATTTCTGAAATGCGTTTTTGCAGCGTCGGATTCTCACCCTCCAATTCCTGCAGCAAGGTCACTGCTTCCTGAAAATCACGACCGCTGATTCGTTTCTTTTTCACATCCACCTGCAGGCCGTCTCCGCTCAGCAGCGGCGCATCCTGATGTTTTTCATCTGCAGACAATGCAATAATACGCCCCTGGTCATCCACGCCGTATAATCGTCCCATGGAGAGATAGGCGATGACGTCGCCGCTGGTGCGCGGTTCGCGAAAAATCACCCGCGCCAGCTGCGATTGCAAAGGCACCAAGGAACCGGCATCCGCTTCCTGATTGTAATCCGGTTCGCCGTCCAAATCCCAATCCTGATTTTCAGCCGCCTGCGTCGCCATTTCATCAAGCGAGACCACCGTCTCTTCGTTGGAGCGAGCCTGTAATAAATGGTAGCCGATAAAAAGGGCAAAGCTTACGGCTAACGTAACAAATAAAATCCGTTTGCCCAGGCTCATGAAATTCATCATTTCCTCCCTTTTGTATTGCGCAAGCCCAGAATGGCCAAAGCCAGATTATCCGCGGCGTTATTAAAAGCGGTTTTGCGAATGGCAGCCGACATCGTTTTTCTCTTTTCATTATCCAGCAACAGAGCAATAATTTCCTTAACCAAAATATCTTCCTGCAATTCTTTCTCCAGAATCACCACAGCGGCCTCTTGCTGCTGCAGCGCACGCGCATTCGCCTCCTGGTGGTTGGCTGCAGCTGCGGCAAAGGGAATCAGTACGGCCGGCAAGCCGCATTGCGCCAACTCGGCCAGAGTCAAGGCCCCGGCCCGGCAAACCGCCAGATCAGCGGCGCGATAGGCCATAGCCATTTCAGAAATATATTCACGCAACAACACGCGTTGCGGAAAAACCGCTGCCGCCTGTTGCGCCTGCTGCAAATCCCATTTTCCGCCTGCCCACAGAATCTGCGCATCCGTTTGTTCCATGATTGGTGCAAGACTTTTGGCAATGGCCTGATTGATGAGCCGACTGCCCTGGCTGCCGCCGAAAATCAGCACCGTCGGCCGCTCCGGATGCAGACCAAAATGCTGCCTTGCCTGCCGGCTGGTGGCCGTAATATTTAAATCGCGCACCGGGTTCCCGGTGATGAATACCCGCTCCCGGCGCTTGAAATACTTTTCGGAACCTTTAAAAGACAGATGAATCTGATCCACATAGCGCGCCAAAATTCGTGTCGTGATGCCCGGGTAGCTGTTCTGTTCCTGTATCAGCGTCGGTCGGCGAAATAAATGCGCCATAAACAGCATGGGACCACTGACATACCCACCCGAACCGATGACCACGTCCGGAGAATATTTGAGCACCAACCAACCGCACTGGCCTAGACTCCACAACAAACGAAACGGCGTCAGAATATTGGCTAAAAAACGGTTACGGGCAAATCCCTGCACGCTGATGAAATGCATGGGAAAGCCCTGTTCCGGCGCCAGGCGCGCTTCAATGCCGTGGGAGGAACCGACAAAATGGATTTCACAACCAGAACATAAATCAGACAACCGCCGAGCCATGGCCACGGCCGGGTAATAATGGCCGCCGGTGCCGCCGCCGGCAAAAAAGAAAACGTTGTCCTGTTTCGATTCCACCTGTATTCCCATCATCGTGTCGTCTGGTGAAAGCGCCGGGACATATAACCGCTGTTTTGAAATGCCGATCGATTCAGCCGATCCCGATAGGTTCGCCATCCCGGTGATTTCGCAAATGCCGGATCGCCTTGTGAAGAGATATTCAACAACAGACCGATGCCGATAAAATGAGAGACAATGGCCGTACCGCCATAGCTGAGAAACGGCATAGGAATGCCGGTGGTCGGCAGCAGACCGGTGACCACCGCTGCGTTGATCAGAGCATAGCTGCCAATGCAGCCGGTAATGCCGCCGGCCAGCAGGCGACCATAGCCGTCCGGTGCGTGTTGGGCGATGCGGATGCCGCGCTGAATGATCAGAATGAACAAGGCCAGCACGCCCAACGTGCCGATCATACCATACTCTTCACCTATCAAGGAAAAAATAAAATCGTTGTGCGCCATGGGCAAAAAGTTGTATTTTGCATGACTATCGCCGGCGCCTTGCCCCCAAAATCCGCCATGAGCCAGGGCAATCAAACTCTGCTTGAGTTGATAGTTGACTCCGTCCTTATGTTCAAAAACCATCTGCACAAACAGCGTAACGCGTTTGCGCATATACGGATTGATGACGATAAAGGACATGGCCGCCGTAACCAAACTCAACAACGAAGCCAACAAATAGCTCAGAGGCACTTCGGCAAAATAGAACATCAATAACGCCACCAACATGGTCAGCGCGGCGCCGCCCATATCATGTTCCAAAACAATCAGGCCGACCACCGCCAAAGCCAGGGCAAAAATCACCAGATAGACGCGAACAAAGTCGTCCAGTCTGTCCCGGTTCTGGTGCAATTGTCGCGCCAGCAACAGAATCAAGGCGTAACGCGCAAAGTCGGAAGGTTGAAACATGATCGGGCCGAGTTTAAGCCAACTGGATGCGCCGTTTTGCACGGAAACAAAAGGTAAATGGGTCAACAACAATACCAGTAAAAAAACACACACGCCATAGACCGCCGGCGCCATGCCCAGCCATTTACGATAGTCATAGGAAGCGATGAAAAACATCAAAAGCAGGCCTAGGCATACGCGTATGAATTGGTCGCGCAAAAATCGGGAGCCGTCGCCATAAATCTGATCCGCGCGATAGGAAGTTGCGGACCAGACGGAGGCCAATCCCAACACCACTAAAAACAAAACACACGTCAACAGAGTATAATCCGCTTGCACCAATTCAATTTTGCGATTCTTGAGCATACCCTACCTGATTTTAAAAGTCGTCAGCGTCAACAACGCCAACAAAATTCCGATAATCCAAAAACGCACCACCACTTTTGGTTCTGCCCAGCCGGCCATTTCAAAGTGGTGATGCAGAGGAGCCATCCGGAAAATCCGCTTGCCGGTCCGTTTAAACCAGGCAACCTGGATAATGACGGATAAACTTTCCACCAAAAAAATGCCGCAGATCAGAATCAGCAATAATTCCTTCTTCAGCAAAATCGCGACGGTGCCTAGTGCCCCGCCCAGGGCCAGAGCCCCGGTATCACCCATGAAGACTTGCGCCGGATAAGCATTGTACCAAAGGAATCCCAACGAGGCGCCCAGGAGGGCTGCGCAATAGACGGTCAATTCGCCGACCTCGGGAATATAAATGACGTTGAGATAATCGCTAAAGTCCACACGGCCCGTAACATACGCAATAGCCCCGAAGGCCAATGCCGCCACGGCAGAAAGTCCGATCAGCAGTCCGTCCAATCCATCCGTCAAGTTGCTGCCGTTCGACATGGCCGTGATGACAAAGATGACGAAAGGAATGTAGAACCAGCCCAACTCTAATTCATAATTTTTAAAAAACGGCACGGTTGTGGACGTGCGCGCCGATTCCACGGCCGGTAAAAAGTACACCACCAGACCGATGAATAAACCGAGAGCGATCTGTCCGACAATTTTGTAACGACCGATTAAACCCTTGGGCATTTTTTTGACAATTTTAAGCCAGTCATCTAAAAGTCCCAGCAAGGTTAGCCAGATGGTCGAAACCAGTACCAGCCAGATGCACGTGTCGCCCACACGCGCAAACAGCAGCGTGGGCGCCACCACGCTGATCAGAATGATGAGTCCGCCCATCGAAGGCGTTCCTCGTTTGCTCAGATGACTCTGTGGTCCATCACTGCGAATTTCTTCACCGATTTGCAGCTCGCGCAGTTTGCGGATAATGTACGGACCGATCAGCAGACTGATGAGCAGCGCCAGGATGGCGCTGCACGCGGCGCGAAACGTGATGTAACGAAAAAGATTGAAAAAGATAAAATCTTCGCGCAATGGGGAAAAGAGATAATAAAGCATACGCCTCTCCGACCCGTTCGTTAGGATTCATGATTTGTTGTAAGATCAGACAGCAGGGTCTCCATGCGCATGCCGCGCGAGCCCTTGAAAAGCACCACATCGCCTGGCTTGATAAACGCCTGCAAAGCCCTCGTCAACAGCTCCTTTTGCTGAAAATGAAAAACGGCGGGCATGGCCAACTCTTGCGCCCGCTGCAAGGTATGCCTGGTATGCTGCCCGAATAAAAACAAAGCATCCACTCCGGCCGATTGTGCACGCTCTGCCAGCTTGCTGTGTTCCGCTTCGGTATACGGACCCAGCTCCAGCATGTCGCCCAGCACGGCAACAACCCGACTTCCGGACTTGAAATCTGCACATGTATCAAGCGCTGCGGCGCAACTGACCGGATTGGCGTTATAACTGTCATTAATCAGCACCATTCCGTTTTGCCGGATAATCTGCATGCGCTGATCAGCGGCGGTAAAATTTTCCAGTCCGTCGCGGATCTCTTCCGGCGTCAGCCGCAACCGTACAGCCACAGCGGCAGCGGCCAGCGCATTAGAAATATTATGCCGTCCAGGGACGCGCAATTGAACAACACGCCCCAACAATTTAAAGCGATAACACGCTTCTTCATCACAACCCAGCACCTCACCATGCAAGTCAGCCGATTGTTCATAGCCATAGGCAAAAGAGTCGAGGGGGAATTTACCTTTTGCCAGCGAAACATCATCCGCATTATAGATGGCCACGGCCCCTGGACGGCAATGATTAAAGATTTCAAATTTAGCCCGGCTAACGCCGGCGAGATCGCCGAAAAATTCCAAATGCGCATAACCGATATTGGTGATCACCGCAATCATCGGCTCCACCAGAGCGCTCAGTCGGTCCAATTCGCCGAAATGGTTGGTTCCCAACTCTGCCACCAGAATTTCATGCCCGGGTCGCAAAGCGAACAAGGTGGCCGGGACGCCGACATGATTGTTAAAAGATTTTTTATTGCGCAGCACGTTGAAGCGGCGACTTAGAACGGAGTACATCATCTCTTTCGCCGTGGTTTTGCCGACGCTGCCGGTCACCGCGATGGTCGGAATGTCAAATCGCCGACGGTAGGCCGCAGCAGATTCCTGAAACGCCGTCAACGGATCTTGCACCACCACAACATTTTGCACATCCGCATGTTGCTCATGCCAGGCCGTGCTCACCACGGCCGCCAAGGCGCCTTTTTGCAGCACCTCCTGGACAAACTGCTGACCATCAAAAGCCTCGCCGGACAGGGCAAAAAAGAGATCCCCCGGCTGGATGGTGCGGGAATCCGTAGACACTTCACGCACCGGTCGGACGAGACGCTCCTTTTCACCGAACCATCGGCTGGCCGAGTCCTGTAAAATATTCAAGATGGTCAATTGCATCATTATGTCCGAAACTAAAAAGAAACTTTAATAGAAAATAAATTATAGCAACAGCAATTTGCGCAAATCGACCGACGATTCGCACTGCAATAACACCTGTTCCGTGGTGCGCAGGCGAGAGCCGGCAGCCGGTTGCTGTCGCACCACCCGGCCGGAGCCGTTCACAACAACGTGTATGCCCTGCTCTCCCAATAAATTCAGGGCGCTGCGAATCGGCAATCCCAGAACATTGGGCACCAGTCGACCGGCTGAATCGCCGTCCTCCGTCGGCAGGCATTTCAAACGTATCAATTCATCCGCTGCCATCGGACTGCCGGCCTTGGGAGTCTGGCCGGCGATCCTATCGCCTTTGTTGGTGAAAGCGATATGCAGATCAGCCGCATCAGCCGCATCTTTCGCTTCGTCCCGGCTATAGCCGACAAAATTCGGCGCCCGTCGGTGAGTCTGTTTCGTCAACATGGCCTGCACCACCTGGTTGTCATCCGCTTCTATTTCCACGCCCTTATAAAACATGATCTGACCGGCTATCCTGCGGAAGCAGGGCGCGGCCACGTCGCCGCCAAGGTACGAACCGCGGGGATTATCGATCATCACATACATGGCGTATTGCGGATGTTCCGCCGGGAAAAAGCCGCCAAAATTGGCCACGTATTGATTGGCAATATAACCGCCGCCGTTCATGCGCACTTTGCGCGCCGTGCCGGTCTTGCCGCACACATCCACGCCCGGCAACGCCGCTTTTTGTCCTGTGCCTTCGCGGACCACATCCAGCATCATACTCTTGAGCGTGTTCGCCGTATTTCTTGAAATAACGCGATGAAAAATTTTTTCTTCAGCGATAAAAGTGACATCCTGATCCTGATCACGAATCTCTTTGATGAGATGCGGTTGCATCAACAAGCCGCCGTTGGCAATGGCGCAAAACATGTTGCACATTTGCAGGGGCGTCACACCGATCTCGTGGCCGTAGGACATGGCCACTGGAGTAAATCCGGACCAACGTTCCATGGGATTCAGAATGCCGTCCACTTCCCCTCGCAACTCAATGCCGGTGCGGCTGCCAAATCCGAAATCCCGGGCATAACGATAAATGAGCGCCTTGTCGATGCCCAGTGCGGTTTTGGCCATGCCGATATTGCTCGACTTGACCAGCACTTCGCGCAAGGTCAAATGGCCGTAAGGATGAACGTCATGAATGGTCTCGCGCATGATATTAAATTTGCCGTTTTCGCAAAAAACACGATCGGTCGGTTTGCGCAGGTTTTCATTCAACACCGCAGCCATGGTCACCAATTTAAAAGTGGACCCGGGTTCGAATAAATCCGTAATGGCGCGCAATCTCCAGCTGGCCGGCGCAAACTTGCCCGGTGTATTGGGATCGTAGCTGGGTTCCACGGCCATGGCTAAAATTTCCCCGTTCATCGGATTCATGATGATCACCGTGCCGGTGTCGGCCTGGCACTCCTGCAAAGACCGGCGCAGTTCCTTTTGTGCAATGCTTTGCAACGCGTAATCGATGGTCAAAATCACATGGTCGCCGTTTTCCGCATCCTGCATCGGATAATCGGAATGCTGAAATTTGCGACGCCCGCTGGCGGTTTGTTGCATGATCACCTTGCCGGGAACGCCCTGCAGCACGCCATCATAGGACAATTCGATGCCGCTGACGCCTCTGCCGTCCACATCGGTAAATCCGACCAGATGGCAGCCGATGGCGCCTTTGGGATACTGCCGGGCCATGCCCAACCGGCATTCGATGCCCGGCAAACTCAAAGTTCTCAGAGTCAGGCCGGCCAAACGGGAAGCGCGACGGGTGATATAAACAAAGCTTTTTTTGCTGTGCAGTTTGTGCAGGATCTGCGCTGCGCTCATATTCAGATGTTTGGCCAGAACCGCGGCCGTGCTTTCTGCATTTTTTACATCTTTGGGAAAAGCGACAATCGTGTAACAGGGCACATTCATGGCGATCGGGCGCAGACGTCTGTCAAAAATGCCGCCCCGTTCAGGCGTCAGCGCCACTTCATACTTGAATTGTTTGTCGGCGATCACGGAATATTTCTCCCGGAGAAAAATCTGTATCTGCACCAGACGAATAGACAACACCACGCCCACCAACAGGACCACTTTGTAAAAAAGGGCCAATCGTTGATGGTCCAACCTTTTGGCGGATCCCGTTTGGCTGTCGCCCGGCCTGGATGCCGATTTGATATGGTTAGCGCCTGTTTTGATCATTTGATTTAGAGAACTGATCCGTTAATCGTTCAAAAGCGTTTTTGTCCTGCAGTTTGATGGTGGGCACTTCCACCATATTCATTTCATTGCGGGCAATTTTGGCAATGCGCTCCCGCGAACGCAGTTCTTCAATTTTGGCTTCCAGCAGCAGATTTTCATAGCGAATGGCCTTGAGCTCCTCAGCCAATACGCCGTTGCGCCGGTTCATATGATCGACGGAGGTCTTTTGCCACACTTTGATGAAAATAAAAAGCGAAAACGCCAGCAGCCATAAAAGGTGCTTGCGTTTAAGTTGAACGCGAAGAAATCGACGATAACGCGGTCGTGCAACCGTCGACGAAGAAATCCTATTTCTGTTGTGTACTGGCGGCATGCCCAAACTCATAATTTTTCAAAAACGCGCATGCGGGCGGAACGGCTGCTTTTGTTCCGCTTCTGCTCCGCTTCATCGGCCATGATCGCTCGTCCCATCGCTCTAATGTCCGCTTTACGTCCGCAAACGCATACCGGCAAATCGGCCGGGCAAATACAGGGATGAGTGTGCGCGTGAATAAAGGATTTCACTCTTTTATCTTCCAGAGAATGATAGGAAATAAAAACTGCGCGGCGACCCCGATGCAAAACCTGTACGGTTTGCGGCAACAAGGCGTCCAAATTTTCCATTTCCCTGTTGACATGAATGCGCAACGCCTGAAAAACCCGAGCCAGGGATTTTACGACCTGCGGGCCTTTGACCACCTGACGGATAATCTGCGACAACACTTCGGTGTCCTGAATGCGCTGCTGTTGCCGCCGTTTCACAATGAGCGCCGCGATCTTGCGACTGTGTCGCTCTTCGCCATATTGCCAGATCAGATCCGCCAACTCTATTTCATCATATTCATTGACCACCTGCTCGGCGTCGAGAGCATGTTCCGCATCCATCTGCATACGCAAGGGCCCTTTAGCGGAGAACATAAAGCCCTTGGCCGGATCGCTGATCTGTAAAAAAGAGACGCCCAGATCGGCCAACACGCCATCCACCTGTGCAAGCCCGGCGTCCTGCAGGATTCGGAGCAAATCCCGAAAATTTCCCTGCACCGCCAAAAAACGATTGCCGAAAGAGTGCAGCCGTTTCCGGGCGCGCGCCAAAGCGTCACGATCCATATCCAGAGCAAGGACGCGACCGTGCTCAGGCATTTTTTGCAACAAAGCATAGGCATGCCCGCCATCGCCCAGCGTGGCATCGACCAACACCGATGCGGACTCGGGCTGCAACGCTTCCACCACGTGATCCGTCAAGACAGAGCTGTGATAAATCGACGACACGTCCCTCCCGGCCTAGGTCTTGATCTGTGTAACCAAATCAAGGTTGACGCTGCGTAATTTATTTTGCACAGTCTGACTGGTCTGCTGCTTTTGCTGCAAATGCAATTCTGGATTCCAGATTTCCAGCCGGTTCATCACGCCCAACACCATAACCTCGGAACAGTTTTGCAATTCGGCGTGTTCAATTAAATGTTGCGGCAAAACGACACGCCCCTGTTTGTCAAACGTCAGATCCATCAGGTTGCTGGAAAAAGCGCTGATCAACTGGGTTTTTTCTATTTCGCTGATGTCTTTGATGGACGCCAAAGCATTCAGAAAGCGAGTGAATTCAAATTCATTATATCCGGCAACGCATGACTGATAGCCGATGGTCACCCAAATTTTGTCGCGCAACGATTCCGGAAAGGCCTGCCGCATTTTTAAAGGTATGCTAATGCGCCCGCTGGCGTCGAAAGAAACGCGATATGTACCGTATAAGATATTCATTTTTCAGTACTTTTATAAAAGCCATATATCACCATGGATCACCATACACAGGTAAAAATAGTTAAAAAACAGCACTCTGTCAAGGAAAAAATGAGTTTTTTGTATAATTTTGATGGATTTATTGACCAAGTTCACTTTTCCGGAACAGGGGATAGCGGAGGAAAAGGACCATGATATTTGGCCTGATCAATCAATTTTTTCGCATTGCTGGAGAAAATAAAAGAGAACGCGGATGCAACGGCTGGAACGGATTTGAACGGATAGAGAGGATGATTCAGGAAGCAAGAACCTGAGCGCAGTGAGCGAGAGGCTGCAGGGGATGGATCATGCAGTTTTGCGCCAGGATAAGCAAATTTTGCTGCAGCTCGGCTACTTCGTCCGGGGTCCAGGCGCATATTTGAAAATCCCATTCCAACAGGATCCGGTTCTGCTGTTCACATTCCTGGAGGCATAATGTCAGCGGATATTCGGAAAAAGGAGCACGCTGCAGAAAAAGATCTTGATCCAAACCAATGCCCGGGCAATATTGCAGCAAAAGATCAAACAGCAGGTGAAGACCGGTGTGGGTGGCTTCAAGAATTTGCGTAATGGACGAAACCGGAAAATGTCCATGGCGTTGCAGTTCTCGACGCGCCGAAGCGGCATGGTGCAGCAGATCCAGGAAATGGCTGTTCCGGTTTACACGCAACGCCAGGGGCAGCACCACCTCGCAGGCGCCGATCATTTCACTCTGCGTCTTGTGGAACCGGCGTGTCACACACTGCCCCAAAGCGACATGGTCGCGGTTGGTCCGTTGGCTTAATAAAAGCGCTGTGACGGCGAGAAAAAATTGATATAGGGTAATGCGATAGCGCGTGCAAAAGGTTCTGATGTTGGTTGTTGCCTGCTCGTCCAGAGAATAGCGCAGCGTGTTAATGGCCAGACTGTCAAGACGGAATGAATATTTTTTCAATGTCGAAAATAGAAAAACCGATTTACTGCGCGTGATCCAATATCGGCGGTCCCATTCATAACGGGGCGAATGAAGATACTGCTGTTCTTTATTTAAAAAATCGATCACCGATACAGCCGGTGCAGCGATTTCCGGATGCCGACGAGAACTGGACGAAATGCGTCGACGAATCTCTGTGACCGTCAGCCACATGCTGCGTCGATCGCAAATCAATTGATGGCTATGAAAAGCGAAACCTCTTTCACCATTGGAAAAACGAATCAGATAAAACTTGCACAACGGTGAATCAATCAAATTAAACGGAACCGCGATGGCTTCGGAGGTCCAATCATGCCCGGTGTTCAGAGAGGCCGGATCGGTCAACGTCACATAGCTCATCGCGAGATTTTGTCGGGGCGGAGTAAAATATTGCAAGATATGCCCATCTTCTTCCACGAGACGCAAGCGCAAGGCATCGTGGGCATCCACGGTTTGTCGTATCGTCATTTCCAACAGATCCCAGGCTACCTGGCCGTGCATACGCATTTGTAAAATCTGCGAATTAATGGAGGTTTGCGGTGAATAGAGTTCTCGATGCAAAATCGGCGTCTGCACAGAAGATAATTCGTACCGGTGTTGCTGCGCAGGGTCCCGGTCGGGAAAACAATGGCGCTGGGGCCCTATATGGGAAGGGCTGACTTGCGGCAGATCGTTTTTCGTTTGCACACTGCTTACGTCGTTTCTCGCGAAGAGTTGCTCTTGAACCGCTTTGGAAGCGTCGTCGATCATAGCACCAACTTTTTTTGGTTTAACAGAGTAAAAGAAGGCCACCCGGGGTTCTAACAAAAACCAAACAACAGCTGATCCGCACTATTGTCATGATTAATTACAAAATCCATGCCAAAAGGGAAAGCATTGGTTTTGCTAATAATTAAATACTTATAACCAGGTGCACTTTCTTTATTCTACAGGTGTAAGTCGTTATTTAAAGACATATGTCTCAATACTTTGACAATAATAATAGAGATGATCCGCAAAAAGGCCCGTTCAGCTCATGATTTGGTGATCCTGCTCACAATGCCAAATTATAACGGCTTGCTATTTATTTAGTTACACAAAATTAAATTATCAGATATTAAACCGGTTTTTCAAAAAAATGAACCGATTCGACAGAATCATGGTATTATTATTGCTCATGATTTAATGTGAGTTAAACAGGGAGGTAAAATTGAAATGTGATATCGCCACCGTCATTTCTTTCTGGATCGATGCCGCTGAGCATTTGCAGGTCAGGCGAGTTCACCAGGGAGAATTGGGTGAAAAACTGCAAATTTCTGTATATAACGCCATTCTTCATCTCAATACCGTCGGCAGACCCGATGGCCGTTGCCAGATAGGTTGTAAAACGTGTTCATGGCATCTCACCGAGTTGATGACAACGACGGATCGCGATGAATGGCCCCGACTCTTTTCTGAAGAGACGGTACAACAACTGAAACAAGAATTGATTTATTATGTGATCAGGAATCTGGCGTTTTTTAAAATTAAAGAAAGTCATGCAGCCGCTCAAGACGCCATGCATAACCTTCATCTGATCGATTTTTGCGATCAGTATTGTCAGGAGTCGACGATCAGCAATGCCTTCCTGCGACACCGGCCGGTCATGTACCTTCTTTATTATCGCTCACTGGCTATGATCAGCTTGCACGATCATGGCGTAGAAGAGGCGGTTCGTTATTTACACACCGGTTGCAAACAGATTCAGGAATGTCAGGAACAACTCACGCAAAAAGGAGTGAGCAGCACGCGACAGGCCGGCCAGGTGCTGCAAAAAATGGCTGAACACCTGCAAAACGCGCCGTTGCCGGAATCGACGGATTGGGTGGAGCATTTGACCAAAAAATGGCTGCATAAAGAGGTCGATCGTTATAATCTCCTGAACGACGAACCTCACTTTTGAAAAGCTTGAATATCTCGCCGACTATGCCTATATTAGATCTGCTGGTTGAACGAAAGAACGAAATAGGATGAGAGCTGAGATTCAAGCGGACCTAACACCCCGTCAATTTATCTTTTCCTACCTGTCTCGACACCGAGCCGCATTACTGCTGGGTTTTTTGTTTGTGACAGTCACCAACCTATGGCAGGTGGCGATGCCATGGGTGCTGCGCTACGGCATTGAATATCTGGAGTATCGGACCGGCGATGCAGCTGTTGCGCAACTGCCGGCGTGGCTTTTACGCACAAGCAATCATCTGTCCATCGCTCAATTCCTGCTGATGCTCAGTGTTGCTTTGATACTTGTGGCAGCGATGCAGGGTTTGTTTCGCTATCTTATGCGAACGATCCTCATCGGACTGTCGCGAGAAATCGAATATGAAATCCGCAACGATTATCTGGAACATCTGCAAACCATGCCGGCCGCTTTCTTCCAACGCTATAAAACCGGCGACCTCATGGCGCGCGCCACCAACGATATCGAAGCGGTGCGAACCATGCTGGGACCGGGCATCATGTACGCCATGAACGCGGTCACCGTTACGCTCTTTTCCTTCTTTTTAATGATGCGCATCTCTCCATCCGTGACCCTTTGGTCGATGTTGCCGATGCCGTTTGTCGCCTTTATGGTTAAAAATCAGGTTGCCAAGATCAACCGGCTGTTCCAAAACATTCAGGCGCAATACGCCGCCATGACAGCCAAAGTGCAGGAGAACGCCTCCGGCATCCGTGTGATAAAATCCTATGTGCAGGAAGAACACGAGATCAGCGAATTTGCGGCCATGAACAAGGAATATATCCATCGCAACATGAAGTTGGTGCAAGTTCGCGCAGGTTTATGGTCCACCACCGAATTCCTGCTGGGCATAACGGTGCTCTCGGCGCTTTTTTTCAGCGGCATCAAGGTCATTAACCATCAATTGTCCATCGGCGCTTTGGCGGCGTTTATCGCCTACATCAGCATGCTGGCCTGGCCCATCATTGCCATGGGTTGGGTGTTGAATCTCTGGCAGGAGGGTCTGGCATCCAGTGAACGCATCCTCAAATTACTGAAAGAAGACAGCGATATCACGGACGGAGCGGAAACGGACCATGCCATTACCGAGTTGCAGGGTCAGATAGAATTTGATCATCTGTCCTTTCACTATGAATCCACTGCAGAACCGGTGTTGCAGGAAATTTCACTGATCATTCCCCGCGGCGCCACTCTGGCCATTGTGGGTCATACCGGATCCGGCAAGAGCACCTTGGTGAATCTGATCCCCCGTTTGTACGATGTGTCGACCGGCTGTGTCCGCATCGACGGTCATGATGTCCGACAAATCCCCCTTTCCTGTTTGCGCCGGCATATCGGGTATGTCGGTCAGGAAGCCACGCTGTTTTCCGACACGCTGGCCGAGAACCTGGCTTTCGGCGTTGAACAGATCGACGAGCAGGCCTTGCAGGCGGCCGCCGAAACGGCCCAGTTGACAAAAGATCTGGATCAGTTTAACCAGGGCTGGCAAACGCTGGTGGGTGAACGAGGATTGACGCTGTCCGGCGGCCAGAAACAACGCGCCGCCATTGCCCGTGCCATACTGCGCAATCCGTGCATATTAATTTTAGATGATGCTTTATCCGCAGTCGATACCTATACGGAAGAAGAAATACTGAAAAGACTGGCGCAGGTGCGCCGCGACCGCACCACGATCATCGTTTCCCATCGCATCTCGACCGTGCGCGATGCGGACCGGATTATCGTATTAAAGAACGGCCGGATTGCCGAACAGGGCGATCACGACCAACTACTGGCGCGTCATGGGTTGTATTATCAACTTTATCAACGACAGTTGCTCGAACAATCGCTGGAATCCATGCAATGAGCAGCCACGAAGAGGAAACACTGGGAAAATCCTATGACAGCCGTTTAATGAAACGGTTGTTGACCTACCTGCGTCCGTTCCGACGATGGGTTCTGACCGCGGTTGCCGTGCTGATTGCCGGTTCCTTGATCGAACTGGCAGGTCCCTATTTAACGCGCATGGCCATAGACCAGCATATCAGCCGCAATGATTTACCGGGACTGCGGCAGATCGCGGTGTTATATCTGGCCCTGCTGCTTTTCCAGGCAGCCATCAGTTTTACGCAGACGTGGCTTACACAACGCATCGGACAACATGTCATGCACGACCTGCGCACCCGAATTTTTAATCACCTGCAAAAATTGCCTCTTGCCTATTTTGATCGCAATCCGGTAGGCCGCCTGGTCACCCGCGTCACCAACGACGTGGAAACGCTCAACAACATGCTTTCCAGCGGCGTGGTGACCATCTTTGGCGATATTTTCGTCCTGGTGGGCATTCTGATTGCCATGCTGCTTTTCAACTGGCGCCTGGCTTTGCTGACCATGATTGTGCTGCCGATGGTGCTGTATACCAGCTATCTGTTTCGCACCGGCATTCGAGAGTCTTTCCGCCAGGTGCGATTGCGCATTGCGCGCATCAACAGCTATCTGCAGGAAAACCTTTCCGCCATGTCGGTTGTGCAGCTCTTTAATCGCGAAGAGAAAAATCTCGAACGCTTTAAACAACTGAATCGCGATCATCTGCAGGCCTACCTGAAAACGATCTTTTATTATGCGGTGTTTTATCCGATCATCGAGCTTATTATGGCTGTCAGCATGGGAATGATCCTGTGGTACGGCGGCTTGCAAATTGTAGACCACCGCCTGACCCTGGGCGTGCTGGTCGCATTTTTGCAATATGTGCAGCGCTTTTTCATGCCCATCCGCGACCTGTCGGAAAAATTCAATCTTTTGCAATCTGCGATGGCAGCCAGTGAACGCATATTCACGGTGCTCGATGAACCGGTGCAGGAGGAACAATCCCAGCCGATGACCGAGATGCGGCCGCTGCGCGGCGAAATCGTCTTTCAGAATGTTTCCTTTGGCTATGCAGCGGACCAACCCGTACTCAAGAACGTAAGCTTTGGCATTCGACCGGGGGAAAAGGTCGCGGTGGTAGGCGCCACCGGCGCCGGCAAGACTTCGCTGATCAATCTGATTGCCCGCATGTATGAACCCGGGTCCGGCGCCATCTTTTTAGACGGCGTTCACACGCAGCAAATGAGTCTTGCCGATCTGCGCCGGCGCGTGCGCATGGTTTTGCAGGATGTGTTCATTTTTTCCGGAACCGTGGAATACAACCTTCGTCTCGGCAATCACGACATATCCAGGGAACGCATGATCCGCGCCGCTCAGGACGTCCACGCACACGATTTCATCGAAAAATTGCCGCAGGGCTATCAGACGGTTTTGTCCGAACGCGGCAGCAACCTGTCGGTCGGACAAAAACAGCTGCTCTCGTTTGCCCGCGCGCTCTGTTTTGATCCGGAGATTTTAATCCTGGACGAGGCGACCTCCAGCGTAGATACGGAAACCGAACTACTGGTTCGCGACGCCATTCATAAATTGATGCAACAGCGCACCTCCATCATCATCGCGCATCGGCTTTCCACCATTCAGGATGTGGACTGGATATTGGTTCTGCACAAAGGCGAAATCAGGGAAATGGGCAGCCATGAAGCTCTGCTGACGAAAAAGGGAATTTATTACCGATTGCATCAACTGCAGTACGGCCTGGAAGTACGGGAGACGCCATGAAGCGGATTACACTAATAGGATTGTCCTTGCTGGCCGGCATCTCTGTTCATGGCGCTGACTGGGGACCCATCTGGCAACCGCGCGTTACTATGCAACAATCGCCGCATCCGCGTCAGCAGGTCGATTGGTCCAGGGAGATCATCTATTTTCTGCTCATAGACCGTTTCTGCAACGGCGACAGATCCAACGACTTTGGACGAACACCGGCCAGCCACATGCCGTACATTCCTGAAAAAGACAATAGCGAAGCGTTAAAGACCTATCAAGGCGGCGACCTGCAGGGCGTCATCGATCGTCTGGATTATTTAAAAGACCTGGGCGTCACTGCCATCTGGCTATCGCCGGTGTTTGACAACAGCGACGCCGATTTCAACGGTTGGTGGCCCTATCACGGTTACAGTCCGGTGGATTTTTTCAAAGTCGATGAACATTTTGGCGATCTGGCCTTGCTGCAAAAATTGGTAGCCAGAGCGCATGCTCGTAAAATGAAAATCATCCTGGATATGATTTACAATCACACGGCCCCGGATCATCCCTGGGTGGTAGATCCGGCATTATGGCAACAAGCCGGTTATTGCCAATGGTTTCATGCGCACAGCGGCGTGGACGGCTCCACCAGCATCGAAAATTGGCAGGATCAGGATCAATTGGAAAACCGCGAACTGAACGGCTTGCCGGATCTGGCGCAGGAAAATCCCCATGTCTATGATTTCCTTCTCGACGTCTCCAAATACTGGATCGTACAAACCGGCTGCGACGGTTTTCGACTGGATGCGGTGAAACACATAGCCAAACCCTTTTGGCAAAAGTTGTGCGCTGATCTGCATGCTTTCAGCGGTCCTGATTTTTTACTGCTGGGTGAAGTTTTTAGCGGCGAGACCGGCTATGTGGCGGATTATCAGGGATTGGGATTCAACGCCCTGTTCGACATTCCGATGTACTATGCCATCCATCGCGTATTTGCCCAGTCCGGCGTAATCAGCCTGCTCAGTGATCAGCTGGCCTCGAATCAAACCGCCTATCCGGAACTTTTACTGTCGCCGCTCATGGACAATCATGATGTCGCTCGTTTCAGTTATTGGGCGCAAGACCATGTCAAAGAAAAAATTAAAACAGCTCTGACTTTTTTACTTACCACGCCCGGTCTGCCCATGATCTATTACGGCACCGAGGTCGCCTCGGCCGGTGCAGCCGCCAACCATGAGCAAACCGGCGAAGGCCAGGACTATCTTAACCGCCGCATGATGGACTGGCCGGGCGTGCAACATTCCCACCGCGATCTGGTGCAACAGATCAAAAGATTCACCGCAGCGAGGAAAAAGTACAGCGCGCTGTCCGAAGGTGCTTTGCTCGAGTTATACAAGGATTTTGGGATTTACGCTTATCTCCGACACGATGACCGTACGGCCCTGCTGGTCGTTCTGAATAACGCCGCCACCGCAGAACAGCGTCGCATCGGTTTGCCGCCCGCTGTTTTTAGCCATGGCAGATTTCAGGATCCGTTCTCCGGGAAAAAATACAAGGTGACGAATGATTCTCTGGAGATCACATTAGCCGGCCATTCCTCTCTCCTGCTGCGTTATCGCGGCGATTGGCATCCGCACCGACTGGCGCCAGGATTTGTCGCGTGCCCGTTCACGCCGCACCTGACCGGTGACCGACAATGGGTAACGTTTGTCTATCACACAAAAGAATCACCAGGAACGGTGGCGGTTGCCGGCGATTTTAACGGCTGGTCCCGGGACAGCAATCCCATGACCGTAAACGCCGCCACGCAAACCTGGACCCTGCGTTTGGCTTTGAGCAAAGGGCGCTATCGTTACAAACTCGTGCTCAACGGCAAGCAATGGATCGCTGATCCTCTTTGTCAGGAAAAGGAACGGGATCCCTATGGGGAGTATAATTCGGTATTAGTGGTAAAATAAATTTTGCATTATTCTTGCGAAGGTTGCAAACCTTCGCAAGGTTGTTTATAACGCTCCAATCCCATACGCTCAAAAATAAATGGTGATGACTCATTATAACGGAATCATCCTATGCAACGCTCAGTTACCATACTTTTAATCTGCCTCGCATTTATTCTAGCGTGCGGATCCGTATGCGATAAAAAATTCGCACCGGCGAAATACGTTGTCCCGGTCCAATTAACCACAGCGGATTTAGCAGCCGGCGCCTATCACACCCGACATGCCGAGCTGTTCGGCAAATACACCAACGGCCTCAATCTCACGGTACTAAAAGCCATCGATGTCGTTCAGCAACATGCCCTGGATGGCGGAGGCTATTTTGTCGGCAAAGACTCTTTGCCGACAGAATCACCCATTGGCTATGACCTGGCTTTTTGCGGCCAACCCTTGCTCAAAGCGCCGCGCACCACCTCCTATTGCAGCGGTGCAACCTATGCGGTTTTAATCGAGACGCTGAATCAGTTGTTGCCGCATGCATTGCAACAACTTGCGCCGCACCGGTTCGAAGCGTTGCGCATGCAGGAACCGGATGGCGGCCGACGTGAAGACAAGATCAAAGCCTGGGGATGGTGGAATGCCGACGGCTTTGGTTGTCATTTCTGTCTCGTGCAATATCTGAAAATGGGTTGTGAAATTAAACCGGATCACTTGCTGCCGGGCGATTTCGTCAACATTTCCTGGAAAAGCGGTTTAGGCCATTCGGTCGTTTTTCTGGGATGGGTAGAAGTGAATAATGATAAAAAAATTCTCTACTGGTCGTCGCAACGCGCCACCAACGGCATGGCGGATCAATTGGTTTCTTTGCAGCGCATCAAAGAGATCAAGGCCGTACGACTCTGCGAGGTGAAACCTCTTTTTTCCTTTGATCCGGCGTCCAGCGTAGATGTGACCATCTCTGGAAACCAACTCGATTAATTGTCGCCCAAAAAGGACATTTTTTTACCCAGCCCCTGCAGCCTCCAATTGCTGCCAAGTGGTAAAAATATAAACTTATTATAGTTAACCACATAAAAATTTCACAATCCATTCTCCCCGGCAATGGCATAATTTTTGATTTTATATTTTTGACAAATACAAGCTTTCGGAGAAAAATAATGAAATCCAATATAGTGAAAATTGGCGTGGGGCTGATCTTATGCTTACTCTGCACTCTGGCTAACGGACAAATCGATCAATTGGTGCGCGATCTGGAACCCGTGGTAATCACAGGTGCACAGATCAATGCATTCCTAGCTGCGAGCAACAGCGACATTTTTGTTTACAAGTATCAAGCCGCAACCGACGCCTGGACGCAGATTGCGTTTCAAATCGACGACGTGGGCGCTGATGAAAGTTATTTTTCAGAAGTGGACGGCGTACTGGACAACAATGATGAACTGGTCTTTATGTCTAAAGACGGCGGCGATCAGGCCGGACTCGGCGTTTGGATAACAGATGCGGATTCCAGGAATTATCAGCGTTATGAAATCAGGCTGACCGACAGCGTAAATCCGGCCTTGCAAGCGTGGGTCTATATCTTTCGCTCTGCAACCTTATCCTACACTGCTCCCATAGATTATATCAATTCGACTCCGTTATTGGATCACATAAACAGCCCGGCTTACGAACTGGGTCACAACGCCAATGGCACCATGGATCGCTTGCAAGTCACCGTGGCCGGCGGCGGCAACAATGCGGATATTGTCGACAGGGAAAAGGTGCGCATCCTCGGCGCCATAGCTTTTATTTCATACGAATTGAATGAGGATAACGTCACGACGACAAATCGCAGTTTTAAGGATGGTCCGGTTCGCGTTCTCCGTGAGCAGAATTACCATTTCGCATTTGGCGGCAGTTCCTACGATAAAGCGGTCTCGGAACGTTTTTACGAACGTCTTGCCGTCACCGGCGGCGGTCTCGGCGACATCGGCGCCGAGTACGGTGTGAATTATGTCCGTCAATCCCTGGACTTGAACAGCGCCGCATCCGGCATGCAGTTTCACAATGATCTGAATAACGGCTTGATCATCGACGGTGCTGCTGATGCGCCAAACACGGCGTTGCCGAATCCCGGTCTGGCCTGGAGCATGATCACCGGTGCACCAGGCACTGTTTTGCAAGTGGTGAACTTGCCCTCTATCGGCAATCCGCAGACATTATATTATTATGACAACAGTTCAGGCGGAACCGGGGACGGCTCTACAGACACCGGCGATATGGCATCCTGGGGAGATATCGGCGTTTTGTTTACCCACCCCAATATCGGCACCTTTAACGTTGGCTACACCCGTTTTTTTCTGGGCGCGAATCAATCCCGCAGCACAGCACAGCAGATTGCCCAATATGTTAATCAGCCGATTTCTTTGACCGTGACCAATCAGGCAGCTGCCGGAGACGGCTTGTTGTCGGCGCGTATCAGCAATGGCCGGGTAGAGAGCAACATGTTCCGCTGGGATGTGGAAATCAATCGCACCAATGATTGGGGCGCCGGTCAGGAAGCGGTGTTGGGGCAAGTCGCGTTGTTTTTTAATATTAATCCGGCAGGGGTATCCTCCGCTAATCCGACGATTACGAATCTCGTGGCTGATTTGAATAATCCCAATTACATCGTCACAGCAGGACGCACCGGCGGCGACACCCAGGCCTGGGCAAGAATAACCTATAACTCGGCCGGCGGCGGCGTTAATTGGTATCCACCTTTAAATACCTGGGTGCCGGTTTTTACACTCAGCTTGCCTATTGTGGATCCGCTGCAATACAGTCAATTGACCTGGCGGCCAGCACTTACAAACGCCGCAACAGGAAATGCAACGCAACTGCAAATGACCCTGATCGGAAACGGCGATATACTTTTGCCTGTTGAACTGACCGAGTTCGGCGCTGCGGTTGAACAGGGCGGCGTTCGCGTCTACTGGACCACCGAATCTGAAACGGAAAACATGGGATTCATTCTCTATCGTTCAGAGCAGCCGGACGGCAATTTCTGTCGCGTCAATGAACAGCTTATTCCCGGTTCCGGCAACAGTCAGTCTTTTCAACGTTATGAATATTTTGATAAAAACATAGAGGCGGGCAAAAACTATTATTATCGTCTCGTCGATGTGGACTACAGCGGTAAAATGACTGTACACAGCGTCATTGCCGCCCTGCAGCAGCAGCCGCAGGAATTCAACCTGCAGCAGAACTATCCCAATCCGTTCAACCCGTCCACCAACATCCGCTTTTCGCTGAACAAAGCGGGCGAGGTAAGTCTGGCGGTCTATAACATACGCGGTGAAAAAATCCGCACGCTGGTGACCGGCTGGCGCGGTCAGGGCAGTCATGAAGCAAATTGGGACGGCCGGGATGAACAAGGCCGTATGGCGGCAAGCGGAACTTATATCTATGAATTGCAAACCAATGAAAGCAAAATCCATCGCAAGATGGTGTTGATGAAATAAAACGTGGCGCAAGCCTCCCGGCTTGCGCTATTATGTCCAACGTTTTTTAAAATACCAGAAATGACCCTGGGCTGCAGCGCAAGCCTCCCGGCTTGCGTTTCTATTATCGTTGAAACGCCACCTTCCCCCCCACCACCGTCATCTCGATCCGCACATCCCAAATCTTGACCGGATCAATGCTGAAGATATCGTCAGACAGCACAACCCAATCCGCCAGATATCCTGCCTGCAAACGTCCCTTTTCATTTTCCTCATAACCAGAGTACGCACTGTTATAAGTATAGCAGGCGACCGCTTCGGCCACAGAAATTTTTTGTTCCGGAATCCATCCTTGCGGATTCTTGCCGTCCAGAGTACGTCGTGTTACTGCAGCGTAGATACCCCACAATGGATTGATGGGCGCCACGGTCCAGTCTGTGCCGAAACTCACCAGAGCGCCGCTGTCCAGCAGCGAACGGATGGGATAGGCCTCGCGACAACGCGCCGCGCCGATGCGTTTATGGGCCCAGCGACCATCGTCGATCAGATGATAGGGATGCACCGCCGCAATCACACCTGATCGGGCGAAACGGCGGATATCGCTGTCCGCTAAATGTTGCGCATGCTCGATGCGATGGCGCCGGTCCCATTTGACATTTTGTTCAGCAGCTTGTTCATAAAAATCCAACACGCGGCGGTTGGCGCTGTCGCCAATAGCATGTGTTGACACCTGCAGGCGATGCGAATCCGCCCGCATAATCCATTTTTCCAAACGACCGTCCAAAAGAATATCGGACGCCAGCCCATAGGTCAGAGGATCGCTTGCATAAGGCTGAAGGAACAAAGCGGTTGCCGAACCAAGAGATCCGTCGGCAAAGGCTTTGAGACCTTGCAGGCGCAACCAGGCATCGCCGAATTGAGATTCAATGCCGGTGCGCAGAACCGCATCTATTTCAGAAATCGGCAAACGACAATTGAGACGGGCTACAAGTTGACCCATGGTTCGCAATTTTTGATATATTCGTACATCCTGTGCGCTGGACAAATCCTGCAAGCTGGTGACGCCATGACGGACCGCCTCGCGCAAGGCTGCGAGCACAGCCTGTTCATATTCTGCCTCATCCGCATTCGGAATAATGCGGTAAACAGTGCTCATGGCCTCGTCTTTAAGAACGCCGGTGGGTTCTCCGGTCAATGCATCGTGCACAATTTCGCCGCCCGGTGGATTGGGCGTATCTTTGGTAATGCCGGCCATTTGCAGCGCGATGGAATTCGCCACACCCATGTGACCGTCAAAGCGCGAGACAAACACCGGCGTATTTGCAGTGACCTTGTCGATCCATTGCCGTGTCGGCAACGGCGCACCAGGCCAATTTTCATGATCCCAGTCGCCGCCGGTGATCCATTTGCCGGGTCTTTTTTCCGCGCGTTCCCGGATGAGTTTAATGAATTCCTCAGGTGTTTTGGCCTGGCGCAAATCCAGGCCCAACAGTTGCAGACCGCCGCTGCTGAAATGTACATGGTTATCGATAAATCCCGGTACAACGCGTTTCCCGCCAAATCGCCACACCCTGGTATGGGGTCCGACGTATTTCTTCATCATGTCCTCAGTACCCACGGCCATGATGCGCTCGCCCATACTAGCCATGGCCGTTGCTTCAGGATTGTTCTTATCCCCGGTCCAGATTTTCGCATCCAGAACAACCACATCGGCAAAGGATTGTGCGTGCAGCGATGCGCAAAACAAAATCGAAATAAGAGCAAGAAATAATCGTTTCATATTTGATCCTGTAATTGTAAATTGTACAGCCTTGCGAGGTTTGTTTTACGAATCCGAATTAAAGTTACCGTTCACAAAATAAAAATTCAACCCTTTTCTTCTTTCCTGAAAGAGGAGATGTCCATGTCTGATTCTACGCCCAGATTTCTGAAAACCGATCCACCGCATCATTTGCAACGACCTCGGGCCGCACTACAACCCATTCTGGCCAAAACCGGCGCAGCGGCCATTGATCCCATGCTCATCAAACAAGCGGTGCAACCGATCGCAGACCTGCAACTCTTGCTCGCCGTAGAATCCCCTGACCACTGGCAGCAGATCGTAAAAGGCCTGGACGCATCCATTGATGCTATTCTTCCCCTCAGCATTCCGGCGTATCCCACCGAGGTATGGAACTCGCATCCGCAACCTCTGATTGAACGGCGACTGCCGTTGATTTTCTGGCCGCTGCAACCCTATGATGAACCCGATTTCTGGCGCTGGTCTGCCCGGGATTTTTTGCAAGCCCTGGGCGTGAAAGTGCACATTGCGCAAAACACCCGCCACGCTCTGCAATTGATCAAAGCCTACAGCGTGAAAAGATTACTGTCTGCTTCCCGCATGGTGGTCTTTGGCGAACAAAACTTTCCCTGGAATGCTCATGCGGCCGGTCATCTCATGACCGCAAACCTGGGCACGAAAATAATTGTTCGCCCAATCGCCGATATCCGAAAAAAATATGCCGGCATCAGCGACGAGCAGATTAATAAGGTTTGGCAAGAACGGCAAAACCGCTACGTCGTCAAATCGACAGATGTAAAAGAACTGAACCAGGCCATTCGCGTCTACTTGTCCATCAAATCAATTTTGGAAGAGGAGAAAGCAGCGGCGTTTGGTTTGAACTGCTTCGGTGATCTGATCATCCGGGGTGGACGGGACGTGCCCTGCCTGGCGCAACTGCTGTTGCGTGAAGACGGCTATGTGACGGCGTGCGACGGCGATTTTTGCGCCATGATGAGCATGATGTTGATCACGCACATGCTGGACCAGCCCTGCATGATGTCCAATATGTATCCCATCTCTTATGTCGGCGCACTCACAGACCATTTCGGCGATCCGTTGGCGCCGTCGTTGCAACGTTACTCGAGTGATCGGCGCGCTAATCTGGCGCGATTGGCCCATTGCGGTTTTGTCGGCATTGTCTCTTCGGAAATGACGCCAGCCGGCAGGGCAACGCTTACGGATTGGGGCGGCACCTATGAAATCAAACGGGACGGTCGTGGTTGTGGCGTTGATGCGGACATGAAAGCCAATACGCCAGCCACGGTCGTAGAAGTATGTTTTGACGCCAAAACCCTGCTGCTGGCCAAAGCAACCATTTGTGAGACAACGCGGCATCCCAATATGCCTCATTGCGAATCCTCGGTGCTGATGGAATTCCGCAATTTGCCGGAATTTGTCGACAATATCTCTCGAGAACATACCGCCATTGTCTATGGCGATCATATCGACGAGCTGCGGGTTTTGGGAGAGATATTGGGATTAACGGTGAAAATCTTTTAGCAGCCTTGCAAAGGTTTCAAACCTTCGCAAGGTTGTCATTCAAGCACGAATCACTCATTTTAGAAATAAATTACTCGGTTGCTTTTTCATGCACTCCGGCATACTCTGACATTAGGAATGCACATGTTTTTAGGCATTGACATCGGCACCACCTCGATCTCTGTGGTTATCCTTAATCAGCGCTGCCAATTACTGGCTTGCGCCAACAAGGCCCATCATGCGGATTTGGACACGGTTGC
>CAYLWO010000008.1:51072-67096 GCA_964387285.1 uncultured Cytophagia bacterium | reverse complement strand
GCCAATTACTGGCTTGCGCCAACAAGGCCCATCATGCGGATTTGGACACGGTTGCCGATCAATCTGAACAATCTCCACAAAAAATTTTGCAGACCACAACGCAAGCCCTTTTGTCATTGGATGAAAAATTGCGACAACAGATCACGGCGATCGGCATTACAGGTCAAATGCATGGGGTGTTGTTTATCGATCATAATAAACAACCGCTATCTCCATTGATAACCTGGCAAGATAAGCGCTGCCTGGCTGACGGCTTTTTATCAGACATCCGCGCCAGGACTGGTTATCCATTAAACAGCGGTTATGGTTGCGCCACTTTGGCCTGGTTGGTTCATCACAGAGCAGTGCCGGCATTTTTGTTCAAATGTTGCACCATAGCCGACTATCTGGCAATGCACCTGGCCGGATTACCGGCGCCGTATATGGATGCAACGCAGGCGGCCAGTTGGGGTTGTTTTGATTTGGCCGCCGGACAATGGGATAAGCGGGCCATGCAGCAATTGGGCATACACACAGAATGGCTGCCGGAAATTAAATCCTGTTCATTTGCAGGTTTATTGAGTCCGGAAGGGGCAGATAAATGGAAATTACCGCCCGCTAGGCCCATCACCACCGCTCTGGGCGACAATCAGGCTTCTTTGTTGGCAACGCTCGAGAATCCCGAGGAGGAATTGGCATTGACTCTGGGCACAGGCGGACAGGTCTCTGCTGTGGTTGCTGATTACGACCAGAGTGACCGATCACTGGTTTCCTTTTCAAATTGCGAACTGCGACCGTTTCCCGGCAACCGATTTCTCGTCACAGCTGCGATTTTGTGCGGCGGTTCAGCCTGGGCCTGGTTGGCAGAAACGGTGCAAAAGTGGCAGCAGGAATTGGGCCGGCCGCCATGTGACGAACACTTTCTCTATCAGCGATTGAACGAACTGGGATTAGCAGCAAATGACGACCTCGTGTTCACGCCCCATTTTTCCGGAGAACGCGACGCTGCCCAGTTGCGCGCCGCCATTCAGGGCATTTCTCTGCATAATTTTTCTCTGGGCCAGGTCAGCCGGTCCCTGGCCCGCGGCATTATGAAAAATTTAAAGGATAGATTGCCGCCTCACATATTTACAGGCCGTCTCCGTCTCATGGCCAGCGGCAACGCTTTGCGTCGGAATCCGTTGTTGCAGCAGATGGCGCAACAGGTGTTCAATCTGCCGCTCATCCTCTCACCTTATGAGGAAGAAGCCGCCTGCGGCGCTGCCATTCATGCCCACAATATGCTCGAACAACGCCCGTGAGCCTTGGCAACCTCTTAACATTTTTTAACATTCCGTAACACTTTTTAAGAAAACTTTTCCGCATGAATTGCGTAAATTTCCTCATAAGCAATTCACTAAAAACAAGCGGAGGTTGTTATGAAAAAAGTATTGATTGCCGTGTTGGTGTTGGTCGCGTTCACATGGGCCTATGCGCAAGAGGGCAAAGTCGTGCGTGCTGGTGAGGGCAGCGTTGTGGTGGTGGAAAAACTGCCGATAACGCTGGTGGTGAACGGAGACACGCTGGTGATGGATGGTGAACAAGGCCCGCTTCATCTGATCATGAGAAAAAAGGGGGAGCATAGCTGTGCGCACGTTACGACCGAAAAAAAGCGCGTATGGACCACTGTGATCAGCGGCGACGAGGATATTAAGGACGAAAAAGTGATCAAACTTCGTCTGAAGGAAGTGGATGAAGATAAACCGGACGGCAAAAACATGCACGTTGAATTGGAAACCATTGACGAAGATGGCGAAATGCATGAGAAAGACGGCAAGGTCATCGTCATCACCAAAAAACTGAAAGGGGACGATGAGGAGCATCAGATCCATTTAACCCTGGACGATAAAAAAATAAAACCCATCATCGGTTTGGGCATCCTGTTGGAAGATCAGAAGGATAAACTGTTGGTAAGTAAAATCATGGACAAATCAGAAATCAAAGAGCAACCCTTCAAGGTGAACGACCGCATCGTCCAGATTGAAGGTCAGGACGTCAAGACCAGCGAGGAATTCTTCAAAATTTACAAGCCCATCGAGGTGGGCAAGACGGTCAAGGTCAAGGTCGAACGGGATAAAAAAATGGTCGATCTCTCTTTTGCCAAGCCCAAGGAAAAAGGCAAAATGATGATCATCGAGTGTGAAAAATAACTCTGATCTTAACCTTGCGAAGGTCGCCAACCTTCGCAAGGTTGTTTTGCGGGCGCCTATCGCTCAATTTGAGTCTGATAGCCCTTGCGTGGAGGTCTTGTAAAAACTCTGCAAGAAGTATCTTGCATCGTAAATGCCATGTTCACCCAAATAAAACGAAAACCGTGTCATTGCGAACGGAGGAAAGGTTGCCGGCAACGGGGATGTTCTGCGCTGGAGTGAAGCAATCCCCCAGTATACCAAAGTGTTCTTTAAAGCTTGCTTAAGCGGGCAAAGAATCTGTTCGGAAATTGAAACCGTTATCCCTGACAACCTCGACCTTCCCCCCTGATCCCTCATTTTTATCGCTTGAATTTTAGCCGCCGAATAATTACTTTTTTACAACAGGTCTCAAGCCGGGAAATTGAATTGAAAATTATTACAGGGCTGCCATGATTTTTGAAAAAAAGTACCACGTGCATGTTTATGAAATTGGTCTGAACAATAAATTAAACGTCTATTCCTTATTCAACTATTTACAGGACATCGCCTCGGATCACGCAGCGCTGTTGGGATTCGGCAGAGACGACCTGATGAAGGGCAACCGGATTTGGGTGCTTTCGCGCATTTATGCGGTTATTGCACACTGGCCGGTCTGGGGAGACGAAATCGCCATTGCCACCTGGCACAAGGGCACAGACAAGCTTTTTTCATTTCGTGATTACCGGCTGACGCTGGCCAACGGCGACGCCGTGGCCGCCGCCACCTCATCCTGGTTGACAATTGATCAGACCACCCGCAAAATCGTGAGGCCTGATCTTACTCTGTTGCAACACAATACTGACACCGAGTTTCCCAATGCCCTGCCGCGGAATGCCGCCAAGCTAGAGCCCCTGGCCGGGCAGGCTGCCGTTTCGCCCGTTTTTCTAGTGCGCACCAGCGACCTGGACGTCAATCGTCACGTCAACAATGTAAAATATCTCGAATGGGTCGCGGACAGCTATGCTCTCGATTTTGTGACGAAACATGATCCCCGTTCCATTGAAATCAACTTTCTTGCCGAATCGCTATTCAATGACGAAATAAAGATCCGCACCTGGCATGAAGAGTCAAAAGAGACGATTCACCACTCTATTTTGCGCGTACAGGACGATGTCGAGATAGCGCGGGTAAAAATCGAATGGCAACCTACGCTAGCCTAAAAAGAGAGTACCGTTTGGCGCTCCAAAGCCATCCCAAAAAAAACATTCAGGGACGAAATCGATATTTTTCCAACTCGACCCTGCCCTGTTCATCCACCTGCACCCCTTCCATCAACAACAATGCGCGCTGTTGTTCAAAACCAAAGCCCGGCTTTAAAGAAATGGCGCCCTGCGCATTGATCACCCGATGCCAGGGCAAATTCTCCTTTTCAGAAGAGGATGAGAGAATCCAGTACACCGCCCGTGTGGCGCGGGCGTTGCCGGCCAAAACCGCTATTTGTCCATAGGTGGCGACGCTTCCGGCCGGAATGCTTTTAATGATGTTTTTGATTCGTTGTGACAGGGATGGATCGGCATCCATAATATTCACCTTCTCGATCTGCTCAAATGCACTGCGGCCACGCTTCTGCCAGGCGAACCATGGCCCGATAATTGGCCAGCGTATTATCCCGTAAAACACGGGTGATGGGGCAGGCAGAGGGCATGAGTACAAAACCGCGGCCCGCGCCCTGGGTGCCCTGCTGTAACGCTTTTCTCACCTTGTTTTCAAATGCCAGAGGCGGCAAGTTTTCGATATCCGACAATTCCAGATTGCCGAACAACGCCAGCTCTTTGCCGTACAAACGACGAACCTCTTCCAGCTCTACGTCTCCCTGCGGCGGCGGTTCAATAGGATCCAACCCATCGCAACCCATGGCAACAATAGCCGGCAAAATTTCTCGCAGCCATCCGTGGCTATGAATGCGTACAAAGCCGTCATGGCGATGAATCGCATCGATCATTTGCTTGTCATAACGGACGACATATTCCTGAAACAGCCTTGGCGGCAAAAACGGCGGCGCCGCATATTCCGGACCATAAATACGCCAGGGTCGTCCGGCTAACGAGGCGGCGGTCGCCTGCGTCAAAGGAAGCAGAAAAGCGTTCATCTTTTCCAGCAAGCGATGAAAGAGAGCCTGTTCGGTCATCGCCAGAACGATAAAGGTCTCCATATCAAACAAGCCCGCTGCCAGACACAACGGATCCGGCGTGTCCACCAGCACAACACCGGTGTCCTGGATTTGGTCTTCAGCGGCTAAAAAGACCGACACATCCGGGTCGCCTTGCAGCGACTCTACCGGCAGTTGCAAAAAGGTTTGCAGATCCTCTGGTGATTTGATAAAATGCTCCAGCGTCCAGACCGTGTTGAGATCTGCGTCACGCCGGGTGCGGCTCGTCAACGTCCTGGTGCCAATGGAGAGGGTTTTTGTGGTAAAAAGGGAATCACCCTTTTGTTCGATCTTTTTTATGCTGAAAAACTCTGCCGGATCAGGTATGAAATCTTGGAACGCCACGCCGCGCAACACCATGCGATCGGTTTTGTCACGCGCCAATTCCAGCAACGGCAGCCAGGACGGATGCGCATAGATGTTATAGGGATCGTCGTCAGACGGATTCTCATCCAATCCATTGAGCTCATAGAAACAGACCGCCGGCCGATCCACCGGCAAACCTTTAAAAGTGGCCTGCAATCTTTCACGTCGCGTCATACTGATTTCTCCGAATAGAATAAAGAATACAAAATCCAATATAAAGATGCAAGATGATTTACCATTATGCTTGTCTTTTGCGGTAAAGTTTTGTATCATAAAACAAAGTCCGTTCCACACACGTTCTTTTTTTCATTTGAAAAAGGAAATGGGACATGATGCTGCGTAAATTCTTTCTTTTACTGTTGCTGGCCCGTGCATGGGCCCAGCTGCCTGACTGGGAAAATCCGGCGGTATTTGAACGCAATCAATTAGCAACCCATGTCCCGCTCGTTCCCTATGGTTCTATCGCAGACGCTTTGCGCAATGATCCAGCGCTTTCACCGTGGCAACAGTCGCTCAACGGCGTGTGGAAAATTTATTGGACCGAGGTTGTGGAACAATCGCCCGATGATTTTTATCTGCCGGGTTATTCCGTCATCGATTGGCCGGACATTACGGTGCCGGGCAACTGGCAAACCCAGGGATTCGGCCATGCCAAATTTCGCAATGTGCGCCATCCCTTTCCGGCTGATCCGCCGCGTGTGCCGAAAAACGATTCGCCGGTCGGATGTTATCGCCGTACCTTTCAAATTCCGGAGAACTGGCTGGGACGGGAGATTTTTCTGCTTTTTTACGGCGTGCATTCCGCCTCAACGGTCTGGATCAATGGTCGCGAGGTCGGCTATAACGAAGGCGGCATGGAGCCTGCGGAGTATGACGTTACCGGCCATGTTCGAGCTGGTGAGAACACGCTGGCTGTGCGTGTGCACCAATGGTCAGACGGCAGTTATCTCGAAGATCAGGACATGTGGCGCTTGTCGGGCATTTTTCGCGATGTCATTTTATACGCTCTGCCGCGGCCGTGCATTCGCGATTGCTTCATCAAAACCGATCTGACAACAAACTATCAGGATGCCGAATTACAGATCGAATGTCTGCTGGCAAATTTTCAGCCGCAGCCCATCACCGGTCTTTTGCTGGAAGCCCGTCTATACGACGCAGACCAAAAGACAGCGTTTAATCAGCCTGTTGTTCTCTCCCTGGCGGAACTCGCAGGAAAATCAGAAAAAAAAATAGTGTTTACACAGCAGGTGCTCCGACCTTTTCTCTGGTCAGCGGAAAAACCCTATTTGTATCAGCTCGTTCTTTCTCTTCACGATCATGAAAATAAGCTGTTGCAGGTCGCCCAGCAACGCTTCGGCTTTCGCGAAATTGAGATTTGCGATCGCGCCATTCTTATCAACGGTCGGGCGGTGAAATTTAACGGCGTCAACAGTCATATGCAGCATCCGGTGCTGGGCCACGCCATGGATCGGGAAACCATTCTCAAAGATTTGACCCTGATGAAACAGTTCAACATCAACTGCGTGCGCACCTCCCATTATCCGCCGGAACCTTTGTATCTTGATCTGGCGGATGAACTGGGCATGTATATCGTGGACGAAGTTGGCGACGAGTGTCACATCACCGAATTTCTTTCCAGCGATCCGCTATGGCGCGACGTGTTTTTGGAACGCGGCCGTCGTCTCATCCAGCGTGATAAAAATCATCCCTCGGTTGTAATATGGAGCGCCGGCAACGAGGCAGGGCCGGGCCCCAACATCGCTGCCGTCATCGAGCAGGGCAAGAAAATGGATCCCACGCGTCCCTGGCTGTATGGCGGCAATCAGGAGCCGCTGCCCTTTGAGGACATCATTGGGCCGCGCTATCCTCTGCCGGCTGATCTGGAAATACTGGCTCTGGAACCGCCGCAAGTGGACAATCGGCCGTCGTTTATGGACGAATACGTCGCCGCCACCGGCAACAGTCTCGGCATGCTGGATGAATTCTGGCATCTCATTCGAAAGTATCGACGACTGAGCGGCGGCGCCATCTGGGATTGGACCAGTCCGGGTTTGCTCACGCCGGTTATTATGACGCCGGATCACAGCAAAAACCGCATACCCACCGCGGTTATGGGGCGGCCGCAATTCACTGCCGGCCGTTTTGGCCAGGGACTGGCGTTAAGTGGACATGATGATTGGGTGGAGACCTATCAGGATCCGCGATTGGATTTGGAAAATACGCCGCTCTTTTTAGAGCTCTGGCTGTTTCCACGACGCTGGAACGGCAATGGCACATTCATCACCAAGGGCATTCGGCAATTCTCACTTTTTCAATGTCATCAGGACTCGCTAGAGTTTTACATTTTTGACAAGAATTTTATTTCCCTCAAAGCCCCTGTTCCGCAAAACTGGGTTGATCAATGGCATCATCTGGCCGCAGGCTATGACGGCGAAAAAATGCAAATATTCGTCGATGGTCAACTAGTCGCTGAACGCATGTATAAAGGTGCGATCAATCGATCGCCCTATCCCTTGGCTATCGGTAAAAACAGCGAATTACACGGACAAGAACATGATGGGTATCTGTGCAATGCTATTATCGATGAGGTCAGGGTATACAACCGCACCCTGAGCCATGATGAATTGCTGCGTGATATAAAGAACGCCGGCGACCACGGCGCGCTGCTTTATCTGCCGTTCGAGGAGATGCAGCAACAAGGCGAGTTCTACTCCCTCGGCATCGGCGGCCGATCTTACGGACTGATCTGGCCTGATCGCAGGGTTCAGCCGGAACTCTATCAGTTGAAAAAATCAGCGCAACCGGTAAAAGTGCAACCGAACGATCTTGTAATAGGACGCGTACGGATTTTCAACCATTATCAATTCACCAACCTCAACGAACTGACGACGACCTGGCAGCTGCAGGCAGACGATGTCACCATACAGAAAGGGGCTTTGGCTTTACAAATAGCGCCGGGGGACAGTCAAATGGTGCACATTCCCTTCAAGCAGGTCAATAGCGAACCAGGAGTAGAATATCGTTTGCTGTTAACTTTTTCCCTGCCCCGGGCAACCAGATGGGCGGCTGCAGGACATGAAGTGGCTTTTGCGCAATTCGAGTTGGATCACCTGAACAAACCTGTTATCCCGACGCAGCGTACTTGCCCGCCGCTTAAAGCGATAGAAACCGGCACAACAATCACCATACAGGGCGCAAATTTCAGTTATACTTTTGAGAAAACAACCGGTCGTTGGCAGTCGATGATTTTTCAGAACAAAGAGTATTTAATTAAAGGGCCTGCAGTTAATGTATGGCGCGCACCTCTGGCTAATGAGACCGACGATTGGGGCCCACGCATGGATCGTCCATGGTATGCGGAGGGATTGGATCGTTTACTGCAGACAGTCATCTCTGTCAGCCTGAATTCCACCAAGCATCAGGAACCGGTCATCCACGTTTCCGCGTTTTTAAATAATCACAACCAGGAATCGAAATTCAAAGTCGAATATGATTACACGGTAACAGGCGATGGCGTGTTATTGTCAACCGTCACCATGACGCCTCTGGGCAAACAGCCGGAGTGGTTGCCCAAAATGGGTTTACAGATGGAACTGCCGAACTCGATGAACCGGTTGCGCTGGTATGGTCGGGGCCCCTTTGAAACCTATCCGGATCGCAAGACCGGGGCCAAAATCGGTATGTACCGGGGAACTGTTCAGGAGCAGTATAGCCCCTATCTTGTGCCCCAGGATTACGGCAATAAAACCGATGTGCGCTGGGCTGCGGTTTGCGATTCCACGGGCGTTGGGCTTTTAATCGTTCCTGAAAAGCCGTTTAATTTTAGTGCGCAGCATATTTCCACGGACCGGTTGACGCGCAGCCGTTATCCGTTTCAGCTCTTACCCGCGCCGTTTATCACCGTTAACATTGATGCAGCCGTTACCGGCGTCGGCGAAACGCCGCATGCTGCGTTGCTCCCCTATCGCACACTGCCGCAACCGCTGAAATTGCGTGTGTTTTTCAAGCCGGTGAATTGTACAAGTGAGGTCGTTATGGCGGAAAGTAAAAAAATCATTCTTTTTCCACCACCACCGCCGTCCCGTAGCAAAGCACCTCGGTGACGCCATTCATCACTTCATTGGCATCATAGCGGACGCCGATAATGGCATTGGCGCCCATTTGCTCGGCATGAGACACCATCCAATCAAAAGCCTCCAGGCGGGTCTTTTCACACAGCTCGGTGAACAAGGTAATGTTGCCGCCGATTATGGTTTGCAACGAACCGCCAATGGTGCCAAACAAGGATCGCGAACGCACCGTAATGCCGCGAACAACGCCCAGTTGCCGGACAATGCGGTATCCCTCCAAGGTAAAAGTGGTAGTGGTCATGGCCGAATTCATCGTGATCTCCTGATTAAAAGGTTTCTTCATCAAAGTATATATTGGCGCGGGAAACGCCGTCCAATTGCGACAGCTCTCGCAGAAGCTCATAGCCTCCGGATTCGTTTTTCAGGTCAACATAAAAAGAGAGTTCGAAACGACTGCCGTCTTCTTCAGCTTTAACATTAATCAGCTTGTAGCGTCGACAATAATTTTTGAAAAGCGGAATATAGGGTGCGCTGTCCGGATGCTTCGAACTATAATTAAATTGCAGCAGGAATTTGCGTCCGGTCGGAGCGGCTAATCCGACCTTATTTAGCAATAAAATGACCAGACTGATAAACAGAGTCGCACTGACAGCCAAAGTGTGAAATCCCACGCCGGCGGCCATTCCTGCAGCCAGACTGAAAAAGATAAATACGATATCGGTTGTATCCTTCACCGCAGTACGAAAACGAATAATGGACATGGCGCCCACCAGGCCGAAAGCTCTGGCCAGATTGTTGCCGATGACAAGAATAACCACCGCCGTGATCATGGCAAGATATACAATGGCATTGACAAAGCCGGCGGTATAGCCGGGACCGCGATAGGTTCGGCAATAAAGTTTGGCGATCGTCAGGCCGCACATAAAAGCGACAAACAGATTAATAATGATCTGTTCCAAGGTGATGTTGGTGGATAGCAGAGATAAAAGTTCATGCACCATCTTTTTAAATATCCTTACTTGACGAGTTTTACCGGCAGAAGACTTGTGAGATTCACTTTTTCGAGACAATAGGCGTATTTGGAAACCGATTGCCGCCGCAGGTTCATATCCCGAATAATGGTGGAAAGCCAGTGCGGCAATCCGCGAAAAAATTTTATTTCAAATACGAAATAACGATCCAAAACCGGTTCCAACCGTTCCTGACAAAAGATATCCAGTCGCGTCATGGGCCGGCAGCGGATCATTTTATCGAATGTCAATCTGAGCCGATTGTCGAATTTGCCGAAATAGGCTTCTCGTTCATAGACAATGAGCACCACCGGTTGCAATCCCAAAGCGATCACATTATAAAAAAAACGCTGTGCATCATAGAATGCGTGTTCAAATCCCGGCAGACAGATGACCCATTTCTCAATTTCCCGGCTGGCAAAAAGCTTTTGCAGATTTGGCAAAAGAACCGGTGCGCGCTGCTTTTCGACATGAACGCCGTATTTTCTTTTGATCTCCAGGAAAACGCGCGAATCCGGTTGCGGCGCATTATAGCCGCGAATGCGTATCTTTTTACGCTGCGCCAGGCCGGCGAGTTTTTCATGATAAAACGGCAGCGAGGGCCTGTCGAAATAGATGCTGCGCACCGTATAGTGGTGTCCGGCGCGGTCAAAAGCATAGTGGTCCGTATCAACAAAAGGAGCAATGGCGCGGCGTAAATGATCCAGTTTTTCCATCGGAACCAGATACTTGTATTCATTTCGCAGCATGGATCAGCGCAAAAACCGTTGAATCATCTGCCGTTTGGTCATGGGCTGACAGCGGATCGTGCAGTTTACCAGGGCGCCGGATTCCAACCAGGAGGCGGACTGCACGGCAGCGGTAATCCAAAACAACGGTTCGTTGTTCAGATATTGCGACGTCTGATCGATACGCGCAATGCGCGCAAAGGCAACGTTCACGCCATCTGCACTTTTCAACTCGACAGTCAGGCCCTTGCGCAGTGCCGTGCGGTCGTGCCATGGCGCCAACATGGCCACAAAAAAAGAATCCTGTGCGACGACCGTCAACAACGTATCCATGCTGCTGGCCTGCAAGCGGACGCCGCGAATGGGAGAGCGCAGCACATAGCCGGCCGCTTTGTGGCTGATGGCGTCCATTTCCTTTTCCAATGCAGTGATCTGCGATTGCATATAAGCCATCTGTTCCGATTTGGCGCCGGTCCGCAGTGCGCTCAGTCGCGCCTCGGCAATGGCCGTACTGACTTTCAAAACCCCCAAATTGGCGTACGCTCGTTCATATTCCTGAGATGATACCAGGTTCTTATCTAATAATTCCTTGAGCCGATTCACCACCCGCTCTTGCTCTTCAACCTGAATCTGCGTCTGTCGCACCAATTCTTGCGCCTCGGCGATAAGAGCCGGTTTTTCACCGGAAGCAGATACCCGCAGAGACGATCGCGCTTGCGCCAATTGTCCCCGTAATTGAATGATGTTTTGTTCCAGTTCTGGAGAAATAACCGCTGCCATACTATCGCCGATGTTCACCTGCTCGCTTTGCAGCGCGCGCGGATTCATCCTGAAAATCATGGCGTCCCCGCGCTGCGCCTGGATGACCTTGATCTCTTCTGTTATATTCAGACCATGATTTATCAATTGCGACGAAATGCTGCCGTCTGTCAAGCGCACGATCATCCATTCACGGTCGGATAAAAGCTTGCCGGTGGTCGAGATGGAATACGGAATACGAAAAGGTACAACAATAAGCAGGATGGCGGTCAGGCCGATCAGCGAATAGGCAAGATAACGCGTAGAGATGATTTTTTTATTGTTCATCGTCAGAATCGGTAGAAAATACAATTTGACCAAATTAAGCAAAAAAAAACCTACAAGCAAGGGGGATTAAGCGTACTGATTCGGATTTTCCTCCATACGTCGCTCCGCGACGTGGTTACTCTTTTTTCCTTTCCTGGCGTTGCAACGCCCGGCTACCGGCAATGGTCGCTCCGCGACCATTGACTCCCACAGAACTTGCTGTTCAGGCTGGTCGCAGAGCGACCATGTGATGGTAGCCGTGGGTTTCAACCCACGGCTACAGATGTCTATCAGGCACGTCGCGGAGCGACGTTTGAGCGCTTCGCGCAACCTCTGCATGATTTATTCGCCGATATTGCTGATGCGCAACGCAAAAGCATGTTGATGACGCAACGGACTGGTCATCAGATTGGGCATGGTTACCAAAAACCCGCCATCCTTGACACGCCATTTCAAATTAGTTTCCATGCCCAGCAATTTCACCGTAGTGGCAGAAGTGGTTTTCACATCCTGGATCATCAGTTCAGCACCCGGATAATCGGGGGTGATCGCATACAGGGTTGTGCCTTTGCGGGTGAAAAATATCTGCTTGACCGCCATGCCCGGTTTGGGCGCTACGGTCAATTCGACGATATCATATTTGGTCATATACTCGCCGCGCTCGGCATCCTGGATTTTGCCCTTGCTCCACTGACACGATTTCTTCCAGGTGGTCGTGCCATAGATGGCCTCGCCGTTTACTTTGAGCCATTGGCCCAATTGCAGCAACCGCTCCTGCATGATGTCCGGAATGCGTCCGTCTGCTGTTGGTCCGATGTCCAGCAAAAAATTGCCGCCGCGACTGACAATATCGATGAGCATGAGAATGAGCGACTGTGCCGTTTGGTAATCACCGACGTTTTCCGTACGACTGTAACCGAACGAATAAGCAATGCCGCGGCACTCTTCCCAGGGATGCGCAGCATCAGCCAAACCGGAACCGTACTCTGTGGTATAGTAACCGCCATGCTTGTGCCGCGTTTCTTTGCCCCAGCGATCATCCACCACCACTTCGTCTTTGCACGGGGATTCATTGAACAACCAGCTCAACAACTCTTCGCTGCGCCAGGTTTTACTGGGATAATCCCACTCGCCATCGGAAAAAATCACCGACGGCGCGTATTTGCTCACCACATCCTTAAACTGCGGAAACAGGTGTTTGTCGACAAACTCATCAACATTGGTTTTGTATAGGGGGTTGTACCACTCATAGAGCGAGTAATAGATGCCCATCTTGACGCTGGTCTTGCGCACAGAATTGGTCAGATCACCCAACAGATCGCGTTGCGGTCCGGTTTCAACCGCATTCCAGGGCCGTCCCCAGGATTTATTGGCTTGCTCGTTCTGCCACAGTGTATAGCCTTCGTGATGCTTGGAAGTGAGTACAATGTACCTGGCGCCGGAACGTTCAAACACATCCGCCCACTGATCCGGATTGAACAATTCAGCTTTAAACATGGGCACAAAATCGGCATACTGAAAGCCAGGGCCGTAATTTTTCAGATGAAAATTGACATAGTCGGGCTTTTTCTGCACCAGACTGTGCCAGTACCATTCCGAATACTCGCCCACCTTGGAAAAAGAGGGCACAGCATAAACGCCCCAATGAATAAAGATGCCGAATTTGGCGTCCAGCCACCATTGCGGCGTAGGACGCTTGTCCAATGATTCCCAGCTGGGTTGCCAGGTCTGGGCAAAACCGATGCCGGTCAGTAAAACGAAAAGGCAGATGAGAATTTTTTTTCGCATAGCCTGTCTCCAGTTTAATTTTAATGAATGCCGCTCCTGTGGAGCTGTCATTACCTTGCGAAGGTTTAAAACCTTCACAAGGTTGTGTTCGCTTTCAATTACTATTTCTCTGCAATCCAATCTTTTCCAGCGGAGGCAGTTTATAACCGAGTTTAATTTTCTCATCGTTAATAGTCAACTGCCGTTTTAACGGATCGAACTGCATGAACGGCGTTTGCCGAAATTGATTTTTTGGAAATTCGGTCATCAACCGGGGATCGTCAAAGCGCAGATGCTGAAAGCCTTCCCCCCAATCGATGTTCAGATAATAGGGATCCATGCCGCTCAACCGCGGGTCGCGACGACGACAGATAATGGAATCTGCGGATACATTGCCGCGAATGATTTGATAGTTCAATTTAAAAACGCCGAAATCATAAATATCCAGCCAACGGCCGCCTTGCGAAAGGTTGTTGATCAGTTGATTGTTCTTGCACTCGGCCGGTTCGTCATTGAGCAGATTTTTCAGAGCCGGATATTTTGTACTATAGGGCGGTTGATCCGCTCTCATTTCACCATACGTATCGAACAATGTATTATAGGTGCCGTCAAAATAGTATTTGGCCCAGCCCAGACCGCGTGCGTCCAGATGCAGGGACGGCAGACAGTCGATATAAACGTTATTCTCAACAATATTGTCGCGGCCGCCGCCAATGAGCGTAGCGCGTCCGGCCTTGTAAAACAGGTTGCCATAAACATGAAAGCCGCTGCCCCAGTCATCGAGATAAACCGCAGCCACGCCGTGCAATCCCGGACCTTTCAGATCATGCCAATAGTTGTAGCGAATGATATTGCCGCGCCAGGTCCAGTTGCGACCGGTGTGCAACGCGCCGGCGTCGCCGGTCTCTTGACAGATGCTGTGGAATTCGTTGTACTCGACCAGGTGATCGTTGCCACGGATATAAACCGCCTCATGGGGCGCATCATGCACCAGATTGTTGGCCATGCGCTGTCCTACGCCGTCGATGAAAAAAGCATACTGACCGGAACCCAGCCAGCGGCTGTAATGATGCACATGATTGTTTACCGCTTCATGATGCGACGCAGTCAAGGTTTTCCTGTCGCCGCCGGCCAGCACCACAGCAGCAAGGCTCACGTCGTAAATGTCGCAGTCAGACAACAGGTGATGAGCGCCGCCTGCAACTACCACCGCTTCGCGGCCGATTTGATAGAACCGGCAGCCGGACAGTTGATTGTCGCTGCCGTTGTTGAACACCACACCCTTACCCAAAGTCTGACAAAAATCAACTCCCTGCCAGACAATGTTGCGACCGTGATTGATCGTCAATAATGGTTCGGACAAAACGCTGATTTTCACTTCACCGGGTTGCACCGGTTGCTGCGGCCAGAAATAAATGCAATGACTTTTGCGATCCAGCACCCATTCGCCGGGCTGATCCAGTTCCTCCAGCACATTCAAAAAATAGTAGCGTTGATTTTTGGTATAGCCGTAATGATGATGCGGTACTGCAAAGGTGATCTCTTTTTTAACCTTGTCGATAAATGCGGCCTTTTGATAAGAGTCGCTCCAGTCCCAGGTCCAAAAACCGTGCAGATATATATCATTCTCGCCGGACCAGCTGCAGGGTTCGGATTCGCTGAAAGCAATGCGGCCATAATGGCGGCCCACCGGCACATTGTTGAATCGTTTTTCGCGTTCCAGACCTTCATGCAAACGCTTTGCGCCGGTTTGCGGAACGTCGGCCACCAGCAGCCAGCCGATATTGGGAAAGCGGGCCATGGTCTGGCGCTCGTTATGACAAAACAACTCTATAGGCGGCCCGGCGCGCATTTCCATTTCAGGGACAGAAGAAATGTTCTCCTGTTTTAGATCAATAACAAGCACATGATCACGGCTGTTGGCAGGCAATCGTCTTAAAATGGCTGTATCGGTTACCTTTTGCCATTGCTGTACGACCCGGCTGCCCACCAATTGTACTTTGCCGTTAGCGCGCCAGATACGCGGATTTTTTTCTGTACCGGAATCCAAAGAATCCAGCACCAGGCCCTTGTTCAGGCTGTAAACACCGGCGTTAATTTCTATGGTGCATGCTTTGCTCTTTTGTTCGCGCATGGCCAGGCGAGCGCGCTCTAAAGTAGCAAACGGGCCATCGGTCTTTTTCGCATTGGCGGTGACCAGACGACCGGACCATTGGTCGTTGCCTGCCGTGGAGACGTAAAACAGATATTCTCTGTTAGTCGAACAGGTTAGAAATAAAAAACAAAGAAAGGAGCATAATATTTGTTTCACAACACCTCCTGGAAATTTGAGTGCATTATCTTAAAGTGCGGCGACAAGTCGCCGCTTTAAAAGCGGCTGACGCGTCAGCCGCGTCTAAAGCGCTGTCGAGACAGCGCACTCCCAAACGATGAAGCATCTATCGTCGAGCCGAATCCCATAAAAAATCACATCCTGTGCGCTGATAGATTCTTCGCCCCCGGCAACAACCATTTGCTCGCTTTCATTTCTTTGCCTCTGTGCAGCGATCCACCAGATACAAAATGGATTTATAATGCAAACCGCTGTGCAGCGACAAACCGATCTCGCAGGTCCGGCTGGTGGAATAACCTTCCTGACAATCAGCCGGCAACTGTTCCCGCAAATGCCGCAGGCCGTGCC
>CAYLWO010000008.1:0-50972 GCA_964387285.1 uncultured Cytophagia bacterium | reverse complement strand
TGGCTTCATGTCGCAACGCCTTGATCATCCGGCCGGTGTCGATGCTGACCGGGCAGGCCAATGCGCACAGACCATCTGTCGCACAGGTTTCCTCACCACGGTAGATGAATCCATCGCGCAACTGGGCCAGGCGATGCGGCTCTTCGCCGCTTGCTTGCAGTCGGCTGATCTCCCGCCAAACCACAATGCGCTGCCGTGCGGAAAGCGTCAGGTGATTAGCCACGCAATTGACCTCACAAAAACCGCACTCGATGCATTTGTCGATCAGATCATGAGCCTTGGGCAGAGGTTTCAGATTTTTCAGATGCACCTGCGGATCGTCATTGAGAATGACGCCGGGATTAAGCAGGTTATGAGGATCGAAAATGTTTTTAATTTCCTTCATAAGCGCCAGAGCTTCCTGTCCCCATTCCAGCTCCATAAAGGGCGCCATGTTGCGGCCGGCGCCGTGTTCAGCCTTTAAAGCGCCGTCATATTTTTTTACCACCAACTCGGCCACTTTATTCATGAATGAACTGTAGCGTTGCACTTCTTCCGGCAGATTAAAATTCTGTTTGAAAACGAAATGAAGATTTCCCTCCAGAGCATGGCCGAAAATGATGGCATCGTTATATCCATGTTTCAAAAACAGCGCTTGCAAATCCAATGCAGCTTCAGCCAGACGGGGAACGGGAAAAGCCACGTCTTCAATGATCACGGTGGTGCCGACCGCACGCATGGCGCCGACCGAGGGGAATAAACCTTTGCGAATATTCCACAACGCCGTGTATTCAGCAACCACGCCGGTAAAGGTCAACGCTAGGCTGGTGGGTATGGCCGTCAATGCGGTCTTGATCGTCTCGATATTTTTTAACAATTCCGGCGTTGACGCAGCGCGCGTTTCCACCAGCAAAGCAGCGGCCTGTTCGTCCAGGGCCTTCAAATAACCAGGCATACCCTCTTTATCTTCAACAGAACGCAAAGCGGCCCGATCCATAAGTTCAACGGCATCTACCGGACATTTTTTCAAAACGGCTACAGCGTGGCACGCTTTTTCTATATCGGGAAAAATCATCAGACTGGAAGCTTTATCCGCATACTCCGGAACGGTGTGATAGGTGATGTCGCTGATGAATCCCAACGTGCCTTCAGAGCCGATCATCAAATGCTGGAGGATATCGATGGGGTCGCTAAAATCCACCAGAGCGTTCAGGCTATAGCCCATGGTGTTTTTCATTTTAAACTTATCGCGAATGCGTGCAGCCAGCACCGGACGTTTTTTCACACTGTCAGCCAATTCTGCAATCCGTTGCAATAAATCCGCATGTGTGGATTTAAAGGCTGCGATTGATTGTGGGTCGCCGCTGTCCAACAGCGAGCCGTCATATAGAATAACGCGCATGGAGGCCAGCGTGCGATAGCTGTTTTGCGCGGTGCCGCAGCACATGCCGCTGGCATTGTTGGCCGCGATGCCGCCGATCATGGCCGCATTGATGGAGGCGGGATCCGGACCAATCTTTTTTTGCATGGGTAACAGCACCTTGTTGGCAGCGCTGCCAACCACGCCCGGTTGCAGGCGGATTTTTGCGCCGCCGTCCAAAACAAGGATTTTCTTCCAACCCTGATCCAACATCACCAGCACAGAGTCCGAGATCGCCTGACCGGACAAACTGGTGCCGGCGGCGCGAAAAGTCACCGGCAACTGCAATTCACCGCAGTGCTGCATAATTGCAATAATTTCCTGTTCGGTTTCCGCTTTGATGACCAGCTTGGGCAATAAACGGTAAAATCCGGCATCCGTGCCAAAAGCCAGCAGATAAAGATCGTCATGCAACATCCTGGAATCCGGAATAAAGGGAAGCAACGATTGATGCAATAACTTGTAATGGCCGTAGAGCATACCATCTCCTTTACATTCAAAACCTGAAAGAGTAATATAGACGATTTATGATGAAAAGGCAAAGAGTTTTACAACCTGACCTATGACATATATCAAAAGTATTTCTTGAAAAATAACAGGGAGCAATTTTCTTTAAAAATTAAATTGTCATTGACAGATAGTCAGAGATTGCCTATATTATCCTGTACAATTAATTCGCAATATATTGCGATTAATTGTCATTTTGTATTAATTCAGGCAACCAATTGTCCGGCGCATCTCCGATGATCACCCGCCTCTCTCCCTCTAGCAAAACGGACAGCCATTGCCTGACGCTATATCGTTTTTCAAGTGATAACAAGTTTTAAACATTAGAGTTAATAACATCAGGCGCCATTTGTAATCAGGTTGGTCAGACGGGGGGAACCCGTGCGTCAGGATCAAAATTTTTATTCCGTTCACCCATCCGCGTATCGTTATCGATTGGTTGAAAAAATCGGCGAGGGCGGCATGGGCGCGGTCTATAAAGCCTGGGATGAAAGACTGCAGCGTCATGTCGCCGTCAAACGATTATTGCCGGAATACACCAACGACGCGCTGACGTTGCAATACTTTATTCGTGAGGCGCAAGCAGCCTCCTCTCTCAACCATCCCAATATCTGCACCATTCACGATATCGGCCATGACGGAGATGTGTATTATTTTGTCATGGAACTGATCAACGGCATCACCCTCCGTCAATTGCTGGAACAGGATGGCGCGGTGCCGGAATCGCGCGTCATCGAGTTCGGCATTCAAATCAGCCTGGCTTTAACGGCCGCACATGAGAACGGCATCATTCATCGTGATCTTAAACCGGAAAACATCATGCTGACGCGCGACGGCCTGATCAAGGTCATGGATTTCGGCCTGGCCAAATTATTGGGCGTTACCAAAACATTTGAAGAACGACGCAAGATCATCGAGATGGATCAGGCGGCCACAACCATTTCCAATTATTATATGCAGGGCACGGCGGCTTATTTATCCCCGGAACAGATTGAAGAGAAAACGGTGGACGCGCGGGCGGATATTTTCAGCACCGGCGTGGTGCTCTATGAACTGATTACGAATAAATTGCCGTTCAACGGCGATTCCAATGTGGCTGTACTGAACGCCATCCTGCATCAACCGACGCCGCCTTTGAATGTGAACGAGGTGCAGACGCATATAGAAACCATTATCTACAAAGCACTGTCCAAAACGGTCAATGCCCGATACGCCAATGCCGCGCAAATGACCCAGGATTTACGAGTCTGTCAAAAACACCTGCCGCCGAACCATAAAGCCGCCTCTTTCGACGCCGACTATTATACGGAATCATATTATTTGCGCGCCAAGGAATATTTATCGCATCGCTATGAAACCAATTACGCCAATGCGTTGGACCTGTTCACGCGTTGTCTCTCCTACAATCCGGATTTTGCTCCGGCTTTGGCAGGCATAGCCAAGGTCTATCTGCTGCAATACGAATGGTACATCAATCGCGATCGTGAGTTGTTGACGCGAGCATACCGTTATATTCAAATGGCGCGTGAAAAAAACGATGCGTTAGCCGAGGTTCATGCCGTGTTGGGCGATTATTACCGTTTGATGGATGCGGAGCATCTGCCGCAAGCCATTGAAGAGTATCTGGCCGCGTATCATGCGAAACCCGACGCGCCTGAATATTCGTTCAATCTTTTATATTTGTATCGCGAGATCGGCGAACTGACCGAGGCGGAGCGTTGGGGCCGCCGCAATTTACAGCTCAATCAGACCAGCGCCGAAGGACATCTCGAAGTCGCCTTGGTTTATTACTTTCAAGGGAAATGGCCCGAAGCCTGTTTTTATTTCGACCGGGCCATCGACCTGCAGCGCGACGATCCCAATGCGCATGGACAAAAAGCGTATTTTTCCTTCACCCGCGGCGAATGGGAGACTGCGGAATCGGAATATCTTCGCCTGCATGAACTGGATCCCTGCACCCGTATCGCCATCGTTAATCTTGCCTTTATCGCGCATTTCAAAGGACAGATCAACCGCGCAATAAAACTCTACCAAAAAGCGTCTAAAATGGATCCGGATGGACTGGATATGTATCAGTTGGCGTTATTGTACCGCAAAACCGGCGATCTGGCCCGCGCCGAAGCGACGATGAAAGCCGCTGTTAAAATATCCGAAGATAAACTGGCCAAAAACCCGAGCGATCATTTATATCTGTCGGAATTGGCCGTTTTTCATGCGCTGGCCGGAGAAAAGGATAAAGCCTGGGATTTTATCGAGCAGGCGAAAAAGACGCGCGACTTTAGATTGAATCATCTCCGTAAGCACCGTGTTTTGCTGCGCGAGGCGCAAGTCGATGTCATTATCAACGGCGAGCGACACGCTGCGGAAAAGTTTCAAGCCCTGGTGAACAGTCATCTGTACGGCCAGGAATACATACGCCGCAGTTTGGAGAATCTCGAACTAGGCAGCCAGGCATTACCGGTACAAAAGACAGGATGAATTATGATTGAACATCCCATTCACTGTTTCCGCTATGAGGCCGCGCGCGTGGACCTGGACCACCATGAGGTGCGCTCCGATTATTTCGAGGGCACGACGGTCGAGCTCCATCAACAATATCTTTTATATCGTTATCTCTACGAATTGGGCCGTCTGGTCGCCGCACACACGCAAATCGAAGATATACTCGACGCACTCTTGGATAAATTGGTGGATGTGGCCGGCGCAGAACGCTGTCTTATTCTCATGTTCGATTGCGAAGGTCAGGTCAGCTTTCAGTTTGGCCGCAACATCAACCGGCAAGAAATCGACGATCCGCAGTTTCAGGTCAGCTGGTCCATCATCCGCCAGGTGCAAAAAGAAAAAAAACCGGTTTGTGCGCCCAACGCCTATGATCAGGAACAGTACCGCGGTCACAAAAGCGTCATCAGATTAAAGATACTCTCGGTGGTCTGCTATCCCATACTGAGCAAAGGAGAATGCCTGGGGGTTTTATACGCGGACAACCGTACTTTACAAGGGGTCTTTCAAGAACCTGCCTGTTTTTTGCTCAACCGTTTTATCGAATTTGTTTCCGGACCTCTGGAAGCAGCCTGGCAGCGAAGAAAGCTGGAGCAATATATCAGCGAACTGCAGCAACAAGCGCCGTCACGGGAAAAATACAACCACATCATGGGAACCAGTCCGGCGCTCAACAAAGTGATAAAATTCATCGATCAGGTCGCTGATACGACCGCCACGGTCTTGTTGGAAGGGGAAAGCGGCACAGGCAAAGAGCTGGTCGCTCGCAGTCTGCATGAAAACAGCAGCCGGTGTAAAAAACGTTTTGTCTCTCTTAATTGCGGCGCTCTGACCGAAACCTTGCTGGAATCCGAGTTATTCGGTCATGTCAAAGGCGCTTTTACCGGCGCCGTTCATGATAAAAAAGGCTGGTTTGAAACCGCCAATGGGGGCACCATCTTTTTCGATGAAATCAGCGAGATGAGCCCGGGCCTGCAAGTCAAACTGCTGCGCGTGCTGCAGACCGGCGAATTCTCGCCGGTAGGCGGCACCGAAATCAAAACATGTGATGTTCGCGTCCTGGCCGCCACCAACCGGCGCCTGGAAACCATGGTCCATGAAAATAAATTCAGAGCTGATCTCTATTATCGGCTGAACATCCTCTACCTCCATCTCCCGCCGTTGCGGGAAAGACGGGAAGACATCCTTTTGCTGGCGCATAATTTTCTTCATCAGTTTGCACAAAAGCAGAACAAACCGGGTCTCGCCCTGAGCCGACAGGTGCAGAGCTTTTTGTACCGTTACGATTTTCCCGGCAATATACGCGAATTGGAAAACGCCATGCAACGCGCGGCGGTTTTAGCATGCAACAACGTGGTCGAGTTGGAAGATCTGCCCGACTCTTTTTTCCCACATCCCCAGGCCGACAACGGAAAAAAATCCTGGCGTTTTAAAGATGCAAAAAAAGAAACCCTGGAACGGTTTGAAAAAGAGTACATCACCCAAACTCTGGATCAGGCGCACGGCGTCATTGCACAGGCCGCACGCATTGCCGATATGAATGCCAAGAATTTTTATACCAAGATGACGCGTTATCAGATCAAACCGAATCACCGGCCATAATGCCGTTGCGTTTGACCATTTTACTATGGTTCGGCGGACCATTGTCATCGTCTTTCCTTACCTTCTGCCAGGTTGATCCCGCAGTGATATCGCCCATGTACGTACTAGAAATAAATTGTGCTTGATTTTCAGAGACTGATTGGCTAATTTGCCGGCGGGCCAGCAGCGCAAAGGTTGCCGGATAATAGCGTGGCGTTCTGAAAATGTGATAATGGCCTGGTAGTTGGCCCTTGACAGAGGATGATTTCCTCTATTATTTGACCTTCAATAAAATCAAATTACCTATCAGCTCGTTGACAAGGCTTTTACACGTACAACCACCACTGTTTTTATGCCAGGGAGGGTGAGCGCTGTACCGGCGATTGTGCCTGGCGGCCAAGTATGCAGATGTCGGATGAAAATATCGATGCTGAGGAGGGCACTTTAAAGCCCGGTGTTTCCGCTGTTGTTTGTTGTTATAACAGCGCCCAAGTTATTGTCCCCACCATTCTTGCTTTGCATCAGCAGATAATTCCACCGGAATTGGGCTATGAAGTAATATTGGTGGATAACGCCTGCACGGACAATACCGTAGAACTGGCAAAAGTTGTATGGCATAATTCTACGCTGCCGTTGCGCATCGTGGAGGAATCACAGCCGGGCCTGATGAATGCGAGGAAGGCCGGTGTATTAAAAGCGCGCTATGATATTCTGCTTTTCGTCGATGACGATAACATTATAGAGTCTGATTGGATTCGCAAAATTAGCTATCTGTTCGCTCGTAACCGGAACGTGGGCATTATCGGCGGATATAACCGGGAATTAATCGATGGGGAAAAACCGTCCTGGTTTGATATGTTTAAATCCATGTACGCCTGTGGTACACGGATTCCTATTAATGAATCCGGAGTCATCACCGGAAAGACAGGCGCTAAATATTTTGGAGCAGGACTTGCCTTTAGAACTCTTATCTTAAGAGAAATAATCAACGGTTACCCGCCTGTGTTTTTAACGGGCAGAAAAAAAAATGTATCTATCAGGGGAGATGACACCGAACTGGTGCTGCGCGCGTTGCTTTCCGGTTGGGATTTTTATTATGAAAATACTCTGACGTTGCAGCACCATATATTGAATAAAAGACTGAAATGGCGTTATCTATGCCGGTGTGCAAAAGGCAGCGGCGCTACCATGATAGTATTGCAAATTTATAGAAGCGTTTTATGCGGGGAGAAACCAGTACTTTATAAAGATTTGCTAAAGGCTGCATTACAGGAACTCGTCGAATTAATAAAAAACCCCAGGACTATATTGCAAATACGAAAAACAGGGGATCCCATGTCAATCAAGTACTATAGACTGTTCGGCAAGCTGGCGGGTTTGAAGAATTTTCGAAATAATTATTCGGAAATATCACGACAAATTTATGCAAGATATCGTCGCTGATATTTTAAAAAAATCCCAGTTACTAAATGGTCTATTCTTGATTCTGGAGGTAAAAGATTTCCAGCATTAATGGAAAAATGCTCTTTAATTCGGTAGTGAAGTCAAATTTCCTATCAGCTCTGGCGAAAGTGAAAAGGAAGGAGCGAGCAGCGATACAAGACGAGCCGGAAAGCCAATCAAGAACCGTCTCGCCTGGAGTTGGCAACCGTCTGGAAACACTGGTCTCGCTGTTCCTGCTGGTGATCATCCTGCTGCTGGGAGCACGACTTCGCTTTCAAGCATTGACCCAGCAAGGGATTTGCCCCGGGGATGGAGTAAAGTACACGCAAGAGGCGCTGCGCTGGGCTACCGGAAAACCACCTACCTTTCTTCGAGAAGAATTCTATCGGCCGGTAGCTCACTTTTTGCAAGGCCTGGCTTTGCGAACCTTCGGAGTCAACGACTATGCTATCAAGCTGATGCATGGGCTGATGGATATCGTCTCCATTCTTCTGCTCTACCGGATCGCCTGGTTGTTGACCCGCAGCCCCTGGCCAGGTCTGGCTGCCTGCCTGATGTATGCCTCTCTTTCCACAGTGGTCGCTTTGGCTCGTATGGAGATGTTGCACACAGAGTCGACATTTTTTACCTTGTGGGCAGTGTTCTTCTTTGTTGTGTTTATCGTTCGCGACCAAACGCCTCCCCTGCGTCATTCCATATCTTATTTTTGGCTGGCAGGGGCGGGCCTGTCTCTTGGACTGGCGGCCAACACCCACGCTGATCAAGCTCTACTGGCCCCCGGCATGGTAACCTTTCTCTTTATCGCCTCTTTTCGATCGGCCTGGACCAGGCTATCGATGAAACAGTTCCTTTTGACAGCGACCATCTTCAGTGCTGCGTTTTTCACCCCCTATGTCGTCGGCATTGGGGTGTTCGGCTTCCATAAGGTCTTGACGGTCTTTTCCAATGAAGTTTTTCAGTTCCGAGAGCTGGAGATTTCGACCTATCACACTCTCTCCAAACCCATCCTGGCATACAGAATCGTGGCATCCACGCTCAGCTACTTTTTCGGTAGCCACGCCCTTGCGGCCGGAGTGCTGGCGCTGGGCGGCGTCGGCATCATGATCCGGCGCCGATGGATCAAAGCGCCACTCCCGGAGAACAGTTACCTCCCCCTCTTTCTGCTGCTCACCTATATTACGCTTTATACCCTCTTGTTCAGTTCTTTCGAACCGCGTTTCGGCAGAATCATGCTGCCGTTGCTGCCGCTGTTTCTGATATTTCTGTTCCAGTGGTATTACCTCTGGTTGACCGATCTGCGCCGGATCAAGTCGAGGGGACGCTATTGGGGCACGTTGGGCTTCATCGGAGCAGTGCTGTTCTGGTGGGGAATCTCGCCCAACACCGTCACAAAATTGCGCATTGAAAAGACAGAGTACCGCTACGTATATGACTTGATCAAAACTCGGGTTGACGGCCGCAACAAGATGCTCGTCACCCCGATTGCGATCGTCCCCTACAGCCGAGGGTTTCGTTGCGATCTCTATTTTGGCGAGGATGCGGTATACCAAAACCAACTCCCACTGACGGAAGAGTACACGCTGGAAGCGCTCTGGGATTTATTGAAGAACAAGTCTATTCGCTTTGTCTGGGTGGGAAACAACGCCGATCCGACTATTTATAGTCCCGGTGTGCGAATCCCCCGGGCCTACAAGCCGTGGTTGAGGAATGAAAAGCACCCCTATTCCGTAGAAAAGGATCTCGCCATCGTGCATCGCTACATCGCTGCACGCGCAGGCGTCCTGATGGACACGAGCCGGTTTGGCAGGCTGTATTGGCTGAGCGACACGCCAACTGAGAAGGAAAATGGATGACGGAACTCACTGTTGTGATTCCCGCCTATAACGAGGAATTGGCTCTGGCCGACACCCTTGCAGCATTGATTCCCGTTGCCCGGCGCAACCATTGGGACATCCTGGTGGTCAACGACGGTTCCACCGATGACACCGGCGCTGTCTTGACCGGGATTCCGGACATCCGGTATATTTCACATCCTTACAACAAGGGCTACGGCGCCTCGCTAAAAACGGGTATCGGCGCTGCTTTTAGCCCATGGATTGCCTTCTACGACGCAGACGGACAACATCGCCCCGCGGACCTGGAGAACATGGCCCGGCACAATAAAACACACCAAAGCGACATGGTGGTGGGAGCGCGGGGCAAAGACTCTTATCGCGACAAGCGTCGCAGCGTGGGCAAATGGTTGCTGAAAAAAATAGCCAACCGTCTGGCGGAGCGCAAAATACCCGATTTGAATTCCGGGTTGCGCATCGTCAAACGGGATACCATTATTCCGATGCTGCATCTGTTTCCCAACGGATTTTCCTTCTCGACCACATCCACCATTGCCTTCTTCAACCTGGGATTCGCTGTAGAATACTATCCGATCAAAGTGAACAAGCGCGTCGGTAAGAGCTCTGTGAAGCAGTTCAAAGACGGCGCCGGCATCATCATCCTGATGATCCGCTTGATCCTGCTGTTCAATCCACTGCGGGTTTTCTTGCCGGCCAGTTTCTATCTGCTGGTGGTCGGCTTGATCTATGAAGTCATCTGGGGCATTCTGCTCAGCCCGCTCCATCCCCGTTTAATTCCGGCGGCATTTTTCACCATTTTGACCAGCATCCTGGTTTTCTTTTTCGGCCTGGTGGTGGATCAAATCAGTGAATTGCGCAAGCATCTCTCCTTGAAATCGTTCCCCTCTGCAGAATCGCTTGCGCCTCAGACGCCTGACGCCGCCGCATGCAACGCCACTGACCGTGAGTCCGCGCCATGACTTGCCGATTGTGCCGCAGCGACACCCAACAATTGCAATATGTCGTCAACGACTGCCGACTCTTGCTCTGCTACAGGTGCGGCCTTCTGCAGGTCGACCAGGAAGAGCCATCGGGCGAGCAACTGGAGCAAATGTACTCGGCCTCCTATTTCGTGCATTCCAAGTACAACGACACCGCCACGCTGCACAGAGAATACCGCCGGCGGCTGCGGCTGATGAATAAAGTCCTGGGCAACGGGAGCTTCCGCGTCCTGGAATTTGGCTGCGGTGATGGAAGTTTTATCGCCTTTGCCGGTGATCGGTTCGACATGTGGGGCATCGACATCTCCAACACCGCCATTGCCGAGGCGCGGGAGAGGTATCCGGCGCTGCGCAACCGCTTCCAGGCAGGTCGACTGGCAGAGGTCTCCTTTGCTTCGCTCACCTTTGATGCCGTGGTCTTATGGGATACTCTGGAGCACATCTGGGATCCGGCGTCCGTGTGCGCGCAGTTGTTCCGCCTGCTGAAACCCGGCGGCTATCTCTTGCTGTCGACTCCCAACCGCGGCGCTCTGTTTGCCCGTCTGACCGGAAGATACTGGCCCTTCATGACCCCTCCGGAACATCTCGGGCTCTTTTCCCGGCCAAGCATCGCTTATCTGGCTCGCGAGATATTGGGCGGCGCATTGGTCAGCTGGAGCAGTAAAGGCAAATGGGCCAACCTGGGATTCCTTCTCTACAAGGTCAACCGCATTTTTCCGGACGGGATGCCGATACCGCTCCAACGGCTGTTGCAACACCGCCGGCTTGACAAGTGGGCGGTTTATGTCCCCACCGGGGACATCCAGTATGCCGCGATCCGCAAGTCCATCGGGGTCAATGACGACGTTGCTTTGCCCCGGCGCGCAGATGCGATAGAGTTGTCAACTGTGACCAAGAGTTCAGAGCGGAAAAACGCATGTTTGGAGTTCAGTAGAGGTGATGGAATAGAAAAAGCATCCATATCGCGTCAAAAATTAAGCCTGTATGTTATTGCTGGAAATTCATAAGCAAATCATGCGACCATCCTGACATTCCTCTTTTGAAAAAAACATTTCAATCTCTGTAAAAAAATCTGTACATTTCTGCCGCGGAAATCACCAATCACTTCTCAAATAAGACAGAAAGATTATGACCAAACGAGAAAAAATCAAAAACATCATCACCCGAAAATCAAACGGGAAATGCGGCTTTTGGCTGGGGAATCCCCATCCGGACACCCTGCCCATTTATTTTAAATATTTCGGCGTCACCTCGTTGGAAGAACTGCAGAAAAAATTGGCCGACGATCTCTGCTGGATCCACCCCACCTGGAACTCGTATAAACATCCGCAGGCAAAACCGTTCTTTGATAAAGGACGGCGCAGCACCGCCCTGGCAGCAGCCGGTGTTTTTGCTGATTGTGAAAGCGTGCAGGAGGTTTATGATTTTGAGTGGCCTGATCCGGATTATCTCGATTTCACCGAAACCATCCATACGCTGCAGTCCCTCGGCGATGTTTACCGCGCCAGTGGTTTCTGGTCCTGTTTCTTTCACGACGTGGCGGATTTCTTCGGCATGGACAACTATTTCATAAAAATGTACACGCATCCTCAGGTCGTGCATGCGGTCACGCGCAAAGTGGTGGATTTCTATCTGCAGGGGAATGAACGCTATTTTGCCCGGGCCGGTGACCGGATAGACGCCTTTTTCTTCGGCAACGACTTTGGCACGCAACAGGGATTGCTGATCAGCCCGCCGCTGTTCGCCGAGTTTGTCTTTCCCTACTTTAAAGAATTTACCGATCAGGCGCACGAACATGGCTATCATGTGATTCTGCATTCCTGCGGCTCTATTTATGAAGTCATCCCCTCTCTGATCGGGCTGGGCGTGGAAGCCCTGCATCCGCTGCAGGCTAAAGCTAAAAATATGCAGGCAGAAAAATTGGCCGGCGATTTTAAAGATCGCATTGCTTTTATCGGGGGGGTGGATACCCAACACCTTCTCATCCACGCCACTCCACAGGAGGTCAAGGCGGAAATTAAACGGCTCAAGGATATTTTCGGACCGAACTGGATTATCAGTCCCAGCCATGAAGCGCTGTTGCCCAACATCCCGCCGCAAAATGTCGCTGCCATGGCCGAGGCGGCGCACGAATGAAAATTCTCTATGTAGCCGGTCGTGAAGCCGGGTATTCGCGTACCCGCATCGTCTTGAAAGCGCTGCAACGGCAGGGCGTAGAAGTGATCGGTTGTTTTCCGCCGGATCGTTCTTTCAAGCATTATCCGGCGCTGTTGTGGCGTACGTTCCGAACAGCGCCGCACTGTGATCTGGTATTAATAGGCTTTTACGGCCAGATCATTCTTCCCTTTATTCGCCTGCTGACCTGGAAGCCGATTCTGTTTGACATGTACATCACCACCTATGATACCATGGTCTTTGATCGAGCCAGGGCGCGCGCGGGTTCGTGGAAAGCGCGACTCTACGGATTGAGCGACTGGTTGTCTTATCACCTGGCCGGCCACTCGGTACTGGAAACCCAGAGCCATATCGATTTTTTCTGCAAAATTTTTAAAGTGAGTGGAAAAAAACTGTCGCGTATTTTTTTGGCCGTGGATGATGAAGTGATCTATCCGCGAGCGCAGCAAAAAAAGACGGACAAATTTCTGGTGCATTTTCATGGCGAATACGCGCCCTTCCACGGCATCCCGTACATATTAAAAGCCGCCAAACTGCTGGAAAAGGAACCGATAAAATTTCAAATCATCGGCCGCGGCATCACCTATGCGGCGGATCAACGTCTGGCGCAGGAACTGCAACTGAACAATGTCGTTTTTTATGATGTGGTTCCCTATGAAAAACTGGCGGACATGATGGCTGAGGCGGATCTGTGTCTGGGCATCTTCGGCGACAACGACCGGGTGCTGCGCGTCACCACCAACAAGGTGGTTGAAGCGCTGGCCATGGCCAGACCGCTGATCACCACGGCCAATGACCCGGTGCGGGAACTGTTGACGCATAATAAAAGCGCGTATCTTATCGAGCGCGCCAATCCTCAGGCTCTTGCCGATGCCATTTTGACAGTACGACAAAATGCCGGGTTGCGAACCCAGCTGGCGCACAACGGCCACCAGGTATTTTTACAGAATTGCACCATTCAACAATTGGGGAAAGAGCTGGTGCGCATTATGGAAGGAATGCTAAAATAATGAAGGCCGCATTATCGGATTTAAAAAATAAAAAGGTGCTGATCACCGGCGGATTGGGATTTATCGGCAGCAACATGGCGCACCAGTTGGTGCAACTGGGCAGCCGGGTGACCCTGTTCGACGCCTGCCTCACGCCCTATGGCTGGAATATGGCCAATATTGCGGAAATCGCCAACGACGTGGAATTTGTCAAGGCCGATATCCGCGATTATGACAGTCTGGAACGCCAGGTGGCCAGGCATGAAATCATCTTTCATCTGGCCGCTCAAGTAGGCCGGGAAATTTCCATGAGCGATCCGTATCTGGACACGGACATCAACTGTACCGGCACGCTGAATTTGTGTCGCGCGATAGAAAAGCGAAACCGCGACGTCAAGGTGGTTTATGCCGGCAGCCGCGGACAAATCGGCGAACCGGTTTATTTGCCGGTGGACGAAAACCATCCTACCCTGCCGACCGATGTCTACGGCATCAACAAACTGGCGGCGGAGAAATATTTGTTGCTTTACGCTAAGGTTTATGGCTTCAGGGCTGTTTCTCTGCGTCTCAACAACGTCTTTGGTCCGCGCTGTCAGATGCGGCATTGCTTTTACGGCATCCTGAACTGGTTTATCCGCAACGCCATGGAGAACAAACCCATCACTGTGTACGGCGACGGATTGCAGACCCGCGATTATGTTTATGTGGAGGACGTGGTGCGGGCGTTTTTAGCCGCTGCCGTGGCGCCGGCCTGCGACGGCAACCTGTATATGATCGGTTCCGGTGTGGAGACCCGATTTTTAGATATGGTTCAAGCGGTGATTAAAGCCGTCGGCCAGGGTCATTACATTCATGTCCCTTTTCCGCCGGAACGGGAAAGCATCGATATCCGCAAATTCGCCATCACCTATCGGCGTATGGCGCAAGATGCAGGTTGGCAACCGCAGGTTGGTCTGCACGAGGGTGTGGAAAAAACCGTGCAATTCTATCGACAACGCCAATCCGAGTATTTTTAAATTTGAAAAAATCAGATTTGCGACGGCATCCAGGTTAAGGCAATCGCTCAATTCAGGTTGCATAAAAATAAAAAACTTGACCGGAAAGGCAAAATTTGTTAAATTATCTATTGAATAAAATTTCAATCAATAAACAACGAGCCGGTTATGCCCAGAAACAAGCAAGCGAACCAAAAAGTCAGGGACGAACGCCGGGCACAGATCCGCGCCTGCGCTTTGCGGCTTTTCAGCGTCAAAGGATTGACGGCCACGCACATTTCCGATATCGCTGCAGGTTGCGGCATTTCCCTGGGATTGATGTACCATTATTATTCCTGTAAAGAGGAAATTTACATCGATCTGATCCGCACGGCCTATGCAAGGATGAATCAGGCTGCCGGAGAACTGGAAAGGAACGCCGCTCCTCCTGCAGAAAAAATCCAAACTGCGCTCCATGCGTTGTTGGCGGGATTGCAGGAAAACGAAAATGCGGCGTCGTACTATATGCTGCTTGCCCAGGCCGCCTTTGCCGAGGCCATTCCGCAGGCAGCCAAAAGGATCATTCGCAAAGAAAACCCGGTGCGCTATAACGTCATCAGCCGCATTTTACAGGCCGGGCAAAAAGAGGGTTCAATCAAAAAACACAGCACCGACGACATGGCACTGCTTTTCTGGGCCGCTGTCAGCGGGCTGGCTATTTTCAAGGCCATTCACGGTAAAAAAATCAAAATGCCCGATAGCGGCATTCTGGCGGAAATGTTCCTGTGCAAAGAAGCAGGCGCCCGTTCCTGAGTGAAATCAGCACAAAATTGTTCTGGCGATCGCTCAATTCAGCTTCATTTTAATGATGGAGAAACAGTATGTCCAGTTTTAAAAGCCGCTTTTTCATTTTCATGCTTCGTTATCAGAACATACTGCGTTTTCAATTTAAAAGAAAACCCATGGTGGACTGGAACACCTCCATCCCCGATCTACGCCGCAAAACGGAACGCGCCGGCAGACTTTTCAGCAAAATGCCGGCCGGCATCACTGTGCAAGCCTGCGAGATCAATGGCCGCTATGCCGAATGGGTGTTGACGCCGGATAAAAACAAGAAAAAGGCGATTCTGTATTTTCACGGTGGTGGGTATGTCCTCGGCTCGGCACAGGGTCATCGTCCGCATGTAGCCAAGGTGGCGGCCGCCGGCGGTGTATCCGCACTGACGTTTGATTATCGTTTAGCGCCGGAACACCTGTTTCCAGCCGCTCTGCACGACAGTCTGGATGCCTATCACTTTTTGCTGAATCAGGGAATTTTGCCGCAGCACATTGTCTTTATGGGTGATTCTGCCGGCGGCGGCCTCTGCCTCGCTGCTTTATTGGCGCTCAAGGACAAAGGTCTGCCGCTCCCGGCAGCAGCGGTCGCGCTGTCGCCCTGGACTGATTTGCTATGCACCGGCGAATCGCTGAAAAGCAACGAAAAGGTGGATCTGTTGACCTGGCGGGAATCCTGGACCGTATTCAGCAAGTACTATGTTGGCGATCAGGATGCCAGACTCCCTTATATCTCGCCGCTTTATGGAGATCTCACAGGATTACCGCCCTTGCTCATTTTTGTCGGCAACGACGAACTCTTGCGTGACGATGCCGTGCGATTCGCTGACCGGGCGCGCGCAGCTAAAGTAGACGTCACGCTAAACATCGGCGAAGGCATGTTTCACTGTTACCCGGTATGCGCACCGCTGTTTCCTGAAGCCACGGCCGCCATGCAAGAGATCGGCGCATTTATTAAGAATAATGCAAATGGCCATGCACCGATCTTAATGACTGATGCCTGAAATTTACCCTGGTGGAGGCTGAACCAAATTGGACGGTCCCGACGGATTGTACTGCTTCCCCCAGGGTAAAAAATTTTTTGAAAAATACTTTCCTATTTTCCTACAATTTTGTATCTTACCTGGAGAAATAAACCTTTTTCGTATGTCACGTTTTTGCAGGAAAAGTCATGAATCCGACCAGCAGTAAAAAAAGCGGCAGCGCCGCCGGAATGGATCGGCAACTTTCCATTCTCATCGAGATCAATCAGGCGGTCAGCCGCAGCGCCGAGTTGACCGAGGCGTTGCGCGTCACTTTGCAAATTCTGGAAAAATCCTACCACATCATTTCCGGCGCCGTATTTCTCATCAATGAGGATGGACAAACGTTGGAAACCGCCGCGGGCATCGGTTATCGCGATCTGCCCAATCGCACCAAATATAAAATGGGCGAAGGTTTAACCGGGCGCATCGCCGTGACCGGCAAACCCGTTATCGTACCCCAGGTCAGCAAAGAACCGTTGTTTCTCAATCGCATGCGTTCCTGGGACGCCGACGTGGAAAAAGAGCAGTCTTTTATCGGCGTGCCCATTATGCTGGATTACACGACTTTGGGCGTGCTGATCGTCAATCTGCCTTACAATCCGCGCCGCGATTATGACAGCGCCATAAAGTTCGTCACCCTGGTGGCCTCCGCCCTGCTGCAGCCCATCCGCTTGCGACAGGCCATCGAGCGCGAGCGGCAATCCTTGATCGATGAAAACGTCATGCTCAAACACAAGCTGCAGCAGGAACACAGTTTTCACAATATTATCGGCAACAGCAACGAGATGCGCGACGTGTATGAAAAAGTCACGCAGGTGGCGCGGGCCAACACCACCGTATTGATTCGCGGGGAGAGCGGCACCGGCAAAGAACTCATCGCGCAGGCCATACATTACAACTCGTTGCGCAGCGACAAGCCGTTCATCCGCGTCAATTGTGCGGCCATCCCGGAAACTCTGATCGAATCGGAATTTTTCGGCTATGAAAAAGGGGCTTTTACCGGCGCGGTCTCTGCAAAAAAAGGGCGATTTGAACTGGCCGACGGCGGGACCATTTTTCTCGACGAGATCGGCGATCTCTCGCAAATGACCCAGGTCAAGCTGCTGCGGGTGTTGCAGGAGCAAGAGTTCGAACGCGTTGGCGGCGTGCAGACTTTAAAGGTAGATGTGCGCGTAATTGCCGCGACCAATGCCAATCTGGAAAAGTTGATGGAGACCGGCAAATTTCGTGAAGATTTGTATTATCGTCTGAATGTCTTTTCCATCCTGCTGCCGCCCTTGCGCGAACGCAAGTCGGACATTCTGCTGCTGGCGGATCACTTTATGCTCAAATACGGCCGCAAGCATCAAAAGAACATCAAACGCATCTCCACGCCGGCTATTGACATGCTGGAACAGTATCACTGGCCGGGCAATGTGCGTGAATTGGAAAACTGCATCGAAAGCGCGGTGCTGGTGTGCGAGGATCAGGTGCTGCACAGCTATCATTTGCCGCCCACGCTGCAAACAGCGGACAGCAGCGGCACACAACCGCGCCGATCTCTGGAAGAATCGGTAGCGGCCTATGAAAAAGAGTTGATTCAAGACGCGCTGAAATCCAGCCGCGGCAATCGCGCCCGCGCCGCCCGGTTGCTGGACACCACCGAACGCATTATGGGTTACAAGATCGAGAAATATGATATAGACGTCAAACGGTTTAAGGGATGACAGATTTCGATCCGGCGTTGCATAAGGAGGGATTCATGTTAAAAAAAATCATTTTTACCGTATCCTTCATCATGCTCTTTATCTCAGCGACGTGTAATAAAAAGAATCCTGTTTCAGCAGACCAGCTGTTTTCCGTTAAAGGGAAAATAGTGGATAAATTCACGAATTTGCCGATTGACCTGGCAATGATAACGGTTGCTGATAAGAATGATACCACAGATAAAAAGGGCGTCTTTGCCATCCGTGGACTTCAAAAAGGCAATTACATTTTCAGAATTTCCTGTCCGTCCTACAATACACTTGACACCGCTTTGACCGTGAATACAAACACTGAGGTTATTTTCCACCTCACCCATTCACCCGCTGCAGTGTTTCAGGTAACAGGACATGTCTATAATAAAAAGAATTCGACGCCTCTGGCAAATGCGATCATTACCGCAAGCAGTCAGAGCGATACGAGTGCTGCCGACGGATCCTTCATACTGGAGGGAGTAAAATTCGGACAAAATCATTTTAAGGTTATTTGCCTTTCCTATGATGCGCTTGACACAACCTTGACGGTACATACAAATATGGATGTCCATTTTTATCTCAGGCAAACCACTCCCCTGCTCCTTCAAGTCAAGGGATGCTTCTATGACAAAGAAAATTACGCAGCTCTCGCAAACGCCATCATCACCGTGGCGGATAAAATCGACACCAGCGCCGCAGGGGGCGCCTATTCAATAAATGATTTGCTGAAAGGGGAATATACATTTCACATTACCTGTCCCGGGTATAGAACACTGGATACCAGTTTGACAGTCGCCAACAATGCCAATGTCAATTTTTTTCTGACCAGGAAATCCATCAGCTGGAAATCAGTAAGAATTGAAAATTTCGGTATTTCGAGTAAATGGGGAACATCCATTGAGCAGTTGTATTTCACTGGCAGTGTCTTGAATGGCGGCTATTATGTCAGATCTGCAATTTATAAATACGATGGCTACGGCATTTCTGAGATTTTAAATTTGGATGGTTTTAAAACCAGCGCTGACGAACGAATCGAATTGTTCAGCATATTCGGGTTTAACATCGACGATATTTGGGTTTGCGGAGGATCCTGGTCTGGTAGTTTGTATAAAGGCGTTGTATTGCATTACGACGGCGTTGTGTGGAAAAGGTTGGAGAGCGATCAGTTCAGCACAATTCTACGCTCAATCTGGGGAAGCTCATCCACAGATATATGGGCCGGCGGCAGTGCTGGTCTATTGCTCCATTTCGATGGCGTCAACTGGCAAAAACGGAATGTCGCTATTCCAGTCAATTATCAACCCTGGTATGAAATCATGGTCGGCGGCGGCAACGAAGCATTTATGCAAGGTTTGGTCATGCTCTCTACCGACATCATGAGTATTAATTACTATTACTTTCTTCGATTGTCCAATGGGGTCTGGGAAGTGATGGATCGCTTTTCCACTTACGAAAGTTTTAAATGGGGCCGTAACGATTTTTGGTGCTCGACAAAAGGAGAATTATATTCAGCAAGCGGTGGTGTTTTTCAATGGGACGGCAGCGCCTGGAAGAAATTGTTGTACAATAATGGGGATTATATCAGTGGAACGGACGACTTCATTTTTACCGCTAGCCAAGCCGGCATGTGGCTCTGTTTCAGGGGCGGCCAATGGCGGAAAATCGAAATGCCTGTTGCGGAATCAATACATATCAATGGTGTTTGGGCTGCAGATAAACATCTTGTCGCGTACGGCATGGTGACACGTGATGCCGGACTTTTATTGCATGGCCAGTTTGAGGATTAGCTGTTATAACGCGATTTCCTGCTAAAAAAAAGTTTGACTGATCACCTAACCTGCACCCGACAATCTGCAAAATCATATTCGATGGTAAAAGAGCGCTCCTGCAGATCAACAACCAACGTGAGTTGCTCTTCCGACTCGGAAAGGATGCGCGCTGTATAAAATGGCCTGGACTCACGATACGGCATCAGGACAGTGACAAAGCGGTACTGCTTTTGCCGGTGCAACGGCCTGACCGAGAACCAACTGTGCGCCAGACCCGCCTTTGTGTAGGTGGCATCATACCCGGTGACAGAACGCGAAAAAGTGATCACCCGCGCTTCGGTTGCAGCAGGCCGGAGAAAATCAATAGCCAGATGAACCGAATCGTTTTTCACCAATAACAGGCCGTCATGGATTTCTTCTGCGTGTTGCCGATAGTTGGCCAGCCATTCCAGTTTGCGCAAACCCTCAGCCCTGATATCATCCACCACTATCACTGCCCTGCCGGCCAAAACTGTGCTATAACGACGGAAACGGCTCAACAACCTTCCATAGGCAGAATCCGCTTCCAATACGGCCGTTTGTTTAGATGGCTGCATATCAAAAGACAGAATGCGTCCTGCTGTGCTCGGTTTGAATTCCTGACCCTGGCCATCCACTAATAACGTGTTGTGTCCCAGCGTGTGATTGGCTTCGAAATTCCAGCGTTGTTCTGCAACATCGAAAAAACCAAGACTATGCGCATAGGGCCAGGTCTCCTCATCAATAAGCAACGGTACGCCAAAAGCATGCAGCACGAAAGAGTTCAAATCCAGATGACCATGATTGGCCAGAGGGCTGCCGCTCTTCAATCCCAGAAATAGCGCGTCGTGCTGCCAACTGCTTCGTATGGCAGCAACGCTGGCACCAGGAAAGCAAAAACCCAGCATGGTGGTGTCCGGTTGCTGTGCAAAGAGAAAGGGATCATAGAACAACAGATCCGGCCAGTCAGAGCCGATCTCCTGGCCGCTGCTCCATTGCCAGTGTGGATTCTTGTAGTGATCAGCCAAGAGTCCCAAAAGCCAGGGCAGCGGAGCATGACTTTCACAATCCGAAAAATTAAAACACAATCCTGCGGGAGTGCGCATATGCAGCCCGAAATTTCCCGTATTGCTTAAAAACGGCGAACGATACATATCGACCAGACCATTGCTGACGCGATAGAGCGCTTCGATAAAAAAAGCGGCCTCGCCGATGCCGTAACCCCAATAATGAACCCCCTCTTCCCATCCTCCTGACGGATCAGCATGATCCAACACATCGGCCACACCGTCCACGGCATGCAGCAGAATTTTTTGTGCATCAGGACAGTGTTGCCAAAAAGCGAGCACGGCCACGCCCATTTTACCGCAAATCACGGACCGCCAATTATGATGAACCTCAGTCCATTTTTCCGATTTATTCTGATACACTCGCTTGAAAGGGTGCAAAGCACGTTGCACGACAGCCATTTCTATTTGACTGCGTTCCGCTTTGTTGAAAGCGGAATAAGCAAAATCATAACAAAAAGCCAAACAACGTGCAACCGTAGCTACCCCCAGGTCTACCGTGAGCGGTTTGTGTTCAGTATAAACCCAATCCGGCCAAACCAGCATCTGCCGCACAATAGCGGCCATGCGGTCTCCATATAGTCGCCGTCCTGTCAATGCAAACGCAAAGGCCAGGTCTTGCGCTTGATTCATTGCTCGATGACGCATGCCATGATAATCGCGATAATCAGGCATGGGTTTGACAACGACCGAATCGCAACGCGTTAAAAATGACTCGACTCGTTTGTTTTTTTGTTTGACCAATCTGGCCATGGCGTCGCGATAGAGCCGGGGATGCGCTGCTGATTGTGGCTGCCATTGTGCCAGCTGTTTGAGAAAAATATCTTTGTCAGCAGCATAAAGAAACAGAGGGACGCAAATGAGCAGCAGAAAAAGTCGAAGACCAGGCATTTTATTCTCTCATTTAAGACATCGGTTTTTTAGTATGATAACTCGTTCCATTTCAAATTAAACATTCATCAGGCTCAAATCAACAAAAAGATTGACCGGATCAGAATAGGGGAAAAAGCCGCCATGAGCATCACAGCATTTTGGAATGCCCAGACAGCATCAAAAAGGCATAAAGCAAAATACAATTGAAAGCAAGATAGAGTCGGTTATACGGAATTTATCACCGGTATAAGATTGTTTTCATTATAAACTAGCATTCAACTTGGCCAATTGGTTTAAAAGCGCCAAAGAAAATCTGATCAATATGAAATTCGACATTCTACAAGATTTGGGCGAAATGGCATGGACAGAGAATTCACTCCGACAGAGCGAGACCTTGCAGTCCATAATCAACAGCATCGCCGAGGGAGTCATTATTGCCGATCGGGACGGCAAATTTATTTATTTTAATCGTGTTGCGCAGGATATCCTGGGCATCGTCCGGCAAGATGTGGACCCCAGCCAATGGACCGCCGTATTCGGCTGTTTTTATCCCGATCAGGTAACGCCCTACCCATCCGAGCAGTTGCCGCTGGCACTGGCCATGAAAAACAAGCAAGTCCATGACGAATTGATTTTCATTAAAAATGCAGAACGGCCGGAAGGTGTTTTCATCAACGTTTCTGCCGGTCCCATTCGCGATGCTGCCGGAAATCCCAACGGCGGCACCGTAATTATCCGAGATGTCACCAGAGAAAAATACGCTATTAAAAAAACTCTACAGAGCGAACAGGAGTTGAAAAAACTGTCCAGCGCGGTTGAACAGACGGCTGACAGCGTGGTCATCACCGATCCCATGGGCGCTATTGTTTATGTTAATCCGGCCTTTGAAAAGACCACCGGCTATGCGAAAAGCGAGATCCTCGGTAAAAACCCCAACGTTCTCCAGTCGGGACGACATGATAAGACCTTCTATAAAAAGATGTGGAAGACCATATCCCATGGCAAGCCCTGGCAAGCATCGATCATCAACAAAAAGAAGAATGGCGAACTGTATTGGTGTGAACAGACCATTACACCGATGAAGGATCAGGAGGAAAATATCTCTAATTATGTCTCTGTGATCAGGGACATCACGGACCGAAAGCATCGCCAGGAACACGAGTTCCAGATGCGCATCGCCCAGGAAGTGCAATCGCACCTGAGCAAAGCGCAAAAGACATTGCCCGGATTCGATATCGCCTGCTTTTCCCATTCTGCTGTGCAAACCAGCGGGGATTACTATGATTACTTTACCATGTTCGACGGGTCCACCGGCCTGTGCATTGCCGACGTGTCCGGGCACGGCATTGGCGCAGCTCTCATCATGGCTGGAACCCGGGCGTATTTACGCGCACTGACAAAAATGAGTACGGATCCGGCCGTGATCCTGAACGCGTTAAATCAGGAACTCTATAATGACCTTGGCAATAATCATTATGTCACCCTGATGATGGCCCGCATCGATCCGGAGAAAAAAATGCTGGAATACGCCAGCGCCGGCCATGTCCCGGCTTTTTTGGTGAATGGATCAGGCGAACCTGTTGCCCTGAAAAGCACGGGCATCCCCCTGGGATGGATTAAGGATTACAAGTTCGAAAAAAGCGAGCCTGTTCCGCTAAATCAAGGCAGTCTCGTGGTCTTTATTACCGATGGCCTTTCCGAAGCGCATGCAGCGGATGATACCGAGTTCGGCTACGAACGAATCCTGGATGTGATCAGAACACACAGGAGCGAGCCGGCACAGATGATTGCGAATCTTCTTTATGAAAAAGTATGTTCCCATGTCGGCAACGCATTTCAGGAAGATGACATAACTTCGGTGATTTGCAAGTTGCTCTAGTCAACAGCCAAAATTCTCTGTTTCCAGGACCGCACAGGTTTTGCAAATCTGCGAGGTCTATGTTTGTCCGGAATCAAGATTTTTTATGGCATGCAGGTTATCATTATGGCGAACCGACCGGATATCAATATCATACCTGCGGCCTGAACTGTTACCGGCCTGTGCACGGCGCCGGCCTTTTCAAACCTGATGATTACGCCTTTCACTCGAGTTTGGGTGCTGCTGCCATTGCCAACTGGGATATTAACGACAAGTCCGTTGCCATTCGTGAATTGCAAAACCGCTTTCAGGAATTAAGATGCTGCGCCCTTTATGCTATAGAGATTATTTCCCGCTGACCGGCAGCAGACATTATCAGCGGGAGCATATCTGGCTGGCCTACCAACTCAACAGGCCGGATCAGAAAGACGGCATCTGATGAACGGCTTTGAGCTGTCCACTTTACAAAAACCAGGGGCGTTGTTGATAAAGCATAAAATGGCGGAATGAAACCAACAGCTGACGAACCCCGGGGTCGCATTTTCTGCGACCCCGGGTGTTATCCATATGATCGTTTTCACATAAAGTGCCTGTATATTTTCGATCGCACCAGAGATTCCTCCGGTGCGTAACCTGGATTGGGACATTCGTCCCAAAAGTTACAGCGGTTACCGACTGATTCTGCGCGCTCTCATCGATTGCGGGATGAATATGCCGCGCCAACTTGCGCCCAGCAGACCTCAGCCGGGCGATCGAGAGTCGCAAGCCAGGAGGCTTGCGCTACGCATACGCACAAGATTGCTCTGTTTCGCAATTTCAAAAAATAATAATACCAACATTATTGCCTGGCGGCTTGCAGGCTTGCTTGGTAAACAGAGGAGAGCCAGAACAGCATGCAAACCAAAGTGGTGGCAACAAGGGATATGACAGCAGGAGAGCGCCAACGGCGCGATTTATTATAGCCTGGGCCGCAGGCCCAGGACCAGGCAACCAATCAATTGAGCCCCAACGGGGCGCGATAGAATAATTCAGGGGTGAAAATGCTTGCCAAGCAAGAGGAATGCCTTTCAGTCGACCAACCCCGTGGTCGCGCTTTCTGCAACCCCAAATGTTTTCTCTCACAGGGCAGGCTATACATCCACAAAGCCCGATGTTTTTACAGGATTATTTCAACAGCAGCATGCGCATCGTTTTATGAAGGTTTCCTGCCTGTATTCTGCATAGGCACACGCCGCCCGCTGCCATCCGGCCGTTGCGGTCTTTGCCTTCCCAGCTGACCGTATACGGGCTGGCCGCGGAGATTGCACATATCGATCCCCCTCAGGATTTGTACACAGGTCGCACAGCGAATAATCTGCATGTGGCTAGTGACATAAAAACCCTCGCATGAGTGTAAAGACCCAGTGGCAAGCAGCTCTTGGACTCGCAAAAACATCTTGCTAATTTCTAATTTATTCGTTAAATAAAAGCAATTGCCGGACAGAAAAGGTGCGGCACATTCATTCCATGGCGCAGTCAAGCATAGCAGACGAAATAATCCTTGCTCACTCAAACCGTTTCAACATCCTGAGAACTCTACAGTTTAGGAATAGGTATTAACGGGAAAAGAAAATGAATAAGAAAAAAGTGAATTCCAGCGCCATCGCCAGGTTACTTGCGGTATTGGGGCCCGGTTTGTTCCTGATCGGCTACAACATCGGCACCGGAAGCGTCACCACCATGGCTTCCGCAGGTTCTCGATGGGGCATGTCGCTTACCTGGACGCTGGTTCTATCCTGTGTATTCACCTACGTCGGACTGATCACTTTCGGTCGTTATACCTTGATCACCGGTGAAACAATTTTGTATGCCATCAAACAGCGGCTGCCGATGGGCAAACAGATCGGCTTTTTTATCATGACAGCGGTCATTATCGCCGAATTCGCCAGTCTCACCGGTTTAATGGCTATCGTGGTGGATCTGCTGCAAGAGTGGATCAGGTACGCCGGCGGCTATTATAACGGCGCCATAAAATTCGCCCTGACCCTGTCTTTGGCTGCCATTCTTTTTATCATACTATGGACAGGGGAATATCAATTTTTAGAAAAAATCCTGGCAGCCCTGGTTATGGTGATGGGGATTTCCTTTCTGGCTACCGCCGTAATGGTGGTTCCATCATGGCGTGATATCATTTCAGGATTAGTACCCTCGGCGCCAAAAGAACCCGGAGCTTCCTTGCTGGTGGCCGGTATGGCGGGCACTACATTCAGTTCGGCCATGCTGTACTGTCGCAGCATCACCGTCAAGGCTAAAGGATGGAGACTGGCACAAGCAAAGACCGCAAGCAGCGATGCATTCGTATCTGTGAGCATGATGTTCCTGCTCAGCATCGCCATCATGATTTGCGCCGCCGGCACTCTATACGTCATGAACAAGCCGATTGAAAATGCCATCGATATGGTCAGAACCCTGGAACCGCTGGCAGGAAAATTTGCGATCTCTTTGTTTATCATCGGCATTGTCGGCGCCGGCGTCTCCAGTCTGATCCCGACCGTTCTGATTGCGCCCTGGGTTATTGCGGATTACACGAATGTGCAGATCAATCCCAAATCCCGGATGAGCCGGATTTTTGTCGGCCTCGGCATTCTGATTTGTTTATTCGGTCCTTACATGAAAACAAATCCGGTCTCTCTCATGATTCTGACCATGGCGCTTTTGGCGGTGATAGTACCTTTATCAACGGTTGGAATTACAGTTTTATTGAACCAGAAGCATTTGGGGCAATTTAAAAATAGCTTGCTGATGAACATCGCCTGCGTTGGAGCGATTATTTTTTCAGCTTTCATGTCTTATTATGGTGTAATAGGTCTGGCATCGTATTTCAAATAAACTTTTCCTATAACCAACTAAAACAAAGGGAGAGGTTGTTATGTTGGAATTGGCAATAAATGGGGGCCCAAAAACAAAAACAACGCCCTTCGGCTCCGGCAAACGGTTCGGTGAAGAAGAGAAGAAGCAGTTGTTGGAAGTGATCGATAACGACATGCTTTTCTACTTTTTCGGCAAAAAAGTATTCCAGTTTCAGCACGAGTTCGCGGCCATGTACAATATGAAGCATTGCATCGCCTGTTCTTCAGGTACCGCAGCGGTTCATATTGCCGTCGGCGCTCTGGAACTGGCGCCCGGAACCGAGGTGATCACCAGCGCGATTACCGACATGGGCACATTGACGGGCATTCTGTATCAAAATCTCATTCCCGTATTTGCCGACATCGATCCGCTGACATACAACATGACGGCCGACAGCATTGAACAAGTGATAACCTCGCGCACCGGCGCGATCATCGTCGTTCATCACTCCGGCCTGGCCGCCGATATGGATAAAATTCTGGCCCTGGGCGAGAAATATCGTATACCGGTCATCGAAGATTGCGCTCAGGCTTATCTGTGCGATTACAAAGGTCGACTGGCCGGCACCATGGGCGTCATGAATGCCTTCAGTCTGAATCATTTCAAACACATCACCTGCGGCAGCGGCGGCATGGTGCTGACCAATGATGAAAAAAAGAGAAAGATCGCCAGTCTCTTTTTGGATAAATGTTATGATCGCGAGGCGGGCAAAAGAAATCCGTTCTTTCTTGCTCCCAACTATCAAATGACCGAGCTGCAGGGCGCCGTAGCTCTGGCGCAGCTGAAAAAGCTGGATGGAATCATCGAGCGACGCAACCAACTCGGCACACAGCTGACCAAGTATTTAAAGCAGATCCCCGGCATTACTCCCCAGTCTGTTCCCGAAGGATGTCGACACAGCTACTTTCTATTTATGTTTCGCATCGATTTACAGCAGATGCAAGTTACACTGGCTGATTTTTCCAAAGCGCTGGCAGCAGAGGGGATTCCCAATTCACCTCATCTCATAACCGGAGGCATGTGCGAGTACCAGTATGATATTTTCCGCAACCGCTCCGCTTTTCCCAACAGCATGCATCCGTTTGTCAACAGCGAATTTAAAACGAATATCAGTTATCACGATGGACTCTGCCCGAACGCGGAAAAAGCCTTTGAGGAGACCATCAACCTGCAAATCAACGAATTCTATGCGGAACAGGATATAAAAGAAATGGCCGCTGCCATTGATAAAGTGGCCGGTTATTATAAATCAAAAAAGTGATCATCTTGTAAACACCCAACCGGGATAAACCGGAACCAAATGTCGGACCTTCGGAGACTGTCGAAAAACCCCAGACCCCGGATGTGGCCGCGTTTTTTGCGGCCACTCCGGGTGTCTCTCGACGCATAATCAATGAGTTAAGAAACACCCGGGGTCACAAAAACCGTGACCCCGGGGTTGTTCTGCCTTTTACGACAACCACTCGAGGTATCCGACATTTTTCAACCATCTTGCGCAAAACAACCTTGCGAAAGTTTGCAACCTTCGCAAGGACCAGGCAATCGCTCACTCAAGGAAACAGCTTGGCCAGAAATTCGGGATACTTGCCCGATGTCAATAGCCACAAGCGAAAATTTCCGGAAATTTTTCCGACTGATTCGATTGGCACGAGTGCACGGGGGAGCGTGCCTTTCGTGCCCAACCCGGCAACCTTTAGATTGTGACTCAGCATCATGGACGATGCTCCCTGTTCCCAACACAAATTCTCCGCGTTCCCCAGAATACCGACTCCCTGCCGTTTTTCATTCGTCAGCAACGCAACATCCACATTCATGCGATTGCCGTTGAAATACCTGTCGGTTTGTTCGATAGACCAGATGCCTCGTTCGGACAATTCGCTTTTGAAAGGATAAGCCGGATAAGGACCGTCTCCCAGCCATTGCACGCGAGCAATCTTGTCTTTGATCATCATGGCCAGCCCCAATTCCTGGACAAGCCCTTTGCACTGCAAAGGTTCTAAATCATACCGCACATCGATCCACCCCTGATCAGCAACCAGTAGCCATAACAAAAGCATGATTTTCTGAGAAGCGGCGTCTGGCCGGGAAAATAGATATTCACAATATATCAGCCTCCCCCTATCGCAGACACGATGCTCCTTCTTCATCAATTGACCATCCTTCAGCAAAGGCGGTTCCCATAATTGGTCCTTACAATTCCTCCGCTCTGCCATGGTCGGCTTTCTGCCGACCCGTATGAACGGCATGGTTAGTTCCAGTCCATCCGTCGATTTCAGATGGAAAAGGTTGTCCGCTGCAACCGTCAATTTTACGCCATGAGCGAGTTTAATAGATGGCGGAAACGGCGCCGGTAAGGCCCTACAGATCTCATTCAACTGCTCCAGCGACGGCATCGGTCCTGATAAGGTACGATAATCTATGGGACCGCTCTCTGCAATGAGGTGTACACTGTGTTCATATATCTGCCGGCCTTTATGATCAATAACGTTTATGGCCAGACTGTGCTCCCCTTCGTTCAACTTTTTCGTACTAGTAAGCGGAATGCTCATCTTGCCTGTATCATGCGGGGCCAGCTGGAACGATGACCGGCCATGCTGCACCGTTCGACCGTTAATGCGATATTGCCATTGGATCGCAACTCTTTCCAAATCAAGATAATCATAACGATTAACACAGGTCAATTTGACGCCCTTCTGGCCGGGTTTGACCCTGATTTCCTTTTCCACAATCTTGACCGGAGTGTAGACCTTGCGCGTCTCCCAATAATCGGTTTGCGGCGTCCGGTCCGCATAGACGATGCCGTCGGTTCCATATTGACCATGACTGTCCAGAATCGTGTTGTTGTCCAGCCAGACATCTCCGGACAGCGTTGTGGAAATGAATTTTAATGCATGGACATCCGCATAAGAATCGACCACTTTTCTGCCATTCACTTTGCGGTATAATCCCTGATCAGACCATGCCCAGATCATGCCGCCGGCCAATTTGGGGCAGCTCTCGATCACCTCCCATTTTTCCGCCAATCCGTCAAAGGCGACGTCCAGAGCATGATTATATTCGGTGAGAATAACCGGTTTTTGCAGAGTTTCATCATCGCCCAGTTCTTTGATTTCGCCGGCAGAGATATAATGCGGCGCAAAGAAATCCAGAAAGGTCGGAATGCCTGACAAAAACCTGTCGGACCTTTCATCCGGATACAACACCGGACGCGTGGCATCCAGCAGTTTGGCAAATTGAGCCGCTTTTGCCGTATACCGGGTTGAGGGGTGCTCGTTGCCGATGCTCCAGATGATGACGCAGGCATGGTTTTTATCCCGATCAATGGTGTTTTGCGCGCGGCCCAGAAGCGCATCGAGGCATAAGGCGTCGGTTAACTTTTCATCGCCGTCGTCAAAAGGAACTTCGTCGATGACATAAAAGCCAAGCTGATCGCAGAGGTCTAAGAACCGGGGATGCGGCGGCCAGTGCGTCATTCTGACGGCATTGATATTGGCTTTTTTCATCATCTCCAAATCCTCGAGCCACTGCTCATCTCGCGAGGCCCGCCCGAACTCGGGATGAATTTCAAGCCGGCACACCCCGCGCAATTTGATCGGCCGGTTGTTTATCTTGAGTACCGCTTCTTCAATGCTTACCTTGCGAATTCCGATCCGTCGCTGCAGCATATGCAATCGCTCTTGATCTTTCTTTAAAATGATTTGCAGATCGTACAAACACGGTGTTTCGGCACTCCACAGCCGGGCGTCGGCAACCGGGATCCAGAATTCGAGCGGATCCGGAAGGAATTTCAGATTGCCCCATCGCACAGGAATGACCTCATGATACAACTCTGCGCCCTGATAGGCAAGTGTGAATTCCACAGCCAACTTTTCCAACTTGACGTCCTTGTCAAGAAAATGGTTGACGCTGATCGAACCGCCGATGCCGGCCGGCATATTCTTCTCGGCTACCCTGGTAAAAATCGTCAAATCCTCAACATGGCTGAGTGGCGCTGCGTACAGATAGACATCTCTGAATATGCCGGAAAGCGCCCAATCGTCCGTGCAATCAAATTTCATTTGATAATGATCTCGGTAAACACGGATTACTAAAAGATTGTCCTGATCAAAATGAACGTACGGCGTGATGTCAAACTCGGCACGTTGAAAAGCGCTTACAAATGAACCGATGCGTTTTCCGTTGATCCACAACTCGTAGCCGAACGCAATGCCTTCGCTGTAAAACACTATGTGACGCGAACGCCAGGAAGCCGGAAGTGTGAAACATCTTTGGTATACGCCGACTGTTGAATCGACCGGTATGCCGTATTGTGGTTCCTCAAAGCCCTGCAACTCCCAGTTAGCCGGCACATTGATTAAGGACCAGTCTCTGTAAAAGTCGGTATCCTGATAAGACAGGCTCTTTGATGAACTGCTGTTTAAAAAGAGCTTGAATTTCCAGGTCCCGTTCAATGATTGAATATATTCTGAAGGCGCGTCTTCCGGAACAATGGCCCGGGCCGATGATAAAACAAAAAAACCAAACAGCACACTCCTTTGCAGAATTCTTAAAAAGTTGCCATTCATAGCGCCCTCATTAATATTTTATATGCCTTATGCCGGCCCTCGTTATCAACCAGCAATTGATCGCCAATGTATAGTCGGCCTCCGTCATAGGACATCAAATAAAAAGCATAAACGCCTTTGACAGGAATATCGACAAAACCGGAAAACAGCAGTGCAAAATGATCTGTGCGTCCGATTTGGTGCCCGGATTAGCCGTGAACGCCAAAGAACGAATCGGTCTTACCTGGTCATTGCTGACGCCGAATAAATCGCCCAACGGGACTTTAATACTAGGACGATCAGCGCCGCCCCAAAACGCACGCAAAACAACGCCATGAAACAGACAGATCTTACGGACACAGTCCATCCTTTCATTTTTTTTACCTTTTACAAAACCTCAATGTCCGGTAGATCGCCAGATGCAGCGATAATTGAATCTGCGGTTGGGTGCGCTGTCGCCGTTCAGACAGAAAGAAATCGGGGATTGCAGATCAGCCGGATTGTCGGCCCAGTGAAAATCAAAGGTCAGACTAGCTGCGGTCAGGCAAATTTCATCGCGTGGAATCGCCAGCTCCAGTTTGTCGGCAGAATAGCGGAATGAGAGTCGGGTTTGCTCGATCCAAGAGGCCGTAGCGCTATCATAGCGTTGCAGCGTGGTGGTGCTTTCATCGATAATGTTTTTATTCACGAGATAATCGTAACCGTACCAGCCTGTATCACTGTTATTATCCGCATCGATAAGCAGCAACATCCAGTTCGCGTCCGTATGGGGCGTAAGCGGAGCGTTTGCTTGCACCAAAAAGTAGATGTACCGGTCATCGATCGCCACTTTGCCGGCAACGATGTCATTGCGGCCAGAGTTATTTTTGTAGTGTAAACCGCCGTAACCGGGATAGTCGCGATGAAAAGTATCGCCGATGGCGTCACGGTATTCGTTTTTAATTCTCTGCCAGTCATCGAATGAGCCGTCAATGTCGATCTTGTACAATCCGGTTAATTGTGGGACGGCGCGAACGCCTTTATATCGTCGTATGTTCTGAACCATCTGCATATAATAATTGTCAGAGTAGCCGTTTTTCATGGGTTGAATGCAACGGTTGAATTCGGCATTGTATTGATCGACAAAGAAGAAATCACTTTGACGGCCCATAAAGGGAAAAGTTGTTCCTTTTTCAGCAGGATATTTGCCCGCGGTCCATTCATTCCAATCGTTCAGATAGATGAACGGCGGATCAACGGCCAGCGCTTCCTCCCATCGTTGTTGAAAGTAGATGCCATAGCCTTCGGGATTGGCCACGGTTCTGCCGAGCCACGGAACATAGGCCGAGTCAGGAAGATCATATTTATTAAGTATCGGTTCACCATGCTCACGCGTCCAACATTTACCCACGGTGGTGGAAGCATGCTGACCCGGGGTGACAGCGGCCTGCTCCTTTTTGCCAAGATGTGTCGAAACCAGTTGCTCTGGAGTGAGCGAGCTGACCTGTTTGTCTTCCATGGCATAGCCAAAACTCCAATTATCCTCTGTACCGATAAAGCGCTGTCCGTGCCATTTGTAATAGCCCCACCACATGGTGCGCAGGGTGAAAAATGCCTTAACCTCCCTGGTATAATCGCGATAATACTCTTCTGCAAAATCAGGGTCGCCATAGTGAGGATGCGCCGGATCGGTCTTGGCTGCAGGGTCATAGTGCGGATTGGGGTGCTTGACGGCGCTGCGACTGGCGCTGATACTCGGATTGCTGTTATAGAGCAACAGGGGTTTATTATCCCAATAGAACCACAGGTCTTTATGCTTGCCCGTTTTATAAAAGGCATCATAGAGTTTCTGCACCACAGTGATCACCTCGCCGTTAAATGCCCAGAAACAGAATTGGGGCACCTTGTTGCCCTCTGCTTTCATTTTTTCCATGACGGAAAAAACCTTCGCCCACTCATCCCAGTAAAGCACGGCATTGGTTACATCCATGATGAGGACATCCACGCCGGCGTCAGCCAGCATCGACATATCCTTGCGGATGACGTATTCGTCTTTGCTGAGAAAATACCCCATTTCCGGCTCGCCCCAGTGATAAGAGCCTGCATTCCACAAGGGATGATCAGGATCCAGGCGTGCCGCGGGATCCTTTAATAAAATTTTTGAAACATCGGCATTATAGGGAGATGGCAGATTGGCATTTTGATCGCTGTGCCAGGTGATATAAAAAATACCAACCATGCGCTCCTGGTCCCGTTTCACCGCTCCAGCTTCCGATTGCGTCGGCAGAGATCGTCCCAGATCATCAGTGGCCGTCCAGGTATCGGGATAGATATCGCGATAATCGGGAGACGCGGCGCTGGAACCGGGACTTTTGCAGGATAAAAAGCAACATGAAACAATTGCGGATAAGAGGAAAAAATAAAATCTCATAAGTCCTCTATGGTTGTGTTATAAGGTTGTCTTTGTCCAATAAGCGCACGCATAATCCCCAATCTCCGGTACGCTGACACACTTTGATTAAAATCGTATTCTTGCCTTTGTTAAATCGGGGAAAGAGCAAATCCGACGAGCACGTAACGCGTCGATGTACATGTTCCCTGTGAATCTCGTTGCCGTTGACCCAGACGACAGCGGCATCGTCGCTGCCCAATAAAAGGGGAATTTGCACCGCTTTTTTCGCTTCAACGCCGGCTTGAGCATAAACCACGACATATTCATGGTTGCCCCACAGCTTTTTAAAATTCAATAGGCCATCGCTGTCGACCTGGGCAGGCATCCAGCAAAGGGTGTCGCCCTTCGTGTTGAGGTATTTTCGCTCGAGGTGGCTGCCGGTTTCCGGGGCAAACACCTGATCGAATCCTCTACAGCCGGCATTGTCGAACAAGCCGACCATATGCCAATTATGCACATAAAGAGTTTTTAAATGCAGCCCATCTTCGCCTTGAAATGACTGGGCGATCTGCTTGCGTTTTTGCAGAGTTGACCTGCCGGCGCTTGCCAGCCATTCATCCCACTTTTCAAAATCGCCTGTTTTAAAAAGCAGCGGATAATAAACAAGCTGGTTTTCTGCCGGCAATGTTTTAATCGTTCTTTTTACGATTGCATAAATTTCCCTTTCCTGAGCCGGATGTTTTTCGGCAAAAGCCAGGACGTGCGGAATCAGAGCCGGTAAATCCGCACTGGCCGGATCGTTGCGCAATAAATCTACAAATGCCGCATACATGAGACTGTCGAACGGGATTGGGCCAAAGGCGGCCAGGGCCATATCCTCGCTGTCCGTGATATTGCAGTAAGGATCGAGCCCATATCCGTACCAGAGGCAGGAGCCTGGAGGAGGTTGATCGAATAAGAACAGATCAATCGATTTTCCGTCAGGAGCCAAAAGCGTTTTATACAACAGGCCCAGATCTTTTTCCTTTTGATCTCTTACTGAAAAACCACTCGGACGATCCACAGCCTGCAGCGTTTTGTTGACGCCTTTAAAATGCATGCGGTATTGTTTAAATCGAGACGGCACGGGCGTGAGATAGTTCAATTCAGGGCCATGCTGCCATTCCGTCTTTCCGTACAGGTCCCTGAGAGCCAGCATGGCCAGCCGTCTCCCTAATCTTTTATGCCCCTGGGTGCTGATATGAACCGGATCATCAAACGTCAAATCAATGGAGGATGCCATGCGACAATTGGGGATTGCGGCTGCACATTGACGCTGCTGCTCGCGAATTTCATTCCACTGAGGAAAAACATCTTTGGCAACAATTCGGCTGATTTGTACAAAGTACACCGGCAAATCCGCTTGCTTGAAATCCTGTCGCACGGATTTAACAAAGTCGATGAACCGGTTTCGAAACAACGGGCCATCGATCTCGTTGGCGTCAGACTCACCCTGATACCACAAGAGTCCTTTTACTTTGCCTCCCACAGCTAAAAAGCGGCGATACATCGAGCCATAAAGTGAATTTCCCTGCTCGTCTCTTTTCGCCGGATCCCATTGTTCCATTTTGGTGCCGCCATGCGCACAGGGCAGCAATCCGATCGGAACTCTGGTCTCTTGCACCACTTCTTTGGCAAAAGGCAAACCACAGCCGGCGCCGGCGACCGCTCTTCTTTTTTGGCTTTCTCTTTCCCGCTCCAGGGCTTCACCTGTTATTCCCGGATGATGTATCGGGTCGATGGAATCCAAAAGCCAATGCAGCGGTTCTACGGCTGTTGACCATTTTTCATTAAAGCCAAAGCTGTTCACCCAGACACTTGGTAGTTCGACGTCGTGGAGTTCACCGGCCCCCTGCATATTTGACTGGCCGGCCAAAACCCAGATATCTCCGATCAGGATGTTATCGATCCGGGTTGCGGCGTCGATTTTTCCTGTTGAATCCAGTAGACGAATTTCGATGCGATAGGGTCCCCCCATCGGAACCTTGGTCAGGCTGGCCTGCCATTTCTGACCGCTGTATTCTCCGACCTTTTGCCAAGCAGAGACGGATAAAAGCGTCAACTGATCGAGGATCCGCGCTTCCACAATTCCTTGTTTGAAAAGAGCGCATGTTCCTGAAAAATGAAGATCGGCAACATCAAATTCGTTGCGTTGAAAAACCTGATGATCGGCCGGTCCGCTCGTAAGGGCCATTGACCCGTCCTCCGCCGCAGTAACGGCCGCATGGCCGGCCAATAAAAGCTGAGCGGTCATAACGATGGTTCTGAAAAATAGGCGCATGCTGTACCCTTAAAAATTGATGAATACGGGTTGTTTTTCGCGCAAAATGGTCAAAAAAATGTCGGACATTTCGAGAGACTGTCGCAAAAGGCAGAACAACCCCGGGGTCACGGTTTTTGTGACCCCGGGTGTTTCTTAACTCATTGATTATGCGCCGAGAGACACCCGGAGTGGCCGCAAAAAACGCGGCCACATCCGGGGTCTGGGGTTTTGCGACAGTCTCCGAAGGTGTCCGACATTTGTTTCCCGTTTATGCGGGTTGGGTAATAATCAGGCTCATTCGACTTATTTCATGAGAACCATTTTCTTCGTTGCGGTCTGCTCGCCCAGATCTATTCTGTAGAAATAAACTCCGCCTGCAACCGGTGTTCCCAAGTTATCCAATCCATCCCAATTAACAGAGTGGGAGCCTGCCGTTTGCCGGGCATCGACCAGCGTGCGTATTTTCTGTCCCAGCATGTTATAGATCACCAACGTGACCTGATCGGCATTCGACAGAGTATAGGAAATCTGAGTCGAAGGATTAAACGGATTGGGATAGTTTTGTCCCAGAGTAAACTGTTGCGGCGTTGCGCTGATTTTGTCAGCGACATGTGTGGTTGGCGTGATAAAAGGCGTACGCGCCGGCGGCTTGTAAATAGCTTTGGCGTTGAGCATGGAATCCTTCAGCGCAGCGATGATCTGGTCTCTGTTGGCCAGGTAAATGGCTTTTTTATCCGGGTACCAATTCAAATCACCGAGCGGCAGGCCGTCTGAACCGCCGGTCAACCAGGTAGGATTGGAATATCTTAGATCAAAGGGCAGCGGCCAGTGGCACACGGGGGCGCCTTCGCTGGTAAAGTTGACGATATAAGGCACGCGATAATCCGGCGGTATAGTCGGTTGCTGCGCAGGCGGCTTCCAATAAGCCTCAGTGAAGGCAACGAGCAGATCGGTGTTATGCGCCGGCTGGAAAAACTGCGGGTGGAAATTCAGATAATTGGTGCCGATTTTATAATTGTTGTCTCTGACGACGAACGAATCGACAGCCGCAATCTCCCAATACCCTGATTGGTGAATGCTGTCCTGCGCCGTTTTGGTGGCAAACCACGCATTGATTTTATCTTCGATAATAAAGCCGTTTTGACCGAAATAGCACGAGACCGAATCAAGTTTGTCCTTTATCGGCAAATAATCATTATAGGTCGTAAAGTGCATTTGATAAATATCATTGGTTCGTATTTGATTTGGACCATAGCCGATAAACTCCCAATTGAGCCAATAATTGTTGGCGCTGATGATTTCATAATGACGCATCTCATGCGCACACTTGATCATGTTGATAAACGAGTTGTGCAGAATGGTCGTTTTCATTTTCAGAAACGGTCCGGCGTTGCATATTTCCCTGCCCACATTCACCATGGTGTTGTTTTCCAGAGTAAAGCTGTTGCCGGTCACGTCAAATCGGGTGGACATTCCGTCGAACACGCCATAGTCCAATCCACCTCCGTTCAGGTAGACGCAGTCGGTAATTTTAACATCGATGCCTGTAGAGCGGCTTCTGAAAATTCTTTCCTCCCAATCGCAGAAAACCATATTGTGGGCTTCAAAACGCTTGCCGCCGTTGCTTAACATCATATCGCCCACCATCAAGCCCGAGCTGACCAACCCGCTCATGATAAAGTTTTTCAGAATTAATTCTCCGCCGGCAAGAAGTTGAAAGCTGGATCTGGCATTGCCCGCGGCGTCGGGCGTGTTGACGATGACAGGTGGGTGGCCTTCAGCGGCATCATGAAGCATGCCGCCGTTATCCGGCCCGACAATCTCCAAGCGGAATTTAATATCCATGCGGCCATCCAAAGCATAAAACTTGGAACGTTCGAGTTTGTAGACGCTGTGTGCGCGCGCTCCATTCGCCAGAGTATCGCCGAGGATTTGATTGTTGATATAGTCGTTGGGATCCAGAACCAGTTCGTTCTGGGCGATGATCGGAGCTGCAAGCGCCAGGCACAAAATAACCAGATACATGGTAAATTTGTTCATGTGAAATTCTCCTCATTTAGTTTTGGGGTGCAACCATTGTTCAACTCTGCACATCTTGTGTCTCTCGTGGCGACGTTTTGCAGTCATTCACCTCCTTTCAAACTGAACACACCCGCAATCGGATTTGACTCATACCGCTGTAAAAGTTTATTTTTGCCATCACCTCCATTTCGATTATCGCAACTTGTCAACTTGGCCTTGAATGAAAAATAAATGTTCGCGCCAGTTGCCGGTTGTTTCTGCGGGATGCCGCCAACTGTAAGAATAACAGTATTCAACTAAAACCGATAGCGCATGCCCAGGTCGACGGTTCTGCCATAATAGCCCGCATAGGAAAGCAACTCCAGCGTACTGGTATAATGCCGGTCTGGCCGGTTGGTGATGTTGTTGACGTTGCAATAGAGCTGAAATCCTTTCCACGGCAGCTTTTGATTGACGATCAGATCCCATCGGTAATAATCGTCTGTAAATGAGTCCAATTCGATACGATAGGCGATACCACCTACAACATTGCCCTGGAACAGAAAGGATAATCTGGCGGAAAAATCGCGGTAGTCATAGCCCACAGTCATATTGAGGATATCGTTCGCTTGTTGCGGCATACGGCCCGCTCTGGTTGTATCGGTAAACACATATTTGGCAAATGGACCGGTGCCTTTTTTTATCATGACCTGGTAAGGATACCTGGTCTCCGATTTCATATGGGTATAATTGATATTAAAGACCAGTCCTTTCAGCACGGCAGGCAGATACCAGAAATTGGTCTGCCAATCAACCTCAAAACCCCTGACAAACGTTTTATCTTTGAGATTTATCCATGTGCTGATCACGGTATTCTTGGTCTGGTGCAAAGGAACCTTGTTGTTGATTTTTTTCGCATCCGTGGTTTGAAAGCCGAACGGCGTTATTAAATCATCCATCTCCTTGTAAAAGTAGCCGCAGGTCAATAGCCCTATTTGGTTGTTATAAAGAGAGGCATAGATATCATAATTCTGCGCAATCGCCGGTAAAAGTTCGGTATTTCCCAGAACCAGAGCCGGCGCGCCTTTATCATGATAATAATAGGGTGAAAAAGCCCGGTAATCGGGATAAATAACGGTGCGGGTGCTGGCGAGGCGCAAATCAAACCAATCGACGGGCTTGAGGCGTATGTGCATTTGCGGAAACCAATGCTCTCTCTCTCTCTTTGCTGTCACCTTTTCGTTATAGTAATCATACCATTGCGGGCCGATGTAGGTGGTTCCGTAAGCATCGTAATCGGTTGTCCAATTTTCGTAGCGAACGCCGGGCATGAGCATGACGTATTTTCCCACGTTCAGTTCGGTCAGGAGATACCAGGCATACAGAGATCCCTTATAGGTATAATCGTATTGATTGGACGGTAGCGGATCTTCAAAGTAATAACCCCATTTGCGGGCGAGAGCCTCATAATGCCGCATCTTGTCAACAGCGGCGGTGTAATAGAACTTGCTCACGTTTTCCCTGCCGGAAAGAAAATCACCGATATCATAGTCGGCATCTTCAAAGAGATGGGCGTGGATGCCGTTTCCGGTATCGTCGAGCACCAGACCCAAATCGGTCCATAAAGAATCCATCATCATCGCGGTGAATACCTGGCTGGGCTTATCCCGGTCCGGGTGCACCCAGCGAACCGTTTCGTCATTTTCCCGTTTATCATACCGGTATTTTCCGCCAAATTTGAAATTTCCCGTCAGGTAATCGGTAAAACTGTAAGGAATGCTGAAATTGATCGTGGCCGTTTGTTCATTCTCCTCGACCTTCCGCATTAACGATTCCAAATGTTTTACGCGAAAAATATTATTATAAACCTTGACGCTGTTGAGAAACTCGCTGGGGGTTGCCGTTTCATTCAGCGGGGTTTCAAAACCCTTCTGATCTTGCTCCGCTATGACGCGCATTTGCAGATTATCCGGAACATCTTGTTTGGAAACCGAATTGGATAACGAAAAATCCATTTTAATATTAAAAAATTTAAATTCCCCCTGTAACGCGTTGCTGTAAACCATGTTCCTGTTGTCGTCTCCGACCTGCGACCAGGAATTAAACTGACTGCCTTGAACGCCAAGGGTATTCTGCATGGTTACATAATCAGAGGAAAGATTGCTGATGAAATTACTCAAGAGCAAGGTTCCGTTGGACAGCTTGTAATCCAGAATCAAGCCGCCGCCGCTTCTCTTGCGGGTCGTTGACACATCGGTGATCGTAATGCCATTCAGGTCTATGACGGTCAGACCCTTAATTTTGGTCTGTTCTTCATTGGTTGTATAGCTCGCGCTTAACGCATCGGAACTGCGATCAAACTGATCGGTTGTTCCCGATATCTGAACGCCCAGTTTGTTGTTAAAAAAACGGTTGCTGATCAGGCCGGTGGTTCTGAAATTGCCGTAATTATTCGCCACCGAACCATAGCCGCCCTGTGCGGTGAAATTGACATGAAAGCCCGGCTCAGCCTGGCTGATCTTGAGATTAACCGTGCCGCCGACGGCATCCGCATCCATATCGGCGGTAACGGCTTTGGTCACCTCGATGCCGGAAAGTATATTGGGAGAGATCATGTTCAAATCGACGCTGCGATCATCGCGATCCGTAGACTGCATGCGCACGCCGTTCACCATCATCACGTTGTATTTCGGCTCCATGCCGCGTATGGCCACTTTCTGGCCTTCCCCACCGCTGCGAATAATGGAAATTCCCGGCAGGCGCGCTACAGATTCGGCGGCATTGACATCGGGTATCTCCTGGATCCGGTCGGCGGCAACCACGTTTTTTATCGTTCTGGCCGTCAATTGCTCGTTAATGGCGGCGATCTGACCTTCCGCCTGAGCGGTTATTTCAACGGTTTCACCCTTGATGCCCACATATTCCAGCCTGAATTTTTGCGTTATGGTGGCGCCGGCCTTCACCTGCACGGGCACACTCGCCTCTTTATAGCCCAGATATTTGACGATGATGGTATAAGAGCCCGGCGGGACTTTGATGACATATTCGCCATCCACATTGGTAGTGGAACCTCTGCTCGTCCCTTTTAAAAACACATTAGCTCCGGGCAAGAGTTCACCCGTAGTCGCGTTGCTCACCGTACCGGTGATTTTTCCATCGCTTTGACCTTCTGTTTTATCCTGGCCCCGTACAAGAGAAGTGATGAAAAAAAGCAGCATAATGATGCGTAATAGATTTTTCATAATTTCACCTCTTTGGTTTTAAACAGATTCGAATACGATCAACCTAGGCAGTTCCTCTGACAACCAGTTCCGGTTTTAAAATGACGTGCTTTTCCGTAAATAAAATACCGTTATTGATCTTTTCAATCAGAATTTCTGCAGCGGTCTTGCCGATTTGCTGTATGTTTTGCCGAATAGTGGTTAGAGCAGGATTAAAGAATTTAGCCAATTCGATATCATCATAGCCAATGATGCCGATATCTTGCGGTATTTTGTAGCCCAGTTCAATGGCCGCTTTGATCGCGCCCATGGCCATGACGTCATCCCAGGCATAAATGCCGTCTACAGACGGGAAGCGTTGTAAGGTCGACAGGGTCTGTTCGTAGGCAGAGGCGAGGTTATCGTCGCATTCGACCACCCGGATCAAATTTTTAGGCAAGCCATGAGCCTGCAGCGTTTTTTCACATGCGGAAATGCGCGTCCGTACAGCGCCGGAGGACGGCCGGCGAACCAGATAAGCAATGTCTTTTTTGCCGCTTTTGATAAAATGGTTCAAAGCAAGCCGGGAGCCCTCCATCTGATCGGTAGCGACATAATCACAGGCAATCCCTTTGGGTATGCGGTTGAGGAGCACGAACGGCGTATGAATTTGCTGCAGATAGGAAAAAAAAGCGGCGTCTTCGTGCTCCGGGATAATCAATAAACCATCCACCTGTTTTTCCAGCAGTGTCTTCAGGGTTCTAAACTCCAGTTCCAGATCGACGCCGGAGCGGGAAGAGATGGACAAAATGATTTGATACCCCTCTGCATTGGCTTCCAGGGAAATGCCTTGTAGCATCTCAGCGTAGAACGAATCACTGATGTCGCGAAGAATCACACCCAGAGTTTTGGATTTTTTTGATTTCAGACTGCGGGCCAGCATATTGGGGAAATAGCCCAGATCATTGGCAATTTTCAAAATTTTCTTTTTGGTGTTGGGATTGATATCCTGTTTGTCGTTCAGCGCCCTGGAAACAGTGATCGCTGAGACCTTGGCTTTTTTGGCAATATCTTTGATGGTGATTTTCATAAGACGGTGTCTCCCAACCGGTAAATGAAACGGTAAAGAAACGGTGGTGCGTTTTTACATTTGATCCGACAAGCCCATTTGAAGCGAGCCGGAGGAGAGAGATTTTGAAAATTTAATTCGAACTGACGGTTGTGGAAAGGAAGAGCAGTTTCCGGTAACGTTACCGGTTTCGTTACCGTTAACGTTACCGGTAAAATATGTAATTTTTGCAAAAATATCAAGTAAAAAAAGAAAAAAATCCGGCAGAAATAACCGGTGAGACTCGGCACGCCTGGCCAACTGCCTAATTCCTGCCCCGGTGTTTCCAGCTGAAAACCCCGGGGCGATTGCGGCGCCCCGTTTTGGTGCCGTTACTTTTTGATTATCCTGGCGAAATAGGGTCGCAGTTTGGCATCAACGCGCAGGTAATAGAGCCCGGTCGCAAAACGGCTGAGGTCAATGCGTTGCTCGCCCGGCTGATGCACCTGCATCACCAGTTGCCCAAGCCGGTTGTAGAGTTTGAGCGATTCGGCAACAAGCCCATCCGGCAAAGCGAACGTGATCATACCATGCGATGGATTGGGATAGACCGGCACATCGATGTGCAGTTCGGGCGAAACCGGGAAACGGTTTTCCTCTACTGTGGTCTGAACGTCGCCCCACTGGGAAGTGACGTCGTTGAACTGTTGCACGGTTTTTTGGTTGATGTTGCAGCGATAATAATTGTCGCTGATGGATGTATCGCCATCGCTCCAAATAGTGGAAATGCCGCCGGCAACGTAGAGAATCGTATCGCCATTGCTGATTTCCATAGAGAGGCCGGCGTGTGAGACTGGCGGCACATCCGTGGCGATGATGCGGCTGTAAAGCCTGCCATCGCGGGCAGTGATGGAGATCAGGTCGGTGCGTATTTCTTCTCCGCCGGCAGCACTCTTTTTGTGCAGGAAAGAGTAGCCCTTGCCGCCCCAGGCATAAAGCGTGGGACCATCGAGGAGCGTGGCGGCGGAAGCGCGCGGCATTACGAATGGTCCCTGGATGAGCGGTCCCCAGCCGAATCCGGTTCCGGGATTATATTGATAATTTTCAAAATTCACGCCGCTTTCGCTCATCCCGCCCCAGAAATGCCAGGTGTCCGAGCTGTTGTCATAGATGGCCGAGTGCCCGTATAATGCCCGCGGCGTCTCTTTTTCCGTGAACTGGATATCATCCCCGTTAAAGTCCGCCTGGTACAATTTGTTGGATAGGATGCCGTTGTTATCGATGCCGCCGTGGAACACGGCTCTACCGGTCAATTGCTTGCCGCCTTCGGTAAAGGGAGTGAACTTGGCGGCAGCGGCCATTTGCTCCTTGTCGTAAAATTTGTGGAATGCAAGCTGCCGCCATTTTTGCTCTTTTATGTTAAGCATATAGACGCTGCTGTCGCCGTTGGCGCTGCGCCCGCCAAAACAATAAAGATATCCGTCCAATTTATTTTGCAGCGCTTGATGTCCGGCCATGGGTGGAACCTTTAACCAGGTTTCGTCGTAGGGTTTAAGCTGCACCCATTCACCGGTGTCGCGATTACGTTTCCAAATTTCGTCAGAACGGTCTATTTTGGTGATCTTATAATGGGTAAGTCCGTCTCTGTCGATATAGCTGAACTCTTGTGTTCGGAATCCACCGATATAGATGTCAACTTCATCACCCCCCTCCTCAAAACGAGTGACGCTGTACTCCCAAAAATTCTCAGGTCTGCTGTTCTGACTAGAACCGATCTGTGCGAAAAGCAATGCGATGAACACCATTGCTGTCATTTTAACCAACGTGTGATTTCCATTCCGTTCCATAGAGTCTCCGATTTGGTTTTCAGCGATATGTGATATGAGTACCCTCATAACATAAAGACTATGTCATTGCGAACGCAGGCACAGTCGGCAAAGGAGATTATCTTCGCTGGAGTGAAGCAATCCCCTTTTGCAACCAAAATGTTGTTTAAAGCTGTTCGGGAATTGACATCTCTTCAGCTAGCGCTTTCTGTAGGAGGCATAGAAAGAGTCGGATTTGAAAAAGATGTCTCTGGGCTACCTCATTGCCTCTGCCACAAACAGAAATCCCTTACCTGCCGGAATGGTCAGCCGCTCCATGACAACATTTTGCTGTTCATCCTGGAATCCGGGTATGGCCGGCCGGGTTAGCCGCAGTCGCTTCGGATCCAGTCCGAGGGAATTCCAGTCGACACGCAGGCCGCACGCAATGTCCTTGGCGCCCCATCCTGCCACTGCGATGATGCTCTGTCCATTTCCCTTGTACACCGTTGCCTTGACCCACTCGTTGCCTGTGCGAACAGGATTCCGGTTGTCCCAATACCCTATCATCGTCTTGGATTGAATGCCATATTGGTCCCAGAATTTCCAGAGTTGAGAAGGATCGCCTCCCCAGCCTGCACGGTTGGTAATGCCGTAGAGCATACCGCGCCATGGATTTCCTCCGCCTGCCAGCATCTGGCCGGTAAGACCGAAAGGAATGCCGGACACTTCGATGAGCCAGTGATCGGCTAACCGGTCATAGTCCCGCATCTCGCCGATCCAGACAAGATCGAGGTAGGGTAAAAGGTCCATGTACAGGTTGAGGCAATTTGTCCAACCTGCCATTGCATTAAAATGATTCCAACTGTGAAAGTCAATTCTACCATTGGGGCGATAGCGATCGATAAGCTTGCGCGCCCGGCGCATGGTCTCCCGGTCCAGCGCAGAGTCATCGACATAGATGCCGTCCATAGCGATGTTGCGCAGCATCCAGTCCAGACCACCGATATAAAAGTTGTTGAGCCGGCTGTCAGGCGTGGTGATGACCGCCAGATCCAGTTCGCCCTTGAATGGTCCTTCAAGGATCATATTGAGCCAGGCCGGAATATAGGCTTCTTTGACGTTCTTTTTCAACCACTCATCAGGCCCGTTGGGATTGATGATGGTGCTGCACGCGCCGGCGGGTCCGGGAAAAATGATCTCGCCGTTTAGACTGCGCAACGCCCAGAATTCCGGCAGATTCTTTGTGAGTTCCCGGGTCGTATAATAAAGTTTGAGTCGTTTGTGCGCCCGATGCGCGCTGTCAACGAGCGTGCGCAGAGCCGGGATGTTCTCATCCAGATACGGATAGTTGATGAACGGATATATATCCTCGGCATGATGGATGTTGATGATGTTGGCGCCGATGCTGTCGGCGCGGGCAATCTTTACCATGGAGTTTGTGCCGCCGCCGTGATAATACCGGTCGCCCCATCGCGTTGCGACATCAATGGTGCGAAAAGGAGTAACCAGCAGTTCAAAATCGAAATGCAACACTTGTCCGTCAGCAAGCTCACGAGGTCCGCAATACGCGCTCACGGTCGTGATGTTGCCTGCATCGTTCACGGTAACGCCGCCTTTGCCGTCATTGCCCCATGATGGCGGCATATGCAGCCGGCCCCAGCCATAATAGAGATTGATCAACGGACGAACATAGTTCTCCGCTTTCCACTTGATCCGCAGTCCGGCATTGACGTCGCCGATCCAGAGCATGTCCTGGTTTCGGCTCGTGTCCCAGTGCCAGTCCCATTTGGCAGGACGGAGCCCGCCTTCGTGATGCAGACCCATCATGTACCGAGTACACTCTTTGTCGAGTGGAACTGCAAGCCGGATGTCGTTGACCTTGAGCGTTTTGCGTGCTTTCAAGGTCAAACTATATTCCATAAAACCGTCGAACTCTAAACTCCCGTCGCAGATGAGATCGCATTCCGCACTGGTGCTGGTCACCTGCCAACGCATAACAGACGAATTCTCCTCCACAAATTTTAGGGGGCCGGGAATGAGATGGATCTGTTTCCCGTCCTCTTGCTCTACGACAAAATGCATGGCATCGGCGAGAACGGGCCTGGCCTTTTTCAGCAGAAATTGGTTGGCTGGTTCAAAAAACGACAGGATGGTACGCGGCAGCCCGGCCTCGTTGATTTCGATGGCACGACCGAGGATGCTCATGGTTTGCTTATCGCGCCTGATCGGTTGAAATCCGCGCGTAATATTTGCATCAGCGCCAAGGGTTGTGTTCAGCCAGGCCAGACGTGACAGACTTTTGCCCCGATCAAATCCGCGATTCTTCACCACATCGCCGCTAACTTTAAACTCGATATCGATGACCGATGGTCTCATATCTGCAGCAATGAGTGATATGGAACCACGGTAACTCCCCTTGGCGGTTTCCGGAATCTGCACACCGAACCAGAGCGGTTGAATCCGTCCCAGCGCTACGTTGATGCGCCTGGTAAAGCTCCGGCCACGAAAATCAGTGCCTGCGGTGTTGAAACAGGTCATGGCCGATTGGGCAATCGCCGGACTGCCATCAAGCGCTGTCCACTGGGCAGCGAGACTGTCGATGGCGCTTTTATGCGCCAGCAGGCCGATCTGAAAGGTAAAATACTCTCCCGGTTGCACCAGAGCGTAAAAGCGTTGCAGGTCTGTGTCTGAACGCGACAGCCAGGCATCCGGTATTTCATCCAGCAGCCGTATGGGCTTTTCCCGCTCCTGCGGAAATGCCAGCAAACCGGCTTGCGGATACAGCCGGCCGAGTTGTTCCAGGACAGCGGGATCAACCTGAGCACCGGCCATGACAGCCGAGCAGAAAAGAAAAGTGAACCAACGGAGAACGTTCATTGATGCTCCTTGTTTAAATATATCAGAGTGGAAAAAGAAATTTTTCTATAACTCTACCATCAACAGTAATTTGTTTTTCAACTCGAGCAATTCTTCCTTTTATTTATCGAAAAATTAATCAAGAGAGACCTGATAAGCAAGAAAATTTTGCATTGAAAAATTTGGATCGCCCTTCCAGATCAAGGTTGTCCAAAAAGTCGATTCTTACTAGTTAATTTCAGTTCTGTACCTCGTACAAAGATCGCTAATTGAACAAATAACAATTCCCGAATAGATTTCTCGCCCGCTAAAGCGGACTCGGAATGACGCGTTGACAGAACTTTTGGGACAATCCGGGGACCATATATTAGGGCTTCCGCCCGTTTTGCTTATGGGATTAATTGATCGCCTGGCAAAAGTTATCCGGCCGGGAATTGCCCTACCTGGTTAGCCACAGGATTCTCCGGGCGATCAACGTCCTTGGAAAACTATCATGGCCTATCTGTCATGATTCCAAAATAAAAAAAACCGTGTCATTGCGAACGGAGGCACAATAGCTGACAAAGGGGATTATCTACGCTGGAGTGAAGCAATCCCCTTATATGACAAAAGGCATAAAAAAAGCCATAGACAACTGACGAAGGATCATGCAACGAACAGTGCGATCTGGAGCCCGCTTGTTCACATTTCACAATTTTTGCTTGTTTTTCTGAACCATATTGGCTATTTTTTCCGACGAAAGAAAAGAAAACGCGCCCTATTTCGCCGGCACAAGCAACAATGTGAATTGCCGGGTAAAAGTTACGTTCTTGTGTTGCCGGACAGATGATTTGGCTCTTTTGGGGCCAAGAAAAAATTCAGATTACGAAAAAATTAACAGGGGTTGCAAATTTATGCATAAAAATATAATAAATACTTTCATTAACAAGACAGCACTTGTATTTTTTGTAGTTTTAATAGCACGGAATTTATCAACACAGGAAAAGGTAAAATTGTACGATCCTTCGCTTGACGGGATGAAGCAGATCAAGGAAGCGACAGCAAAAGCCAAGTCACAGGGCAAGCATGTTTTTATCCAATATGGCGGCAACTGGTGTCCCTGGTGTATAAAATTTGACGCTTTCTGCAAAGCTGATTCCACTATTCTGAGTGTGGTGAATAGTAGCTATGTTCCAGTGAAATTGAATTACAGTCCGGAAAACAAAAATGAAGCGGCCAATGCCTCTCTGGGCAATCCGGTGAGATTTGGCTTTCCGGTGTTTATCATTTTGGATGGGAAAGGGAAGATGCTTCATATCCAGGACAGCGGATTGCTCGAAGAGGGAAAAGGTTACAGTACTAAAAAAGTAATCAGCTTTTTCAAGAACTGGACGCCATCTGCCATTATCCCTCCTGCCGTTAAACCCGCTTCGAACAGGTGATTGAATTCAACGTTTGCCATCCTATAAGTGCGCCAAATTCATATTAATTCATCCGCTCGGTTGTGCAAAAATTTCTGACCGCTCGTCCCCTGAGTAAGGAATGGCATATCTGTATAATTCCGGCCTCCCAAAAACCTTGTCATTGCGAACGAAGACACAGTAGCTGACAAAGGAAATTATCGGCGCTGGAGTGAAGCAATCCCCTTGTACAGTAAAAGGGATTATAAGAAGGTAACGACAATTCCAGAGCGCCCAGGAATTCCCAGCCCTGGGTAAAAGCAAAAGTCAGGGCTTATGCCCGTTTACTCTGGGATTGTCCGAAAAACAGCAAGAGTAACTGAGTACTGCCGGAGCAAGAAGCTCTGATTTATAATTCCGCCCGGGGAGGGACAGGCTGTCCAGGAACTGGCTTTTTTAAGCCCAGTTATATAACTGCGCCTCGTCGAGTAATCGCTACTTGTATATCAAACAATGCGCGAACAGATTCTTCACCCCGTCAAAAACCGACGGGGTTCAGAATAACCCGTTAGTAGGGTTGGTGGACAGCCTGAGGATTCCCCAGATGATCTGTAGTCATTTGATGCTATTTAAGCACGATAAATTTTCGCGACAAGACCAACCCGACATTTTCCAGCTTGTAGAAGTAGACTCCGCTAGGTAGCTTGCCGGCGTTGAGATGGAGCGAATGCTCACCCGGCGGCAGTTCGCCATTTAAAATTTTTCCGATGCATCTGCCATGAACGTCAAAGAGTGAAATACTTACGCGACCCCGTTTCGGTATTGTAAATTCGATTGTCGTCCCGTCATTGAAAGGATTGGGGTAATTTTGCCCGAGCCGGAAGGTCATTCCAACCAGCTCATGTGATTCTGCCTGGACTCCAGTTGCCATGGGTTGGCTGAACCATGACGTATTACCATCCGGATCGGTCGCCGTCGCGGTCACATAGGGCATAGGCGGATAGCCTATGGTGGTCAGGCTGAACAGGCCATTCATGTCTGCATGAGTGGCGCCAAGAAACAATCTTCCTTCCCTGGTCTTGTCATTATATATCTCGATACGGAATCCCGGTTTGGCGGTTCCTGAAATGCTGTTGTCGGAAATTGCGGTAATGGTTGGAGCCTCGACCGCTTTATTAGCTCCGTCGGAAAGTCTGATGCCCAGATTAGAGTTGTTGGAGATAATATTGGCGGACATGGTGTTGTAATAGGATGCTTGATTTTCGATGCTGATACCATATTGGCTATGGTTGCCGATGATGTTGTTGAGGATGGAATTCCCGGTCGATCGGTTTAATGGTAAATCAGCAGCATCGCTTTTTACTGTAATGCCGCCTGCAACATTGGGAAATTTTTTTGTCCATCCGCGGTCCGTCCCAATGCAATTGTCGGCGATGAGATTGTTGCTCGCAGAAAACAAGTAAATACCACTCCATCTGTTGCCGCCAATTAAATTGTTGACCACAGTATTGCTGTCGCTGCGCGTGCTGATGCGCACACCACCGTACCTGCCATAATGGCTGTTACCGATGGTATCACTCGCCGTACGGTTGAGGCCGACGATGTTGCCGGAGACATCGTTATGATACGACGAATCGGTGATGGTAATGCCGGCTACCGGATTGGCGGAGACAATGTTCGGAGTCCCGTTATGCGGTTGTATGTTGATATGGGATGACTTGTAAAGGGAAATGCCATAACTGTTGGAGGCCGCTGTCATGCCGGTGGGATCCACACCCACGTAGCATCCGGCGACACGGCCGCCATGAGATTGATCGAAAGAAATGCCGCTACCCTCCTTGAATCTGTTGATCGTCAATAAGAGGATTTCGACGCTGTCCGTTTGGATGCGGATTCCAGAATTGCGATACAGGGATAACGAGCCGTCAATCTCGATTTCCGGCCCGAAAGGATTGGTGTCTTTGCCGATGAAGAGAGCTTGTGAACTGCCGTCGATGATGGTCGCCCGGTCGTAGAGAACAGGCAACTGTTCGACGGGTCTGATCGTCCAGACGCCGATAGCCGCGTTATAGTGCGGATCGCTCATCGGAATGTTAAAGATGATCAGATCGGATCCGATATGTCCATTGGCGTCGCTCATCGCCTGACGCAGAGAACCCGGACCCAAATCAGCGGTGGTCGTAACTTTGAAGGTGTCGCTGAAGAGTCTTGTACTAAAGAACAGGAAATACAAGACGATTGAAATCAGCCGTGTCAATCGATTCCGGATCATAAGATCCTCCATCCGCAATGACATCGTTTTAATACTAGACGAATTTTTATAGGAAACGAAGAATCTCACGGCGTTACCGCTTCCATGCCTGTACGCAAATGTCTGGGCCATCAGGAGGCTGTACCGGTCGATTTCCTCGCTCCTTACCTGTCGGAAAATTAGCCAATCAAGGCCTGAAAATCAAGTATAATCGCAGGGTCTTTTGGGGATAAATGTCCAGCAAAATGCCCTTGTCTATGATTCCGCCCGGGGAAAGGATTCCCCGCGCGATTAACTTGCTGCAAGTGGAATACGAAAATAAAGGAGAATCCTACTGGACCTATGTTCGAGATCCAGCCTGCGAGCCGGAGGCATCTCTGGCGAGATCAAATTTCCTCATGATATATCAATATCTTATTACTTCTTTTTTGCGCTTTATTGCAAAAAAAAAAAAAATAACGCACAATACGCCATCGTTGGTTCCGGAATGAGGAACAGTTCTTTTAATTTTCAACTAGCTACGATGATACGTTTGCCAAGATGTATGAGGTCATAGCGATAACAGTTACCAGCTTAGAATAATGCCGAGCATTCTTATTCTTTTCAACAGACATGATATTGGCGAACAAGTCATTCCAATACAAGTTTTCTCAAATCTTTGTTTTGGCAACCTTAAATTTTGGATTTAGATTTTACAGATGACTTTGGTAAACACCATTGAGATTTGTAACGAGCATATTCTTAAAATCATCAATTATAAC
>CAYLWO010000007.1:0-135236 GCA_964387285.1 uncultured Cytophagia bacterium | reverse complement strand
TAAATTCCATAACTTGCGCCCATAGCTCAGCTGGATAGAGCAACGGACTTCTAATCCGTAGGTCGTGCGTTCGAATCGCACTGGGCGTGCAAAAAAGCCCTTGATTCTACCGAAATCAAGGGCTTTTTTTCATCATTTCCTTTGCAACGGTATCGGCAGCCTAATATACGCTGTGTTTGTGCTGATCCGGCCCGTCATGTGACAATAGGAAAAAGTACATACCCCGCGACAGGAAGAGGCGCCACAGTATTACCGAATCAACAAGAGTTTCAATATTTTATTTTCCTGGCCACTGCTGATCCGGCAGAGATACATGCCCGAGGGCAGCGGCTGACGATGATCATTTTGTCCATCCCAATAAAAGATATGCTCGCCCGTTTCAATGGACGAGTTGATTAGATGACGAACGCATTGTCCGTTGCTGTTGAACAGGGTGATTCGCATGGCGCACCTGGACAGTACGGTCACGGGAATCGCAGTGTCCGGATTGAACGGATTGGGGTAGTTGCTGCGTACACAAAAGCGGGCAGGGGGCGTCGCATCCGCGCTGGCGTCTAATGGAACTCTGGCGTTAATGACCGGTTCATTAAAAACTGCCAGACCTTCATGCAGGGTTCCGATCCATAAGGCGTTATCCGGATCAACGGTAAGAGCGGTTATGGAGCGCTCCGGTAACCCGGAGTGTTCCACGGAATAAGCGGTGTAGGTCTTGCCGTCAAACTTTAGCAATCCGTTGCTGCCATACACCCATATATTATTTAACGAATCAATTTAACATAAAGATCAGGGACCAGCAATCCCGCCCAGGAGGTATATTTCCACTGCTCTCCTTGATATCTGGTCAGTCCGGTAGGATGAACCAACCAGAGGATATCCGGCGGTTCAAAGGCGATATGTAGAATTTCAGCGAAAGGTATTTCGGAATTATAGGTGTTATAGGCGCGCCATTCTCCTTGATGATATCGCGCCACACCGCCCTGTCCGGTGCCGACCCATGTAGCGCCGTCAGGTGTGCGGCATAAACAGGTAATGTGATTATCCGGTAATCCCGGGATGGATTCCATAACATCGGCGCCTGGTTCATTCTGATAGCAGGCGACGCCATTGTCGGTGGCGAACCAGACTCCATTCTGTGCATCGACATAGATAGCATTGATATGGTTGTCCGGCAGGGGAGAGTCGGCTGTCGTATAGACGCGAAAATTGTTATCACTCAATGCACACACGACGCCCATATCCTGATAACCGTACCAATAAGCGCCGGACCGGTCGATGGCGAATGTTTTAAACGGAATGCCGGGATAGAGACTTGGCGTTCCGCTCCAACTCTGCCATTGCGCGCCGTCAAAAAGGTATGAACCATAACCGGAATGTACGGCTAAGCGGCCGTCACCGGCTTCCTGCAGCGTTTGCACCATTATGCCTTTGATCATTCCTCCTGGATCTTTGTTAATCGGATCAAAAACACTCCAGGCGCCGTCATATTTCAGTAAACTGTTGCAACCGCACCACAAGACGCCGTGCTGGTCATAAAGAAAACAGGTAACAGCTCCGGTGGGGATGCCAGGATTGGCAACCTGCCAGGTTCGAGTTTCGAGGTCGAGAACAAAGATGCCCGGGTTGGCGCCAATCCAGAGCGCATCCTGCCCACTAGCTGTCTGAGCAGATTGAAAAAACGAATTTGTCGCCGCAGATGAAACAGCCCGCGAACCGCCGGAAGAGGGTGCAACGCAGAGGGAGAGTAAAGCAGGCGACGGTCGGCTGGGTAGAGGTGAATTTTTGTACGTATAGGATGACCAGATTTCAAAATCATCATAATAAAAAGAAACAAGACCCTGATCGGTGGCGAACCAGTAACCACCATCCGGGGTTTGCACGATGCCATTCACTTCCTGGACTGCGCGTCCGCCTGCCGACAAATATCAGAATTTCCATGTGCTGCCGTTATACCTCATGACATTGCCGAAAGTCGAACCAAACCACATATTCCCGTCGCGATCCTTATAAATGGATTTAATTTTATTGGCAATCATTCCGGAATTTTTTGTGGTGTATACCTTCCAGGCTGATGGTGAAGTGGCGATGAGACTCAGCCCCTGTTGGGTTCCTACCCAGACTTGGCCGCTGCGGTCACAATGAATCGCCTCGATCCGTGCGCCGGTTAACGAAGAATTTACCGAATTCTTTGTTTGCCAGTTTGCACCGTCATATCTGAGCAGGTTAGGGCCAGCACCAATCCAAAGCAATCCTTCTGGAGAAACGGTCAAGGCGGAAGGATTGAAAAAAGTTGATGAATTTGCAGGAGCAACATACTGCCGGTAATAGACGCCGTCAAATTTGCTGATATATCCAGATCTGGCTATCCAGATGTTGTTGGCAGAATCAACCGCCACGTGTTTGATCGACTTGGCCAGGGTGTTGGTGGTCCAATTCTGCATATCGAAACCGATCAATCCCTCGTTGGCGCCAAACCAGATACGATTGGTACGATCGATTACCATGGAGGTTATGGTCCAATTCGGCATACCCGAATTGGAAGGATTAAACGTCGTCCAGTTATGGCCGTCCCATTGATACACGGAATTTTCAGCGCCGATCCAACAGTTGCCGAGTTGATCCAGGGCCATAACCGGATCTTGTGCAAACATTTTACCGTCAAACGGCGATGGGATTGTGGTCCAATGGCCCCCTGACAATGAGACAAGCTGATTGGCGGTTAATAGAAAAGTTACACCTGATTTGTTAACCACAATCGAATTAATTTTGTTTTGCGGCAAAGGCGAATTCCATCGGTTGAAATGGACAACTAGGTTGGTTGTTTTGTCTCTTTGCAGCAAGCCGCCTTCTGTGCCGAACCATAGATATTGGTTGTCCTCGGCAATGCAGATAATTTGCGCAGTGCCTGTGAAATACTGCCAATCATCCGCCCGGCTCTTTTGAATTGATACCGCATTCAGGATGATGCAGCAGGTGTACAAGCAGGAACGTTGCATAGCGGTCAACATGCCCCCCTCATGATAAATGGGATTGAAATGGACCGAATTTTTATTTTATTAGTATAAAGTAAAAAAGTGAAATATGAAATGCAATTTAAAGTCTGGAATTAATTACAGCCACAGCAATAATGCGAATTCATTCAATGAACTTTTATGTGAAAAGTCCTATTGGCTCTGGAATTGGTAAACCGACATTTATTATTTGTTCATCGCTATTTCATCAGCAACATTTTTTTCTGCAGCGATGGCCTTGATGGTGTTGATCAATTCGTATTTGTCGATGCCGGTGTTTTTATAAAACCGCAGATTTTTCGTTCCGCGATCCATGGCAACAATCTCCATAACGGCATCCCCATCCAGATGATGTTGAAACTGTTACTTTGTATTTCAAATATCGTTTTTCGCCTACAGGTTTTTGTTTTTAACATCTGTCAAAATCATCTATTTTGTGAAATGACCAATTTTGACCAATATTTTGTCATATGACGAAATTGATTGAATTATGAAAAATAATATTATCCGATGAAACTTGTATTTTATTGATTTAGTAATAGGATGCTTTTTGGCATGATTATTGTCAAGTCTTGAAAAGTTTTCATTCCTCACTTTTTTCATCTGAAACAAGGGATGTAAAAACCGGTTCGATGTTAGAACTATCTGTCCTTTAAAAATGCACTTATTGGGTAACGAAATTTTACCAGAAATTCAAAGTCATGGTAAAAATGATATCGCAAAGGCCGTCTTACAACTCGGGAGAAACAAATATGAGAAGAAATTGTGTTACTTTTTTTCTTGGCTGTTTATTGCTGCTGTCAGTGTTGCCCATGTCTTTGCTCGATCCCTTTGATTGGTGTGATGAGTATACCGGCTCTGCATACGCTCTAACGTTTCCAACCGAAATATCTCCGATGGCCTTCCGTGTGGTAGATGGCCGATGGGGCGTCCTGGTGTGGGGCTCAGCGCTTAACGCGGATTTCGAGCTCATCGATCCTGACGGAATCAGTTTAGGCATTCAGCACCAGGACGAGCTGTTATATCACACGGCTAAGTGGCTCCCTACGAAACTGGGCACGCATACGCTGTACTGCAGCAGCCCTGGTTATTCATTTGCGGTGAATCCACAATTGATTGAGGTAAGCAGCCTAACTAATGCATTGTACGGTGGAGATTGGGTCGCAGGAGTGCCACTATTGACCATCAGTGGAACCGTCACGAATAATGGACAGCCCATGGCCGGCGTCAAGGTGCTTTCGCCGTTTGGCAATGTCGGTTTATCCCAAATTGACGGCAGCTATTCCGTCTATGTTCATAATAACTGGACCGGTTCCATATATGCCACAGCGCCCGGCTATACTTTTACTCCTGCCTCTTATGATTTTTCCAATTTAACAACAGATGCTACGGGAAAAGATTTTGCAACGCAAGCGGCAACTTTTACAGTTTCCGGCGTTATCACATCTCCCACCGGTGCACCTTTGGCCGGCGTTGTGGTGAGCTTTACCGGCGAGGGTACGACGACCTCTGATGCCAACGGCAATTTCAGTAAAACCGTGCCCAATGGCTGGAGTGGATTGGTTATGTGCAGCAAGTCCGGTTATCTGTTTAATCCGGCATCCCGCTCGTACACTAATCTCTCCGCATCGGTCAGTAATGCCAATTTTACAGGATATAAACTGTATACGGTTTCCGGTTATGCGACGATCTACAAGGCCGGAGTCAGGAATGTGATCATCACAGCTTATTACAACCGACCGGTTGGGAAAACCGTCACAGTCAGCACCGACGCCAACGGATATTACAGTTTTCAGGCGCCGGAAACTGCTGCCGGCTATATCTCAGCCGCGCTCTCCGGTTATGGCGTCACGCCTGCGCGAATCGATTATCAAAGTATAAAATACAATCTGGAGGAACAGAATTTCACGCTTACAACAACCTATCCGGTCATTGCCGGCCGTATACAGATCAACAACACCGGCCTGGGCGGCGTTAAACTTTCCTTTACCGATGCAGCCGGCGTTGTCAAGGAAACCACCAGTTCGCGCGACGGCTATTATTGTATGGTGTTTCTGCAGACAAGTCTTACCGCCGGCTGGAGTGGAACAACGATACCGTCATTGACCAATTTTACTTTTTCACCAACGCAAAAAACATATACAGAGGTGCGCACCCATCTGATCAATGAGAATTACAAGGCCATTTCACGATATCCGACTCTGTCCGGGCGCATCACTTTGGAGCAATGCGGCGTTAAGAACGTCCAATTGATCGCGGGTTCGAGCTCTGTAAGCGAGCCGACCCTTGTCGCCTACACGGATGCCGCCGGCTATTACAACATCTGCTTGACAAACAGTATCTGGTCCGGTATGTTGACTCCATTTTTTCGCGATCCTGCAGGGCAGTCGGTCCGCTTTCAACCGCTTTCATATTCGTTCAGCAACATCACCACATCGCAATATAACAGAAATTTTACGATAAACACCGGTTCAGGAATCGTCTATATCAGTGGACGCGTTGCTTTTGCTGACGGCACAGCCGCTGCAGATGTGATTTTAAAATTTTCCAATATCGGCGCAGCAATCAGTGATGCCCTCGGCAGTTATGCCCAACTTGTTCCGCGCGGTTGGACCGGCTCGGTCACTCCGGTACGGACAGGTCTTACATTTCAGCCCGCACTGCGTTCCTATACCAGCGTCACCTTGCCCAAAATTGCTCAAAATTACATCGCCGCTGTCGTACAACCCCTTGTCAGTGGGAGAATTGCCAATGCCAAAGGTACGGGTATAGCGGAAGTAGTCATCACCTTTGCCGGTTCGGGGGTCCCGTCTGCCACTGTCAAAACAGACGTCCAGGGATTTTACAGCATACGATTAACAACTGGTTGGTCAGGTGTGGCCACACCGGCAAAATCAGGTTATTTTTTCACTCCGGCCACACGGACCTATAGCATGCTGAGTTCAGATCAGCTTGAGCAAAACTATTCAGCTGTGTCAGTTTCAGAAATGAACACGTTTACCGGAACCGGATATTGGACCGATATAGCCAGATGGTCTCAAAGCCGCGTACCGATTGCAGGAGAGCCGGTGCGCATAGCCGGTAATTGCACCATGAACGCATCCATGCCTTTACTCTCTGTGCTTTTCATTGATGCAGGAGGCATCGCTGTTAATATTCAACCTACATTAAAGATGAGCAAGGTGCTGATTCCGAAAATCCCGTTAATTATAAACAACGGCGCCATCTATTCCTCATATCTCGGCGAACCGTGGCCTGCGGGTTTAACCATGAACGGATTGGCTGTACTTGATTATAACAGTCAGGACCCCCCGGCCAGCAGTCCGGCGCAATATCTGCCGGCCGGCATTTATAAGGAAATACTATTAACCGGCAATAAATATGTCTACCTGCGCAGCGGAATTGCCAGGGCCGAAAAAGTCACGTTAGAGCTGGGCGCCAGGTTTAAAGTGCTGCAGGGCAGCTTTGAATTAACTATGGGCGAATCGATCACAACCGGCAAGAGCGCACTGCCCGAAATTGAAAAGCCCGTGCTGTCCAAAGTGCAGAATCAATCACAAGACTGAATGCAGTGGAAGCAGGTCGGACGACAGTGCAGTAGCGCCCGGTAATTTTTTGCAGTTGTGATAAGCATATAACCAGACGATGAATAAAAGGAATAAAGATGATCTCGATAAAAAATTTTAGCATTGCCTTGACTGTAGCGCTGGGAGCCTTGATGAACTATCCGGTACCATCGTATGGCCGGGAATGTGACCGGCACAGCTTGAACGAATTCCCCGAGTTTCTCACGCCGGGGAGAGGAGTTGTAAAAGTCGATCATCCCTTTAAAGGGATGGCAACCGGATTTGTGGTCGGCAATCCTTTTGCCTTTGCGGATCAATGTGGTCAGAGCGCAATGGTTACGGTCAACATCATTACGGCTTCACACTTGCTGAACATTGATTCCCTTTCAATAATAACACCTCTGGAGGTTGCCGCTTTTGAAGAATATTCCAGCTTTACGTTTAATTACCTGGAAGGACTAAAGCCATTCACGGCTTACAAGTGCAAAGTCATCTGGCATCCGCAATTTACTGATTGTTTTAATCCCTTGTTTGACGGCATACCTTCATCGGAAGATTTTATAATAGCAGCGGTCACCATTGCCAAATCCGATCTCGACAGGGCGATGCCCTGGTATTTTGGATTGGATTTTTCCGAGAATCTTTTGGCGCAGTATGTGAATATAACACACCCGGACGGAGATTTAAAAAAATTAAATCTCGTGAGCGAAATAAAGAAAATGCCTGAGGATTTTTGTTATCGATGGTCCGTACGTTTTAAATTGGGCACCGGAGAGGGCGGTGTCTCCGGTTCCCCTGTTCTGGACGCCAAAACCTGGCGCGTGGCAGGTCTGGATGTGGAAGCATTGGGCAAATGCCCTTCATTCTGTTACGCAGTAAATTTGGGATTTGCTCGAAATAAAGGCTTCCTGGATTCGCTGTACAAAGAGACAAAATTGCAGAGTTTAACCAAGATTGACGGCTATCCTCATGCCCAAGCGGTTATGGGTGGACTTTATTCCGGTCGGGATACCACCATCGCTTCCGGCACGGAAGTGCAAATAAACCGGTTGGAAGCATTGGGCATTGTGGTACAAGATCATTCAAAAATATTTTTGGGCGCGCCCCTCCTGGATATGAGCGGTTCGCTTTCTCCCTGGGGATATATGCGCATATTCAGCCATTCTCATGTGGGAATTTCTACCGGAGAACTCAATATGCCTCGTCTTATGGTGGCGCCTAATTATCCGCCGGGCAGCGAGGGCTGGGATGGCTCGTCCATCAATATTAAAGCCTGCAAATCGCAACCCATAGAAAAGTGGGAGTTCGGCCAGGATGCAGTGGCCAATGTCGAGGTCAAAAACGCAGAACTGCGTTTCGGATTGCCCGTCGGTCAAGCGACACAGCCGGCGCTCTCTTTTTCACCGACAACCCGGCTTACTTTCCAGGCGCAGGATATTGTAATAAACCAATCTATCGAGGCCACGGCTTTTCTCGTCCCCTGGGATGAAACCGGCTTTTTAAAATTCATAACCCCGAACAACATCATCATTAATCCAATGGATTTGCCAGAGCTTAGCTTTGACCTTGCTACACAAGCAATCATGGCGTCTAATACTATTATGATACAGAACGCCAATATGATTATGGCCGGTACGTCCTGGCGCGTTTCAGGGCAAAACATCTCCGCTGAAAATATGCATCTGTACCGCGATGTGGTCGCGGATTATCGTCCGGACGACGACGTCTATTGGATCACCAACAAAATGAACGTGCGGAATTTTACCCTCCGGGACGCGCAGTTAGGCCAGCTCTCTTTTACCGGCACGGATATGATGCTGGATAATTTCCAGATAAACAGCGCCTCTCCCAGACTGAATCTGACTTTGAATGCGAGCAGGATGACCTGGCAGAATTTTTACTTGACAAGCGAACTTGGCCTCAATTTTACTGTTCCTGCAGCTCAATTGGAAGGCGGTTATTTGAACGTTTGCACCCTGGTGCCGCAGCAAATGCAGAAATCCGTTACACCGGCATTGGCAGCATCGGCGGCGCCGCTTTCAATAACGTTGCAGGCCGCCAAGATCGATGGCGACTTTATACTGGATGCCTATAATAATTCCGTTTCCATAAAAACCGGCACATGGACGCAAACACCCAAAAGCGAATTAATTTCAGGAAAAGCCGGACGCATCACACTCACGGCCATGAGTAAAACTGAAACTGCCTCCTACCTCAGTACATTGAATAATGATTTGAACGAGGAAATTGCAGCAGCTAGAACTTTGCCCAATTTGGAATCGTCATCAATGAATGGCGATGGTGCAGCCTTTTCTCTTGCTGCGACTCTTGATGCCGGCATGACTGCTGTAGAAGAGAATTCGGTATCTAATCCATCGGCCTTCGCTATGCGAGCCTATCCCAATCCATTTAATGCCCAAACCACCATCCATCTTGAGACTCCGGATGAGTGCGACCTGAAGGTGTCGATTTATAATGTACGCGGTCAATTGGTGAAGAACCTTTTTGACGGACGCCTGAATCCCGGCAGTCACAAAATGCAATGGAATAGCGCTTTATCTCCTTCGGGAATGTATTTATGCATCATGAAAGGCAAAAATATTCAAAACGGCGCAGCAATTCTTAAAAAGCTGAAACTGACGAGCATAAAATAGCCTGATTCATTCAACTCGACACTATTCAATGAATCAGCAGGGGACTGTGATAAATCACTGCTAACGCCAATTCGCAATGTCGCAAAGAATTAATTTTGGCACAATTTTCGCATTATAAAACTGATGGATTCGATCTTGTGGATGTCCATATTCGCTAAATTTTTCATTTATTGCATTTAGCAGAAAGAGAGTTCGATGGTAAATTCTGTATAAAAGCGACTTTATTGTGACAGGTGTAACCTTTCAGTTGCATTATGACCTTCCTGTGAGGCAGCATAGTTTTTAACTTGCAAACAACGTGTACTTTTTTGGAGGCAGAGATGAAAAGGCTACTATGGGCAATAGCTTTTTTTGCCTTGATTATTGCTTTATGTGCTCCCAATGGCATGCCGCAGAGTAGCGACCTGAAATCAGCTTTTGATTTAAGCGATCCTCCAAAAACAGGTCCAACTGTTCTGAACGTGAACGGCGCTCGGCCTGATGATCAATGCAGTCGATAATATCAGTGTGGACAGCGTGCTGGTGAGCGGCGATCCGGCTGCTAAAATGGTCGACTATCCGAGTAATGACCATGTGCGGTAGTACAGGGCAGCACTGCAGATGGGTGACCATTCGTTTATTGTGCCTGAACGCTTGCAAAAGTAACTTTGTTGAAAACTTTATTGCTGACCATTTTGCAAACTAGAAAACCAAAAAGCCAGTAAAATCCCGCCCCCGCCTCCTCTATCTGCTATCTGCATAAATCACTTGACTCTATGGCTGGAGAAAACGTATATTGTTTTCAACAATAACGTCCCTTGAAAAACCGCACGGGTAACCAATTTGTCGGCCAGACAAAAGACAATGATATTTTGGACTGAGGTCCTGTTATTTTGTGCAACAATTTCTATTGTCCCGCAAAAAACCGGCGCCGGTTCCTACCTGGACTCTTTTTGGCAGCTCAAACAATTAGAACGAAAGATAGAGTGCATTTCTCCGCTTCAGGGTTTATCGCAAATCGTTGTGCAGGATATTTTGCAGGATTCGCGCGGCTTTTTGTGGTTTTGCACGGTTGACGGATTGAAAAGGTATGATGGGTATTCATTCACCATTTACCGTAATGAATCGCGCAACGCCAATAGCCTTTCGCACGACTTTTTGCAGGCCATCTGTGAAGACAGCACCGGGATGCTGTGGATCGGCACCTTTCAAGGCGGGCTTAACCGTTTTGATCCTGACCGCAAACAGTTTACGCGCTTTCGCCACGACCCGTTGGATGCAAAAAGCCTGAGCAGCGACATTGTTAATGCCGTATACCAGGATCGGTACGGCGTGCTTTGGGTCGGCACGGACAACGGATTGGATCGCTACAATCCGGCGCTACGCTCATTTTTTCATTTCCGACATGATCCCCGCAATGTCAATTCGTTGTCGCACAATAAAGTGCTGTGTGTCTGTGAAGACCGCGACGGCCATCTTTGGATCGGTACAGGAGGCGGCGGCTTGAACCACTTTGATCCGCGCACCGGTCAATGGCGTCGCTTTTTACCTGATCCTCGTGATCCCCATTCCCTGGGATTTTCGGTGATTCGTAAATTGCATTTTGGCAGGAGCGGCATCCTCTGGATCGGTACGGACGGAGGGGGGCTGGACCGGCTGGATGATACGGAAAACAATCGCCCGCGATTTCGTCACTATCGACACCATCCTGGGCAAAAGTCCGGCTTGTCCCATAATTCCATTTATGCTCTATATGAAGATGAACAAGGTTTTTTGTGGATTGGCGCTAACGGCGGCGGGGTCAATATCTTTGAACCTAAAAGTGAATCCTTCCTGCATCTCCATCATATCGACAATGATCTGAATACGTTGAGTTCCGATGAAGTGTACAGCATTTACAAAGACCGCTCCGGCATTATTTGGGTGGGCACCTATACCGGCGGCATCAATAAAGTGAACCGCAACAAGATTCAGTTTACCCACATACGGATGAATAAAGACGAGCCGCCGGGATTGACCAATAATTTTATTTGGGGTCTTTACGAAGATGAAAATCGTGTTTTGTGGATCGGCACCAAAGGCGGCGGCCTGAACGCCTTTGATCGCAAGAACAACCGCTGGCGACATTTCCGCCACAATCCTCATGATCCGCATACGCTGAGCGAGGATAAAGTACGCCATATCTTTCGCGACCATAAGGGACAGTTTTGGGTAACCACCGAGAGCAACGGTTTCAATAAATTCGATCCACACACCGGTTATTGCCGTCGTTTTGTACACGATCCGCAAAACGACAACAGTCTCAACAACAACGGCATTCGGGCGATTTATGAGGATGAACAAAGGTATCTCTGGATCAGCACCTTCGGCGGCGGCCTGGATCGCTTTGACAGCGAAACCGAGACTTTTGTTCACCATGTGACGGATGCTGCCAATCCCGGCAGCATCAGCTGTGATTATGTTCGCAGCATTGTGCAGGATCGTTCGGGAACATTTTGGATAGGCACAGAGGGCGGAGGATTAAACGAATATGATCGCCGGAACAACTTTTTCCACCATTATCGCGCAGCGCCGGAAAATCCTCGCAGCTTGAGCAATGACTATATTTTTGCCATGCATTTGGACTCGCACGACGTCCTGTGGATTGGCACCTGGGGCGGCGGTTTGAACAAATTTGACATTCATCAGAAAACGTTCAAGTGCTATACCGTGGATAACGGTTTGGCGGATAATGTTATTTACGGCATAGTGGAAGACGCAAAGCATTTCCTCTGGATCAGCACCAACAAGGGTTTGTCACGATTTGATCCTGCTCTGGAAGTCTTTACCAATTACACGGTGGAAGACGGCTTGCAGGATCTGGAATTTAATGCAGGATCATACTTTCAAAACCGATTAGGAGAAATTTTTTTCGGCGGCATTACCGGCTTGAACATTTTTTATCCGGAAAAAATCACCCATAATGCTCAGCCCCCGAGAGTCGCCATCACCTCTTTTTCAATATTTAACAAAGAGGCCGACCTCGGACATGCGATAGAAAACATTCGCGACATCGACCTGTCTTATCAGGATAATTTTTTCGCTTTTGAATTCACGGCACTGGATTTTCAGGCGCCTTTGAAAAATCGTTATGCGTACCAGATGGTGGGACTGGATCGTGATTGGGTCTATACAGACGCGAACAAACGCTATGCCAGTTACACATCGTTGTCGCCCGGCGTTTACCGCTTCAGAGTCAAGGCGTCCAATAACGACGGCATTTGGAACGAACAAGGCACGTCCATTCGCGTCATGATCCATCCGCCTTTTTGGATGACCTGGTGGTTTATTTCCGGCAGTCTGGTCATTGTCGCCTGTCTGATAGCGGCAGCCATCCTCTTGCGCGTCCGTTATTTGCTGGCCATTGAACGGGTGCGCATCCACATCGCGGCCGATTTGCATGACACCATCGGCGCCGGTTTGACCGAAATCGCGATTTTGGGAGAATTGGCGCAAAAAAAATCGCAAACAACGAAAGAAAATATCGGTAAGATCATTGACATCGCCCGTTCCCTGGTCGACTCCATGAATGATCTGATCTGGATGATTCATCCTCATCGTGATTCGCTGCACGATCTGGTAGTGAAAATCAAGGATATCAACCACGACATGTTTTTGGCCAGGGGAATTCTGTTTTCGTTCAATAACAGGGTGGAAGGCTCTGTGCATCTGCCCATGGAATATCGACGGCAGCTTTATCTTTTATTCAAAGAAGCTACGCACAACTGCGTCAAACACAGTAATTGCACGCTTGTCTCGCTTTTGATTGAAATGCAAAACAAAAAACTGAAACTGGTTTTGTCCGACAATGGGCGAGGGATGGCGGACGGCGATGGTCGACGCGGTCATGGTTTGCAAAATATGCAGCGGCGTGCAAAATCTCTTGGGGGCGAATTGCTGATTCATTCTCAGAAGGACGTCGGCGCCACCATCACCTTCATTGGAAAAATACCGCGTAAAAAAATCACACAATTATTCAGCAGAAGAATAGAGAACTCGTTACGACAGGATGTTTACATCCAACGACAGGATGATTGAGTAACGCTCTTGATTCCCTGCCCGGGAAAAGCGTCAAAGGATTTTTACATGAATGCTCGAGAACGGATACAAGCAACTTTGCATCAAAAGGAAGCGGATCGCATTCCAATCGATATCGGCGCCACGCCTCTTACCGGTATTGCCGTAATAGCCTACAACCGGCTGAAAGCACGACTCGGTCTGACGCTGGGTCCTTCGCTGATCGTTGATGTGATGCAACAATTAGTCCAGCCGGATGTTGAATTTCTGGAACGTTTTCACATCGACACCCTGGATGCGGCCAAAGCATTGCATCGCCAGGATCCGGATTGGCACAACGCCACGCTCAGCGATGGCAGTTTGGCCTGTTATCCGCAGTGGTTTCGTCCCGTTAAAACCGCGCATGGCGATTGGCTCATTCGCAATCATTACGGCGTCGAGATTGTGCGGATGTCATCCGGCAATGCGGTTTTCGAACCGTGCTATTTTCCCTATCGTGACGGTTATCCTACAGATTTCAAGAGCTTGACACAAACTTTGGGCAGCCTCCCCGCGATGATGCTTTCAGCTAACCCATGGCGGATGGAATCTGATCCATCCTTTTGGCAGCAGTATCGTCAAAAAATGATTGATCTGGGTAACGAAGCAGATCGCGCTCTGGTGATCGTGTGCGACTGCGGACTTTTAAATGCCGGCGCTGCTTTGCGGCATTTGCCCAAATTTTTAATGGACATGGTTTTAGAGGCAGGTCAGGTCGAGCGCTTGCTGGATTCCTTGGTGGAAATTTATCTGTCCGAACTGGAAAGGATTTGCAAGACCGTCGGAGATGTTGCCGATGTCATTTGTTTTTGTGATGACCTGGGGTGTGAAACAGGTCCGCATCTTACGCCGGAATTATATCGTAAATTTTTTAAATCTAAATACTTGAAGATGACTGATTTTATCAAACAAAACAGCCGGCTTTGCGTCATGCTGCAGACCGGCGGCGCGGTTTCGGAATTGGCGCCGGATATTATTGAATCCGGTTTTGAAATTTTGAGCCCGGTACAGACTTTTTGCAGAAACATGGAAGCGGAGCGTCTGCTGCAGCAATTTGGCAGCGACCTGTGCTTTTGGGGCGGGGGATGCGATAGCCGATCCGTGTTGCATCGCGCCAGTGTCCGCCAGGTGCGGGAGCATGTGCAAAAGAGATTGGAATTATTTGCTAAAAACGGCAGATTTATTTTTGCTCCGATGAGCAATATTCCAGCTGAAGCGCCGGCTGAAAATATTTTAACCATGTTAAAAACGATTGCCGAGTGGGAAAAATAATGCATTTCGGGAGCCTATATGAGACTATCCTCGATGGTTTTATTCTGGTCGTCTATGGTTTCTTTTACTGATCCAACGGTCGCCGATACCCAAGCATTGAAAATCGGTCTATATGTTACCGGCCAGGAGGTGGTGCAATATCTAACCGCGGAAACCGGTCGTCAACAGGCGTTGGCGATATTGCGAGATCATCATGCTTCCCGAGTATGCATTGAATTCTATCGCAGTGGTTTAACAGTAGATAAAAAATTATTGACGACGGTACGAGATTTTTTTGTACAAAATAACATACAGGTGATTGGCGGCATTGCCACCGTTCCGGGCGATGGCGTTGGGGTGACGCAACAAGGCAAACTGGGATGGTTTAATTGGCAGAACGCCAAGACACAACATGATCTGACCTCGATTATGATTCAAGCAGCCGCCATTTTTGATTCAATTGTAATTGATGATTTTCTTTGCACAGCCGATACCAGCGCTGAATCCCAAACCGCTAAAGGAAGCCGCTCCTGGCCGCAGTATCGACGCGATTTGTTGACGGAGCTGGCACAGCAGATCTTTATTGCGCCAACCCGTCGTATCAATCCGGATATCGAGCTGATTATTAAATATCCGCAATGGTATGACCGGTTTCATCTTTTTGGCTACGATGTGGATCGTAAATCCGCTTTGTTTGATCGCGTGTGGGTGGGAACCGAGACCCGCGGCGCCCATACGCAACGCTTCGGTTTTGTTCAGCCTTTTGAGGGATTTGTGAATTTTCGCTGGCTGGCCAGTGTATCGGATAAAACAACCTGCGCCTGGTTCGATCATGGCGATTGTGAAGCGATTGATTTTATCGATCAGGCTTATCAAAGCGTACTGGCCGGCGCCCAAGAATTGACCCTGTTCAGTTATGCACCGTTTGTAAATCGACATGGAGGTCATGCATTATTGCGCAGCGAATGGCCCAGACTGGTGGAATTGGCGTCCGTCATCGACGCCGGTTCGGAAACAGCCGTTTACGGATACAAACCGGTCAACAGCGATGCCGGCGGAGATCTCTATCTTTTCGATTATATCGGCATGCTGGGCATCCCGTTTGTGCCAACTGCGCAGTGGCCGGAACAGGCGGCGGTGATTCTTTTACCCACCCAGGCTGCGAGCGATGCTGCCATTGCTGATAAAATTTTGGCCGTGTTATCACAGAGCAAACGGATCATTGTGACAGCCGGTTTTTTAAATCGTTGTCAAAATAAAAAATTGCTTGAACTGGCCGGCGTCCGGATGCAAAATGAAAATCCTTTTTCTGCCGATGCCATTGCTTGTGATGGCATCGAGTATACGCTGCAAACGCCTTTGCAACTCGCCGGCGATCTTGTAGTCACCGACAGTCAAGAGCTGCTGACCGTGGCCAGGCAAAATGAAAAGGTACCGTTTCTGACCAGCAAACAAACGGCAACAGGACAAATCTGTGTTTTAAACAGCCACACGTTTTCACAGCAGGATTTTGACCGTATAGGCGAGGTGTTATTAGCGCCAACGAAACTGGGACTGGTTGATCTTCCTGATGCGCCTTTACAAGCGCTGCGGCAGCTTTTTATCAAACCGCTGGGCATCGAGTTGGATGCACCCGGCCGGGTAACCTGCCAGAGCATGGGACAGGACAATTGGTTTATGCAAAATTATAACGACGTGCCGGTAAAAATAAAATTCAGGAGCAAGCATACGCAACGGAACGGAGCAAAAGAGGTGTGGAATAGAGCATTACTGGTCGGACACAACGGCTTCATTCGCGCCGAATTGGAACCCCGGGGAAGAATGTGGATTCGCTAATGCAGGCATGGTTGTTCCTGCAATTCAATCTGCTCGAATGTCACACCGGCAATTTTGAACAGTTTTGTGATCTTGCGCTGATTAATCGACATAAATATCTGCTCCGGAGAGAGATAATACACGACCCGGCTAATGCCTTCCGCCACAATGTGTTTGGCGCAATCCAGGCAGGGGTGATGCGTAACGTACAGCGTCCAGCCGGCTAGATCGGTTTTCGCCTGGGTAATGGCGTTCATTTCCGCATGACGCACCAGTTCATATTTTGAAAATTCTTTGGTGTCCGCGTCGCGATTCATCCACCATTTCTTCATGTCTGGAACGCGTCGCGGAAATCCGTTATAGCCTACCGATATGCGCGTTCGGTCCGGGGAGACCAGGACCGCGCCTACTTTGGTAGCCGGATCTTTGCTCATGGTGGCAATAACGCAGGCCATACGCATCATGACGCTGTCCCAATCCTGGGGTTTCGGTAAAGTTGCTTTGGACATAACCAGTCACCTATCTATTTGCTGTAATTTACTTGATCCACAAATTGAATGCAACTGAAAAACCATATGTGAGAAAGAAAATGAACAGGAACGATCTCGTTCACAAAATGGCGCAAAGACCAAAACAATTGTACGGAAGATATCACAAGTACCTGCCGGTCGCGTCATTTTTCGGCGGTTTTACCTGGGACAGCCTGACATTGCGCCGCATCGATCAACTGTTGGACAATTTCATTTTATTGGCTTATTTGCTCCTGCTCGGTGTTTTTATCATGATGGTAAACCTTGTAGAGAAAGAAAGAGTTACCCAGCCCTGGTTGCTGAAATATCGTGAATGGTATCCGGAAATCATTCAGTTTTTGCTCGGCAGCCTTTTCAGCGCTTATGTCATTTTTTATTTCCAAAGCGCTTCTCTGTCAAAAACATCCATCTTTTTCGCCGTTCTGCTCATTCTAATGATTGCCAATGAATTTCTCAAGGACCGGCTGACCAATATTTATTTACAGCTTTCCTTGTTTTTCTTTACCTCCTTTGCTTTTTTCACCTTTGCTCTGCCGGTATTTTTACGCAAAATGAACGTTTGGCTCTTTTTATCAGCCGGCGTCTGTTCCCTTTTGCTGGTCGGCTTGCTGCTGTTCCTGCTGCATCGCTGGCAGGGTATAAACAACATCAGCGTTTTACAGAGATCATGCATATTATTGTGTGTTCTCTATGCTGGCATGAATATCGCCTATTTTTTAAACTGGATCCCACCAGTTCCGTTATCTTTAAAATTTGCAGGTATTTATCATACCGTTAAACACGTGGGCAATGATTATCAAGTCTCCTATGAAAAACCGGCATGGTATCACTTTTGGAAAAAATCCGATCGCACGTTTCATTACCAAACCGGAGACACAGTGTTTTGCTATGCCGCGATTTTTGCGCCGACCCGATTGCAGAAACGAATCTATCAAGAATGGCACTGGTATAGTGAAAAAGAGGGCGAGTATCAATCCCGTTCCAGAATTGGATATTTCGTATTGGGCGGTCGCGATGGCGGATATCGCGGTTATACATTCAAGCGCAACATCGAACCCGGTAAATGGCGTGTGGATATAGAGACCGAAGATAATCGGTTGCTGGGTCGGGTCAGATTTAAAATTGAAATCCTGTCGGACAGTGTTATCGTACCGTTGAAAACCATTGTGCGCTGAATGCTTTAAATCAAATTCGATCGTGAAAAAGTGATTGACTATATAAAAAAAAATGCGTAAAATAATTGTTAATTTTCTAATTATGTCCTATTATTATCGAGATGACTATGGTTTCCAGCATGACAGGGTACGGGCGCGGTTCTTTTCGCACGGACGGGGTTGAAGTTACCGCGGAAATACGCTCCGTGAACAATCGCTATCTGGATATCGTTCTAAAGTTACCGCGCGTCCTGACCGATTATGATGGCAAGGTGCGTGAATTAATCGGCCGGTATCTTAGTCGCGGACGCATCAGTCTAAATATAACCATAGCCAGCCAGGATGATCCGTATCAGAACCTCAGCATGAACATGCCGCTGGTGCAGGCCTATGTGCGTATGGCGAAACAGATCAATAAAAAATTTAAATTGCGCACCGCCATTAATGTCAATCAACTTTTGGCCTTCCCGGATGTCATACTGGCCGATTCGAACGCAAAAAACATTGAAACCCTTTGGCTGTGTACGGAAAAAGCATTGACGCAGGCGCTGATTTCTTTGGCAGAGATGCGTCGCAAAGAAGGCGAGAATCTGCTGGCTGATTTCGAACGTCGGATCGGCATGTTGGATGTCAAGCTGAAACAGATCGAGATGCTGGCCACGGATCGCCCCAAATTGGAATTGGACAAGCTGCGCAGCCGCCTGACGGCATTGAAGCCTGATCAGCGATTGGATGAGCAGCGTCTGGAAATGGAACTGGCTTTGATTGCAGATCGTATCGATATAACCGAAGAGTGCGTGCGTTTTCACAGCCATAACAAAGAATTTGTCGTAATTCTGGAAAAGGAAGAGGCCTCTGGCCGCAAATTGAATTTTTTGCTGCAAGAAATGCATCGTGAAATAAATACCATCGGCAACAAGGCCGCCAGTGCCGAGATCTCGCACCTGGTAGTTGAAATCAAGGACGAGATCGAAAAGCTACGCGAACAGGTGCAGAATATTGAGTGAGCAAAAAACCAAAGGATTGCTGGTTGTGCTTTCTTCTCCATCGGGCGGCGGCAAGAGCACGGTTATTCGTCGTTTGTTGGCCAAGGGCAATCCGCGCTATCGCTACTCGGTTTCCATGACCACGCGGCCCATGCGACCGGGCGATGTGGAAGGCCAGGATTATTTTTTTGTCAGTCCGGAACGGTTTCAACAGGCAATTTGCGAAAACGAACTTGTTGAATATGAAGAGGTGCACGGCTGTTTTTACGGCACGCCTAAAAGCGCGTTGCAGCGATGGATTGAACAGGGATTTATCGTATTTCTGGACCTGGATGTGTACGGAGCGCTTGCCTTAAAAAAGATCTTTCAGCAGGATTGCCTGCTAATATTTGTCAAGCCGCCGGATATGGCCACGCTGGTTCAGCGTTTAAAAGACCGCAAAACGGAAAATGCACAACAGATTGAAAAACGGCTGCAACGCATGCCGGAAGAGATGCGCCTGGCAGACCGTTTTGATCATGTTGTTGTCAACGACGATTTGGCAAAGACCGTTTCGCAGGTGGATCACTTGTTGCAGAAAATGACGACTCAATGAAAAAAATATATATAGGAGAAAAACACATATGATTCACACACTGCCCTTAGAGTCGCTGGAAAAAAATGCGGATAATGTCTATGAAGCGATCATCATGATCGCCCGCCGCGCGCGACAGATCAATGAATTGCAGAAAAGGGTGATGGACAAAGCCACCGAAGCCATGAACAACTCGGAATCGTTTGACGATGAAGGCGTTAATCATGATGTGGTGGAACACCAATACCTCAAGCTGCCCAAACCCACTTCCGTCTCTTTACAAGAGTTCTTGCAGGCAAAACTGGCTAGCGAATATCCTGAACAGGCCGTCTGAGGTTCTCGTTGTTTTCCGGCAAAAACATCCTGGTCGGGATCACCGGCGGCATCGCCGTTTATAAAACGTGCGAGCTGGTGCGTGATCTGATTAAGGCTTCCGCTCAGGTGCGTGTGGTGATGACCAAGGCTGCCACCCGATTTGTCAGTGCACTCACCTTTGAAACACTGACGGGAAATCCTGTGGTTACGGAAATGTTCCCCGAATCAGGCGGTCATACGGTGCATATCGATTTGGCGCGCTGGGCGCATGCGGTATGCATTTGTCCGGCGACCGCCAATACCATAGGAAAGATTGCCGGCGGCATTGCCGACAATAGCCTGACTACCATGGTGATGGCCGCCACAGCCCCGGTGGTTCTTTGTCCGGCTATGAATAAAGAGATGTATGCCAATCCGGTTTATCAAAGCAATCAGGCCAAATTGACGTCATTGGGCTTTCATATCGTTACGCCTGGTCATGGAGAATTGGCTTGCGGCGAGGTAGGATGGGGCCGATTGGCTGATAAGCCGGAAATTCTGGACATGTTGAAACGGATATTGCTCAGCGACAGGAGACTGGCGAATAAAAAAGTGCTTGTTACGGCTGGTCCCACTTTCGAGCCGTTAGATCCGGTTCGGTATCTCGGCAATCGTTCTTCCGGCAAGATGGGATTCGCTCTGGCAGAGGCGGCTGCTTTGCAAGGCGCGCATGTGACTCTGATAACCGGTCCGACGGCCTTGCGGCCGTTTTCCGGCATTTCGGTTCGACCTGTGCACACGGCTGAGGAGATGGCTGAAGAGGTTGCCGCAGCGTTGCCGGAACAGGATGTCTTTATTTCCGCTGCTGCGGTTGCTGATTTTCGTCCGGAAAAGGCCAGTGTAAACAAGCTGAAAAAGGAGCATGCCGGCTTGCTGCTGCCGTTAACGCGCACCAAAGACATACTGGCAACAGCGGCAATAAGCAAAGGGACGCGTATTCACGTTGGATTTTCCGTGGAAACGGAGAATGAAATCGTTCATTCCAAGATGAAACTGGTGCAGAAAAATCTTGACCTCATTGTCATCAATAATCCCCTGGAACCCGGGGCCGGATTTGAAGTAGACACCAACATCCTGACGATCATGGACACCCGGGGGGATATGGAACAATGGCCGCTGCTGACCAAGTCCGACGCAGCCGCCAGACTCATGATCAAGATCGCAGACATGGTTTTAGCTAAAGAGAGTCATGGAACAGAATCTCATTAAAACGTTTTTAGATCAGGAAATCGAAATTTACGGAGATGAACTGGCTCTGGAGAAAAACTGGGCTGCAGCTAAAGCAACTGCGCCGGTCGTGCAAGGAACTGCGGGTGAGCCGTCTGCTGCGTTGGATGTCAGTCACGTTGCCGATCTGCAAGCCTTGCAGCAAACCATCGCGGATTGCCGGCAATGCGGTTTAAGCAGTCATCGTCAAAATCTGATTTTCGGCACAGGCCATGAACATCCGGATATCGTCCTGGTCGGCGAACATCCTTCAACCGATGAGGATGCCGCCGGGGCTGTGATGACCGGACCGGCCGGTGTTTTGTTGGATAAAATTCTGGCATCCATTCAGTTGACTCGCGAACAGGTTTATTTATGTCATCTGGTCAAATGCAGTCCTCCTGCCAATCGCGAGCTAAAGATGGAGGAGATCAGCACCTGCCGATCCTATCTGGAAAAACAATTGTCCTTGCTGCAACCCAAATTTATTTTATGCCTTGGGCGTTTGGCTGCCAGTGTTCTGTTGGATAAAAAGGCAAATTTATCGCAGTTGCGCGGCAAGGCCCATCGCGCATTCGGCTGCCAGGTGATCGCCACCTACAGTCCGGTTACGTTGTTGCGTTATCCTCAATTCAAGCGCGATGTCTGGGAAGATGTCAAATTATTGCGCCGATTGTATGATGAATATCTGGCGCAGCAAGAATAGAAAAGAATTATGGCAGAAAACACAGATACCAACCTGCATATGCCGCCTCAGGCTGTGGATGCCGAAATGGCGGCCATTGGCGCGCTGTTGATCGAATCTCATGCGGCTAACACCGTATTCGAGATACTGGACGAATCGGCGTTCTACAAAGATACGCACCGCAAAATTTTTCTTGCCGCGCAACGGTTGTTCGAGCGCAACGAACCCATCGATATTTTGACCGTCTCCGACGAATTGAACAAGACCGATGATCTGGACAAGATCGGCGGGCATTATTATTTGACGGAACTGGTTGAACGAACGCCTTCCTCAGCCAATATCGAATATTACTGCCGCATCATTCTTAATAAAGCGCTGTTGCGCAGGCTCATCTCGGTGTCTGCGGAAATTCAACAAGAGTGTTTCAGCGCCAGTGAAGATGCTTATCAGGTGATCGATTCGGCGGAACAAAAAATCTTTGCCCTGGCCGAGAAACGGTTGCGCAAGGATTTTCAACACATCAATCCAATTCTTCATCAGACTCTGGCCACTATTGAATCCTACCACGGCAATGTCGACGGCATCACCGGTGTTCCCACCGGATTCCCCGAACTGGACAAGTTGCTGTCCGGATTGCAGAAATCGGAACTCATCATTCTGGCTGCGCGTCCTTCTGTGGGCAAAACAGCATTGGCTTTGAATATGGCCTATAATGCAGCCAAAAAGGGCGTGCCGGTAGGCGTATTCAGCCTGGAAATGGCCTCCCATCAGATTGCCATGCGTCTGCTCAGCACCGAAGCCAAGATTGATTCACAAACCATTCGCACCGGTCGATTGAATCAGGGACAATGGCACACGTTAACTCAGGCCGCCGGTATTCTGGCGCAGGCGCCGATTTTTATCGATGACACACCGGCCATGAACATCATGGAAATTCGCACCAAAGCGCGTCGCCTCAAGGTGGAGCACAACATCGGCCTGTTGGTGGTCGATTACCTGCAGTTGGTGCATGGCGTTGGCCGCATCGAAAGCCGGCAGATTGAAATTGCCATGATCTCGCAATCATTGAAAGCGTTGGCCAAGGAGCTTGCCATACCGGTGCTCTCCTTGTCCCAGCTGTCGCGCGCCGTGGAATCGCGCAGTACCGGCGCTCGTCCGGTGTTGAGCGATCTGCGCGAATCCGGCGCCATTGAACAGGATGCCGATGTGGTCATGTTCATTCACCGGCCCGCAGCCGGCGGTCAACAGGTGGAGCCAGGCAAAGAAAATATATCTGAAATCATCATCGCCAAACAGCGCAACGGCCCGACGGACACCGTGGAATTGGTCTTTGTCGGCGAGTATGTCATGTTCGCCAATAAAGAGTCCGGACGGATGGAAATACCCTCCCTGTCGATGGATGCTTTCTAACCTGGCAGACAAGATGGACAAGCAATACGAACAAGTATTCGAAGGGCTGATGCGTCGCGTCACCCGTTATAACCAGAACATGGACATCGGCTTGCTGCGCAAAGCCTTTGAATTCAGCTACAACGCCCACCGAAATCAACTGCGCAAATCCGGCAAACCCTATTTCGAACACCCTCTGGAAGTGGCGAAAATTCTAATCGGCCTGAAAATGGATTATGAAACCATTGTCGGCGGCGTTCTGCATGATGTGGCGGAAGATACGGATCTCTCCATCGAACAGGTGGAAAAAGAATTTGGCGCCAACGTGGCGTTGCTGGTGGACGGCGTAACCAAAATTTCCGAAATCAAGTTGCTGGAATTTGAAGAACGGCAAGCGGAAAATTTCCGAAAAATGCTGCTTTCCATGGTTCGCGATATCAGGGTCATTTTGATCAAGTTTGCCGACCGTCTGCATAATATGCGCACCCTCGAATTTCTGCCGGAAAAGAAACGCCGGCGCATCGCTCTCGAAACCCGCGAAGTGTATGCGCCATTAGCGCATCGTCTGGGACTGGCTAAAATAAAATGGGAATTGGAGGATCTCGCGCTCAAGCATCTCGAACCGGAAGCCTATACCGATCTCAACAAACGCATCAGTGATACGCGCAAAAATCGGGAAGATTATATTCTGGAGATTACCAAGCCGGTCAGAGAAGCGTTGGTTAAAGCGCAGATTCAGGCGCGCTTTGAAGGACGGCCGAAACATTTTTACAGCATCTATAACAAGATCACCAAACGCAACATCCCTTTCGAAGAGATATACGATCTGCTCGCCATACGCGTGATTGTGGACAAGATTGAAGAGTGTTATCATACCTTGGGATTGATACACGCCCTGTACACGCCCATTCATGAGCGTTTTAAGGATTACATCGCTACGCCCAAATCCAACGGGTATCAGTCGTTGCACACCACGGTTATCGGTCCGTCCGGGAAACGCGTTGAAATTCAGATTCGCACCGAACAGATGCATCGCACGGCCGAGGACGGCATTGCCGCACATTGGCGCTACAAAGAGGGGAAATTGCGCGAAGACGATCTGGACAGGCATCTGGTCTGGTTGCGTCAGGTTCTGGACTGGGAAGACACCGAAACCGATTCAGCCAATTTCATGGAACACCTCAAAATCAATCTTTTTCAGGATGAGGTGTTCGTCTTTACGCCCAAGGGCGATCTGCATCGGCTGCCCGCACATTCCACGCCGGTCGATTTCGCTTTCGCCGTGCACACCAGCGTGGGCATACATTGTCTGGCGGCGAAAATAAACGGACGCATTGTACCCCTGAGCCACGAGTTGCGCAGCGGTGACACGGTGGAAATTCTGACCTCAGCCAATCAGGAACCCAATAACGATTGGCTCAAATTTGTCGTCTCCAGCAAAGCGCGCAGCCGCATTAAAAAATATTTGCGCGATAAAGAAGACGCCAACAGTTCTGCTCTGGGCGAAGAGATGTTGACCAGGGCCCTGCAAAAATTTTCCATTAAAATCAAAGAGGTCAACCTGGCGGAATTAGCCGGCAAGTTTAACCACAAGGATGCGGCTTCCATGTTCACCGCATTGGGTCGCGGCGACATTAAACTGGAATCCTTGTTGCGGAAAATTCTGCCCGAGGACAAACCGCAATTGCAGGACGCTAATTTCATTACCCGCTTTATCGAAAAAGCGCGCAAGTCCACCAAAGGCGTACGCGTGGCCGGCATGGACAACATCATGATCGCCTTCGGCAAATGCTGCAATCCGGTGCCGGGCGAACCCATCACCGGCATCGTCTCGCGCGGACGCGGCATCGTCATTCACACCAACACCTGCAAAAATTTGTTGCGGCTGATGCAGGATCCGGACCGCATCATCGATGTGACCTGGGATGTGGAAAAAGGCACGCGTTTCCTGGCCGGCATCTATATTCTCGGCGAACGACGCAATAAATTCATTTCTGATGTAACTGAAACTGTCGCATCCATTGACGGCAATATCGTTGGCGTCAGTATGAACTCTGAAGTATCATTGATGAATTGTATTTTGAGTGTTGAAGTGTACGACCTCGATCATCTCAATAGAATAATTGCCAAACTGCGAAAAATGGGCGGCATCATTTCTGTTGGACGTTTAAACGAGTAAGCACAATTTTTGCAAGATTTTAAAAATGAAAAATTTTTGTTGCCTTTTAATTTTAAATTGTGTATTTATTATTATAAATATTGATGTTATGAAAATGATTATAAGTCAATAAAAAACAATCCTAATCCTATTTGGAAGGAGCCTTAAATGACGACTGAAAACCTAGAAAATGTCAAATCCACAGTCACAAAAAAGGATGTCGCCAAAAGAACGGCAAAGATTGTTGGGGAAAAGATTTATCTAACTGAAAAAGTAGTGGATGGCGTTTTTCAGGCTTTGCGCGAATTTATGTCCGAAGCAGATCCTGAAGTGCGCATCGAGATTCGTGATTTTGGCGTGTTTGAAGTTAAAAAGACAAAACCAAAACCCAAGGCACGCAATCCGAAAACCGGTGAGATCATTTACGTTCCGGCGCGACGCAAGACGCACTTTAAAGCCGGTAAATTATTAAAAGAAGTGCTCAAGCAACCGATTACGCCGCAAGTTTCACAATAGTGGCGATGGCGCCGAGCTCGGAACCATATAACAACCAAGCGTTCGATGTTCCGCTCTCTCATCTGCCTATGGGTCGAATCATGGGAATCGATTACGGCCAGAAGCGGATAGGAATCAGTCTTTGCGATCCTACGCAAACCATTGCATCGCCTTTAACTACATTATTTTATCGCAATGACGACATCTTGCGCGAAGAATTGCTGCATCTTGTAGAAACGCACAGTGTGATTGCCATCGTTGTCGGCTGGCCTTTAAACATGAACGGTTCTGCCGGCGAAAAAACAGAACTTGTCGAAAAGTTTTTGCAGCTAGTCACCGGCCTTTTTTCCATCCCCGTTTTTGCCTGGGACGAACGCTGGACTACGGTCAGTGCGCACCGTGCACTGTTACAACAAGGCGTGTCGCCGTCGCGAAACAAGGCACGCGTTGATGCCGTGGCCAGCGCTTTTATCCTGGATGCATTTTTACAGCGATTAGGTTTGTTGCGCAAATCCCAATCGATTAACGAATGATGTTACGTGATGAAAAAACAACTGTCATTGAGTATTTTGACAGCCGTACTTCTGTCTTTATCTTACGCACCGTTCAGAACAGGATTCCTGGCCGTCGCGGCTTTGACGCCATTTTTTTTTCTGCTTGAATCCACGGAACGCGGCGACGCTTTTCGCTGGAGCTATTTTACCGGTTTTCTTTATGCATGCGGCACGTTGTATTGGATCGGTTGGGTTACTTTACCGGGCGCCATTGGCACCTTGATTATCTGGCCTTTATACATCGTTCTTTACAGTGTCATCCATGTCCGCCTCGTAGGGCGTTTTGCGAAATGGGCCTGGATCGCTTTGCCTTTTGTTTGGGTAACCATAGAGTACCTGCAATCCCGCACCGAACTGGCCTTCCCATGGAACCATTTGGGATACACCCAGTCCTATTATTTGCCAATTATCCAGTTTTCCGAATACACCTCGGTGTTAGGAGTCAGTTTTTGGCTGGTCTGTCTTAATATCATTTTGTTTCACATCCTCAAAACCCGTAAACAGCGCAACCTCAAGATCGTACTCTTTATTGTTTTGTTTTTACTGCCCCTGGTACATGGCCTGATAAAAATGAGTCAGGCCGAACCTTGTCCCCAGGTCAAGGTGTCTCTCTTGCAGGGCAATATGGATCCGTTTCAGAAATGGGCTGATGATGAAGAAAAGAACCTCGAGCTCTATGAGCAAATGATGGAACAGGCCAGGGCCAACAATTCGGATTTGTATATTTGGCCGGAAACCGCAACGCCGTTTTACTTGCGTCACGAGCGTCATTATATGTCCCGAGTGCATGCTTTGGTGAAATCCGGCAAAGCGCCGATTCTGCTGGGTTCCGTGGACGGCGACTATGATAAAGACGAGAAATTTCATTATTTTAATTCTGCCATGTTGTTTACACATCCTGATAGCGCTCTGCAAATTCATGCCAAATTAAAGCTGGTTCCATTTTCCGAAAAAGTGCCCTATCGGGAATATTTTCCGTTCAGGGAAATTAAGAAATTGCTTTATGACCTTATCTGGGGCATCGGCGATTACACTCCCGGCGAGGTCTATACGGTATTCCGTTTAAGCAAAGATGATAAAACCATCCGATTCTCTGTTCCTATATGCTATGAATCCGCTTTCCCGGATGTGGTGCGGACCTTTTGTAGAAAAGGGGCGGACTTTTTGGTCATCATCACCAATGATGCCTGGTTTGGCAACACGTCGGGACCCTATCAACATGCGCGCATCGCCGTGTTTCGCGCCATCGAAAATCGGACCGGAATAGCCCGTTGCGCCAATACCGGCATCAGCTGCATCATAGATGCCTATGGCCGTACCTTTCAAGCCACCCAATGGAATACAAAAACCATTATTCAGGGCCCTGTAGATTTGCGTTGTCAAACCACTTTTTATTGCCGGCATGGCGATGTTTTCAGCTATGGATGCGTTGCCGTCTCGCTGGTATTTTTACTGTTGTCCTGCTTTTACAAAAAGAAAGCATAAGAGGGAACTTGTGCGCTCTGCCGACGTTTTAAAACTTGAACTATATGCCTTTTTATTCGTATCTTTAAGTGTCTGTTTTGCAGCAGACAAGCCGTTGGCCGGCAACCTGCATGTTATGCAACAGCAGCTGGAGCAGATGATATCTGAGTGTAGCAACTCGATTTCCGCCACAGGTTCGCAATCGGTGATTTTGCATGCGCTCGCGGCCAAACACCCTTTAAACGGTCTCGTGCAACACCAGATTTACACTTGGCTGAAACAACAGGGCTTTACCTCGGTTTTTGTTGATTCCAGCCAGGATATGAGTTCAGCAGGTTATTTGATCTCATTTTTACCTGTTTCTGCGACGGTTCGCTATCATAAAATCAACAGCCATAAAAAGAACCGGCAACGTCAAATAACCATGGAATTACATGTTTGTGTGCAGGATTCTGCTCGGGAAATTTTGTTATCTACAATAAAAACCGCTGTTTTTCAAGACTCGGTCTCTCAGAAAGACATTCGGTATCTGGAAACGCGTGATTTGGTTTTCACGCACGGACAACAACCGGAAGAAAATCTGGCAGCGCGGTTCTTCCAACCGCTATTGATCTCCTTGACGACAGCGGGCATCATTTACAGCTTTTATTCTTTCAGAAGCAAATAACGACAGGAAATGTATGAAACACCGAAATCAACAGATATGGCTTATTCTTTCCGCGCTCTGCGTTTTTACCGCTGTTTCCTGCGGGCCTAAAAAAATCAGAGCCAATCTGCCTCTTGCTGAACGCATGCAGCTGGCAGACGACTATTTTGCAAAAAAACGATATCAGGACGCTAAAGACCAATATCGCATTATAACTCTCAGTTACAGCGGCAGCCGAATGGCCGATAAAGCGCAATTCTATCTGGCCGAATGCCACTTTTTTACCAAGGAGTACATCCTCTCCGCCAGCGAATGTGAACGGCTGATTAAAATGTATCCCAATTCCGAATATGTGGACGATGCCAAATATAAACTGGGTTGCTCCTATTATAAACTGTCGCCCAAATACTCTCTTGATCAAGAATATACCCATAAGGCCATACGCGAGTTCCAGGAGTTTCTCGAGGAATTTCGCACCAGCACGTTAGCGCCTCAGGTTGAAATGCAGCTGCAAGAGTGTCGCAACAAGCTGGCGCATAAGGCGTATAGTGCGGCCGAGATGTATTATAAATTGAAATACTGGGACGCTGCGGTCATTTATTTTAATCTTGTGCTTGACCAGTACTATGATTCTGCCTTCGGCGCCAAGGCCCAGTTTTATCTGGCTGATTCGTATCGCAATCTGCATAAATGGGACGAAGCCGCTGTCGAATTCCAGCGTTTTGTACAGAAATTCCCAAATCATGAACTGGCCGTCAAAGCCAATGCCCATTTAAAAGCCATTCAGGCGTTGCCGCCGCAACCCAAACCACCGGCAAGCCAGGAAACAGCTGCAAAATCTTAATCCCATGCCGGCTGAATCATCACAAAGCTGTTTTGCCAGGTTGAATAAAGGCCGTTTCGGTCTGTTTGGCGGATCTTTTGATCCCATTCATTTTGCCCATCTTTTGCTTGCTGAAACCGTACGCACCGAATTACAACTTGATAAAATCGTATTCATGCCCTGTAATATCGCTCCGCACAAGCCGGAACGAAAATATGCGCCTAACAGCCATCGTCTGGCCATGATTGAACTGGCTATCCAAGACAATCCGGCATTTGCCGTGTCCTCCTGGGAGTTGGAACAAGAGGGCGTCTCTTTTACTGTGGATACGCTGGAATACCTGCATGGCGTTCATAAATTTGACCGCCAGCAGATTTTTCTGATTGTTGGCGCCGACAACCTGTCCTCCTTTCACACCTGGAAAATGCCGCAGCGCATAATTGAACTGGCGCAATTGGTATGCGTCAATCGGCCCGATTCTTCTCTGCCCCCTGATGAGATTGAAAAAAATATTCCTTATACGACGGTTGTCATACCCATGTTGTCCATCTCCGCCTCTGCTATTCGCGAAAACATCAGGTTGGGTCGTTCTATCCGCTACTGGACGCCGCCGGAAGTGGAAAAGTATATTAATGAGCACAATCTGTATCATGAGGTTCAGACCGCGTGCGATCTCTGAAAATTGCGCAGATATGCTCTTCTCGTTCCTGGGGAGGCATGGAAATGCATGTGGCCCAGGTCGCTGATTTGCTGCGCGAACTCGGTCATCAACCGATCATCTGGTGCGCAAGAAACAGTGAACTGGAACGCGACGCCAGGCAGCGCGGCCTTCCAACTGTTTCATTTGAACCCAAATCCTATTTTGATCCGCGCACCCTCATTCAAACCGTGCACCGTTTGCGCCAGTTTCCTGTGGATATCCTGCACGCTCACCATGGCAAAGACTTGTGGACCCTGGCGCCTGCTAATGATGCAGCCGGTCGTAAACCGATCGTGTTTATCAAACACATCGGCACACAAAAAGCAAAAAAAGATATTTTTCACCGTTATATTTACAGCCGTGTTCACAAGATCATTGCTATTTCTCAAGTCATTGCCGACAATATATTGCAAACGCATCCGGTCAAACCGGAGCAGGTGGAGATCATCCATCATGGCGTTGATCCGACGCTTTTCGTCGATACCGGCGTGTGGCGTGAAACCGTACGTCAGCAATGGGGCATTGCGTCGGATCAGCTTTTAATCGGCACCATCGGCAGGCTGCAAATCGGCAAAGGGCATTTGGAATTTTTAGACATGGCTGCTGCTTTAGCGGCACAATTCCCGCAAGTACGTTTTGTTATTGTCGGAGAACCCACGCGCGGCGAAGAGAGTCGTGCAGAAGTGATATATGAAAAGATCAGACAGCTGCATCTTGAGGATAAAGTGCTCCTGCCCGGTTTTCGCAAGGATATTCCGGCGGTATTGGCGGCCATGGACATCTTTGCTTTTCCGTCTCGAGCCGAAGCGTTTGGTCTGGTGCTGATTGAAGCCATGGCAGCTGCCAAACCGGTAGTCTCGACCAACTGCGACGGCGTTTTGGATATTGTCGAACAGGGTTATAACGGCTTGCTGTTTGATTCAGGCCGAATAGATCGATTTATTGACGCGGTTAAGAGTCTGGTCGAGCAGCCCACATTACGCCGGCAGTTGGCACAGCAAGGTCGCGCGACCGTAGAAGAGAAATTTTCCCGCCGTCGGTACGCCGACCGCCTTCTACAGCTTTACGAAAAATGTTTGCAGAAAAAGTAAAAAATGTTGCCAAAAAGACAATAAATTACGTATATTCCATTATATTCGGGCTGCGCAGCCTATTCGCCTGTTTGATTCAAAAAGCGTATTAATTATGGGAGCAACTCGCGTATTTACGTTAATTTGTAGGCGCCGCTTCCTATCGGCGACCATCGGCCGCTAGGAGCCGCTTCCTACGCAGCATACTACAACCATAAGAGGGTCGAGGACGTATGGCAGAAGAACGCATCATCCGACTGTTGAAAAAGGTTCCCCTTTTTGCCAAATTGAATGACGCCGATGTATCGCAGATCGCCGATCAATGCATTCGTCGCGAATGTCCGCGCGAACAGGTGATCCTGGTGGAGGAGGAGGTCGGTCAAACCCTGTTCATTCTGCTCAAGGGCACGGTGAAAATCACCCGCACCAGCGATGAGGGACGTGAGGTCATTATCACGATTCTGAAATCCGGCGAGTTCTTTGGCGAACTTTCATTGATAGACGGCAAGGGGCGCTCGGCGACCGTAGTGGCTATGGAAGATTCCGAGTTTCTGACTCTGCGCCGCGCCGAGTTCCTTTCCATGCTGGAACGTTACCCGGTGATTGCCATCGAAATGATGCGCGTCATGGCGGACCGGATGCGCCGCGCGGATGCTCAAATCGAAAACCTGACCCTGCAAGATGCATTCGGACGCGTCGGCTCGACCCTGATCCATGTCGCGGAGCAGACCGGCTACTTGCGCGGCGTCAGCATGATCATTCCAAAAATTCCTGTTCAGCAGGACCTGGCCAATATGGCCGGCACTGCGCGTGAAACCATCTCCCGCATTATGGCGGAATTTGAAACCAAAGGATTAATTGAACGGGACGGCCATCGCGTGGTCATTCATGATTTTGAGAAATTCAAGCGGGATTTGATCGGATAGTCTCTTTGTTATTGTTAAGGCAGGCTTGATTCTCTCCCCAAAGTCTGCCGTCAATCTCTGTATCCTCACTTTTTCCATTCGGAAATCCGTTGCGAAATAGCTGACAAGATTGTAAATTTACTTCTTAACTTGACCTCACAGATTTTCAAAACCTGTGAGGTCATGAATTATTTGTCGAGAAAAGGACTTGGCAATCCCATGAATGAACGTGTTCGAATATTGCGTGAGCAAAGTTTGCAGGCCGAGGCCCATCTTTCGCCGGAACGCGCCTTGCTGACTACGCAAACCTATCAAAATTCGTTGCTGCTTTCTGCTCCGGCTGTTCGCGCCGCTGTGTTTAAGAATATAATGGAAAACAAAGCAATCCGCATTGAACAGGGCGAATTGATCGTCGGTGAGCGGGGACCTGAGGCCAAAGCAACCTATACCTATCCGGAACTCAACTGTCATTCTCTGCAAGATCTGGAAATCCTGCATACCCGTGAAAAAACCTCGTTTCGCGTTTCACAGGAGATGCGCGATATCTATCGCGAAAAGATTATTCCGTTTTGGCAGGGTCGAAGCATACGTGAAAAGATATTTTCGCATATGACCGATGACTGGAAGGAGGCTTACCAGGCGGGTTTGTTCACCGAATTTATGGAACAACGGGCGCCCGGCCATACTGTATTGGACAACAAAATATATCATTCGGGCATGGAGGATTTTAAAACCCGCATCAGCGCCGCCTTGCAGCAGCTGGATTATCATAACGATCCGACAGCTTTTAGCCGTGCAGAAGAACTGCGTGCCATGTACGTTTGCGCCGATGCCATTATTACCCTGGCCTCGAGATACAGCCGGCTGGCTGAAAAACTTGCAGAAACAGAAAAGAATCCGACGCGACAACGTGAATTGCAGCGTATCGCCGAGGTCTGCCGTCATGTGCCGGCCCAGGCGCCGGCTACTTTTCATGAGGCGTTGCAATATTATTGGTTTGTGCATTTAGGCGTCATCACCGAGCTCAATCCCTGGGATTCTTTCAATCCCGGGCGATTGGATCAGCATCTTTTGCCCTTTTGGCAAGCTGAACAAAACCGTCATACTTTGGACCGGGAACAGGCCATCGAATTGTTGCAGTGTTTCTGGATCAAATTCAACAACCAACCGGCGCCGCCCAAAGTCGGCGTAACAGCTGCCGAAAGCGCCACCTATACCGATTTTGCCAACATCAACAGCGGCGGCTTGCTGTCCAACGGCGCAGACGGCGTCAATCCGGTGACCTATATGGTCCTGGATGTGATCGATGAGATGCGCTTGTTGCAGCCCAGTTCCAACATTCAACTCAGTCATAAAAATCCTGAGCAATTTTTAAAGCGCGCCCTGCAGATTGTGGCCAAGGGCTGGGGACAGCCGTCAATCTTTAATGCCGACACCATCATTGACGAACTGCTGCGACAGGGCAAATCCATTGAAGATGCACGCAACGGCGGCGCCAGCGGCTGCGTGGAAACCGGCGCCTTTGGCAAGGAAAGTTACATCCTGACCGGGTATTTCAATCTGCCCAAAGTTTTTGAGATCACCCTGCATAACGGCGTTGATCCCAGAAGCGGCAAGCGCATCGGTCTGCAAACCGGTGAACCAGAGTCCTGGCAAACCTGGGATCAGGTGCTGCAGGCTTTTCGACATCAGGTGCGGCATTTTGTCGATATCAAGATACGCGGGAATAACGTTATCGAACGCATCTATGCCGCGCACATGCCGGTGCCGTTTTTATCGCTGCTCATTGACGATTGCATCAGCAAAGGCCGCGATTATCACGATGGCGGCGCCCGATACAACACCAACTATATTCAGGGCGTGGGCATCGGCACCATGGCCGATTCTCTCTCTGCTGTGCGCCATCATATTTATCGGGAGAAAACTCTTACCTGGCCGCAACTGTTGACCGCTCTGCGCAGTAATTTTGAGGATAGCGAATGGGTCCGCATGTTGTTGCTCAATAAAACTCCGCGTTACGGCAATGATGAGGATGCCGTTGATGAGCTGATGGTAGCCACCTTTGAGAGTTTCTACGACGCCGTTAACGGCCGGCCCAACACCAAGGGCGGCGTCTATCGCATCGATCTGTTGCCTACTACCTGTCATGTCTATTTTGGCTCAGTCACCGGCGCCGGTGCCGACGGACGCAAAGCCTGTACGCCCCTCTCGGAGGGCATTTCTCCGGTGCAGGGTGCTGACCGTAAAGGTCCTACAGCCGTTTTGAAATCCGCCGCCAAGATGGATCACGCCCGCACCGGCGGCACTTTGCTCAATATAAAGTTTTCTCCAAATTTGCTTATAGGCGAACAAGGCATCGCCAACCTGGCTCATCTGGTGCGTTCCTACTTTCGCATGGGCGGTCACCATGTGCAGTTCAATGTGGTGAGGGCCGCTACGTTGCGCGATGCACAGGCGCATCCGGAACGGCATCGTGATCTGATTGTGCGCGTTGCCGGCTATTCCGATTATTTTTGTGATCTGTCCCGCGCCTTGCAGGATGAAATCATCGAACGAACGGAACATGAAAACATATGAGCGAAGAAAGCATCGGTCAGCGTCTCGACAAATGGCTGAAAGTGGCGCGTTTGTACAAAACGCGCAGTCAGGCTACCGAGGCCTGTGAACACCGTCGCATCAAGGTTAACGGCGAAACAGCCAAACCTGCCAAGCATATCAAAGCAGGCGACGTCCTTACTCTGCGTCGTGAAAGCGGACAATATCTCGATATTACCGTGCTGGGTTTGTCTGAAAAAAACGTATCCAAGGAAGACGCGCGCAAACTTTTGCAGCTGAACGAACCGGAAATAAGTGAAGAGACCAAATCCATGATGGCGGTTTTTGACCAGGCCATGAAAGCGACGCGCTTGCGGCAAAAGGGGAGACCCACAAAAAAGCAACGTCGCGATTTGGATCGTTTTAAGGATTCCTGGCAATAGGAGCTCATTTTTTTCTTGACAATGAAGAATAAACCTGCTACATTTATGCTCAGGTAAATTGCTTGAAAGAGCGAAACGGATCAGTCAAAGATATGCGTATTTGGTATCTAATTGTATTTGGATTAGCACAATTAATCAGCATTTGTGAAATTCTAATAATGCCGATTAATGTAGTTTAAAAAATTTATAAAGCCCTGTTTCTTGATCAAGAAATAGGGTTTTTTTTTGCTACACCATAATCCCTGCTACATGTTTAACTAATCGGAGTAAGGTATGGAACAAGGCGGTGTATTCGAAATGGCGTTGGAGCAATTAAACTCCACCGCCAAACTGCTGAAAATGAATCCCAGTTCCCTGCGCGTGTTGAGCTGCACGGAACGGGAGCTAACGGTGCATTTGCCGGTCGTGATGGATGATGGCCGCACAGAGGTATTTGAAGGACATCGTGTGCAGCATTCCAGCGCCCGCGGTCCGTGCAAAGGCGGCATTCGTTATCATCAGGACGTTTCCTTAAATGAAGTCAAGGCGCTGTCCATGTGGATGACATGGAAATGCGCTGTGGTCAATATCCCCTATGGCGGCGCCAAAGGCGGCATCAGAGTGGATCCGACAAAGCTCTCCTATGAAGAAGTGCGACGGTTGACTCGGCGTTATACGGTTGCCATCATGCCCATCATTGGTCCGCATCGGGACATCCCGGCGCCCGATGTCAACACCAGTTCTGAAACCATGGGTTGGATCATGGACACCGTAAGCATGTACCAGGGCAGCACCGTGTTGGACATTGTCACCGGAAAATCAATTCAACTGGGCGGTTCGCTCGGTCGGCGTGAAGCCACTGGCCGCGGCGTTATGTTTACCACGCTCGAACTGCTGAAAAAAATGGATATGAAACCGGAAAAGACCACGGTCGCCGTGCAGGGCTTTGGCAACGTCGGTTCGGTCAGTGCAGATCTGCTGGCAAAGGAAGGTTGCAAGGTTCTCGCCGTCAGCGACGTGAGCGGCGCTTATTATAGCGAGAGAGGTCTGCCCATCACGGATATGATCGCCTACCTGGCCGGCGGACGCGGCAAAACATTGGAAGGTTTTACCGCTCCTGGCGTGAGCAAAATAAATCCCAAAGAGCTTTTTGAATTGGACGTGGATATTTTGGTGCCGGCAGCGTTGGAGAAACAGATCAACATCGATAACGCGGAAAAGATCAAAGCCAAAGCCATTATCGAAGGCGCCAATGGCCCAACCACGCCGGAAGCGGAACGCATTTTGGTTAAAAAAGGCAAATACGTGGTTCCCGATATTCTGGCTAATGCCGGCGGCGTTGTTTGTTCCTATTTTGAATGGGTGCAAAGCATTCAGTCATTCTTCTGGGATGAAGACGAAGTCAACGCCAATCTGAAAAAGGTCATGGTCAACAGCTTTGACGCCGTTTGGCAATTGGCGCAAAAAGAGAAACAGGACCTGCGCCATGCCGCCATGATGATCGCGGTATCGCGAGTGGCCAAAGCCCTTGAAGAACGTGGCATCTTTCCATGATGCTGTCCGGTTTCATCTTTACGTTTTTTCAGCCCCGCGCTATTTCGGCGGGGCTTTTTTCATGATTCGAGGGCTTTTATCTGATGATTTTTCCCTTGATCTTGTTGAATAATTAAAATATATTTAACAGGATGCTGTTTTATTTCACCTTGTGTGGAGAAATAAGACCATGCAGTGGCACGTTGGTGCTTTTTTGTGCGTTTGGTTATGCAGTGTATACAGCCCACTCCTCGCACAGAGTGAACCGGCTGATAACTATAATGCCAAAGTCTATCCGGATTCCATCGGCGCTTGTGTTTATGTTAAACAAGTGCATCTGGATTTCAAATTTTCCGGTTATGGAGTATATGTACCTTCAGATTATCCCAGTCTGACCTGTATTCCGTTGGAAAATGGAGAACGCATCAATTTTACCAATATTGCTCAGATGACCCTTCGTTCCAAACGAATACATTGGAAAAAATATATAGAACCGGCGCAACGTCATCAATTCGACGATATGCGTGCGGACGGTTATCGTTACTGGAGCGAGATGGAGGCCGAGGCGGTCATCAAGACCTGGGACGGCGTAGAGATCAAATCGCGCATTCAGCGACCGGATCATTCGGATGTGTTTATCAGCGGCATCACCGATCGCGGCGATTTTAAATTGCAGATCGATCAGGAAAACAATAAAACAGTGCGCCTCGAGTTTCTGCCGGGTTTTATCATGCAATGCACTGCTGATCTGCAGCATCTGTTTCCGAACGTACAATGGAAATTTTGTCCGCTTTGCGGAGCGGCCCTGAAACGAATCAATAAACCGGAACCGCACTGATGTTGCGCGCCCGGATTTCATTTGCTTAGCGCCTATGGGAGTTGTTAAACTACCGGCTCCGGTCTGTCTGATACTGGCCGTCACATACCGACACACACAGGATGCGCAAGAGGCGCTGGCCCTGTTCGTGGCAGAGGCCGGTCCCGTGGCCATGGCCGGCAATCCCTTTCAATTTGATCATACGCACTATTATGAGCAAGAGATGGGGACATGTCTAACAAAGGGGTTTTATGCTTTTCAGGAGTTGATCGATCCGGCACAACTGGTAAAATACAAATTATTGAGCAATCGGATCGAGCAAGATTTTATCGTACAAGAGAAGCGCAGAGTGAATCTGGACCCGGGTTATTTGGAAGCCGCGAAACTGGTGCTGGCTACGACAAAAAATTTTGGACACCGTATATATTTGAACGACGGTATTTACGGCGACGTTCAATTGTTCTGGCGTAAAGGCCAATTTCAATGCAATCCCTGGACCTATCCCGATTATCAGGACCCGCGCAGTCTTTCTTTTTTTACTTTAGTGCGTGAGAACTATATGAAGAACAGAGGAGAAATCCCTTGGCAGTCACCTACCAGTCATCTGGCGTAAATCTGGCTGCTGCCGAGCAGTCTACCAAAGCCATCGCTCGTCTGGCCAAATCCACCTTTAATGATCAGGTCATCAAGGAGATCGGCCTGTTTGCCGGTTTTTTTAAACTGGATTTGCAGAAATATGCCAATCCCATTATTGTCTCCAGTATTGACGGCGTCGGCACCAAATTGAAAATCGCCTTCATGACCGGTAAACACGACAGTGTAGGACAATGCCTGGTTAATCACTGCGTGAACGATATCATGACCTGCGGCGCTGATCCGCTTTTCTTTTTGGATTATTATGGCGTAGGCAAGTTGGAGCCGGTGGTGGCGGAACAAGTTATAAGCGGCATGGCCAAAGCGTGCCGCGAAAACAACTGTGCTCTCATCGGTGGGGAAACCGCGGAAATGCCAGGATTTTACACTAGCGGTGAATACGATTTGGCCGGCTGTATCATCGGCGCGGTGAACCGGGAACATGTTATTGACGGGTCCCGCATTGCTGCCGGCGATCTGCTGTTGGGATTGGCTTCGACCGGATTGCACACCAACGGCTACTCTCTGGCCCGCAAAGTTTTGTTGGAGATGGGGCGTATCTCTCTGCAAGATCCGGTCCCGGGATCAAAGCAAACCTGGGTAGAATCTTTGCTGAGCGTGCACAAAAGTTATAAAACGGCCATTGAGGTGGTCCGTCGCCTTCCCGGATTGACCGGCATCAGTCATATCACCGGCGGCGGCATTGTCGGCAATACGATTCGTTTATTGCGACCGGGATTGGCCCTGGAGATCGATTGGGATCGCTGGTCCATGCCGCCCTTGTTCGCAGCCATCCAAAAACTTGGCGGCATCGAGGCTGAGGAGATGCGCCGCGTGTTTAATCTCGGCATCGGTCTGGTTCTGATTGTACGGGAATCCGACACCCGCACCGTGCACAGCGCATTGAAACAAATCGGTGAAACCGCCATGGCCATCGGTCGCGTGGTTGCGGAATAATTTCTGAATTCACACATGTCGATAAAGAGTCATATTACAATTCTAGGCGCCGGTAGTTGGGGGATTACCCTGGCCAACTATTGTCAATCTCTGCAACATCAGGTTGCCCTGTGGGAATTTGATCCGGCCATGGCCATCACCTTATCGCAAGAACGACGCCGCGACGCCATGTTGCCCGGAGTAGTCATTCATCCTGACGTTTTCATCACCAGTGATCTGGCGCAGGCCTTGTCTGCATGCCAGATCGTTTTATGCGTCACGCCCTCTCATGTCACACGCGATGTTCTTCGTGCAGCAGCACGTTGTGCGATGCCGGCGCAAACGCTTTGGGTCAGTTGCACCAAAGGCCTGGAAATTGATACGCAAATGCGCATTTCGGAAATCGTGCAGCAGGAAATGCCGTTTTTGCCGATCGAACAATATGCGGTTTTGTCCGGACCCAGCCATGCAGAGGAGGTGAGTCGGCACATTCCAACCGCTGTGGTTATTGCCTGTCCATCTGAAAAAAATGCCTCATGGCTGCAAAAAATGTTGTCCGGGGATTTTTTTCGTTGCTATCGCAGTCATGACATTATCGGCGTTGAGCTGGGCGGGTCGCTGAAAAATGTGATCGCTATCGCCGCCGGCATTTGCGATGGCGCCGGTTTCGGTGATAACACCAAGGCGGCTTTACAGCCGCGCGGGTTGGCTGAAATAGCCCGCCTGGGTAAAAAGATGGGCGCTGAATTGATCACCTTTGCCGGACTTTCCGGTATGGGAGATCTGATCGTAACTTGCATGAGTCGTCACAGCCGCAATCGTTACGTGGGCGAGGAGATCGGCAAAGGTAAATCGTTGTCTGAAGTGCTGCAGGCTATGACCATGGTGGCTGAAGGCGTGCGCACCTGCCGGGCCGCTGTTGCTTTGGCGGAAAAATATAAAGTGGAAATGCCCATTTGCCGCCAAGTATTCAATATTTTATACCAGGGCAAAAATCCTAAATCTGCTTTGTCTGATCTCATGATGCGGTCAGTCAAACCTGAAGTATGGGGCTAACCTGTTCAACCGGCAGAGCGATCGATCCTTTTTTTTTATTCAGGAAAGGAGCATGTCATGTTTAAAAATATCATGATCGCAGTCGACGGTTCCGCATATACGGAATCGGTGCTTAATCATGCCGTTGCTCTGGCAAGATGTTTTACCAGTCGCATAAACGTGGTCACAGTGGTGGACGTTCGCATATTTGAATGGGCTTCGGCGATTGGCGCCGATGGGTTTGTCACCATCGTGCCCTCCGGTGTTTACCAGGATGAATCACTGAATATCCTGGATGAAAAATGCGATAAAATACTGGAAAAATGCAGTGAATTGCTGACCAAGGAAAAGGTAAATTTCAAGACGGAAAAATTGGTCGGTTCGCCGGTCGAGCAGTTGTTGGAAAAGTCGCAAATTGCCGATCTGGTCATCATGGGCAAGCGTGGTGAATTTGAGCGCTGGGACAATGACGAGTTAGGCGCGACCGTACAGGCGATAAGCCGCAATCTGACCAAACCGTTGCTGGTGGTCAAAAAAAGCGCGCGGCCATGCAGCAAAATTCTCCTGGGCTATGATGGCAGCGATCATGCCGGCAAAGCACTGCAAATCACCGCGCAAATGGCGGAAGGCTGCCAGGCCGAGGTGATGATTATCTCAGTGACGAACGACAAGGATTTCGGTGAAAGCTGCTGTCAGGAAGCGAAGGATTATTTGAGCAGTTACTCTATAAAAATGAGTTCGCTGGTGATTCCCGGCGATCCAGGTAAAGAAATGGTCCATTTCGCGCAGACGAATGAAATCGACTTGATCGCCATCGGCGCATTCGGTCATTCACGAATACGTGAGGCGATCCTCGGCAGTACCACAGAACACATACTTAGATTTTCATTAAGCCCGGTATTACTGGCAAAATAAGAAGGAAAGGAAACGAGATGACGCCTATTAGTGATATTGCCCACATTGGCAGGTATTTGGGTCAGCAAGTTACAATTCAAGGATGGGTTTATAATCATACTCATAAAGGCAAGCTGCATTTTATCATGCTTCGCGACGGCAGCGGCATCATTCAGGCCGTGCTTTTCCGCGATACCGTCGGTGATGCTGCCTTTGAAGCAAGTCTGCAACTGTCGCTGGAAAGCTCGGTTACGATTACCGGTACTGTCACAGAAGACAAACGTGCCAAAGGTGGCTTTGAATTGCAAGCACAAGAATTGACGATTTTACAAATCGCGCCGGAATATCCCATATCCCCCAAAGACCATGGTATCGATTTTCTCATGGAAAACAGACATTTATGGCTGCGTTCGAATTTGCAGCATGCGATCATGAAAGTAAGACATGAAGTGATTAAGGCATGTCGCGATTATTTTGATGGATTAGGCTTTACTTTAATTGATGCGCCCATTTTTACACCCGCAGCATGTGAAGGCACAACCACGCTTTTTGAAACCAATTATTTTGACTCCAAAGCCTATTTAACGCAAAGTGGTCAACTTTATATGGAAGCCGCAGCCATGGCATTTGGCAAAGTCTATTGTTTTGGTCCGACTTTTCGCGCTGAGAAATCCAAAACCAGGCGCCACCTGACCGAGTTCTGGATGATCGAACCGGAGATGGCGTTTTGCGATCTGGAGCAGGATATGCAGATTGCCGAAGGTCTGGTGTCCCGGATTGTGGAGCGGGTGCTGGAAAATCGCCGTGCGGAATTGGAAAGACTGGAAAGAGATATCAAGCCGTTGGAAGCGATTCGTCCCCCTTTTCCGCGTATGACCTATGATCAGGCCGCGGAAATATTGAAAAAAGAGAATCCTGCTTTTATCGACGAGGACGATTTTGGTGCGCCGGATGAAACTATTTTATCGCAAAAGTACGATCGTCCATTAATGATCACCCGTTATCCCGCTGCAGTCAAGGCCTTTTATATGAAAGCGGATCCCGATCGGCCTAATCGGGTTCTTTGTGTGGATATGTTGGCCCCTGAAGGCTATGGTGAAATCATTGGCGGTGCACAGCGTGAAGACAATTTGGATGTGCTTTTACACAAAATCAAAGAGCACAAACTGCCGGAAGAGGCCTTTGCCTGGTATCTGGATTTGCGCAAATACGGATCTGTGCCGCATGCCGGTTTTGGCATGGGCATTGAACGCACCGTAACCTGGCTCTGCGGTCTGAAACACATTCGCGAGACCATACCGTTTCCGCGAACCATGTCGCGCATCTATCCGTAAATTTAAGAAAAAAAGCGAACCGTGTTGGCTGGCGCCAGCGTAATGGAAAGGTGAAAAAATGAACCTGTCAGAAAAAATAAGAAGTGTGCCGGATTTCCCGAAAAAAGGCATTGTGTTCAAGGATATCACCACCTTGCTACAAGATGGCCAGGCTTTGCAAGAAGCCATAGCGCAGATGAAAAGATTATTTGATAATGAAAGATTGGATGTGGTAGTCGGCATCGAATCACGCGGTTTTATCTTTGGCAGTATTCTGGCGCACAGTTGGGGCATTGGTTTTGTGCCGGTGCGTAAACCAGGAAAGCTGCCTTACAAGACCAACCGACAAACCTATGAGCTTGAATACGGCACCGATGTTTTAGAGATGCACATTGATGCCCTGCAACCCGGTCAAAAAGTCCTGATTGCAGATGACCTTTTGGCCACGGGCGGTACGGTTGCGGCTACGGAAAAATTGATCCGTCAAGCCGGCGCGGTACCCATCGCTGCCTGCTTTCTTATTGAATTGGATTTTCTTCACGGCCGCGCAAAATTGGGCGACCTGCGCGTGGAATCATTGGTGCATGTACTAGAGGAAAAATAGAGGAGTTGTCGTGTATCGCATACTTGCCATCAATCCCGGTTCAACTTCGACTAAAATTGGACTTTTCGAGGATGAACAGGAGCTTTTCTCGCAAAATTTACACCATTCGACCGAGCAACTGTCCGCTTTTCCTCATATTATTGACCAGTTGGAGCTGCGTTTACAGACCATGACGGCATTTATGGCCAAAAATAATATCGAGCAAAAAGAGATTGATGCTTTTGTTGGCAGAGGCGGCTTACTTTCGCCCATGCCTGGAGGAACTTTTCTTGTCAACGACCGGATGGTTAAAGATCTGATTGCCGCTAAATATGGAGAACACGCCTCTAATCTCGGCGCCATACTTGCACAAAAAATGGCTGCTCTGCACCAAAAACCGGCATTTATTGTGGACCCGGTGGTTGTAGATGAACTCGAATCCCTGGCGCGTTTTTCTGGCCACCCCTTATTGCCGCGGAAGAGTATTTTTCATGCTTTGAATCATAAAGCCATGGGCCGCCGGGCTGCAAAACAATTGGGTCAAAATTACCACGATTTAAACCTGATTGTTGCTCACCTGGGAGGAGGAATCTCTGTGGCCAGTCACTTTCATGGCAAAGCCATTGATGTCAATAATGCGTTGGATGGCGAAGGCCCCTTTTCACCTGAACGCAGCGGCACCTTGCCGGCCGGCGATCTGGCCAGATTGTGCTTTTCCGGCGAAAAAACTCTTAAAGAAGTTCAAAAAATGATCACCGGAAAGGGCGGAGCTGTGGCCTATCTGGGCAGTAATGATATTCGCCAAATTGAGCAGATGAGCATTGAAGGCAACGAACTGGCAGGACAAGTCCTGCAAGCTATGGCTTATCAGGTCGCCAAAGAGATTGGCGCTCAGGCAACGGTTATGTCGGGTAAAGTGGATGCCATTGTTCTTACCGGCGGCATTGCGCATAACAACACCTTCAGTGAACAGATAAAAGAACGGGTAAAATTTATTGCACCGGTTCTTATTCTTCCTGGCGAAGAAGAGTTGGAGGCTTTGGCATTGGGCGCCTTACGTGTACTGCGCAACGAAGAAGCCCCGCAACAATACTCACCACAATAAGTTACCTCACTTTTTACTTGACTTTACACATTTGAATGTGTAAATTATGGCCAGAGGGAGGGCTGTATGCCAACAAATCTGGCTATAGATGACGAGTTGATCAAGGCGGCGCAAAAAATCGGCAAACACAAAACAAAGAAAGCAGCGGTGACCGAAGCTCTGCAAGAGTACATTCAACGTCGAAAACAGATTGAAATTACCACCTTGTTTCACGAAATTGAATGCGATTCTGACTCTGAATCAAAAAAGCAGCGGTTGCATAGATGAAAGTGTGTGTCGACACCAGTGTATGGGCTTTGGCGCTCATTAAAGGGGGTAACCGCAATTCGCCCTACATTAAAGAACTGCATGAACTGATCAAAGAAGTGCGCGTTCAAATGATGGGTCCCATTCGCTTTGCCTTGCTTTCCACCATTAAAAAAAAGGAACAGTACGATCTGGTTAAACAGACATTGGCCGAGTTCCCGGATTTGGCGATTAAAACCGCAGATTATGAACTGGCAGCTGATTATTATCGAATTTGCAACAGTCATGAAGTGTCAGGCACTTTGACGCAATATCTGATCTGTGCCGCATCTGTTCGGTGTTCTATGCCTATCTTAACTACGGATAAATGTTTTGAAATTTATACCGAATTTTTGCCGATCAAATTAGCCCAACCGCGCGTTTAACGAAAGAGCTTTATGGTTAAATCATTTGCCGACATTTTGACCACGATTAAAGACAAACCGCGCAAAACCATTGCTGTAGCCATGGCTGAAGAAGACGATGTTCTGCGCGCACTCGCGCATGCCTATCAGCAAGGAATCGCAGATGCGGTCCTTGTCGGAAATAAAGATGAAATATTGAGGTGCGCTGACGAGCACGATATTCAAATCGGACAATTTGATATAATTCCAGCCGATACAGAGCAGCAATCGGTTGCAGTTGCCATAAGTCTGATTCGAGAGCAATTAGCCGATACGCTGATGAAGGGCAAATGCAATACAGCGACCCTGCTCAAAGGCGTGTTGGATAAGGAACAGGGACTGCGTTCAGGCAAACTCTTATCTCACTTGGGCGTCTTTGAAGTGCCGAACTTTCATAAACTTTTGCTCATGTCTGATGCCGCCATGAATATTACGCCGGATTTGCAGGCCAAAGTAGCCATTTTGGAAAATGCCATACAGGCTGCCCTGCAACTGGGCATCGCCATGCCGAAAGCGGCGCTGATCGCTGCAGTGGAAAAAGTAAATTATGAGTCTATGCCGTGCACCGGTGAGTATGCAATGATTTCACAAATGGCTGCCAGAGGGCAGATTAAGAATTGTATTGTAGATGGACCCTTGGCTTTGGATAATGCCGTCAGTGCAAAATCCTGCGAAGTAAAGGGATTAAAAAGTCCGGTGGCTGGCGATGCGGATATTCTGATCATGCCGGATATTGTGTCGGCTAATGTATTCTACAAAACGTTATGCTATATATCCGGCGCTCAGGCCGCCGGCGTGATACTGGGCGCACGCGTACCCATTATTCTGACCAGCCGTGCTGACAGTGAACCAGTTAAATTTCTTTCTATCGCATTGGGCGCTCTGATCAGCGCTCATAAAAAAAATTGACGCTGCCACCATGTTCCGGCATTTAAAACTCCTGCAACCTGCGCTTTTGCATCTTTTTGCTCTGGATCACAAAAGTAAAAATTGAAGGCTTTTAGAAGCTTGATATTATTAAATATATCTTGATAGAGCCGTTTTTTTTTCGTACTTTGTAAATAATTTATTATTTAATAAAACCACTTGGATAAACAGAGGCGGATTCAATATGAAAAAAGGTAATTCAGGAATAATGCTGCACTCACGGCCAATTATTCTACTTTTACTTTTGACCGTCAGCGTATTTGGCCAGAGCAGCGATTCTACCTGGACAGACGGTACCCCGCTCTTTACAAAGACTATCCCGGGAGCCGGCGTTCTTATCAAGGATATCATTACGCTGGAGCCCTTGTACGGAATTTCCGGTGATGATGAGGTCCTGGATTACATCCTGTCCGGTCTGGAATGGCAGTGGCCTAACACCATTCCCATGGTTTCGGCAGAGGATATCGATGCCAGAAAAGTGGGCGACCAGGATTTATATCTGGTCACCGATGGATTGGGGCGGCGTGTTTTTGAGATCAATGCCCGCACCAGCAGCCAGACCTTTACTTTTCCGCCTCCGCAAAGCGCCGCCGATCCCACGGATGCGAAATATCTCAACAAACCGGTCGACGCCTTTTTGGTGTCGGAAAATTCACTCTTTAAAGTCGTCATCACGGATCAGGATCGCAACCGCGTCATCAAGGTGAATAAAGAGAGCAGCAAGATCGAATGGCAATATGGCGATGTGAATTATCGCGAAGGCAATGGATTTAATCAGCTCAAACAGCCCGAGGACGCGGAACGGATTCCGGACAGCAAAGAATACATCATTGCGGACAAGGGCAACAACCGCGTAATCATTGTTGACGAAGACACCAATAATATTCTCTGGCAACTGGGCAGTGAAGAATTGAATTCGCCGGTGGATATACAATATGTGGCAACGGGAAAAATTCTTGTCACCGATCGCGGCAATCATCGCGTGATTTTGGTTGATCGCAGCAGTAAAAGCATTCTCTGGCAATTTGGCGTTAAAGGCGTGGCCGATAGTTTGTCTACAGGATTAAAGCTGCCGTCGGATGCCGATTACCTGGACAACGGCAATGTGATCATCGCAGATGCCGGCAATAATCGCATCATTGAAGTGAATCAAAGCGGCCAGATTGTCTGGCAATTTCATCGGCGCCTGAAAAATCTGCGCGACGTCGATCGTCTGGAAAACGGCCGCACCCTGGCGGTGTATGACAATTATCCATGGCGTTTGGCTTATAACGATTCTCTGTTGATTTCCGCCATCTATGATTTTGGCGAAAACAAAGAATCGGTCTTTGATCAGATCTCCTGGACTGCCGACACCCTGGCCGGCCTTACCGCGGTTTCTCTGCAACTCCGTTCCGCCAATTCACTTGGCGATCTGGCCGGCGCCAAATGGTATGGCCGGACGTCGGCAACGGATTTTTACACCCAATCCGGCGTCGACGTCAATATCATCCATAACGGACATCGTTTTTATCAATTCCGCGCCTTGTTGCATACCCATGATCCGCTTAAAACGCCGCGACTGACCAATGTGCAGGTAAAACATCATTATTATGCTGTGGATAAAGAGGGTTATTTTTATACGCCGATCATTGCCCAAAAATCTGACCGGATCATTTCTAAATGGAAAACGTTGTCTTTTAAAACGATTCTCCCCACGGACCCGGTAAAACGCGATAAAATCAATTTGGAAATTCGCATCCATGATGCCGCGAATTTTCAACGACTGGAACGGATTGTGTGGACCAAGATTAACGATGACAATGTTATTAATCTGCAAAATTTTTCTTCTTTGAATCATGTCCAGGCGATAACGTTGATTGCCTATATGTCCACTCTCAACGCTTCTGTTTCACCGATCCTGGACAGCTGGTCCATTTCCTATCAGAGCGTTCCAGCCGCCAACTCGACCATTGCCTTTACTGACAAGAGAGGGTACGAGGCCGGGTATTATCGCGCCACCACGGTTATTCCGGCTCAGGAAAACAAGGTGGATAGCTGTTACGTTTTGCTTAAGGATGCGGACCTGGAACCTTTTCAATCGGAATATAAAGTTAAAATTCGTGCACAAAAAAGCAAAGATAGTCTCGAGACGACGCTAACTCTTCTTCCTGCCGGTGGTTTTTTCAGCAAAAGCGCGGTGCCGTTGTTGATTTCCGCCAACAAAGATCCCGGCAACCAAATTTTAGAAGTGGTCGACCGCGACGTGTTGACCGTCAGTTATCAGGACCTGTACAACAGCCTGGATGTTTCACGCGACACGGTCCTGGTGATCAAAAACACAACCGGGCTACTGACAATTGAGAACAACAAAGGCGTCGTCCAGAGCAAAGCCAATTTCGACGATCTGCTTTATTTTCGCCTGAAAGGCGAGTACGATCGCAACATCAGTCCCAAGGTTCAGGAGACGGTTACTGTTTCGGTATATGACCGGACCACAATGGATGAGGAACTGGTCACCTTGAGCGAACTTGCATCCAACACCGGACAATACGATACCGGTGAATTTCTCAGCACGGTTGGCCTGCCGGTTTACAAGGACAACAACGGCATCTTTAAGAACTATCGGATAGAATCACAGCCCGGGCATCGCATTACAGCTGAATATACGGACAACACCATGTTAACGGCATCCGTGACGGTCCCGGAAGATAGCGGCAACGGCGGCAATGTCAATATCTATTTTGGACAACAACCCTATATTGTGGAAATAGCGCCCAACCCATACTATAAGGATCGTCATGCCAAATTCAGCTTGCGCGTCGCCTCCAGTACAGGTTCACTCAATGTGCGCAAAATAGAAATTTTTAATCTGGCCGGCGAATTGGTGCACGAAATTCGCGGCGCTGATCTCGCTTTCAACTCTGGTTTACCGGTGCCCAAGGACAAATATGGCGTCGCGCAAAATTGGTGGGATTTGAAAAACAGCAGTGGACAATATGTCAGCAGTGGAACCTATTGGGCCAAAGTGCATGCGGACTTGACGCCGGCAAGCGCGGGCGCCACGGAATCTGTGGCTTTTTTCAGAAAGTTTGTAATCATCCGTTAAAGTCATATGCGTCGGTGGTTTTTATTTAACGGAATTCGATCATAGAGCATGGAGAAAAAATGAAAAATCGATTTTTTACCAGCCCGAAAACAGCGATCGCCGCTGGTTTATTCAGTTTGGTTTTGCTGAATGAAAAGGCGTTGACGCAAGACAATAAAGGCATAGGTTATCATGCCACTCCTTTTTTGCGCATCACGCCGGCTGCCCGGCCTGCTGCCATGGGAGAGGCTTTTTCTGCTGTTTCCGGTGATCTGACCGCTTTTCGTTACAATCCAGCTGCACTCAGCACTCTGTCCAAACCGGTGTTAGGCGCGCATTTTCATAACTGGATCGACGACACGCAACAAGGCGCTGTCAATTATGCCCACCCAACCCGTTTTGGCGTGTTCGGCCTGGACTTTAGCTACTTTAATGAAGGCAAGATCAACGAACTGGACGAGAATTTTCTTCCGACCGGCGGCGCCAGTTACAGCGACGACATCATGGTCGCGTTGGGTTACGCCAACGCTTTGCATATCGGCCCGACCCAACTGGGCTTTGGCTTGTCCGGCAAGTTCATGCGGCAAAATCTCATCGGCTTGCAAAGTTCGGTTTTTGGCCTGGATGCAGGTTTGCATTTTCATTATAAAATCATTGGCGTGTCCGCCGCTTTACTCAACTATGGACTGCAAAAAGTAAGATTTCAGGAGCAACAGGACATATTGCCGCAGACGATTAGGGCCGGTTTGGCTTTGCAGATTCCTGCTGCCTCGTCCCTGCAGGTGCTATTGGCTTTTGATGCGGCCAAAACAGAACATGAAACGATGCGCTATTACGCCGGCACGGAATTTTTTATCAGTCAATTGATCGCTTTGCGCGGTGGTTACAAAATTCATCAGATTGAAACCTCGCGTTGGTCAGCCGGCCTTGGTTTGAATATTCCGGCAGAGTGGTTGGCGAATGCCAAATTGCGTTTTGATTACGCGTACTCGCCCTTGACCGATTTTGATGAAGCAGCGCACCGATTTTCATTGATCTGCGCCTTCGGACAACCGCAACGAGTCTATGCGCTCGGCGCTGCAGATCAGAGTGGAATGGATGACAAAGTCGCTGCGGAACTCGAAGCTGCTGAAAAAGCGCGCAAAGCTGCGCAGGAAGCGGAGGAACGCACCCGGGCGATGGAGGAGCGCGCCAAGCAACTGGAAGCCGAGATCGCGCGTCGTCTGGCCTATATTCAAAAAATAGCCTCCGAGAGCGAAGGTAAAATTGAAGTGCAACCGCAAACCCGTGAAAAGATACGCGTCACCATGCGCATCAATTTTGACTTTGACAAAGCCAATATTCGTCCTGAAGAGTTTGTCACCATGCACAAAGCCGGTGAAATCCTTAACACGTATCCGGAAGCCATGATTCATGTGAACGGCCACACAGATTGGATCGGCACGGACGAATATAATATCCGTCTCTCTCATCGCCGGGTCGATAGTGTCCTGGTCTTTCTGGCTGAAAAGGAAAAAGTTTCTAAAAATCGCTATTATATGCCCGTGGGGTATGGTGAAAGCCGGCCCATAGCCAGCAACGAAACAGAACGCGGCCGTTTCCTGAATCGCCGTGTGGAATTTTTACTCTATACCCTGGATTCCAAGCCCGAAATGCCCGATGGTTCGGCCATCAAAGCTGTGGAAGTGGTCAATGACAGTACCATGCGAATTCTCTGTAACGGCAAGGTGCAATGCAAAGTGGATCAATTGGATAAACCCTATCGCCTGGTTGTGGACATAGCCAATACCTATCTGTTGCACGATATCACCACTTATGAGCTCAATCGTGGCTTGTTTGTCCGCGCGCGCATGGGATATCACCCCTCTGGAAAATTTTCACGCGTTGTTTTTGATTTAAATGCAAAAGGTGATTTTGATGTTAAATCTGTTGATAATTATATAGTTATAAAAGTTAAATGACAACTCGAAAGCATGGGAAAGAAGCCGAGCCGATTAATGGCCTGATCTTTGCATGAAGAGTAATACTCGATGCATTTGTAAATAATTATTGCATCAGGTTTACAATATCGATAAATTCTAGCTCATCCATCACTCTTGAGGTTTTGCATAATATGAAAAAATCTTTACTGCGAGTGCCGATTATTCTTCTGTTTGTTCTAGGCGGCGTAAATTTTGCGCAAACCGATAAAGCAACAGAAGCAGCCGCTCAATTCAGCATCTTTCATTCAAATGATTTTATGGGCTACCTGACGCCCTGTGGCTGAAAGACCAATCGCTTCGGCGGAGTGGCTCGGCGAGCTACCGTATTGGCAAATGAAACACCCAATTCCGATTTTAATCTCATTGTAGATGCAGGCGGATTCAGCCGCGGCAGCGATGATTTTAGTCGCGTGCAAAACGAGTATCTGATTAAGGCTATGACCTGGATGGGTTACAGCGCCATGAATTTCGGCTACAAAGAATTTCAGCTGAATCCAAGTTTTGTAAAGAAAGTGCAAATGGATTTACAGCCGCCTTTTATTTCCGCTAATGTGTATCTAACAGGAACGAACAAAACCTTTTTAACGCCTTATGTGATCAAGGAACTGACGGCAAATGCCAAGGATAAAAAGCCGGCAATAAAGAAACTCAAGGTCGCCATTCTCGGATTGTGCGACAACAAGCTTTCTCCGTTATTTATTTCGCGTCCAGGCGAGCCGCAATTGGAATACAAAGATCCCGTTGAAGTGGCGAAAATCCTGGCCCCACACCTGCGCAAGAAAGCGGATATCGTGCTTTTGCTTTATTTTGGCAAGCATGAAGAGTTGATTAAAGTATTGACAGCTGCACCTGAGATTGATCTTGCTGTTCTGGGCGGCGAGTATTATATGGTCAACAAACCGCAAAAAGAAGAGAAAAACATTGTCGTCACAACGCCGTTGCAAGGCAAATATGTCGGCGTGCTGACGTTGCAACTGGATAAAAAGAAAAATATTATCGGCTCAAGCGATAAACAAATCGCTCTGAACGAAGAGATTAAGGATGATCCCAAATTTGCCCAACTGGTAAAAGACTCTGAACAATCAGCCGCACAACCGGTGCAGAGCAGCCATTAATCTTGCATTAAAACTTTCTCAGAGACGCCATACAATTTTGTGTGGCGTTTTTTTTTGCGAAAATCCAGTTGCAATAAAACTTGAATTGTTGTAGTTTACCTTTACATTGTTTTAAAAGGGCGTTTTTATTATCAGTTTTCAGAAGGAGCATGCGTTGAACAATAAACCCGTTCATCTGGCGCTGGTGGCAATTGGCGGTTATGGATTAACCTATCTGAACGGTCTTTTTGATAAAACAGAGCCGGATCGTTATATCCTAGATGGTGTTGTGGATCCCAGGCCGGAACTTTGCCCCCGATTGGCAGAACTGCAGGCCAAACAGATTCCGATTTATCCAACACTGCGGGAGTTTTACCGGCGCCACGAGACGGAGCTGGTCATAATCTCTTCGCCCATCCAAAACCATGCAACGGATACGCAGCTCGCCCTGGCCCATGGCAGCCATGTGTTATGTGAAAAACCTCTATGCGCAACTGTTCAGGAAGTTGCACTCGTGCAACAGGCGATAATGCGCAACCGGCGTTTTGTAGCCATCGGCTATCAATGGTCTTATAATCAAGCCATCCTGAATCTGAAAAAGGACATTCAGGCCGGCCTTTTGGGCTCGCCCAGGAAATTCAAGAGCCTGGTGCTGTGGCCTCGAGATGAAAAGTATTTTCATCGCAACAGCTGGGCCGGCAAAAAGGCGGATGCACACGGTAATTGGATTCTGGACAGTCCCATCAACAATGCCGCCGCTCATTATCTGCATAATATGTTTTATGTGCTGGGCAAATCGATAAGCACGAGCGCCCGCCCGGTGCGCGTTCAGGCGGAACTGTATCGCGCCAATGCGATCGAAAATTTCGACACCGCGGCCTTGCGTTGTTATACCGAAGAAAATGTGGAAATTTTATTTTATGCTTCACACGCGGTTAAAGAAGACGGCGGTCTGGTCTTTCAATATGAATTTGAACAGGCCAAGGTGACCTATTCTTTGGCTGATCCCATCATCCGCGCCCGATTTCTTGACGGCAAAGTGAAGGAATACGGCGATCCGGATGCGGTGTATCTGCAAAAACTGTGGGACTGTATGAATGCGGTGCACAGCGGCGCGGAACCGCCCTGTGGCCCGGACGCCGCTGCCAGTCAAACGTTATGCGTGAACGGCGCTCAGGACTCTATGCCCGACATCGTCGGATTCCCTTCGCTGTTGGTGCAAACGGTCGGCGAGGAGGGAAGCCGGTTGACCTATGTCCAGGGATTGGATCGTGTTATGCAAAATTGCTATGAAAAAGCTTTATTGCCGTCCGAAAGGTGCATTCCCTGGAGCAAAAAAGGCGAAGAAATCGACTTGAGAAATTACACGCATTATCCGGGTGGAAGAGCATGATTAAGCAAGAAACGATCGAGGTCGTCTAAAAAGAAAATTTGTTGAGTTTTTTATTTATCAAACAAGCTTATTGTTCGTTCGAATAAAATTAAATTATTTTTTAAGTTTGTAGTTCCGACTTTAGGCGGAGAAATTTCCGGCTAAAGCCGGAACTACTTACTACAGTTACTTTTTAGACAACCCAAGTGTCGAAGTTGGGCTAGCGCGATATTTTATTTAATATTAACCATCACCCACAACAAGATCAAGATCACAACCACAAACAAACAACTCACCGTGAATCCCCAAAAATCATTCCAACCCGGTTTAAGAATTTCCCAATTGGACCCTTTCCAAATCTTGTCTTTCTCAAATTTTTCCGGATGCCTGGCCCCTTCGTCGATAAGCCGTTCTTCCAGTTCGCGATTCTTTTGTACCGGCGTATGCAATTTGCTGAAAAAATAATCGAGAGCCGGTTTATCGTTGCGTTTGGTCACATAGCTGAGCAAAAACAGCAGGACAAACGGAAACAGGGCATCGAACAGGAAACGGTAGGCCACCAGCTGCGCCTTGGTAGCGTTGCTGAAATCCAGACCAAACCAGCTCAACACCCAAATTTCTGCATGAAAACGGCCCAGGCCGATTTTACCTGAAGTGGGATCGTTGGGATTCTGCCGGGCTACATTTTCAAAAAAGATGCCGGCCGGTTCCAGGTATTGCTGTTTTTTGATTTTTTCGCCGACAACTGCCGCAGCACCGCTGTTAACGTCTTCGGTTAATGCCTTGGTCTCGATAGTGACGTATCTGCCGTTGGTTTCCCGGGTCAGATAGGGATGCAAACGGGTCAGGTCCATGGATTGAAAAAGATTGGGAATAACGGCATAGATCAGCGAACAGATGATAACCTGCAGAATGACCGCCCATCTGGTCACGCGACGCCAGATAAAACCCAGCCAGATGGATGCGCCAAAGATGGCCGGCATGGAGATGAAATATTTGAACAGATCAAGCAAATTGCCGACAAAAAATGCCACCCAAATTCCGCCCAAAAGAGTGATGGCAATGGCGATGCGCCCCATCATCAAATAATGCTTTTCGCTTTTGTTCGGCGCCAGGGGTGCATAAAGATTGCGAATAAAAAGCGCCGAGTTGGTGACGGATTGCGAATTCAGTGAAGACATATTAGCGGCCAGAATGCCGGCCAGCATTAATCCCAGAGCGCCGGGAACCAGCAAATCCCTGCTCATCACGCCCCAAATCAAATCCGGATCATGCAGTTTGCCGGCATAAAGTGCAATGGCGATCAGACCGGTCAACGCCCAAAACAACATTAAAAAACGTTTGAAAAACATGCCGCTTAAAATGCCGAATCGTGCGGTCCACTCGTCTTTGGCAGAACCGGCGGTGGCTAATAAAGGCGCTGACGCAATGATGGAAACGAGATTGGCCAACACCATGGCGAAAATCGTGTACCAGGCGTACTCACCCACTTTGACCGAGCCAAAAATGTTAAACATAAAATCCGGAACGGATGCGTGCAAACCGGAAAAACCGCCGATGCGGGATAATCCCAATGGTATCAGCATCACAGAAAAAACGATGATCAGAGCGCCTTGCACCGCATCGGTAAAAGCCGCAGCAATCAATCCGCCTAACATGGTATATACGCCTACCAATGCTGTAAATATCAGATAGAACGTCAGCGGATCCGTATAGGACACCATTGATTTAATTTCGCCCCGTTTGTTCATATCGTTCAGAATCTCATAGCGGTTTTTTTCTGTGTCCGTCAGCGGCAGTCCTTTTTCCACTCTTTGCCGTAAATCCTGGTATTCATGAAACGCATCCACGGCCTGTTTTTCCATGACCGTATAAGCAGATACGGGTTTCGGCGTCAAAGCCATCATGGTTTTTCCGGCAACCATATAGGCGGCGGCGCCGCCGATGACTGCCATAACCAGAGTAAAGACGGCGAACGCGGCGCCCAGACCACGGCTTTGAAAGCGTTCCCAATAAAAATCACCCAGTGTAATCACACGTGAGCGGCGAAATAACAAAGCGGTAAACCAGTAAAAGGGCGTGAGAAACAACACCAGATATTGTATCCACATGCCGCCGATGCCCTGCCGGTAAATCTCGCGAGATACCGCAGCAGCCTGATCCGCATGGGTCGCATTGCCGAAATTTAAAAAGAACTGGTAAAATTTGCCCAGACTTCTGCCTGCCATGAAAAAATCGGTGGTGTTTTTGGTTTTGCGTTGTGCGCGTATGCCCAAGTACAACATGGCCAGGATATAAACAATCACAATCATGAAATCCATGACGTGTAGACCGAGAATCGACATATCAGTTCCTTTCTTCCGATTATTGATAGATTTCTATTTGCAGAGTTTCGGCATTCTTTAATGAACAGGTCAGTCCTTTTTCAATACTGTAGGGAACTTTATCGCCGTTCACCAAAGCATTCGCTGACTCGTTCTCACCGACCTTGTGCACCGTAAGCTGGATTTGCCTGCCCTGAATATTAAAAGAGGCATTCATTGTTCCAGCGCCGGATAATAGGCGCGGACGCACTGTTAATTTAGTTTTATTAGGACGAATGCCTAAAATATGGTGTACGAAAAAGAGAAGCAGTTCCGCCCAGGTCCAGGGAGTAAACCCGACCTGTGGACACGGCGGACTGGGGCGAGGTCCATAGAATTCATACCAACTGCCGGAGCGTGCTCCGGTGAGACCGTTCATCCAGTTGAGCACACGCCATACTTTATCGTCCTGACCCTGCTCCAGATAGGCGCGTGCGATAAAAATGCTGGCAAAAGGCCAGGGCCCTGGAGAATCCGGTTCTGAACTGACGTGATAACGACCATATCCGCCAAAGGACCATCGTTGATTCCAAAGCCGTTCGGTTTGAAAAAGGGTGTTTTTCGCCAATTCGCCTCTGGGATCAATAAACTCCCAGGCGATGGGCAGAGCAATGGAACTGTCCGGATTTAAAAAGTGGGGAATGGCCTCGCCCATGGGCACGCCTGGCGGCAGCACGATATTAGGATGGGCGATGACATCCGATTGCACCTGGCCGTTCAGCAGGCGGCGCTTGACCAGATGACCATGTTCGATTAGCCGATATTTCGGATCGGTCAGAGCAGCCTGTTTGAGCCGTGCGCTTTCGTTGGACCATTTTTCGTATTGCTTGTTTTTTTCCAATTCCTTGGCCAGGCCGGCGGCACAAGCCAGACCGATGGAAACAAAAACCTGATAGCTGATTTCCATTCCGTCTTTGATGCCGAATTGTGAATGGCGTTCCCAAAATTCGCGTCGGTTATGCAGCAAACCTGATTCTTTGTGATGAAAAACGCGTTGTAACGGAAAATCGGCCACAGCGCTGATTTTTTCCCAATGTTGCTCGGCGAATCCGATATCGCCGGTAAAATCGATGTATGTCTTGATGGCCAGCAACAGTTGACCATTTTGATCCAGCTCTATTTCCTGATGAGGCCGTTTACGACTGGAATCCAGGGTGTCGCCCTCTTCTGAAACAAAATGAGTCAATAATCGAGCCAGCATGGTTTTTGCCAGCGCATAATTGCCGGACATAACCAGCCCTAAGGCCATCATGGAATGGTCGCGCACCCATTCTAGATTGTACTGCCAGATGGAGGCATCAACGGCGCCTTGTTCTGAAACGACCTGCTGCATACAGGTATTGGCTGTGCGGAAAAGATGATCTAAAACCGGTTGTGCAAAAGAAGCCTGCAGTAAATTCTGCCAGAACTCTTTTGCCGGTGCAGCAATCTCGTCAGGCTCGCTGATTCTCATTTGCGCTCGCCACGGATGGACTGGTTGCGCCGATTCCTGACTCTCTTTGCCGGCATCCGGTTCCGAATCTGGTGTTATCTCGGTTCCTGAAGATGGTTCTGGTTCCGGCTGCTGCTCAGATTCTTGTTCCGGTTCCTGCCCTATTGCCTGTTCCGCTGCCGGCGCCGTTTGTTCTGGAAATTCCTCTGCCGAATCCGGGCTGATGGCTTGCTCGGTTGCAGCCCCAGCCTCCGCCTCCGGCATCAGTAAAGCGGTCAGAGTCGCATTTACCGTTTCATCATAAACCAATTCATAGGTTAAGGTCAAACTACTGCTTGCTTTGCCGGCTAGAAAAATTTGCGTAGAGATTTTTTCCTGCAATAGACCGGTTTCAATGACCAGGGTTTGTTCTTCTTCAACGACACTCTCAAATTCTAGCAAGCGCAACAGGCGCGGCAAACACCGATCAGGACAATAAAAAATTTCTGTTACGTTAAACTGGCCGGCGCCCCAGCGCACCTGTACAGCCGGAACGCCTTGAAAGTCTATCCAGTCAGATTCCACCTGCTTGGGGTCTGGTTGGAAGCGATAGGCTTCGTTAATGATGTCGATCTGGGTCGCCCGTAATCCGTTTTCCGGGTCCATGGACAAAGCGTTTCTCTTAGACCGAAACACATCGGGGTGCATGAGAGCCAGACCAATCGTGGTTGCGCTGTCATTTGCACAAATTTGCACAGCGCCGAGAATATGACCGTTGCCGATGAAAAAATAATGGGTATCCGGGAGGTTGGTTTGTACGTCTATGGGGCCCACTTTGGGATCATCATGATAGACGTGTTCTGCCATTTCCATAAGCGGTAAAATCCTTTCAAACGATTAAAATTAGAAACAATAAAATATTCAACATCCGGCAATAAAGCAAGCTAAAAAAAGGATTATTGTTGACTGGAAAGGAATTATTGGCTAACTTGGCACCTGTAAAGGAGACCACCATGAGTGAAAAAACAGCTATTAAAACAGATCAACCGGCCTGGAACGGATTATATCCTGTAATCCGGGATTTTTTTCGCAATAATTACCTCGATATTGTCATGGACGATAAAAAAATCCGCGGCTATCGTTCACCGGATGCCCGTTCCATTTGGATCCGCGATCACAGCGATATGATGCGTTGTTTTAAATATTTTGAAAACGACGTGACCAGTTGTCTAGAGCATTTCGCCGAGACCCAGGCCTTGAACGGCCGCATTTTTGACTATTATACGGTATTTCCGGAAAAATTGCCCAGTGAACGCGAGAATTGGGCCAAATATGTACGTGTGCCGGTAGAAGCGGATGTTGAATATCGCTTTGTCAAGGCAGCCTACCTGGCCTGGCAATGTACCGGTGATGACCGATGGATCAAGCAAATGCTGCCGCATATGGATAACGCATTGCATTATATCCTTTCTCATCCCTGGCGTTGGGATAAGGAGCATAAACTGGTCAAACGTCCGTACACCATTGATACCTGGGATTTCGCCTACACAGCCGGACGGCATGACTGGCTGCAAATGCAAATTGATGATCATACTTTTTGGGGCATCATGCACGGCGACAACAGCGGCTATTATGAAGCGTTCATGATCATGGCCCGCTTATACGACTATTTGGGTCACAAGAAAAAGGCAGGGTGGTGGTTTTCTAAAGCAAAAAAATTGCGCAAGGCCATGAACGCACTCTGCTGGAATGGTCGCTTTTATACGCATTTTGTCAAACTATCACCAGTGACCATTGCCGGAGTTGATGAAGCGGAGCAATTGTCTTTGAGCAATCCCATGGCCATCAATCGGGGCGTGACCGATCACGCCATGGCCAAGTCGATTCTGCAGGAGTATTTGACGCGCAAAGAAAAAGGCAACGCATTCGCCGAGTGGTTTTCCATTGATCCGCCTTTTCCCGACGGCATTTTTGGCGATGACGTGCTGGTAAAAGGCGCGTATTGCAATGGCGGCATCATGCCCCTGGTAGGCGGTGAACTGGCGCGCGCCGCTTTCGAACACGGTTATGAATGGTATGGCGTGGATATTTTATCCCGATATTACCAAATGATTGAAAAAGAAAAGGCCACTTTTCTGTGGTATTTTCCGGACGGACGGAACAGCACAGCCGAAACCAGCACCAGCCCTGATGCCATGCCCACGGATGGTTGGGGATCAGGCGCCATGGCGCACGCGCTGTTTGAAGGATTGGCAGGCGTGGTGGATCATCATAAATTGTTCCGCCGAGTGACTCTGGCCCCGCGCTGGAATGCCGCTGACGTGCAGGAAGCCGAGGTGTGCCTGCATTACCCGGCCTCGGATGCGCAATTCAATTACAGGTACGATCTTGCGTCTGATCATATGGCGCTTGACATTGAGACAAGCAAAAGCGATGTTCACTTTCATGTGCTGTTGCCGGATACGGTCCAGGTCAACAAAGTGACGTGCAAAAAAGAGAAAATACCGTTCAAAATGGTCAAGATAGAATCCAGCCGTTATGTGGATTTTAAAGCGCAAATCAGGAATGCCGGGAAAATCAGGATATGGTTTGAATAAAATCGGAAACGGATTATGAAATTAGCTGACGCTTTCAGCCATATCCAAATCGTCGTTTACCCGTTGCAGGGAGAGCCGGTCTGTAAAACCTGCGCCGAATTTTTGGCGTCTCAATTTCCAGCCATTGTACTCGAATCAAAAAAAGCAAAGGTTGAAAAACAGGCCGGTCGTTTGACGATTGCGGTTGGTGAAGGTTATCATCTTCCTTTGCAGACAGACAAAAGGGATAATGTCTTTTTTCAAATCGATGAAACCGGTGCAGGAATGTTGTGGTCATCCAAGGCGCATCATCTCTACGCCTGGCTGATGCGCTTGATGGACCATCATAACGAAGATAATGTATCGGTTTGGAAATCCGGCGTGTTGCAGCAACGGTCCTTTCGCTGGTATCGTTCCACCTATGATCATTTTCTGAATCAGGGCGGACGCCTGCTGAGAAATTTAGACCGTGAGGCCTATTTTCGTGAATTGGCGCGGCTTGGGTTCACGCACGTGGAGGTAAACGGACTGGCTTTTCCCATGTCTCTGGAGACCGGACCTGTTGGCGAAACCTATCCGATGTTCTACACCTATTGTCCGGCGTTGGATCAATTTGTTTACAGCGAATTGAATAAGGGCATTTATCCTTTTTATTATTTATCAGCGAATCTAAGCCGGTTAAAAGAAAACGCGCGCTATGCAGCCAAATACGGATTGACGCCCGGATTGCTTTGTTTTGAACCTCGCTCTGTTCCTGAACAGCTGTTTGAGAAATACCCCATGCTGCGCGGCGCACGTGTGGATCATCCTTTCCGCAGTTTTAAACCACGTTATAATTTGTCGATTGTGCATCCGCGCGTTCTAGATCATTATGCGGATATGCTGCAAAAGCTGTTGCGTGAGGCGCCGCAACTTGCCTATATGGATGTCTGGACCAACGACAGCGGCGCGGGTTTTGAACACACCAAGTCCCTGTACGTGGGCCGCAACGGCGGCGCTTTCCTCATTCGGGAATGGAAAGATGATGCTGAAATCGCACGACAGGCAGGTGAAAATGCTTTGCGTTTTTTGCGCACCTTGCGTGATGCCGGCAGAACCATCAACCCGGAATTTCGGATCATTACCCGGATGGAATCTTTTTATGGTGAACACGAAACCATCTGGCAGGGATTGACCGACCGCATCGATGTCGAAACCAATTCACTGTTCGCCGTGGGCTGGAGTTTGCATTACAGCCATCCCCGGTATCCTGAAATTAAAGAGGTCGCCGGCGGCTCCATATACCAAAATTACGTCGACGATCGGGAACTGCCGTTGCTCAGGCAGCTTGACGAACGCGGCAGTTTGGCCCATTTTAATTTTAGCTGTGGTTCGTTCACTATTTTTGAACCGTTGTTGGGTATTCCCTATCCATGGCTGACATTTCGTAAGATAAAATCCATGCATCAGGCTGGCCTGGATTGCATTGCGCATCAGGGTGGCGCCAATCCTCCCAATCTGGTTCCCTATGGCGTGAATCAAGAAGTGGTCGCAGCTTTTGCAGCAGATGCGAATCTGGATATTGATCGATTTTTAGCGCAAACAGCAAAACGATGGGCCGGGGAGGAGCAATATGCAACGCTCCTGGCGGCGTGGAAATTGGCTGAAGAAGCGATTTTGGCCTATCCGATTACCAACGGACTGTATACCACATTTGGTTTTACCTGGTTCCGACTCTGGCAGCGGCCGTTTGTTCCCGATTTAGAAGCGGTTTCGGAACAGGAGCGCAGCTATTACGAGGACTATATCTGTACTACGCCGCATAATCCCAACAATGTCGATTTGTCTCAAGATGTTCTATTCACTCTGGCGACGCCGGATCGTTGTGAACTGGATATGCAGCGTATGGATGAAAATCTGTGGCCGCCGTTGGACAAGGCCATACGGATTCTTGAGGAAAAATTGAACACGCAATATGCCGAGGTCGAACCCAACAATGTTTTATATGATCAATGGATTCGCTTGCGCGCATTGCAATGCTGGTTCCGTACGCAACACAGCGTCAATGCCTGGATCGCCGGCGTGTATGGTTATTTGCATGCGGATCAGGAAAGTGAAAAAAAGCGCTATCGCGCCATGATCCGTGAGATGATGGCAAAAGAAATTGCCAACTCGCAGGCGCTGCTTGAATTATGGCAAACGGCCAGAATCGAATTCATCCCCATAGCAGAAAACGGAGAGACGCCGCTCATTCACGGCAAGCGATTTGGTGAAAATCTTGTCAAGCGCATATCGCTCATGCAAAAGCATATGGAGGATGAACCCCGTATCAACCCGAACTATATTATCGAAAAATCGGCTTTGCAGAAAGGATAAAATCGCATGTTGGAAATTGCAGCAGTCACGGATGAAATCGCTTTGGATATTCACACCGCTATCACGGAAGGATTAAAACTCGGCATTCGCAAATATGAACTGCGCTGCATCGGCAGCTATGAAAAACGCATACCCTATATCGATGCAGCCGATTATCAGTATATTCTGAATCTCGTCAGAAGCCATACCATCCAAATTACCGCACTTTCTCCCGGCACTTTTAAAATAAAACCGTCTGATCTCAACGGGATACAAAAAGCGTTTAAAGAAACGCTGCCCAACACTTTTACTATGGCCAAAGAACTGCGGGCGCCGACTATAATCAGTTTCAGCTTTTTGCGTGATGAGACTCCAGAGGCGGAGGTGATCGCCCTCTACCAGCAGCTGGCTGATCTGGCATCCCATGCCGACTTGACCATCGCGATTGAAAATGAACCCGGATTTTATTGTGACTCGGGATCCAATGCCGCCAAATTAATAAAAGCAGCGGATAGAAAAAATTTATCTGCCAATTGGGATCCGGCTAATGCCATAAGTACGGGAGAATTGCCCTATCCGGTCGGTTACGAAGCGCTCAAACCTTATATACGAAACGTACATGTCAAAGATGCTGTTGTGGACGCCCGTCAGGGATGCAAAATGTTGGGCGAGGGTGGAGTCAATTGGGTCGGACAAATCGTCGCACTCCATCGCGATGCCATTGTTCCGCACGTAACCCTGGAAACACATCAGACGCCGCTGCTGGAAACAACGCAAGTATGTCATAAACGATTACAACTGCTTATTGAACTGGCGGCAAAGGAGTGGGTGTGATGACGAGCAAGCAACGCATGTTGGCCGCACTCAAGCGGCAGAAACCGGATCATTTGCCGGCGACCACGCACCACGTCATGCCCTACTTTCTGGAGCGACATATGCAGGGCATCGATTATGATCAGTTCTTTGATCATTTTGGACTGGATGCTTACCGATGGTTGGAACTTTTGCAACCTGATTCGCCCAAAGGACAGTATTATGATCCGCAACAACCGGAGCCTGAACGCTATCGCTCCCGTCGCGTGATTACCGATCAGTGGCGCATCACCAGTGAACCGGTTCCGGACCCTACTTATAAAAGTGAACGGTTTCATATCATAACTCCAAAGGGAACGCTTACAACTGTTTTGCAATCCAATGATTATACAACCTGGGTTGCAGAACGGCTGATAAAAAACAAGCGTGACATCGATCTTGTCGCTGAATTTTTACCGTCGCCTGTATGTGATGTGCAAGAGGTCAATAAATATGCGCAAGAGTTTGGCGAACGAGGCCTGGTCCGTTCCCACTTTATCTGCTTCGATTTATTCGGTCAGCCGGGCACCTGGCAGGACGCCGCTTGTCTATACGGGATTGATCTGCTTATCATGGAAACCTTTGATGATCCGCAATGGGTGCATGAATTTTTGACTGTTTTGCAGAGACGCAAGCTGGATTTTGCCCATTCTCTGGCCGGTGCACATTACGATGTGCTGGAACTGGGCGGGGGGGATGCCTCTTCAACGGTCATTTCCCCCGGGGTGTTTGATGAATTTGTTGCGCCCTATGACGCACCCATTATCGCCGCAGCGCATCAAGCCGGGCAGCGCGTCGTTTACCATACCTGCGGCGGTATGATGCCCATGTTGGAACATATCGCGGCCATGCAGCCGGATGCCATGGAAACTTTTACACCGTCCGAAATGGGTGGAGATGTACGCCTGGCAGAGGCCAAACAACGCATTGGTGCTCAAGTCTGCATGATCGGCGGATTCGATCAATTTCATTTTTTTAAGAATTGCAGCGAAGAACAAACCCGCGCAGAAGTCCGTCGCTGCTTTGCAGAAGCGGGTGCACATGGCGGTTTTATTTTAAGCCCGTCGGATCATTTCTTTGACGCGGATTTGCCCCTGTTGCACGCTTTTGGCGATGAAGCAAAAAAATGCAGTTACTAGTATCCCAAACATAAAGGTGAAAGTTATGGCGACCGATATTCGCATCCTGCAATTTTCCAACAAAACCAAAGAGGATTGGAAAAATCTGAAAAGGTTTATTGATTTTCACTGGCAACATTACGCTGTTGATCCGCAATATGTGCCGCTCCTCGATTACGAATACCTCGGTTTTTCCCTGATCGGCATGACCGGTTTTTTTGAACCGAAAAATCTACTTTTTCAGCATTGCGAAATGACTTTTTTTCTCGCTATGATGGATGGTCAGATTGTCGGACGCTGCAACGCCTTTGTCAATCACAACCATAATGCCCACTGGCATGACAAGGTCGGCTTTTTCGGTCAGTTTGAATCCATTGATGATCAAACGGTGGCCAACGCCCTGGTGCAGGCTGCCGGCGAATGGTGCAAGAGCAAAGGCATGACCGCACTCAGGGGGCCGCAGAATTTGCCGGTCAATGAAGCCACGCCCGGATGCTTGACCGAGGGATTCGACACCCGACCGGTGATCTATTATCATTATAACAAACCGTATTATGAAAAACTGCTGCGCCAGGCCGGTTTTGAACAGGTAAAACGGGTGAAATCCTGGGAAGTGCCGGTGGATCGACCCATGGACGAACAATGGGCTCGTGTAGCGCAAAAAGTGATTGATCGTTATGAGGTCACCATCGAGGACTGGGGACAACGCCCGCTGGCCAAGCGCAAGGAAGAAATGCTGGAGGTTTACAATGACGCCTGGAACGACAATTGGGGATTTGTACCATTCACAAAAGAAGAGTTTTATAAAAACGTGGATGATATGCAGCTGATCATGGAAAAGGGCCTGTTTATTTTTCTGTATGTGCGCGGAGAACTGGCCGCTGTTTTTGGCGGCGTGCCCAATATTTTTGAAAAAATGAAGCCGGGATCGATTTTCAGACGCATGGAATGGCTGCGTGCCGCGCGCATGTTGCTGACCAAAGGCAGTATTACCGGATTCCGACTGGGCTACATGGGCGTTAAAAGAAAATACCGTCGTTTGGGATTAGACGGCGTCATGTTATGGAAGCAAAAAATCTATTCTCAAAAGAAAGGCCTGGAGTATTGCGATTTCGGTTGGGTTCTAGAGGATAACGTGATGGTCATTCGCGTGGGCGAAGTGATGCAGGATGCACGGCTGTCCAAAGTTTATACAATCTTTCAAAAAGAAATTTGATGCAAGCGGGTGATGCAAAAAGGGGGATCCTCCGGAATCTACCAACAACCTGATAAGCACATCTAACGCACCAACCACTCAAACTGAAAGGGTCTGGTTATGCGTCATGGAAAAAAGATTCATTGCATTTTGCAAGCAATGGTATCAAGCATGCTCCTTATGGCCGTGATACTGCCCACACTTTATGCTCAAACCCAGTCGCTTTACGAAGGCTATTTGTACGAACAACAGGTGACCATCGTAACCAATAAACGGTGCACTCCTACCAGCGTCATGGCAACGGATACTTTGCGTAAAAAGCTGCCTCTCGACAGTTCTGAAGTTAAACTCAGCGCCGAATTCTGCGGCTATGCACATTTCAACGGCAAGCTCGTTTATACTCTTCCCAAATCCATTACAGCTGTTTTAAAAGACGATAGCGTGCTTACCTTCCAGTCTCCGGCCAAGGCAAACGTTTCCGTTTCTTTTACCGGCACAGGCAATCAAACGGTCTTAGATGACACCGTCACAACCCATGATGGTATCACCGTCGCCTTTTCCCCTCTACAGGGCGCTTTGATTGAAAAATTGTTAGAAAGTTGCCCTAATTTGAGTGTATCCGATGGCTATTGGCCCACCAAAACCGGACCATTCAGCCTTTCAGCAACAGCAGAGTGTCCCGAGATTGATTTTTTACTTGGCTATCCGTTTGTCTATAGTGCGAATAAGGATACTTTATTCAGTCTGATTTCGGTTTCAGCCGGCATTTTTTTTGACATAGGCGGGGCACTCGTCCCGGACATGCTTATGTATGAAAAAGCTACGACGAAAATTTGCGCCATTATTGGTCTCTATAAATTCGTTAAAAAAGATTCACTGGAAACCATTACGGTATGGCAGGATGTTCCATTCTACACCAAAGCCAGCGACTTTAGCAGCAACAAGGACAATCTCCGCGTCGAAATGGATGGCGTTCCGGCGCAGATTATCGAGGCCACTCCGGATTCGATTCTGGTCCGGGTGCCGGCTGATCTGGTCGGGGATCGTACCAATATACGAGTAATCCCTGATACCAGGCCGCGCGATGTTGTGGTGGTGATTTATGTAAAGCGCAACAACACCTGGGTGGAAGGCAGACGGCGCATGCGTTTCGTCCCACCGCGGCCCTTGCTGTATGACGAGGTGACCCGGGCTAATCCGCCTCTGGTGCAGGGCAGGTTCGATCAAACGGGTCCACGCAGGCGTCAGGCTTATATGTTCCTCGGCAGTTCCAATGACGGCACCGTGGCCGTGCGCTTGCTCAACACCAGCACCAGGCTGGCACCGTTGACTTTGCTGGGCAAAGTGATTTCACCAGCCAAATTGCCCAATTATCCATTTGGTGAATTGTTCGATAAAAATGAAAATCCTACCTATGGGAATTTACTCAATATTGGCAATTGCAACGCTGCCGTACAATTCCCCGTATCTCAGGACGGCTGGTACATCATTTCCGTTGAAGCGCAACTGCAGGGCACAACCGGCGGCTCATACGGACCGTTGCCGGCCATGTACCAGATTCATCTGGCCGGCAATGTTGGTTTGCCGCGCAAGATCATTAACGGTGAGAATGAAGTAGCACGTGCGATTAGATTGGACACCTATTTTAACCATCCGGCGCCACGGACAGAAACATTGGTTAATGCCGGACCAGGCATAGGCTCTTTTGCAGAGACCGGATTGTTCAAGTTCGCCAATCCCACCACTGCCGCGCCGTTTGCCATTGCCGTGTTACTGCCGCCGGGAAGATCCAACAGCGGGTTTCCTTTTGGCATTCCGCCGGTGCGTGCGCGAGGGCCGGCACGAGCTGGTTTGTTTCCCAATGGGCGGATCGATTTGTCCACACCCATGGCGCCGGCTCCAGGAATTTCAGATCCTGAAGAGGGGACTGTAATCGATTTGGCTCAGGTTCCCATTCCCGCTTCAGTGGAAGTGCCAAATATGTCTGCAGGTGTGGCTGCCATACTCGGCAAAGGCAATGGCACCAACGTGACACTGCCTTTTCAGGGTTTTAACACGGTTATTGTCGATATGGGTTCAGGCCAGGAAATAGTTGATGCACCTGGCGCCGACCTATCCGTTATTTGCTCCAGCGGTAATTATAATATCGCTGTCAGTCAAACGCCATTTGATAATACTTTTGTCAGCCTTGGTTCCGGTTCCGGCACGCAAAATTTTGATCTAACCGGCAGTGGCTTGACCGGCTGCCGATATGTTCGCATTACCGCTCCAGTATCGGCAACCATCGACGCAGTTCATGCGTTGAACTTTTTATGCGATAGTCATGCCGCGTATGGTCCTATCAGCGATGTTGCCTACACGACGATTACCATGCGTCGCAGCAAAGCATCCGCTAACGCTTTGGATCCCATGCTGGAACTCATTGCCCCGGACGGTTCTGCTTTAGGCAAAAATGAAAGCAGCTTTGGCGATGACACTTCTCAAGATAAAAGCGATGCCGCTCTGATTAGCATGGATCTGATCCAATCCGGTTTTTATCGTTATCTGGGTCGAGGCTATGATACACAGCCCGACGGCCAGTCATTCGGCACTTATTATACTCGTCTGGAAACAGCAGGCTTTTATGATCCTGTTGAACTCGCTGTGAGTTCAGAGTCTGAGAAAAATACGGTCGCGCAAAAAAAAGGCAACATCACAAATACCCGACAACGTGACTCCTATCTCTTTCAGGCTGCGCCCGGCACAACGATTCGCATTGCCGTAAATGGCATCAGCACCAATGCGCTTCCGGATCCATTGGTCGAATTGTACGATCCGGAAGATTTTCTTATCGCGGCCAATGATGATTATCCGGAACGCGGCAAGCGAGCGGCCATGCAGGTAAAATTGCCCGATAACGGTCGAACGGAAGCATTACCGAATCCGTCTACTTATCGAGTTGTTGTGATGGGAATAGACGGTTATTCCAACACCAGTGTCAGCAGCGAAGGTGGTAAAGCTTTTATCAGAAAAGTCAATGGCGGACAATATGAACTCAAGGTTTTTACCGGCGCTTTTGAAACCAGTACGACAGTCTTGCAACCGCAGATTACTTCTGTGTCGCCTGCTATTTTTGCTGCCGGCGCTCTGGACCAGACGCTGACGATTATTGGACAGAACTTGACCGCAGAGGCCGTTTTGTCGTTTAGTAGAACCGGCATTGTCGTTAAAAGCCTTCAGTTTATCAGCAGTACTGAATTGCGCGCGAGCGTCAATATCAATCAAAATGCCGTAATTGGCACATATGATGTTCTGGTAACTGTGGGCGCCGGTCTTGTGGCTACAGCGTCCAATGCGGTGCAGGTCAAGGCTTCTCTGGGAAAAATTTTCCTGACCTGGGAAGCGCCGTCTTCCTCCGACATGCTGGCGCCGCCGGTTGGACTAAACGGCAGCTATGGCCCTGGTCGTTCCTGTGTTGTCAAGACAGTTCTTGCTAAAAGATACCGGCGCGCTGATCCGGCTCCGCCAAAATCATATATCACCGTGGATGAGGAAGAACCCAATAACCAAATCTCTGAAGCTCAGAGCTTGCCGCCGGATTCCGTCATATTTGTTAATGGCTACGCGGAAGTCGCTGATGTTGGTGAGGAGGAAATAGATCTTGGCGATGATCTTATAGATGATATCGAGGACCTTTATAAAATCCAAATCACCAGCCCCGAACTTTTGATCGTGTTAGGCGGATTTTATCTCGATTGCGATCTTTACCTCTTGGATAGTGATGGTTACCTTGTTGACTATTCTATCGAATCGGGCGACTCTACCTATGAATTTATCGAGCTCACGGATCTGCCGGTGGGTGTATATTATCTTGGCGTCAGCATTTTTGATCCCGATATGTGGCCTGAGGATGGCACGCCTTATGAATTAGATATATATAGTCAAATGGGTCATTCACTGCCATCGACGATAAAATATTTTCATGTCTATCGTTCAACAACGACCGGTGCGAAAAACAACGGCACGCGAATAGCCACTGTGGATGTTAGCGCTACTCAGTATGCCGATCCCGTTCTCGCCAACGGTCTTTACTATTATCAGGTCACAGCTGAATACGACGGCGGAGAGAGCGAACCATCCAATGAGGTGCAATCTTTGGCCACCAAAGTAGAGCAGAAATCCGTGTCTATTGTGAACTCTTTTACTCTAGAACAAAATCATCCCAATCCTTTTAATCCGGTCACGACGCTCTCATTCTCATTACCGGAAAAGAGCTTTGTTCAATTGGTTGTTTTTGATGTATTGGGCAAACAACAGGCTGTGCTTGTTGAAACAACTATGGCAGCTGGTGAGCATTGTGTGCAATGGAGTCCGGGCGAATTGCCATCGGGCGTGTACCTGGCGAGACTGTTATGCAAAAATCAAATTCGTCAGATAAAGATGATGTATTTGAAATAAGGAAATATGGCTTCTTTTGTCCCTTTACATGTTCATTCGTACTATAGTCTATGTCGCGGCGCCAATACCATCAGCGACCTGTGTCGCCATGTCCGGGAGCAGAAAGGCAGCCATTTGGCCATCACCGACACCAATGGCCTCTACGGACTGGGGTGGTTTTTACAGGAGGCGCGCGAGCTGGGATTGCAGCCCATTATCGGTTCTTTTTTAACAACATCAGCATGTCATGCGGTTGTACTGGCTAAAAATTTTGCCGGCTACGGCCGGCTATGTCAATTGATTACAGCCATTCATCGGGACAACTTTTTTGATTTACCTGTCGCTCTGGCGCAAGATCATCATGGCCTGATTGTTTTATCCAATCATCTGCAATTGCTGCAACGCTTGGTGCAATCTCGGCAAACCGCAGACGTCTATGTGGAGGTTATCCCGCATGCAAATCGCGAGGAAATGGTGCGATTTGCGAAAAAAAACAGTCTACCCGTGGTTGCTTCGCAAGCAGCTTATTTTATCTCCGAAAAAGATTATAGCCTGCACAGGCTGCTACGTGCGATTGATTTAAATGTGACCTTGTCCACCATACCCGAGGATGAACTTGCCGGTCCCCATGCCTCTTTGGCGAATATCGAGTCTCTCTTTCCAGATTGTCCGGAGGCGATCAGCAACACCCGTCTCATAGCGCAACAATGTTCTTTCAACCTCGATTTTGAACACGCCATTTTTCCCTCGTTTCATGGACCTAATAACGAAGACAGCCATTCGTATCTGGATGATCAGGTGAGGAAGGGCGTGCTGTGGCGTTATGGCAAGTTGACTCCGGTGATTCAGAAACGAATGGAGTACGAACTGCAATTAATCAAATCCAAAGGATTTGCTCCCTATTTTTTGGTGGTCGCTGACGCCGTACGGCAGGCACCGCGCACGTGTGGGCGTGGTTCTGCCGCTTCCAGTTTGGTCAGCTATTGTCTGGGCATCACCAATGTCGATCCCATAAAATATGATCTGTTTTTTGATCGCTTTCTCAATCCGGGCAGAAAGGATCCTCCTGATATTGATGTGGATTTCCCATGGGATGAACGCGATGACGTACTGGACTATCTGTTCAAGAAATACGGCACCGGGTGCATTGCCATGATTGCCAATCACAATACTTTCAAAGCGCGTTCCGCTTTGCATGAGATTGCCAAGGTATATGGGTTGCCGGAATCTGAAATAACCCAGGTGACCAAACGAATTTCCGGCTATTGGCAACCGGATCATTTACAGAATATGGTCAGTTCGCATCCGTTATTTAAAAATGTCGAGATTCGCCCACCCTGGCCTGAAATGATGGAATTGGCGGAAAAAATCCGCGGCTATCCCAGACATCTGTCCATTCATTGCGGCGGAGTGGTTATCGCCCCTGACGGTCTTGATCGTTATGTTCCGGTGCAACCGGCAAAAAAAATATTAAAACTGTATTCAGCTGAAGAAGGCGGTGTACCGCGAGATGCTGCACGATTGCAAGTGGTGCAATGGGAAAAAGACCAGGCCGAAGATATGGGTTTGATAAAAATGGATATTCTCGGCAATCGTTCCCTGGCCGTTATTCGCGATGCTATTAAAGCGGTTAAAAAAAATTACGGCGCGGTAATAGACTATGCGACGTGGGATCCGTTGGATGATCCGCAAACGCAGTCCCTGTTGGCGAGAGGAGACACCATCGGCGTTTTTTATGTGGAATCGCCGGCCATGCGACAATTGCAAAAGAAAACCGGAAAAGGCGACTTTGAACATCTGGTCATTCACAGCTCCATCATTCGCCCGGCAGCCAATTATTTTATTAACGAGTATGTGCGTAGATTGCGTGGAACGCCCTACGAACCTTTGCATCCGCAGCTGCAGGAAATATTAAAAGAAACCTACGGCATAATGGTTTACCAGGAGGATGTATCCAAAGTGGCCATGTCTTTGGCCGGGTTCGATTCGTCGTCCGCGGATGATCTGCGAAAAATTATTTCAAAAAAACATGCGGAAAAAAAGTTAAACCATTACCGAGAGCAGTTCTTCGCAGGCGCGCAGAAAAACAATGTTGCCCGCGAGACCTGTGAAAAAATATGGGACATGATTCTCAGCTTTTCAGATTACAGTTTTTGTAAGCCGCATTCAGCCTCTTATGCCCAGGTCTCCTTTAAATCAGCCTGGTTAAAAGCTCACTATCCGGCGGAATTTATGGCGGCAGTCATTTCCAATAGGGGAGGATACTATTCGACTTTTGCCTATATTTCCGAAGCGCGCCGTATGGGCTTGACGATTTTGCCTTTGGATATCAATCAGAGTGAATTGCAGTACACCGGCCAACAAGATGCGCTGCGGGTCGGCCTGATGCAGATCAAAGGACTTTCTGCCAAGCTCGTTGAAAAACTCTTGCGCATTAGAGCGCAGGTTCAGGTATTTGACGATTTTACCCATTTTTTACACACGGTGAAACCGGATCCTGCCGATGCCGCATTGTTGATCAAATCGGGATGTTTCGATGCGTTGGAATTGCATGCCACACGTCCACAATTACTCTGGAAATTGCACCACTGGCATTCGCAACGACAGAAACAGAACGAATCAAGCTTGTTTGCTGAGCCGCCAGCTGCCGACGCTTCTTTGCCCAAACCGACGAATTATGATGAACAAACGGTCTTACAACACGAGTTGGATTGTTTGGGATTTTTACTTTCCCGTCATCCTCTCTCACTATATGAAAAAGCGGTAACCAAATTAGCGTATGTGCGCGCTTGTGATTTGCATCATCATATCGGAGAAAATGTTCAAACCATAGGTTGGTTGATTACGTATAAAATGTCAAGCACGAAAAATAAGGAATTGATGGAATTTATCAGCTTTGAAGATACTACGGCTATATATGAAACCATTTTTTTCCCTCAGACTTTTAGTAAATATGCGCATATGATGAATCAGTCCAGGCCTTTTTTATTAACCGGCAGGGTAGAAGAACAATTCGGCGCACTCTCTCTTACTGTGACAGAAGTCAATTACCTGTAATTTACTCTTGAATTTGCATAATTTATGCAATATATTACCAGCGAGGTTTTGCCACATAAGAATGAACATTCAGTATGCTTAGGTTGCCGAGGTCCCTTTGATCGATCAAAAAATGATGGATTTCATCAGGCAAATTCCCAAGGTTGAACTGCATTTGCATCTTGAGGGCGCCATCCAACCCGGCACAGCCATTGAACTCATGCAACGCAACAAGTCGTCTGATGTACCGCAAACGGTCGGCGAAGTATTGCAATTATACAACTTTCGCGATTTGCCGCATTTTGTCAAGGCCATGAAAATAGTTTCGGATCATATGAGAACCGCAGATGACCTCTATCGGGTCTGTTCCGAGATGCTGGCCGAATTAGCCGGACAAAATGTCCGGTATGTGGAATTTGATTGCGCTCTGCAAAAATATCTGGATTTGGGTGCTGAATTGCCAGCTTTGCTCGAGGTTTTGGATAAGGCAATGACCGAAGGTGAAGCACATCATGCTATTAAATCACGCCTGGTGGTTAATTTATTACGTCACCATGGAGCTGAAAAAATAGAAAAACTAATTAAAGAAATACTTGAAATAAACCATCCAAGAATAGTTGCCATTGGCCTTTCCGGTGATGAAGTCTCTTATTCACAAAAGGATTATCAACAGGCATTTGACCAGGCGTGCGAAGCAGGAATGCATCGCACCGTTCACGCGGGTGAAGGAATGGGACCTGCCAGTGTCTGGGATGCTATCCATTTTTTACATGCAGAACGCATTGATCATGGCACGCGCGCCATGGAGGATGCCGCATTGGTCAAATTCTTGGCTGATAAACAAATACCCCTGACGCAATGTTTGACGAGCAATATTCGACTTAATATCGTTGCCGATCTCGCACATCATCCTTTTTACCGATTTTTACAATCCGGCGTGGTCGTTACCTTAAACACGGATGATCCACAGATTTTTCAGTCAACGTTAACTCACGAATATGAATTGGCTTGTAGTCAGTTTTCTCTTTCCAGGGCGCAAATCAAGCAAATTGTCTTAAATGGAGTGGCGGCAAGTTTTTTACCGTTTGCTGAAAAAATGGCTTTAGAGCTGGATTTTAAAAATAAGATGGAGCTTTTGTAAATGAGGAGGAATATATGAAAAAGAGTGCAACATTTCTAATGTTGGTTGCCGGGGTCTTGTTGATCCTGTCATCATCGAGTTTTTCGTTGGGATTGATTGGCGTAGGTCCCAAAGTCGGGTATTTCAAAACTGCGGATGCGGACAATGGGCAATTAATGGTCGGTGCTCTGGCGCGATTGAAATTGGGCGGCATTGGCGTGGAGGGCTCGGTTGATTATCGACAGGAAAAATACGCCGATAAGGAAATTACTGTGCGCACCTGGCCGGTTTCAGCAACGGCGCTGATCTATCCCCTGTCATTTGTTTATGGTTTGGCCGGGATGGGATGGTACAACACAACCATTGACTATGATCAGGAATCCCTTTTGTTCAAGAATATTAAGGACGAAACCAAACAAAAACTCGGCTGGCATTTCGGCGCCGGCGTGGAACTGCCGTTCGGATTTGGTAAAACATTAACAGCCGATATCCGCTACCATTTCATCGATTACGACTTTTCTGCTTTCCCCGGATCCAAAGATTTAAAATCCAACTTTTATTCCATTAATGTTGCGCTGTTGTTTGGCTTATAAAATCCATTTCACATGCTGAGCCGCATGACAGGATAATCTTTACATAATTCGACACTCAAAGCGGCGAACCATCTGTTCGCCGCTTGTTCCTGGTGTGGCGGCCCATACAGCGACGCGAACAGATGCTTCGGCCTGTCATCTTTTTTTTGTTATTCGGGTCATTAGGGCTTTAATGCCATTACTATACTCAAAATGACATCCCCCCAAGAGGATCGTGCGTTTCATATTTTTTATATCAATCTGACCGGGTTACCACGGATTTTTCAGATCTCGATCGACATATATATGATCACGCGCGATAAAATAACTGTCTTCTTTTTTTCGCGATAACAGCAATGCTTTATGGCCGAAAAGTTTCGCTAAAAAAGCGAACGGGACAAGAATGAGGAAAAATACAAGGCCGAGAAGAATTCTGGATATAACGACGCCCAATCGCTGCGTCCATGTGAGCCAGATCGCAGCGATCCATCGGCTGATCTTTTGGGAGAGTATTGCGCTACACGCCAAAGCTAAACCGATAAATAGGAACAAATTCAATTTAAAGATAAAAAACAGAATGATAGATGCGCCCACCAGCGTGAGAATGGTCTCCAGGCTCCTTTCCCGATCCATGGTAATTCCTTAAAAAATAGTGTAAATAAAAGGTGCGATGGCGCTATTGCCGCCGATCACAATCAGCAATCCCAGCAACAAGAGCACCACAATGATAGGCATCAACCACCACTTTTTTCTCTCTTTTAAAAAATTCCACAAATCTATAAAAAAATCCATTACATCTCCTTTACTGATAGGCATTGCTGCTGCATTTCATTTACGGAATATACTTTGACCGGCAGCGAAGCTTTATCCACTAAAAGTTCTCTGAGCAACCAACGCGGATCGGCCTTTTCCCATACCAGCATATAATCAATATGGAAGCGCTGCAAATCGCCGGCCACATCTTTTTGCAAATTTTTCTTGGCCACACGACCATAATATCTGCATTCCATAAAATAGCAGATGATTAAGGATGCATCCCAGTTTTTGTCGGATGCGATGTTGCCGTGGATCCGGTAATCATTTTTTAAAGTTTGCGCGACTTTATAAAAATCTTTTCCTGAATCTCTAATGTGAATGAGGCTGCTTACGGAACGATAACAGGCTAACAGGATAAATACGGCAATGGTCAGGATGCGCACCCATGGCTTTTGCCGCAGAACAGCATCTGATAATTTATCCAATACAAGTATGCCGGCAAGAACAAGTAAAACAAGCAGAAACCAAAAAAATCTCTCGTCCACCAGCAACAAGATATATCCGGAACAATAAAGAAGAAAGGTTCCGGCCAACGACAGCCAAATCCAGGGACGTATGCGTTGTCGAGCGTATTTAATGTAAAGCAGTCCAAGAAGAATCAAGACCATATTTAAATACATTGAGAATGCCGCTATATTTTTATTATATCGTCCCCAAATAATGAGCCAGAAGCCATATCCGTTTTTTGCGGTGGTGCTAATTTGATACTTGGCTTTCTGCCAAAAGGATTTATTGGAAGGCAAGGCAAGTTTAAAGGCCGTATAGCTGGGATCTTCCCAGGCGCTCATGGCGCTCGGGTTCGGCGGCGCGACAAAACCGGTAAAGTAAAATGGCATGCCGCCGCCAAAATCCTGTAAATGAACCGGCGCATCAAAGGTTCCTGCGGTGCCGATGACGATTCTTTGATATTTCGTACTGATCAAACCGATCCAGGCGCCGCTCATAGTCAGGAACACGCTGATGCCGACGAGATAACTTTTGCGTATTCTCTTTTTTTCGACGACGTGGAAAACATTAAAATAGTGCAAACCGTTCATCAAGGTGAAATGAATGAAAAAAAACGGCAAAGCATATGCCTTGCTGTAATAAGCCAGTCCGCCTAAAACGCCGCAGACGAGAGCATTTTTCAAACGGACGCCGTATTGGACATCCCAGATCAAGGCGGCGTACCAAAGCAAGAAACAGACAATGAATAAATCAGGAGTGATAAACACCAAGGCAAAAAATAATATATTGACGGACGCGATAAGGATAAAAACCCGCTGCAGGATTGGTGAAACCTGAAACGTTTTTATCAGCCGTCTGGCGCCCATAATGGTCGCTGCTCCGGCTGCGAGTGATAGAATTTTCGCGCCCAATAACGGTTTTAATCCGATGGCCAACAACAGCGCTAACAGCCACGAGTACAATGGTCCCCAATAGCCGTTCACAGCATCGCGCCATTCGCCTCGGCTGTATTTTTCCGCAATTTCAAGATAAGATATGCCGTCAGGATTCAATCGATAGACATAGTATGGTGTTAAATACAAACCGACCGTAATATAAATGAGAATGACGGCGATTATAAAGTAATCTTTTTTTTCAGATAGAGGATTGCTCATAGAATAGTTGCTCATCTTTAATCCAGCTTGAAATTTTCCTTCCATCGTCCGCTGTCAAATTGCGGTTGCTGTGTTTTAGCAAACAAAAAATCGCCGATGACCAGATAATCCATTTCTGTGCGCATAAAGCAGCGATACGCATCAGCCGGCGAACATACTATCGGTTCTCCACGTTCATTGAAACTGGTATTGACAACAAGACCGAAACCGGTTTTTTGTTTAAAAGAGTCAAGCAAATTCCAGAACCGTTCATTGGTCTCACGCTGCACGGTCTGTACGCGCGCTGAAAAATCCATATGGGTGACAGCCGGTACATCCGAACGGATATGATACAACTTGGCCCACAACGGCCATTCATGATATCGGTCGGGCAGAGGTTTGCGCCGCTTTTCGCTAATCTGAGCGATCAACAGCATATAAGGAGATGGGCTGTCCAGATCGAAAAAGGAGTGGGCATCCTCCTGCAGGACTGCGGGGGCAAAGGGACGGAATCCTTCGCGATGCTTTATTTTCAAATTGAGCTTTTTTTGCATTTCCGGATTTCGTGCATCGCCCAGAATACTGCGATTTCCCAGAGCGCGCGGCCCAAACTCCATGCGTCCTTGCATCCAGCCGATGACGCAGCCGGCCGCCAGCAATTCGGCGGCGTCCTGCGCCAGTTTGCTTTCGTCGTCGTATTTTTTGTAAACAGCTTTAAATTTTTTGGACATCAAGGCAATGTCCAAATCAGAATACTCTGGACCGAGAAAAGCGCCCTGCATGCCATCCATTTTCTGATTAAATGAACGGATTTGTTTAAAGAAGATGTAATGCGCCGCTAACGCAGCGCCTAACGCACCGCCGGCGTCGCCGGCTGCAGGTTGGATAAAGATATTGTCGAATATTCGGCTTTTCAGCAATTTGCCGTTGGCTACGCAATTCAAAGCCACGCCGCCAGCCAAACACAGATTTTTTGCACCGGTCAGCCGTTTGGCTTCGATAGCCATGTTTTGCACGATCTCTTCTGTAACAGATTGAATGGCGAACGCCAGATCACAATGATGCTGTTTAATTTCCGATTCAGGCGTCCGCGTCGGTAACCCGAACAGTTTTTCCCACTTGGACTCTCGAATCATTTTTAAACCGGTTGCATAGGAAAAATAGTCCTGGTTCAGCCAAACAGAACCATCCGCTTTAATATCGATCAAAGTTTCCTTGATCAACCGGGTATAACGGCCGGTGCGTTCACTCGTGGGATTGCCGTAAGGCGCTAATCCCATCAGCTTGTACTCTCCCGAATTCACCGCAAATCCGAGGTAAAAGGTAAAAGCGGAATAGAGCAATCCCAACGAATGGGGGAAATGCAATTCCTTGATGTTTTTGATCGTGTTGTCTTGACCATAACCGATCATAGACGTGGCCCATTCACCGACTCCGTCAATGGTAACAATGGCCGCATCTTTGAAAGGAGATGGGAAGAACGCGCTGGCGGCGTGAGATAAATGATGTTCTGGAAAAAGCAGATTCATTTTGCTCTTGGTAAAACGTTCGATTTTGCCCAGTTCCTGACGAAGCATGCGTTTGAGAAATAATTTTTCTTCAAGCCAGACAGGAATGGAGGCTGAGAAGGAGGCTAATCCTCTGGGTGCAAAACCATAGTATGTTTCCAAAAGACGCTCGAATTTCAGCAAGGGCTTGTCATAAAATGCCACGGCGTCGAGTTCATCCAGTGAAAAGCCGGAATAATCGAGACAGTATTTCACCGATTGGGCTGGAAATTCAGCTGTATGCTTCTTTCGAGTGAACCGTTCCTCTTGCGCTGCCGCCAGAATGTTGCCGTTGTGAATGACAGCTGCCGCAGAATCGTGATAAAATGCAGAAATGCCGAGAATTTTCATTCAAAATCCGAACAAGAATAAGCTTTTTATCATTCTTTGATAGCCTTATCGATAAGATCGACATGACTCTGAGATAATTTTCTTATTTCCGGCAGCTTTTTCTTCAATCGGGCTACGATATCTTTTCGCTGAGCAGCCAGCTCGTTAAAGCTCTCTGAAAGCACCTTTTTACTCAACTTGGAGGAATCAATGCCGAATTCTTTAATGTTAAACAATTCCAAAATCTCCATATATTTATGGCTCCAGCCGAGCACCAGGGTGGGCACACCCATGGCCAGCGATGAAATCATCGCATGAAATCGACAGGCGATAAACAAATCGGTTTGACCGATAATATATCGTAGGGCTTGAGAACTTGGCTCTTCATTCAGAAAGATACAACTAGACTTATTTCTCACCCCGGCATAGATTTCCCGGCATAACGGCAGATCGTTGTTGTGCAATTTATTGACTCCCATTCTAACACTATGCGGCACAAGAGTGACCAGATATCCTTTGCCGACAAGATCATTGATAAACCATTGCATAAGTAAAACGTAATCGATTCCCGCCTTTTTGCATTTCTTGTTTACGACAGTGCTCGGCGAAACGCCCACGTTGATTTTGTTACGCGAATCGACGGCGTTGCTTGATTTGGCATATATTCGGTTTGCTTCTTCTTCATGCTCTTTGCGGATGTTAAGTGAAAAAGCATATTCTGTAGCGAGTTCAATATTATGAAGACCGAGTGTAACAAGATGCTCGTATGTTTTTTTCCCGCGAGCAATAATTAATTTAACACGCGGCAGAATGGTTTTTGCAACCAATCTGTTAACAGGATTATTAAACGGACCGAGGGCCTGTGCACATTTGATAACTTTGGTGCCAAGCAACATCGCCGGCAAAATGCTGATCACATTAAAGAGTAAAAATATTTCTCTTCCGTCAGAAAAGGTTATGCCGCCCTGCTCCAGCAACGCCGCAGAATCATGGATGGCTTTCAATTGGGGATTTTTGTTGATAATAAAGGACCGCAGTGGAGGAACAAGCTTGCAAACGAGCGCGAGCGGGAATACCACCAGGCCAAGGTTGAGGGGAGAGGCGGATAAAATTGTCAGATTGCTATAATTATTGAGTCGACGATCCTCCTCCGGATACACGCTCAGCAGAACAAATTCCACCCCCGGGTATTTCTCGCCAAGCGTTTGGATGGAACTCTCCAGCATCGACGCCGCGCCTTTATTTCCCGATAGAGAAGATCCAATTATGGTAAATTTCATGATGTGACTCCTCTCATCTTTTTGACATTAAGCACAGCGTACCCCAGCGCTAAAACGCCGTCAGCGACAGTGCTGTAAAGTCTGGCAACGATGGCCACAACAATGGCCTGTTCTACGCTGAGATAGGGCGCAGCAAATATGGCAATAACCGCCTCTCGTACGCCGATGCCGCTAGGCACAAAAATCGCCAGGATGCCAATCGCACCGGCCAGAATATAGACAGCGCCTAACGGTGCATAATTTTCAACGCGAATATCGAGAAAAGAAGAAATAACAAATATGAAACCTGCCGCATTGAGCATCCGCGGCAACAGATAATAGACTTGCAGCTTTAGTGACTGCCAGTTAGTCAGAAAGAACTCCCGACCGACTGGCTGCTTGAGTATGTAATTGAAAGCGAAATTCATGATAACATACATAGAAGCGTCATTCAGCACCAAAATTGCTATCACCAAAGATACCAGAGGCGGCACTATGTAAATAGGATTGTGTAAAAAGGCATCCCCGCCGTTAACAATCAATAACAAAGGCACGCTTAATAAAAAGGAAGCAACCAGTAAAAAAATATTTTCATAGATAAAAGTGATAAAAACCAATTTTTTGCTATAGCCGTTATTCTTCGCCCATACCACCTTGCCGACGGCTGAGCCGGTTTGTCCGGGTATATATTTGAGCAGCCATGATGCAATATGCACTCGAATCGCTTCGCCGGAACGAATGCGTTTATTTTGCCTGATTGTCAAAAGGTTGAGTGTTTTACCCCATAAATGGCCCGATTCTAAAACAGCCATAATGAAAAAAGCGACAGCGAACACGGAAAACCAGTTGAAACTAAAGTCAATACGTCTAACCGCCTGCCAGTTGTGGCTGAGCGAGACGTAAAAATAGTAGATAACCACTCCGATCACGCAAAGGGCCAACAGATTTTTCGCGAGTTTACTTTTTAGAAATTGCATTGTAGCTTCTAAGAATGTTCAGGTCCTTTTTCTGGGAATATGGAACGCCGCCATTCGGATCCGCATAACCGACTGCCAGCAACATCACGACTCGGTCGCTCGTGTCCAGCCCCAGTTTTTTCTGCATTTTGAGCTCGAGAGGTTCAAAATCGGGCCAATTGATGACGCAGCTGCTTAATCCGAGCGTTTCTAATGCCAACATAAATGACATGGCCGCCATTGAGGAATCGATATAGATAATATGCCGGTCCCGTGGGCTGAAATAGCTGCTGAGCTTGCCCACGACGACGACCATTGTTGGTATCTGATGCGCATAACCTGAAGCGCCAAATGGCATTTTGGCCACCCGGGCGGTCAGTTCCGGTTCATCAAATATTTTGAATTCAAAGCATTGACGATTACAGGCTGAGGGTGACTGTTGTGCAACCAGCAGGGCTTGATCGACAAGTTGACGCGGTACTTTTTTTTGTTGAAACCAGCGAATGGACCGACGTTGCCTCGACAGCATCAGCAAATCGTCAAATGCCACATGGCTCTGTATTCTGTCTCTGCTTAAATACGGCATTTTGGATTCTTGCCCGCCATCATAGGTTTTTAGGGTCGCTTCGAATCGCCTGTTGGCGTTATTGACAACCTTGTTGTTGGTTTCTACGACATTAAAATACTGCTTGAGCACGTCATGTGCCCACTGAAGTTCCGTTAAATCGATATTTTCCTTGTTTTCGATATATTGTTTCACAGCTTGTTCATAATAATCGATCGTTTCGCTGATATAGTCGCCGGCAAAAACGGGTTTTTGCGGAACCATAATCAATCCTTTTTCCAATCGGTGTATATTCCGACGCAACTCCACACGGTTCCTTCTAACTTTTTTAAGATTTCGATAATAGTTGCGTTGACCTTTTAACACGGCGTATCGTTCTCTGTTGAAAGTAAAAACATTCAGGATGCCATAAAGTGTAGCAAAGACCCGGTTCGAAGCGAACACTTCCAAAACACCGCGAGTCAGAGTCTCAAAAATTCTACGTATCATGGCAACGGCCAGAAGGTTCTTGACAATATTTTTAAGTTTAGTAAGCATTTTTCTGACCTCAAAAGTTAGATAATGCCGAAAGATAAATGTGTCGTTTAGTCATGTCACTTGCGGGAATGGGATACGATTTTTTTGCCCTGTTCCTTCTTTTGCCGGGATGAAAGATACTTTAAGAAATATAACATTTCTTCCTGGTTCATGCGCATGCGGGCGAAAATATCCAGAATAAAACCAAGAATAAAGCTGACGCCGGCGATAAAGAAAAAAAATCCTGCCGTAAATCCGGCCCACTTGTGCGGAGTGAATGCGCCGGTGAGCAGGTAGTGGATTCCTAAAAAGAGACTTAAGGAAACGGCAAGAATGGTGGCAACCGCGGCAATCGGCGCAAAGAGTTTTAGCGGCTGATAGTCACGAAGCGTTTTAATGATTATTTTTAGCGTTTGATAGGCATAGCGAAAGAGATTTGCGGCCACGCGTGATTTACCATGCTCTCTGATTCCGCGGACAAAAACCGGGATTTCTGCTATCCTGATGTTCTTGAATGCGAAATTAAGGAATGTTTCCTGAGTATAGGTAAAACTGCCGAAAAGATTCAGTCTTAACAGGGATTCGCGCGAATAGGCGCGAAAGCCGCAAGAGACATCGTAGAATTTTTGACCGGTCATCTTGCTGATCATCTGCGACATGAGTTGATTGCCCCAGAATTTGGCCCTGGTCATGGTTGGATACATCGAGCTGTCTTTAAATCGCGATGCAGTTACAAAATCTGCTTCACCTTGGGCAATAGGTTCGATCAAAGTTTTTATGTCGGCCGGATTAAATTGCCCGTCAGCGTCAATATTCACGCCTATATCGCTGTTCAATTCCAGGGCCATCCGCCGACCCGAATTGAATGCGGCGCCCACTCCGCGGTTAACAGCATGTCTGAAAACCAAAGCGCCCTTTTCTCTGGCAATGTCGCCTGTGCGATCTGTCGAGCCGTCATCCACAACAACAATATGATCAACGAATTTTGGAATTCCCTCGAGAACGTGCCCGATCTTGCTTTCTTCATTTAATGCAGGAATAATGACCGTAATGCGTTTGCCTTTGTACATTCTTTGGTTTTCTCCTCGTGGTTCAACATACCGCTTAACGCAGCTGCTGTATGCGTACATTCTGCGGCGGATTCGGCGGCGTCGTATTCGGTTGATAGTTGTCACCCATATACTTAAACCTGACCGCATCGGCAACCACATAGCTATTGGCATTATTGGAAATATGCACATAGGATGTCGTACCGGCCGGCAAGTACACATACCCCAGCAGATTCCATTGACCGGCGCGTATGTTCTGATTGATTATTCCGCGCAAGCTGATTTTCCCGTTAGCGTAGATTTTAAAAGGAACATTGGTCGCTTCCGTATACTGGTTGGCTGTCTGACCGTACCAACAATGCCATTCGCTGATCTCATAATACCCTGGAATACCAATCGTGGGCCGCCAGATCGCAGAATCGGCGCCAGTGCCTGCAACCGCTGCATAGTAGCCGCCAACGTTCAAATAGGTCGCATCCGATGACGAAGAATAGATGACGCTCCAGTAAGGATTATTTTGACTGAAATCAGTTGAACCAACGGATTGATAATTTCTCCAGGTTCCGTAGCGTTCTACCGGCTTGCTGCCGGGAGACGTGTCATTATTATATGAACCATCCACAATAATATCGCTGACGGACGTCGTAGGATTTTTAAATAAAAGTATGCCATCTCCGCGCAGATCATCTTTATTATATTGAATGCCGTAAAGCGTGATCGGAGAATCAAAGAGCAGACCATTGTTGACCACAGGATCTTGGCCGGCCTTGAGGCGGTAATAGGGACCTTCACGAACATCCGCCGGGTTGAGCACCTGATAGGCGCCGGTCGGATTGCAGATAGCCACGCCGTTGTCGAAATACCGCACTTTCAAACCGTTGGCCAATGTTTCCACGCTGCCCGTTGGATAACCCATATCCGTTTCAAATTCATCGTACCAGAACGGAAAATCATAGCTCGTGCCGAAAATCATTCCGTAATAGCAGTCGTACATCATCGCAGCGGTGAGCCCAAAACGCATTTTACTAAACCGATCTTTTCCGTCGGCTGCCCATTTTTCCGGTATGAAATCTTCGATCAACATAATGCTGGGTTTTCGACCGTTGGCGATCCAGTTGGGAAGATCGATGGTCAAAGTACGCCATACGCTGAATCTGAGAAAACCTTCAAATAGATGACCATTCAACAGATCATAATACCATGAAAGACTCCCGCCGGTGTTCACGCCCATCAGATTGAGCGATGAAGGCGCCAGAGATTCCATGAGCGTGCGTTCAGCCGCGAGCCAATTACCCAAGCCCGTCCGCCAGTGGTCGTAAAATTGATCCGACGTCATCTCATCCCAGTCGTTGACGCCGTTATTGTTCATATCTATGGTGCCGGTATAACTGATCGTAGGGTGAAAATAGTCGTGAAATAATCCGTCAAAATCACCCAGAGACCAATCATTTTCCTGCAACAGGTTTTTTTCAGCAAGATAGTGCCCGGCATCCTTACCGTCAACAAGAGGACACCACTGGCTGAAATTTCCATAAACCCCTGCACCGGAGACTCTGATAGGACTGCGCACAACAGATCCCGCCTCATGCGTTTGGTTAATGGCATAGATTGAATTCACATCAGTAGGCACGGTGATGGTGGTGTCGTTGGGCAGGGCTTCCACTTTAACCACATCATCGTCAATCACGGCATAAATAAAGTCTATTTTGTTTTCCTGGCCCGAGTTAATGCCGGTGACGGAATCTACAAAAATTTGTCTCTGGCCGGGTACGATTCTCGATTTTAAACGGCCCTGGTAGCTTCGATAGAGATAGAGTGGAGGAGGATCGTTAAAATAGAGTCCGTTCTTGCCCATGCCGATAATCAGTTGCAGCGGATTCTTTTTTCGCATTTCTCTGGCATACAGTGAGCCATAGACATCGTCGGTAGCTATAATATAGACCATGTCAAAGTCCTTCAACCGTTCAAGACGAGTTCCGATTGAATACGTCGGCCAACCGCCCATATTGTTTATGTACAGTCCGGTGCGCGGATAGGGAGGATTGGCTTTTTCATATGCCCAGGCATTGCTAAAAAAAGAAAAAACGATAAAGACGGTCGCGAAGAAAGAGCATTTTTTTACTCTGATTTTCATGACTACTATCCTTTCAAGTGACAACCTAGTCTGCAGGTCAGATGCAGTTTTATCCAAGTTTAAAATTACTAGAATAACCAGGACGAAATATTAAGGAAAAATCAAACTTCAATCAAGCCTTTTTTCGGATGATTCATAAATAACAGTAGCTTAATAGCGTGCTTGCTGCGCGCCGTTATTATTTTTGGTTTCGAGTGTTCGTGTCTGATTCCTGTTTTGCATGCGAAGAAATTGTTTTTTGATGGCGCGTAGGCGCACTTCATTTTGTTCGGCGATATACAATCCGATTGGCAAGGCCAACGCTCGCCAATGCTGCAAAAGAACCGGGATCAAACGATAATCTGGGGCGCCCATATCATAAATGACCAACGCCAGCAATCCACCCAGACAGCCGGCGCCCAAATGATAATAAAACGGACTTTTCGAATTCAGCAAATGATATCCGATAAAGAAATTTATGCCGATCAGCAATACATAAATAACGCAGGACGGAATTCCTTGTTCAGCGCTGATTAGCAAATAGACGTTGTGGACGATTCGCGTGCCAAGAATCTCTTTATCGGAATAATGCCTATAGTTATTTAATCCAACGCCAAAAAGTTCTCTGCCGCTGATCACCGTGAGCGCATCTTTAGCCAGATTCAGACGACTTTGCTTCTGGTCGCCGGATAAAGATTCGGCTGATCCGCTAAAACGATTTTCAATAACATCGCCATATTTGAAATTGATTACAGCAAGACCAATGATGGTAATAGCGATGAGCAGTCCGGTTTGTTTCCGAGTTAGTATTTTTTTCTTGAAATCAATTAATGTAAATAAACACATTGAGATGCTAAAAGCGAGCCAGGATCCGCGACTATAAGTTGCGAGCAGCGCTCCTGAAGAGATGGCAAATAGCGCCAGCCAAGCCATTTTGAATTTAAGATTAAGAAACAGGCTTGCTCGATAAGCAATCGGCAGCAAGGAAATTAAATACGCGCCAAAAGCATTTGCAGTTCCTACCGTACCGGCGGCGCGCCAGGTATTGGCTATTTTAAAGAACGGCAGTTGAACAGGCCCAACTTGCCATTGCCAAAATCCAATAAGACTCTGGAAGGCCAAGCCTAATAAAAGCCCATACATGATCGATTGACAGTCATTGCGGGTCTGAAGCCTCGTCAACAAACAATAACATACCAGAACAGCGCGAATCAAATGAACGTAGGCAAATCGAAAATCGCCAAGTTCTACTGCAACGAATTCACCTGCTAAGGCCAAAATTAAAAATATAAACGGAAGCACCCTGGACAGCTTGATGATTCCAGCATATTTAAAACGCACCTGAGCAGGCCGCTTTAAGATAAGCAATAAATAAAGTGGAATATCCAAAGGCATCAGGACGTCCGAGCCACGCTCAGCTCCGGTTTCTGAGACATATAATACCAGGGTGAACCCCTGATTAACGGCCAGTAACGCTCCAAGCGCAATCAATAATATCGAATAAAGCCTGTTCATGCCGGATGCCAAAATACTATGTTCAAGTTATTTTTTCCTAAATTGAGCTAGCGGTGCTTGAAAAACGACCTTGCCAAGTTTCGCAAGATTGATGCTATTGCTCATTTCAGGTTATCAGCAGATCCATTTTTTGCAACTGTTGCCAAGACCTTTGTGCGCCTAGTCCATCTCTGTAAAATGCACTCGATTCCGATAGCAGCCAACAGAATGAGAAAGCCGTCGACAGGAATGCGATAGCGCGTCTGTGTAAAAAAGAAAGAATAACTGATGCTGATCGTCAGAATCGGAATCATAACAAGCGTTAGAAAAAACCGGCGATTTCGCAGAAACCAGAGTCCCAGCAGTGCAAAAAACAGCAGCGGAGCGACGCTTAAAATTGATACGATCTGCAGCAAAAGCGAAGAATTATAGTTTTCGTTCCTGACGCCTGAAATCAACGGCGACCAAAAATTGATAAATTCAGGTAAAAAATGGCGCGTCATAAAGGTAGTGAAATTTTCTGCAACAACCTTGTAGATGTTGAAATATTTGTGATAAGGAAGATCTTTATAATAGATTTGACATTCCAGTTGCCTGGCAGGTCTGCCGTCGCGCACGATCCATAAATCAACGACCTTCATCGGTTGCAACCAGATCATGTAGCCTTTGGCATCAAGCTTAGGTTTGTTTAAATTGAAAAGCAAAGCCAGGCGGCGTACATGGTCCGGCTTGGCGCCGTCCACATAGTTTATCTGCATAAGATCGACGCGGCTTGGTTTTTTAAAAACGGCTGCGTAGGCCCATTTAGGCTGTGATCCCTGTACAGAAATTCCATTCGGCTGGAATTGCATACCCACAGTATGTTCCCAGTCTGCAAGTTCGTTTCGCGTATCCACGTTCCACAGCATCAAGGTATCCGCACTCTGAACAATCTGTCGGCCAAATCGGGCGCTCGCAAGCATCATACTGTCTCCGCCAAAGGCCAATAGTCCGTTGTAATGAGCGCTGGAATCAAAGGGGATCGGTTCGCCTGGTACAAGCGTCATCAGGTATTTTTCATCCAGATAACAATCAAAAGCTGTAGCGCCTTTTTGAGCACGCTTGATTGCGGTGAACGATCGACCATCAAAAACAGTCTGCGATTTGGTGTGATGATCGCGCATTTTTTGTGAGATGTGATAAAGGTGGTGGGAACGCGTTCCGCTTGCCCGACCAGGAGCAAATACGCCAAATGTGTAATAGTTGCGCAGGGTCCAGGGCGTCAAGCACATCAGAACGACTGTCATAAAGAGCAATGCATCTTTCAGGTGTTTTTTCCAACCGCCTGCAGATACCCAGAGCATCCATAGCAGCAACAGGGGGATTCCCGGGAAGAGCACCGGATTTGCCAGCGCTGCCAGAGCAGCAGGGATCGCGGTGCAGATCAAGTTCAGTTTGCTGTTTTTCTCGCGATAACGCAAGGCAAACCAAATGATCAGTGTAAGCAGCAAAGAAAACAGCTGTGTTACATACAGCAAACCGCTGATGAAAATAAAATAGGGATAGATCGCGGCTATGGCGATAGTCCAACGTGCGGCTGTTGAAAATTCGAGACGCTTGGCTATATTGTACAGGAGAGCCATTTGCGTGAGATTGAGCAATGCCTGTAAAATTCGAACAGCCCAAAAAACATGACCGAAAATGGCATAGCTCAAGGCTAAAAAGAGAGGATAAACCGGTTCCAGACAATAGTATTTGTATTCGTTGAAAAAATGAAGACTTGGGCCAAAGCCTTCTCCCTGTAAAAGGCTTTGAGCAGCATTATCATAATGAACCGTATCAAAAAAATACCATTTTTCTTCGAGTAATAAAATATAAGCGAGCCGGATTAAAAACGCCAAAAATAACGCAAGCATAAAAAACCGTTTTTCTGACGACAAAATTCGCTTAAAAAATAACTTCATGAAAGCTCCCAAATATCAATAAAACCTGACTTAATAGTATATGGACATGGAAGACTTTTTGCTGAAAAATTTTTTCAGCAAATGATCCCTTTACCGCCATTTGCGCTGATCAAAATGAATCACGTTGATGGTTCTGCTCAGACAATTATTTTGGCCAGGCGGATATCTTTTTCAGCCTGCAACAGGTCTGAATGTCTTCCTATGTCGCGCCAATAATTGCTATCCATGGGAAAACCAATAACTGACTCGCCGTGCTGCGCCAAATGGATATAGTGGTCTATGCTGGAAAAAGGGGGACTAGGGGCATTGCAAAGAGCTTTGGGATCGAAAATATGAATACCGTTAAAAGCATAGTATTGCCAAAGGCCTGATGCATTCTGCTGTTGCTCATTTTCTAACCGGCCACAAAGGTGCATGTTTCGGTCAAACAACAGGTATCGCTTTGTTTTTCGTTTTTGTACAGCAAGTGTAACCAAAGAGTTGTGGGTCAGGTGATGATTAAGTAATAGTGAAAAATCCAGATCTGTCAGGACATCAACATTATGTACCAGAACAGGCTCATTATAAGGCAGAAAATCAAGCATACGGACCAGGCCGCCTCCTGTATCGAGCAACTGCTCTTCATGTGATACTTTAATGGCCAAGTCGGGCCATTTGTGACTTGCGAGAAAATCGATGATCTGGTCAGCGAGATGATGCGTGTTAATTACGACCATGTTACAGTGCGCTGCCGCTAATCTATCTAACACGATGCTTAACAGGGGTTTTTCTGCTACAGGAATAAGCGCCTTGGGGATATGATCCGTCACTGGTTTGAACCGGGTGCCAAAACCCGCTGCTAAAATCATTGCGTTCATGAAAAATCCGGTTTATCTATATGTTGTACTTGGACCTCGTATCCGGCTTGACAGAGTAGGGCGGCGACCTGCTCGGCGCAATAGACGGACCGATGCTGACCGCCGGTACAACCAAAATTTACAGCCAGATAAGAGAAATTCCGTTCCTGATAACTCGCTGCGGTTATTTCAATGAGATGATAGGCGTGGGTGATAAAATCTTTAACCCTGTGGTCGTTTTGTAAGAATTCAATAACCGCCTGATCCAGGCCGGTCAGGAAACGGTAGCATTGTTCTCTGCCGGGATTGGGCAACCCACGGCAATCAAAAACGAAACCGCCGCCATGTCCACTTTCGTCTGGAGGAATGCCGGAAACTTGAAAGCCAAAACTTTTTATATATATTTGCGGATTCATTATTTCCCCTAATAGGTTTGCAGAGACGGGTCATTGGTCAAATCAACAAGAATAGAGCGGAGCAGAGGCGTTTGCTGTAAAATCTCGGCTTTCTTCAACAAAACGAACAGGTTTTTGATTGCAAAAGGAACGCTTTTTAAAAAATTCTTTTTCCCCTTTACGCCGGCCAGATAACCATAGGCGCCAAATGCCTGTAAAACTCGGATAAGCACAAAACTGTAAAAGTAATGCTTGAAACGAGAGATGTCAACATCATAGATTGTTTTCGTGACATCGAGGTAATAATCCATTAAATCAACGCGCAATTCTTCCGGCAGATCCGCTTTGGCATCATAGAGCAAAGAAGCCAAATCATACTGCAGGGCGCCGCGACGACCTGACTGGTAGTCGATAAAATATGGGTGATCATTATACACCATCACGTTTCTGGATTGACAATCGCGATAGAGAAAAAACTGCGGAGGTTCTTCTAAAAGGTGCTCAACGAATAGATTAAACTCGCAGCGCAGCTGCTCGCGATCAAACGAAGTTTTGTAAAAGTAGGTCAGAAAGCGATGTTGAAAATATTGCAGATCCCAGGTCATGGATTCACGGCCAAAGACCGCATGCTGATAGCAATAGCTGTAGTCCAGTGAACGGCCGGCCTGGATCTGAATGCGCGGCAACCAGTATAATGTTTTTTTATATAATTCAACTAGGTCATTGGTGAAACCATTTTTATCCCGTACAGGCGCCATCCATTCAAACAAGGTGAATAAGCCCAAATCCTGCTCAATATAAACTCCATTGTCCAGGTCCTGAATAAAAATTTCCGGCATGGGCAAATTGTATTTTCGAAAATGATTGGTAAAATAAACAAAGGCCTCGTTTTCAGCCCGATTATCCCCGGCAATGCCGATGGCTGAGCGATTGGCATTCTGCATACGATAAATGCGTCGATCAGATCCGTCTCCCTTAAGCGGATTGATCCGCTCCGGAATCTCGTTAAAATACCTGCGAAACAGTTTTTCTAAAAGTAATGTTTCCACCCGGGTTCCACGTGATGCGAACGCAATTGTAAGTTCAACGCAACATAAGGATTTTGTTTAAAAATTCAAAAACCTTTTTTTCCATGGAAAAAATGTGTATAATAGGCCACCGTGCAACTCATTTTTGGATCGATATGAAATTTACATATTTGCTGGGTGTCTTTACGCTCTTCTGGACTGCAGTGGCAGCCGGACAGACCATCATTGGGCGCGTATTTGTGCAAAAAACATTGATGCCGCTGAATCAGTCGTTGGTGACTATAGAACGTACCGATCGTCAGCGCATCGATACGGTCTACACTTCGACTAGTGGTGTATTTCAATACGCTCTGAGTGCAACTCCAATAAGCGAATCCTCATTGCTGCCGATGAGTTTTGCCGTATTGCCAAACCATCCAAATCCGTTTAATTCGGCAACTTTTATCCAATTTCAAATACCCGGACCCGGCCTGGTAAGATTGACCATTTATAATTGCATCGGTCAAATCATTGAGGAACGGAGTGCTGTCTTGTCCGCCGGCAGTTATCGTATTCAATGGCACGCTCATGGTCCAAGTGGCGTTTATTTTTACACCGTTCGATTCGCTCAACAAACACGTTCCGGTAAAATGGCGCTTTTAGACCATGGCGCCGGTCGCGGCCTGGATGATTTTATCAGCACCAACACGATAAAAAATGTACAGAAAACCAAAGCGTTTTCACTGAAAATCATTGCAGAAAAATTTGGTTTCGTACCGGATACGCTTCAAACATCCGTACAGGGTGGAGAGCAGTTCGAATTTGCTCTGCAAACAGTGCATGATCATGCCTGGATGATAGATCTGCATAATGATATATTAGAAAAAATGGCTCAGGATCCAACCTATCATTTGAGCGATGAACATTCCTTCAATCATACTGATTTTCCACGGTTATTAAAGGGCGGAGTGGATGTACAATTTTTTTCCGTATGGGTCGATCCTGCATCTTTTCCTGAGCATCCCTGGCAAGAAGCCGTCCGCCTGATAAAGATTTTAAAAACCGAACTCGCAGTCAACAGCGCTATTGCAGCACAAGCCTTCTCATATCAGGATATTCTTGATATCATCGGAGATGATAAAATTGCCGCCTGTATAGGTGTGGAAGGCGGCCACGTCATTGAAAATGATCCAAGTAAAATTGATTCGCTTTATCACTTCGGCATGCGCTACCTGACCATTACCTGGAATAACAGCACCGCCTGGGCCATTTCAGCTAAAGACTCGCGATCCGCCACTGTCGGCCTCACTGATTTCGGCAAACAAGTGATCAGGAAACTGGATTCGTTGGGCGTACTGATCGATGTTTCTCATGTCGGGAAAAAGACCATTACCGATATACTGGCTACAAGTAAAAATCCTATTATCGCGACACATTCGGGCGCCTATGGCGTATGCCCGCACTATCGTAATTTAACGGATGAGCAAATTTTAGCCATCAGTCAACGCGGCGGTGTGATCGGCGTTGTCTTTTATCCTCCTTTTTTGGTTTCCAGCGGCGTTGCCAATATGCACTCTGTGCTGCGTCACATTGATTATTTCGTGAAACTGGCCGGCGTCAATTGTGTTGCGATCGGTTCTGATTTTGACGGCATTGAACGTACGCCGCTGCAACTTGCAGACGTTACCCGTTTCCCAGATTTGACATTGGCCTTGTTGGAACATGGCTACACGCGAGAGGAAGTAGAAAAGATGCTTGGCAAAAACTTTCAGCGGGTTTTTGCACAGGTCACCGGGAACCATTGAATCAAAACTAATCCGGATAAAATAGAGCTAAATGTCCGACACCTTTGATCGGCAGGTTTGAAAAATTTTTTGTCATAGCGATCTTGACGGTTAAAAGCCTTGCCTTTTTATTGTTTTGTAGTTAACTTTATATTAATCTCTAAATTAATAATTGGAGCGTCCCTTGCATTCTTTGACCAATACTTTCAGTCCCTTCAAGGGAGAAAACATCACCGAATGGTTCATGGATCTGTTGGAACTGTGGCATGAGACCGGCGCCATTCCGCCTGAGGATCCTTATACGCCAAAAGGCATGCTGCAATGGCTGCATTATCATCATTACTGTCTATGGCATCTTGAAGATGAAGCGCGACGCAGCGATATTCCGGATGCAGAAATTGCCCGTATAAAGCATGCGATCGATAAACACAACCAACAGCGCAATGACGGCGTGGAGCAAATCGACATCTGGCTGGATAACGTGTTGAGCACAGCCGGGATTAAGCCTGATGCAGGCGTGGAAGCCAATTCTGAAACTCCCGGCAGCATGATCGATCGTTTATCCATTTTATGTTTAAAAATTTTCCACATGCGTGAACAGACAGAGCGGCAGGACCTATCTGCCGACGAACAAGAGCTTTGTTCCCTGCGCAGCAAAATTTTACTGGAACAACGGGATGAATTGATCAAAGCGCTTGATAAGTTGTTACTGGATTTGCGCCAGGCCAATAAAAGACACAAAATCTATCGGCAGTTCAAGCTGTACAACGATCCCCGATTCAATCCAGCCATTTATAAAAATCGCTCATAAGGGACCGGCGATGCAGACGCGATCAGAACTGATGCAGGTGGAACTGGCTTACGGAAAAACCGGTTTGCCGGTACATCTGCCGCGCGCTCAAATTGTCAAAGTTTTGCAGATGAAACCGGTACAACCGATCAACGATGGCCCTGTTGCGGTCACCAAGTCACTGCTGCGGCCCATCGGTTTTGCGACTAGTTTATTCGACATAGCCAAAAATCGCGCATCTGCCTGTATTTTAATCTGCGACATCACCCGCCCGGTGCCGAACAAGATTATCCTGCCGCCTATATTAAAAACCCTGGCTGCAGCAGGCATCCCGCATAACCAAATTTCGTTGCTGATTGCCACGGGCATTCATCGTCCCAATCTGGGCCAAGAGTTGGTGGAATTGGTGGGCGAAAAAATTGTGGCCCATTACAAGATCGACAACCATTTTTCCCGTGATCTCGACTCCCATGCCCATCTGGGTACGACCAGCCGCGGTACGCCTGTTTGGATCGACAAACGGTTCGTCCAGGCGGATTTGAAAATTGCCGCCGGTTTTATTGAACCTCACCTGATGGCCGGCTTTTCCGGCGGTCGCAAGCTGGTGGTTCCGGGCATCAGCAGCATCGAAACCATGAAATATATGCATGGCCCGAAAATCATGGAACATCCTCAATCCCGCGAAGGTGTTATTGAAGGCAATCCCTTTCATGATGAAGCATTGGAAATTGCCAAAATGACAGGCGTTGATTTTATTGTCAATGTGGCACTGAATGAAAAAAAGGAAATCGTCGGCATCTTTTCCGGACATCTTGAGAAAGCACATCACGCCGGCGTGACGTTTGTCCGGCAAACCGTATGCGATACCGTAGCCGAACCGGTTGATGTGGTTATTACTACAGCTGCCGGATATCCTCTTGACACGACCTACTATCAAAGCATCAAAGGACTCACTGCCGCAATGCCGATCGTCAAACAGGGAGGAACGATCATCCTAGCTGCGAAATGTGAACAGGGATTGGGCAGCGAAGAATTCAGTAAATTAGCCACTGATCCGCGCCCGCTCGCAGACATCATCAATGAAATTGTCAGCGAAAACAATTTTGTTATCGATCAATGGCAGTTTGAGAAATTCGCCCAGGCGCGACGCAAGGCACAAATCATCCTTGTTGCCGGCGGACTGGCAGCTGAGATAAAAGACAAATTACATCTCTCCTGGGCAGAAACAGTCGAACAGGCGTTGGCAAGATGTGACAAAAATGCGACAATTGCCGTTATACCAAAAGGGCCTTATATTTTAGCTCAAGTTGAATAATATTAGTATATTAAATTTCGGTTATCTCCTTCGGAACAATCCCCTTTTTCCTTCGTTCAATTGCTCACATACGTAATTTGCCGAATCTTTGACGGATATCACGTAATTTAGCTGAAAATCATTGATTTTTTGTTGAAAATTATGTAAATTAAGTACTTGTAAATTGTACTGCTATCGTTACATTGTTCCTCTCGACCAAGAGGAAGGAGGTTATACTTTATGATCACGTTTAAATCAATGGATGCGGTGGACACATTGAAAATGGCCATTCAATGTGAGATGGATATGGAAAGCTTTTATAGCAAATTGGCCACTTTGGTGAGAAATGATGATGCCATCGCCATTCTACAGGGATTAGCGGAAAAAGAGGAAAAGCACAGACTTCGTCTGATCAAATTTTACAGCCGGCAATGTGGAAAAAAGATATTATATCTCAATCTGGGTAAAAAGCATAAACTAAACACATTGCTCAAATGCGGTGAGAATCCGGTCGAAGCTATTCGCACAGCGAAAAAAAATGAGACAGAAGTAAAAAACTATTATCTTTCGGTCTCCAAACGGCTTTTTGAGAACGATTTGAGACAGTTGTTCCGGGAATTGGCGATGGAGGAGGAACAGCACATTGCCGTTCTGGAATCCTCATTTGTCGAGCCGATCTCATTTGAGTCGAATAATTTGAAAAGCGAATCTTTGTATAACGAGGTAGTAAAAAACAACAAAGAGTCTGTGAAAACCTGGTAATGCGCAGGCTATCATTTCGTAAGGCTCGTTATGGATGATAACGGGCCTTTTTTTTGTTGAAATCCATCTATTTTTTTTCTAATTTAGTAAAATTAGTTTTACATTTGGGAATAAAACCATGAAACCAATTTATATGGATCATCATGCCACTACGCCATTGGACGCGGAAGTGTTGGATGCCATGATGCCTTATTTAACAACTGAATTTGGCAATCCCTCGAGCAGCACGCATGATATTGGACGACGCGCGCGCGTGGCTGTTGATGCAAGCCGGGAGCAGGTGGCCCGTCTTATCGGCTGTCAGGCTGATGAAATCGTTATCACCAGCGGCGCCACCGAGTCTGATAATCTTGCCTTAAAAGGCATGGCGCTGCAAAGGCCGGAGAAAAAGGGACGTATTATCACGTTGGCCACGGAGCACAAGGCTATTTTAGATTCAGCCGGTTATTTAGCCAAACTGGGTTTTGACATTTATTACCCAAAGCTGGATCAGTACGGCCTGGTAGATTTTAACGATCTGGAAAAAAACATCACGCCGGAAACGGTCTTGATCAGCATTCAGACGGCTAACAGTGAAATTGGTACAATGCAACCGATTGGCCGCATTGGCGCACTGTCCCGCAAACATAATATTCCTTTTCACACCGATGCGGTCCAGGCGCTCGGTCGTCATGACATCCAGGTCGATCGTGATTGCATTGATATGCTTTCCATCTCAGCGCATAAAATGTACGGCCCTAAAGGCGTGGGCGCGCTCTATGTTCGCAAAGGCATCAAGCTGACTCCGCTCGTTCACGGGGGCGGACATGAACGCGGCATGCGTTCCGGCACTCTTAATGTGGCCGGTATCGTCGGCATGGGCAAAGCTGCAGAAATAGCTTTACGGGACGGCGAAAAGGAAAAGGCTCGTTTGCTGAAATTACGGAATAAATTAGCCCAAGGGATCAGTTCTAAAATCGATCAGGTCTACCTGAACGGTCATCCGCTTGAGCGTTTACCGAATAATTTAAACTACAGTTTTGCTTATGTTGAGGGCGAATCGCTTATCCTGGCTTGTCGCGCGGTGGCGCTTTCTTCCGGCTCAGCCTGTACGTCGTCCTCATTACAATCGTCCTACGTCCTGCGGGCTTTGGGCGTGCCCGATTCCTTGGCGCATTGCTCCATACGTTTTGGTTTGGGTAAAAGCAATACAGAGGAACATATAGACTTTCTGGTTGACCTTTTGGTAAAACATGTTCCAAGATTACGGGAAATGTCCCCGCTTTACGATATGGCGAAACAGGGCGTAGACATAGAAAAGTTTTCTTGGGGCAAGCATGATCATGACCACGAACATTAAGGAGAATTTTTAGTATGGATGCCTGGGATGAATATACCGATAAAGTTATGGAGCATTATGAGAATCCTCATAATGTTGGCATGGTGGAAAATCCGAGCGGCGTCGGCGTTGTCGGCAATCCGGCTTGCGGCGACGTCATGAAACTTTCCATCCAGGTCGAAAAGGATGTCATCGTAGATGCAAAATTCAAAACGTTTGGTTGCGGCGCAGCCATTGCCACCAGTTCCATGGTTACTGACATGATCAAAGGCAAGACGTTACATGAGGCATTACAAGTTACCAATAAAGCGGTGGCTGAAGCATTGGGCGGATTGCCGAAAATAAAAATGCACTGTTCGGTTTTAGCAGAAGATGCTTTAAAGGCCGCTATTGATGACTATAACAAAAAAAAGAGTTAGGAGCTGGTCGCCATGAAAGATCTCAAATTATACATGGTCTATTATTTAGGCGCTAATCCGTGCTGGAATTTGCGCGTCGCCCGAACCCCGGAAGAAGCTTTGATGAACTGTTTTGAGCATTCAGGCAAGCCACGGCCGGTCGATGCCGCTGAGTGCAGCTGCAGGGTGGAGGAGGTTCGGTTGGACGGTTATCACATCTCTATCGAAAAAGAATAAGCATCCATCCGCACACCGTTGATTGACCAGGAGAACACAGGACGATGAAACCTATCGAGATTAAGCCCCAAGTCTATTGGATTGGCGCGTTGCATCCTGATTTGCGCGTTTTTGATATCATTATGTCCACCAAAAATGGTACCACGTATAACAGCTATCTCATTCGTGATGAAAAGATCGCGGTGATTGATACCGTAAAAGACAAGTTCTGTGCATCATTTATCGAGCGTATAACCGAATTGACCGATCCGGCTAAAATCGATTATATCGTTGTGCAACACAATGAAATGGATCATTCCGGAAGTTTGCAGGCTTTGCTCAAGATCGCACCGACCGCCAGGGTGGTCTGCCCGAAACCGGCTGTGAAATTTGTGCAAAAAATCCTCAATCACGATGTCGATATCCTGATAGCGGATCCGACACAGCCGCTCTCGTTAGGTAAAAAAAGTCTGGCTTTTATTCCGGCGCCGTTTTTGCATTGGCCGGACACCATGATGACTTTTCTGGCGGAAGATAAGGTTCTTTTCAGTTGTGATATGTTCGGCTCTCATTTCTGCGACAGCCGTTTGTTCAACGATCAACTGAATCGGGATTTCTGGCCAGAATTTAAATACTATTTTGATTGCATCTTTCGTCCCTTTAAAAAATATGTACGCAATGGATTGCAAAAAATTGCCGGTTTGCCCATCGACATGATCGCACCTTCGCATGGTCCGATATTACGACAGGATCCCGACAAATACATCCGTGCTTTTTCCGCCTGGGCTGCCGAGCCCGTCGAAAATAAACCTAAAAAAGTCTTGATCTATTATGCCAGCGCTTATGGCAACACTACAGCCATGGCGGAGCAAATTGCCAGGGGAATTGAAAGCACAACAGCAGAGGCGGTCCTGATCGACGCAGAAACAGTCAGGCCGGGAGAACAGCTGGATGCTGTCGAAAACGCGGACGGTGTTCTGTTCGGCAGTCCAACGCTCAATGGCGATGCCGTGAAACCGATCTGGGATATTTTATCCAGCCTGGCCACCATCGATGTCAAGAGCAAACCGGCTGCTGCTTTTGGTTCCTATGGGTGGAGTGGCGAAGCGGTAGGATTTTTAACTCAACGACTCAAGGATTTAAAATTTAAAGTGATTGAGCCGGGCATGACCGCCGTACTCATCCCGTCTGATGAAGAACTGGCCAAATGCTTTGAATTCGGAAAAACGATCGGCAATGCGTTGAAATGACCACGCTGCTGCGGTTAAAAGGAATGCCATCATGTCTGAAAAATCTGATCTGCTTGTTATCGGTTCTGGTCCCGGTGGTTATGTTGCTGCGATTCGCGCCAGTCAACTTGGCTTGAAAACAACGATTATTGAAAGAGCTGAGGTAGGCGGCATATGTTTGAACTGGGGTTGTATTCCGACCAAAGCGTTATTGCATAGCGCCACACTCTATCAGCATATCAAAACGAGTCAGAATTTCGGCATTCAGGCGCCGGGTGCGACCATTGATCTGGCAAAAATGGTGAAACACAGCCGCACTACGGCGCAAAGACTCTCTAAAGGCATTGAATTTCTTTTTAAAAAAAACAATATCACGGTTCTGTCTGGTCAGGGCCGGATCGTCAGCCGCAATGAAGTGCAGGTTGGCCGGGCAGACGGCAGTATTGAAATAATCGCAGCCGAAAATATCCTGATCGCCACCGGAGGCAGATCGCGTGCCATTCCGGGTATGGCATTTGACGGCAAACAGATCATCTCCAGCCGCGAAGCCTTGACGCCGGAAAAAATTCCCTCTTCGATGCTTATCATCGGCGCCGGCGCTATCGGCGTCGAGTTTGCCTACTTTTATGCGTCACTAGGTGCAAAAGTAACATTGGTTGAAATGATGCCGCATATACTGCCTCAGGAAGATGAGGAGGCCGTAGAAGTGGTTGTCCGTGCATTTAAAAAACTCGGTATTGCCATTTTGACCAACAGCAAAGTAGAAAACCTGACCAAAAATGAAAGTGGTTTGCAGGTGCAGGTCAGCCATGTTTCAGGCAGCCAGACTTTATCCGCGGAACTCGCACTGGTCGCGATCGGCGTTACCGGCAATATAGAAGGTCTGGGACTGGAAGCACTGGGCGTTAAGACGGATAAAGGATTCATCGCGGTTGATCGTAAAAGCTATCAAACAAATGTTTCCGGCATCTATGCCATTGGTGACGTCATCGGGCCGCCTTTGCTGGCTCATGTGGCCTCAGCAGAAGGCCTATATGCGGCAGAAATCATCGCCGGTTTAACGCCAGATGAGATCGACTACGCCTATATTCCCGGGTGCACCTATTGTCAACCGCAAGTCGCCAGTCTAGGACTGACCGAACAACAGGCAAAAGAAAAAGGGTTGGGAATAAAGATCGGCCGGTTTCCGTTTCGGGCGAATGGCAAATCATTGGCTATGGGCGAAAGCGAAGGATTCGTTAAATTGATTTTTGCCCAACAAAATGGTGAATTGTTGGGTGCGCATATCGTCGGTTCTGAAGCCACCGAATTGCTTGCCGAATTAGGCGTTGCCCGTGCGGTAAAGAGCACGGGTATGCAAATCATGCACACCATGCATGCCCATCCCACCATCTCCGAATCCATTAAAGAAGCGGCTGAAGATGCCTATGGACAGGCTATTCATATTTAAAACGATTTAGTATTACGGGAGTAATCGCCAGTGGAATTTATAACAGAAAAAGTCATTCTGGACTACGGCTTTGTTCGATTGGTGGATTTTATGGGCGGAGATGCTGCGGTCGTACAGGCAGCCAGAGTGTCTTTTGGCAAGAGTGCATCGGATGATGAACGGGACAGAAAACTCGTGCATTTTTTATTGGCCAATCATCACGAAACGCCGTTTGAACATTCGGTGTTTAAATTTCATGTCAAATGCCCGATTTTTGTCGCGCGACAGTGGTTTCGTCATCGTATGGCCAGCTACAACGAAATTTCGGGCCGCTATACGGCCATGAGTGAAGAGTTCCACCTTCCGGAAAACCTGCGTACGCAAAAGTCACGGAATTATCAATATGAATTGGTGGAAAGCGCGACCAACCAGACGTTGCGGGAAAAGATGGCCGGATTTTATCAGACCAGCTATGCATTATATCAAGAGTTGCTCAAAGCGGGAGTGGCAAAAGAACATGCCCGTATTGTGCTGCCCCTGTCGCTTTTTACCCAGTTTTATTGGACCATCAATGCGCGCAGTTTACAGAATTTTCTTTATCTGCGCATGGAGGAACATGCGCAATTGGAAATTCGTCAATATGCCGACGCCATTGGTGAAATCTATTCTGAAAAAATGCCCTGGACCTTTGAAGCTTTTAAAAAATATGTCATTCGAGGGGAAAAATGGACAGAGGAATGATTTTGCATCCTTTCCCATTATTATCATGCCGGAAATATCATCTTTGAATATTTTTCTTTTTCATTTAAAAAATAGTATAGAGTAAATGAGTCTCGCACCGAAACCCAAATGGCTAAAAATAAAATTGCCGGGAACCGGCCATTATCATGATGTCCGGCGACTGCTTGCGGCTAACAATTTACACACCGTTTGCATCAGCGCCCGTTGTCCCAACATCGGTGACTGCTGGGCGCGCCGGACCGCCACTTTTATGATACTCGGCAATGTGTGTACGCGCAATTGCCGTTTTTGCGCGGTGGAACATGGTCAACCATCCTTGCCGGATGACGACGAACCCAGACGCACCGCCTTGGCGGTGCAAACATTGTCGTTGCGCTATGCGGTGGTTACCTCGGTCACGCGCGACGATCTGGCGGACGGCGGCGCTGCTCACTTTGCTGCGGTAATAAGAGAAATAAAAAAATTAAATCCCCATTGTCTTGTCGAAGTATTGATACCTGATTTTCAAGGCGATGAGCAGGCGCTGGCGACCGTTCTGCAAGCGCAGCCTGATGTTTTGAATCACAACGTGGAAACGGCGCCGCGGTTGTATGCTCTGGTGCGCCCGCAGGCGGATTTTGAACGGTCGTTGCAGGTGATTCGTCGCAGCGATGAAAAAGGTTTTACGACCAAATCCGGTTTGATGTTGGGTTTAGGCGAAACGCATGAAGAGGTTTTGGAAACTGCATGCCGGCTGCGCCGGGCAGGGTGCCAAATCCTCACCCTGGGGCAATACCTGTCCCCATCCCAAACTCATTTGCCGGTTTATCGCTTTGTTCCGCCGGAAGAATTTTCCGAGCTGCACCGGGAATGCCTGACCATGGGCTTTACCCGAGTCCAATCAGCCCCGTTGGTGCGCAGCTCCTACCACGCCGATGAACAAATGCAAGCTGCACAGCCGGTCTTATCATGAATCAAAACGAACGCTTGAATAAAAAGCTGCATCAATTTAACGGTTCGTTCAGCCGTGTGACGCAATATCCGAGCGCGTTGCGCCAGTTCATGAACGCCATGCGCCAATGGTTTGCCGCCGATAAGATTCTCCTGCTGATCATTAAGGATCCGGAAAAAAACATGGGCGTGGAAAGAGCCGCAGGATTCAAACCACAACCAGCAACCGGATATTTGCCAAAATCCGATCCTTTGGCGCGGATTTTAGCTACGCACCATCTTCCTGTTTTTGTCAAAGGAAACAGCCAGGTCGCTGCCGCCTGCACCAACTCACCTTATCTGAAAAAACTCTGTTCTGACTTTCAGACTTTGCTTTTATTGCCGTTGCCGATTTTGGGTATCAACTGGGGCGCTTGTTTAGTGCAAGCCCGAAACTTGCCGTCGCCTGCAAAAGATTTGATTTCCAAATTGCACGCCACAGCAGAGATGGTCGCGATTACACTGCGTCATACAAGATTGTTATACACATTGCAGCGCACTTCTCTCGAAAAAGATTTGCTGTTGGAAATATCCCGAACCATCAACTCCACATTGCATTTGGATGAATTGCTGGAAATGATTCTTGATAACCTTCAGCATGTAGTTCCTTATGATAAAGGTTCCATTTTCTTACTGGACCCGCGCGGAAAATACATTGCCCGGGTGGCCAGACGCGGCCCCAGACCGTTGATCGATGAGCTGAATTTTGTCAGAAAAACAGAGGGATTGTGCACCTGGGTGTTGCAACACCGCAAACCGGTCGTTGTCTCCGATGTGGCCAAAGATGATCGTTACTTCCCCATGTATCTGGATACGCAATCCGAGTTGGATGTGCCCATTCTGCATCGCGACAAGGTGCTGGGTGTTTTCAATCTCGAGAGCAATCGCAAAGGCGCTTTTACGCGCAAAGACCGGCAGATGGTACAGGCTTTTGCCGGCCAAACCGCAGTGGCCATCGATAATGCCTGGCTCTATACCGAGTTGGTTGAAAAAAAAGAGATGGAGCACGAACTCAAACTGGCTCGTCAACTGCAACGCGCCTTGTTGCCGCGCCGTCTGCCTGTGGCTCCCGATTACCAGTTTGCCGGTTTGAATATTCCCAGCCGCACAGTCGGCGGCGATCTTTATGATTTTATTCAATTCTCTCCCAAGCTCATCGGGATCGCCATAGGTGACGTTGCCGGCAAAGGAACGCCCAGCGCTCTTCTTATGGCTACCCTTTATTCCACTTATCGGGGCATGATCAGGCTGCCCATGCCGGTGAATCAATTAATCTTTGAATTGAATAATACGCTTAAAGAACGCATGTCATCGCAAAGTTTTATCACCTTCTTCTATGGTTTGCTCTCAACAGAAACCCACGAGCTGATCTATTGCAATGCCGGACATTGTCATCCCCTGGTTTTGCATCCAAACGGCCAGGTCGACTATTTGGCAACCGGCGGAACGGTTCTCGGTTTTATACAGGACACGCCCTATGCGCTGGGACGATATCAATTGAGCCCGGGAGATCTCTTGTTTATGTACACCGACGGCATCACCGAGGCGATGGATCCGCAGGATGAGTTTTTTGGCGAGAAAAGATTAGAGGACTCTTTACGCGAAATACGTAATTTGCCGGTAAAATCAATGCTTAGAAAAATATTTCGGACAATTAAAAATTTTACCCAGGGACATCGCTTGCAGGATGATTTTACTGCCGTGGCAGTCAGCCTGGCTGCAAAAAGCGATAGAACCACTTTTAACAACGGATGAGGACGATGGCGCTTTTACGAGTCATTAAATATGGACACCCTACCTTACGGCAAAAAGCAGAGCTGTGCAAGCCGGGTGACGCAACACCTGAATTCATCGCCGATCTTATTCAAACCATGTTCGCGGAAGACGGGGTAGGTCTGGCCGCGAACCAGGTCAATGCGGCGAAAAAAATCCTCGTTGCGCGCGATATTGAAAAGAACACCATCCATGTTCTCATCAATCCGGAAATTACCGCTGTCAGTGAAAAAAAGACCACTGAAGCAGAGGGCTGTTTGAGTTTACCACATCTGCAAGCTCAAGTTGAACGGCATTATAAAATTGAGGTTAAAGCACAGGACACAGACGGACAAATCGTGCATATCAAAGCCAAAGACTATTTTGCACGCGTCCTGCAGCATGAAATCGATCATCTGAATGGTATTTTATATATCGATAGAGCAAAGCACGATTCGCTGGTTTGGCTGACCAAAAAAGCTCAGCAGGGGGACAAGGAAGAGATAGTCAAAGTTCCAATCTCGCTGCGCGAGGTTCAGGAAAGATATACCGCATTATATCATAAGGATCGAAAAAAAATCGTCTTTCAACCCGAAGCAAAAACAGGTGGAACTGGTGCATAACGGACATGAACAACAACGCATTGCCGGATTAATTTCGACATTAACACATTCTTTTCCACACATCTCTCCCGACGAAATCAAAGTGGTCAAAAGCCCCTATCGGGTATGTCCCTTAGGCGCTCACGTTGATCATCAATTGGGGTTGGTGACCGGGATGACTGTGGACCGCAGTGTTTTGCTGGTTTATGCCGCTCATGCAAAACCAGAGGTGGAATTGGTGAGTCAGAATTTTCCAGGCAAGGTTGCCTTTTCGCTCAATCACATTCCGGACAAAATGGATCAGGATTGGGGCAATTACCCGCGTGGCGCTGCCCGTGCTTTGCAGAAAGACAAAATCTTGTATCGCGGCATCGTTGGGGCCATAGAAGGCAACCTGCCGGTTGGCGGGTTGAGCAGTTCTGCCGCTGTCGGCGTTGCGTATCTGTTAGCTTTGGAAGAGGTTAATGGTTTATCGCTTACGCCGGTAGAAAACATCGAGCGGGATCGTCTGATTGAAAACGAATACATCGGTCTGAATAACGGAATTTTAGACCAATCGACCATTCTGTTGTCAGAGGAAAACAAACTATTCTGCATGGATTGTCGGGACAGCCACTATCAATTAATTGCTCCGGGAAGCCGCATGCCGGAGTTTAAAATTCTGGTCATCTATTCCGGCGTCAGCAAATTTATCGGCAAAACAGGGTATAATTCACGCGTTGCCGAATGTCACCTGGCAGCGCTCGAGCTTTATCGTCTGGCGCGTAATGAAGAACCTGCCGAGCATTTGCGCTTGCGTCATATTGCACCGGCCGAGTTTCAGCAATTTGAAAAGCAACTGAACGACGTATCCCGCAAACGCAGCCGTCATTTTTTCGGCGAGATGGAAAGGGTGCAACAGGGCGTGCAAGCCTGGGAACAGGGAGACCTGGCGACCTTTGGCCGGCTTGTGAACGAATCAGGCGCCAGTTCCATTCATAACTATGAATGCGGCAGCCCTCATTTGATTACCATTTATGAATTGCTGCAAAAGATGCCGGGCGTTTATGGCGGTCGTTTCAGCGGCGCAGGATTTCGCGGTTGTTGCGTGGCCTTTATTGATCCGGCTTTTGCCGATGAGATTTGCGCGACCCTCCATTCCGAGTATCCCAAACGCCATCCGGACATCGCCCAGAACTATGAAATTCATGTTTGCACAACGGATCATGGAGCCCGTATCTTATGAAAGCGCTTGTGTTAGCCGCCGGCTATGCTACCAGATTGTACCCCCTGACCAAAGATTTTCCCAAGCCACTCCTTCAGGTTGGAACGCAGACCATTTTGGATTATCTCTTGGATCGTCTGCGCCCTATTGCGGACCTGAATCAGATTTATGTCGTGACCAATGCCCGATTTGCTCCTCATTTTGAATCATGGGCGGAAAAGATCAGTCGATCCTCGTTACGCATTCAAGTCGTTAACGACGGCACGGACAGCAACGAAACCAGACTCGGCGCCATCGCCGATATGGTGTTTGCCATTAATCAGGAGAATATCAGGGACGATTTGCTTGTCTCTGCAGGGGATAATATTTACCAATTTGATTTTCGGGAAATGCACGAGTTGTTTAAGCAGAAAAACAGCGATGTCATTTTATGCCATCGCATCACCTCTATGGAAAAATTGCAACGAACCGGCGTCATGCAAATGAACGCTCATCAGCAGGTGATCGGCTTTGAAGAAAAACCGCAAAAGCCACAATCCGATTTAGGCTGTCCGGCTTTGTATATGCTCAAGCGTGATACCCTGTCGCTTATTCCCGGATATCTGCAAGCAGGCGGCAATCCGGACGCGCCGGGTCATTTTATCGCCTGGCTGTATAAGCAACATCCGATATATGCCTACTTGATGACGCAGACGTATTATGATATCGGCAATCTGCAATCCTATGAAAAAGTTTGCCGACAATTGTCTCAGCCTGCCTTTTCTAGTTGATTTTTAATCTGATTTTTTCTAACTTCGACTCAAGTCACTTTTCCGATATGAACCGGGTTCTAGGAGCTGTTATGGAGCAAACAGGAAAAGCCTATATCGGTTTGGATTTAGGCGGTACGTTTCTAAAATATGCACTGGCGTCCGAAAACGGCGCTATTTTGGTTAAAGCAAAGAGACCAAGCCAGGGTGCGCACAAAAAGGAAGACATTTTTGCAAATATTTTTGCCGCCATCGACGAATTGGCGGAAGAAGCGAAGAAACGGAGTTTAAAGATCGAAGCCATTGGCATGGGCAGCCCCGGCGCCATTGATTTTGACCATTGTCGATTGTTGGGCAATACTCCCAATTTGCCGGATTGGGGCGATGCGGAAATCCGGAAAGAGGTGTCCAAACGATACGCCTTCCCGATCTGGGCCGACAATGACGCCAATGTCGCAGCGTTAGCCGAAGTGCGTCAGGGCGCGGCCATCGGGCACAAGTACGTCATCGCCATTACGCTGGGCACCGGCATCGGCGGCGGCATCGTAATCGATGACCAGATATTTCGTGGTTCGCATTATGCCGGCGCCGAACTGGGCCACAGTTCCATTGATTTCAACGGATTGCCCTGTGGTTGCGGCGGCATCGGCTGCATCGAAGCTTATGCTTCAGCGCCGGCCATGGTGCGCAATTATGTCGGTAAACTGAACAAATCTTCGTCGGCGGTTCCGACTATCGTCAATACCGAATTGATTTTCTCTCAGGCGCAAAAAGGCGAACCAGCAGCCATCCAGGTGATCGATGAAACATGCGAGTATCTGGGCGCCGCCCTGGCCAGTTTCACCAATATCTTTAATCCGGAAATAATTGTAATCGGCGGCGGCGTAGCTGATGCCGGGGATGAGTTCTTGGCCCGCATCTGGAACGCATTGGTCAAACGCGCCATGAAAGCTCCGTTGCGTAATTTAAAATTGGTGCGCGCGAAACTGGGCAATGACGCCGGCGTTGTCGGCGCCATCAGTCTGGCTATTGATGCCGTGGCAGCGCAAAAAAAATATAAGGCGTAAGCGATGAAAATTTTAATCGCCAATGTAGGCAGCACATCTTTTAAATTTAAACTCTACAATATGGCGGACGAAGCCATTCTCAGCCAGGGTAAAATTGAGAATATTGGTTCAGACCGTTCCGTTTTTAGCATGAGCTGTGCCGGAAAAAAACAGGAGGGAACCGCCGGTTTCCCTACCTATGAATCTGCGGTAGATGCAGCCATCCGTTTTTTAACAGAGGGAGAGCATCGTCCTGTTCAGTCCTTAAACGACATCGATGCAGTCGGATTCAAAACCGTACACGGCAAGGGAATTCGCGAGTGCCGTCTTCTCGATGACGCGGCACTGCAAGCTATGGAGGATTATACCTTTTTAGCGCCGGCACACAATCCGCCGTACATCACGGCAATCCGCGTTTTTGCCAAACTCATTCCGCAAGTTCCGCGTGTAGGTCTGTTTGAACCCGCATTTCATCGCCACATTCCGGATTACGCTTTTACCTATGGTCTGCCTTATGAGATGGCGCAAAAGCATCAAATCCGCAAATATGGCTTTCATGGCGCATCTCATCGCTGGATTTCCGAAAAAGCGCCGCAAATTTTAACACGGCCGGCGAATTCCTTACGCATCATTTCCTGTCATCTTGGCGGCAGTTCTTCTATTTGCGCCATTAAAGAAGGCCGATCCATCGACACCAGCATGGGCTTTTCGCCGCAAAGCGGCATCCTCAACGCCAAACGATGCGGCGATCTGGATCCCTTTATTCCTCTTTACCTGCAAGAGCAGGAAAAACTCGAACCCGCGCAAGTGTCTACGTTGCTCAATGCGCAGAGCGGATTGGCCGGCATTTCCGGCGTAGCATCAGGCGATATGAAACAGATCATCGACAGCGCCGAGCAGGGCAACGATCGCGCGCGTCTGGCCATTGAAGCATTTTGCTATGGCGTGCAACATTATATTGGCGCCTATTACGTCGCTTTGCAAGGAATGGATGTACTGGCGTTTACCGGCGGCATCGGTGAACGAGGCATGCTGATTCGGCAAAAAGTGTGTGATGGTTTGAGCTGTCTCGGAGTGGTTCTGGATCATCAAGCGAATGCCGATGTTGTGGGCGAGGCGATCATATCGTCCGGTTCCTCTCGCGTGGTTGTCATGGTGATTCCTGCTAATGAGGAATTGATTGTCGCCAGAGAGGTCAGAGAATTATTAGAGCGAAGATGATTATTTTTATTGCAATTCTCATTTTTTTTATGTAAGTTGAAGCATGAAATCAAATACTCCGACATATCACCATATTCACCATCACGCGCATCACTGGTCACAATGATTAGGTTTGGTATGGTGTTTTTCCTGGAATCGACAGCCCGCTGAACCTCAAGCGGGCTTTTTTTATTATGTTGTTTGACGACAAGGAGATTGTATGATTGATTGGAATGGATTGGATGAAAAGGTGTTAAAGATCGGCCTGCCAAAGGGCAGTCTGCAAGACGCTACCTTTCGGCTTTTGGCAAAGGCCGGATTTCATTTTTCCGTGAGTGAACGCTCCTATTTTCCCTCCATCGACGACGAAGAAATTCAGGCCATATTGATCCGTGCTCAGGAAATTGCCAAGTACGTGGAGGACGGCGTTTTTGACGTCGGCTTGACCGGCAAAGACTGGATCATGGAGTGTCGCGCCGATGTCATAGAGGTCGCAGAATTGACCTATGCTAAACTTACCATGCGGCCGGTAAAATGGGTTCTGGCCGTTCCGAATGATTCGCAGATAAAAAGTATAGCAGATCTCCAGGGCAAGCGCATTGCCACGGAATTGGTAAATATGACGCGCGATTATCTCAAAGACCATCATGTGCAGGCCGAGGTCGAATTTTCCTGGGGCGCGACGGAAGTCAAAGCCCCGACTTTGGTGGACGCTATTGTCGAAGTGACAGAGACCGGCAGTTCGCTGCGCGCCAACAATCTGCGTATCGTGGAGACTTTATTGGAATCCAGAACCATTCTTATTGCCAACAAGATCAGCTGGCAAAATCCTGAAAAAAGGGAAAAGATCGAGAATTTTAATATGATGCTTCAGGGCGCCATTCGTGCAGAAGGCAAGGTTGGTCTGAAAATGAATGTACATAAAGAAAAGCTGGAAATGGTGATGCAGGAGCTGCCGGCTATGAAATGCCCGACTATATCACCTTTGCACGGTTCAGATTGGGTGGCTGTGGAAACCATCGTAGAAGAGCAAAGCGTTCGCAAACTTGTGCCAAAACTAAAGCGGGCTGGTGCCGAGGATATCATTGAATATCCTTTAAATAAGGTAATTTATTAAAGCATTACTTTAAGCAGGTCTGGAGATATTCATGATCGCAATCTATCGTAGCAGGGAAATTGACCATTTTTTGGTCAAATATGAATCGCGCAGGACATGGATGGCTGAAGAGGTTGAACGAGCTGTTATACAAATCATTAAAGAGGTGCGTGACAAAGGGGATGAAGCTTTGATAAAGTTTACGGAATCCTTTGATCGCGCCAAACTGTTGCCGACAGACATAGCGGTTACCCAGGAAGAAATGATCCAGGCGCATAAAAAGCTGGGCAAGGAGTTGCTTAAAACTATCCAGCAATCTCGCCAGAACATAACCGATTTTCATCGTCATAGTTTGCCCAAGTCCTGGTTTGATTGGCAACCGGATGGCGTTATACTGGGACAAAGAGCCATTCCCTTGCAGCGTATTGGTGTTTATGTGCCGGGCGGCAGAGCAGCCTATCCATCTTCATTGATCATGGGCGTTGCGCCGGCCCAGGCTGCGGGCGTTGAGGAAATCTATGTAGTCACGCCCTGTAATCCGGAAGGAGAAGTTAATCAGGTCATTTTGGCCACGGCGTATGAATTGGGCGTCACTCGTGTTTTCCGAGTCGGCGGCAGTCAGGCGATTGCTGCATTGGCCTATGGCACCCAGACTATTCCCCGGGTTGATAAAATTATCGGTCCGGGCAATATCTATGTGGCAACGGCTAAAAAACTGGTATTTGGTCAATGCGGCATGGATATGATAGCCGGTCCCAGTGAGGTGTTGATTATAGCGGATGATTCCGCAGAAGCGGATTATGTTGCGGCTGATTTATTGGCGCAAGCGGAGCATGATCCCCTGGCTTCATCACTGTTGCTGACAACGTCGGAAAAACTTGCACAGAATGTGCAAAAGGCTGTTGCCGAACAGATAAAACACCTGAAACGAAAAGAGATACTGATGCAGTCGCTGCAGAACTATGGCGGTATACTGCTGACAAACCATTTTAATGATGTCATTGAATACGCTAACCGGCTAGCCCCGGAACATTTAGGCTTGCATGTTCAGGATGCATGGCAGATCATGGGACAGATACGCAATGCCGGCGCCGTCTTTTTAGGCTCTTATTCACCGGAAACAGTGGGTGATTATTGGGCCGGACCCAATCATATTTTACCTACTAACGGTTCTGCCCGTTTTTTTTCGCCCCTGCGCGCTGAGGATTTTTTTAAAATCAGCAGCGTTATTTCATATTCAAAAGAGGCCTTGACAAAACACGGCGACAAAATTGTGCAATTTGCCAATGCAGAAGGTCTGGACGCTCATGCCCAGGCCGTAATTAAACGGACTGAAAAAAATGGATAAATACTTTAAGAAGAGAATCGTGGCTCTGGATGGTTATAAACCGCCACCGCAAGAAGTCATGAAAGCAAAATTAAATCAGAATGAAAGTCCATATGATTTGCCCCATGATTTCAAGGAACAGGTTTTGCAGCAAGTTCTATCGTTATCGTGGAATCGCTATCCCAGGAACGAACCGCTTGATCTGAAGCAGAGACTGGCTGAATGGCACAAGGTGACGCCGGATCAGCTGTTGCTAGGCAACGGCTCCAATCAACTCTTGCAGACCATTATTTCCGCTACCATCGAAAAGGGGGATGGGGTATTATACTTTCCGCCCACTTTTGGACTGTTCGAACTTTTTACGACCATTTTTAGCGGTGAAAATTTGGAAATTTTGGCGCCGCCAGGTCAACCTTTTCCATTGCAGGAAACTCTGGCGGCCATCAGAGAAAAACAACCCAAACTGATCCTGCTCTGTTCGCCGAATAACCCTACGGGAGCAGAGTTGGCGCTGTCAGCGGTTGCAGAGATTTGTGCAGCAGCGCCGGGTTTGGTGTTGTTGGATGAGGCCTATGGAGAGTTTTCCAACCGGACCGCTGTGCCGTTGTTGGCAGAGTGGCCGCAATTGGTAATCTCCCGGACATTTTCCAAAGCCTTTAGTATGGCCGGATTGCGCTTGGGATATCTGATATCAAACGAGCAGAATATCCTCCAATTGCGCAAGGCCAATTTGCCGTATAATATTAATTTGTTGACAGAATTAATTGCTGAACGCCTGCTGCAACATAGAGAGGTCATGTTGCACCAAGTCGGCCGTATCGTACTGGAACGGGAATGGTTCTTTAGCGAGATGCAGAAAATCGAAGCGATAAACCCGTTTCGGTCTGCAGCCAATTTCATTCTGTTTCAGTGTCCTGATGGTCCTCGGATTTTCTCCTCATTAAAAAAACAGGGCATTCTCGTGCGCGATGTGGGCAGCTATCCGTTGTTGAAAAATCATCTGCGCGTCAGCGTCGGGCTGCGCCAGGAAAACGCCAGTTTTTTGGCAGCTTTAAAACAGGCGGTTCTATGAAAAATCGAACAGCGCAGATAACGCGCAAGACCAAAGAGACTGATATTGTCCTGTCGCTTGATCTGGATGGCCGGGGTCAGGGTGAAATTCATACCGGCATCGGTTTTTTTGATCACCTTTTGGATGCATTGAAAAAACACAGTCTGATCAATCTCTCCATAACCGCCACCGGCGATTTGCATATCGACGGCCATCACACGGTCGAAGATGTCGGCATCTGTCTGGGACAGGCCTTTAAACAGGCTCTGGCGGATAAAAAGGGCATTTTACGTTTTGGCCACGCCTATTGCCCATTGGATGAAGCACTCGCTCGTACCGTTGTGGATATCAGCGGCAGAGGGTATTTGGCCTTTGCTACCGTACTGCCGTTACAGCAGGTTGGTCAATTTGCCGGTGAACTGTTTGAAGAGTTCTTGCGTTCGTTGGCCATACAGGCCGGCATTACTTTGCACATCCGACTGCTGGCCGGCTCCAATCAGCATCATGCCATGGAAGCCATGATGAAAAGCCTGGCCAGAGCATTGCGCACGGCTATTACCGTTGACTCGCGAGAGACGGACATTCCCTCCACGAAAGGCACGTTAGCATGATCTGTATCGTTGATTACGGCGCCGGGAATCTGCGCAGCGTGCAAAAAGCGCTTGAACGATTGGGAGGTCGTGCGCAGGTAACTGCATCAGCAGAAGATATCTTGGCAGCGGATAAAGTCATCTTACCCGGAGTCGGTGCTTTCGGCAAAGCAGTAGAGGCGTTGGATCGTTTGCAGTTGCGGCAGCCCATTCTGCGTATTATTGAAAAACAGAAACCTTTTCTGGGCATTTGTCTCGGTATGCAGCTTTTGTTGGAGAGCAGCGAGGAAAATCCGCATGCAGGCGGCCTTGCAGCCATACCCGGAAAAGTGCTGCGTTTTTCGAGTGATCTCAAGGTCCCTCATTTGGGATGGAACAGCGTTCATCAATCCGGATATTGCGCCTTATGGCACAATATTCCTGAACAGGCCTATTTCTATTTTGCGCACTCGTATTATGCATCACCGCTGGATAACGCGGTGATCGTCGGCACGACAGACTATGGTCAAACCGTGCCGGTTGCGCTGCATAAAGATAACCTCTTTGGTCTGCAATTTCACCCGGAGAAATCGCAAAAAATCGGTCTGGCTCTTTTACAAAATTTTCTTAGACTCTGAGGTGAAACGTGCAAGTTATTCCGGCTATCGATTTGATGAAAGGCAATTGTGTTCGTCTCAAACGGGGCGTGCAGAGCACTCAAAAAATATACTCCTCTGATCCTGTCGCACAGGCGTGTATCTGGCAGAACAAGGGCGCCAGTCTGTTGCATCTGGTGAATCTGGATGGCGCATTTGGTGAAGCAGAAGCAAATGCTGCAGCCATTGCGGAAATTGTCAAGCACCTCTGCATACCGGTGGAATTAGGCGGCGGAATACGTTCGCTGCAAGACGCTGAAAAATGGTTAACCCTGGGCGTTCGTCGCGTTATTATGGGCACCGTGGCAATTACCAATCCTCAGATAATCAAACAGTCCATTAAACAGTTCGGTGCTGAAAAGGTGGTTGTCGGTGTGGACGCGAAAGACGATAAAATCGCCATCAAAGGATGGGTCGAACAATCGCAGCAATCACTGCTTCCATTTGTGCAAGCACTGGAACAATCGGGCGTGCGTCGCATTATCTACACCGACGTTGATCGCGATGGGGAGGACCGCGGACCCAATTTACTGAAACTGGATGCATTGGCGGATGCAACCTCCATGCACCTTATCGCCTCCGGGGGATTCTCAAAAATGGAACATTTTGAAAAATTACAAAAACTTGGAAAAGCACAGATCGAAGCCGCTATTGTCGGCACAGCTCTTTATGAGGAAAACCTGGATTTATCGACATTGATAGATCGTTATGAAAGAAAGGGCGCATGTTAGCGAAGAGGATCATACCCTGCCTGGATGTTAAAGATGGACGGGTTGTTAAAGGCGTCAGTTTCATCGCATTGCGTGACGCCGGCGATCCGGTGGAACAAGCCCGTTTCTACGATGAACAGGGGGCGGATGAATTGGTGTTTCTCGACATCACCGCCTCAGCGGAAAAACGAAACATTATTCTGGACGTGGTGGCTGCAACCGCCGAGCAGGTATTCATGCCTTTGACCGTTGGCGGCGGTGTGCGCACTTTTGATGACGCGCAACGATTGCTGAAGAACGGCGCGGACAAAATCACCATGAATACGGCTGCAGTGGAAAATCCGCTGTTAATCAGCGAATGCGCTGATCGGTTGGGCAGTCAGGCTACCGTAGTGGCTATTGATGCGAAACGGCACTCTGCCGGCAACTGGATCGTCTATACTCATGGCGGCCGTAAACCCACTGCTTTGGATGCGCTGCAATGGGCGGTTAAAGTGACTGAATTGGGCGCCGGTGAAATCCTGTTAACGTCCATGGATTGCGACGGTAGACGAGATGGATATGATATAGAACTTACCAGAGCCATTGCAACTAGTGTACCGATTCCGGTGATCGCTTCGGGCGGCTGTGGCTCCCCGGAGCATATCTTTCAGGTATTTGATCAGGCGGCAGCGGATGCGGCATTGGCCGCCTCCATATTTCATTATCGCGAAAATTCGATACAACAGGTAAAACTATATTTACAGGAGCGACACATACATGTCAGAAATTGAGCAAGTAGAACGTCATGCGTTTATCGAGCAGGTTAAATATGATGAACACGGACTGGTGCCTGCCATTATTCAGGACGAAAACGATCGGGCTGTGTTGATGCTTGGCTTTATGAATCGGACCAGTTTGCTCATCACTTTGGAAACAGGCAAAGTAACTTTCTGGAGCCGTTCTCGAAAAAAACTATGGACAAAAGGGGAGACTTCTGGAAATTTTTTACAGGTTAAAGAAATCTATGCCGATTGCGATCGCGATGCTCTTCTCATTAAAGCCAGGGCCATTGGGCCGACGTGCCATACCAATAAACGCACTTGCTTTTCATGGCGCGCAAATCTTGAAGGCCTCTGAGATTTAGAATCCTATTTTACATTGTCTTTACAGCAAAATAATCTTGATTATAAAGCGAATAATAGCTAAACTGTGCGCGGTAGTGTGATGATATAAGGTTAAAGGATCATATATGATGCAACCCGTACAAGCTGATACGCTTAAAGTACCGATCATCAAGGAACAGATGGTCATTGAATGGTTCAAAGTGGATAAAACAGTCGCTTATGTAGCGCTGGTCCTGGGACTATTCATTATCATCATTGCCTATTTTTCCGGCGGCAAAGAGAACAGAAGCAAACTCTTCTTTTCCATTCTCACTGCGGTGATCGTGGGTGTTTTATCCTTTCCCTTGTTTGTCAAGTTCGGCATTTGGACCGGACTTTTTGGTCACCAATGGGGTGAAATTTTGCTCTTAATACTGTTTTTTGCATTCATCTCAGCGCTAGCCAGCCATGCATACGAGATTGTAACCGTATCAGCCAAAGAAGCAAGACCGCATTAACCAGTTTGTAAATTTGTTTTTTGCTTGATTTTTATTATAAAAACAGATAAATTATTAGAACCCAATAAATTATTAACAAAAGCGGATAATCACATCATGTTGAAACCCAGAAAACATCTTTCCAAAAAAGAACTCAAAGAGGATAAACTGGTCACCTTTTATTCTAAAGCGACAGCCTGGTTGGAAGAATACAAGACCTATTTGATCGCAGGCATCGTTGGCGCCGCCGTGCTTATCCTGGCCGTCTTTTTCTATTTACAAACCAGTGAGGCCTCTGAAAAAGCAGCCAGCGTTGAACTGATCAAAGCAACCCGTTTCATGGAAACTGCGGATGCGAAAAGCGCTATCCCGATGTTGAGCAATCTGGTTAAAAATTATGGCCGCACGACCAGTGGGAAATTTGGACGCTTTTATCTTGCCAATGCTTTTTTCCAAAATAAGGATTATGATAACGCCAAGGAAAATTATGAAAAATTTATCTCCTCGTTCAGTGGCGATGATCATTTTAAAGCGGCCGCATCAGGCGGCATTGCTGCTTGCCTGGAAGAAAAAAAACAATATGAAGATGCGGCAAAGGCTTTTGTCAAAGCTGCTGAGAAATATGAAAAGTCGGTGCAAGCGCCCTTGTTTCTTTTAAAAGCCGGGCGTTGTTATGCGCTGGCCGGCAAGACTGATAAAGCCAAGGCCCTGTATCAGCGGATCGTTGATGATTACCCCAAGGCGCAAGAGAAAGATGATGCGCTGATGCAATTATCCATGTTGGGGCAATAAATTTGCGATTATTTTCTTGCATATTCGTATAATTTTTATTATATTAGTAAGCTTAAGTGGGCCCAAAAAGCCCACTTTTTTGTTGTAAGGCTATGAAAACCTATGAAAGCTGACGAACTTTTGCCGATCGTTGCTCCGGTGTTGGAGCAATTGGGCATTGATCTGGTCGACCTGTATGTTCATGGCAGCGGCCGACGCACCACAGTACGGGTCCTGGTCGATGAGGTGGGCGGAATACCAATTAGCCGAGTCACCCAGGCCAGTCGGGCTATCGCGGATATCCTGGATCAAAAGGATGTTTTCCAAATGCGCTATGTGCTGGAAGTTTCGTCTCCGGGCGCTGAGCGTCCTCTGAAAACCGAGCGTGATTTTTTTCGTCATGCCGGTCGAAAAGCGGCGATTCAATACCGCACGGATGACGAAAATGTGGAAGCCATGCAGGGAGTTATTCTGCAGGCAACCGACGGCATGGTTCATCTGCAAACAGAATCTGCAATCAGAGTACTGGAACTCGGTCGCATCAAATCGGCCGTTATCATATTCGAATTTTAAGGATCTCGGAACAAAGCTATGAAAAATGAAATCGTTGAAGCTTTCTCTCTGCTCGCAAAAGAGAAAAACATCGATAAAGAGATTCTCTCCCGGATCTTGCAAGAGATCTTTCTCAACATGTTGCGAAAAAAGTATGGCCAGAGTGGCAACTATTCCATTTTTGTCAACATGGAAAAAGGAGAAATTGAAATTTATCAGAGCAAATTAATCGTTGAACAGGTCACCAATGAAGTGGCCGAGATCGATTTGGAAAGTGCACGTCGGGCGGAGCCGGATCTGGAACTGGGCGATGAGTTCCTCGAAATCATCGATCCCTCCTCTTTTGGACGACGGTTGATCATCTCGGCCAAGCAGAATCTCAATCAACGTATTAAAGAGATCGAAAAAGAACTCATTTTTGAAGAATTTAAAAACCGGATCGGCGAGATCATCATCGGCGACATCCGTCAGGTCAATCGCGATGAAATTTTCATCAATGTGGACCGTACCGAATTGAGTTTGCCTAAAGCGGAGCAGATCAAGGAAGAAAAATACCGTCGCGGCGACAGCATACGCGCGGTCATCAAAGATGTGCGCTGGAGTTCTCGCGGACCGGAGATTGTCGTTTCGCGCAGCGATCCCATGTTCATCATGCGTTTGTTCGAGTTGGAGGTGCCGGAAATTTATGAAGGCATCATCGAAATTAAGGGCATAGCCCGTGAGCCGGGGGAACGCACCAAGATCGCCGTATACTCGCATGACAAACGCATTGATGCGGTGGGCGCGTGCGTCGGCATGAAAGGTATGCGCATCCAGTCCATCGTCAAAGAGCTTAACAACGAAAAAATCGATATTATCAATTATAGCAGCGAGCCGGAAATTTTTATCACCCGTGCACTCAGCCCGGCGAAGCCGACGCGAATTTTAATTTATGAAGATGAAAAACGAGTCACGGCTGTTCTCGACGATGAACAGATTTCTCTCGCCATCGGCAAGGGCGGTCAAAACCGCCGGCTGGCCTGCAAGTTGACCAGCTATGACATCCAGACCTTGCGCGAAGATGATTACCAAAAAATGGTCGCGCAAGAACGGGAATCCAATAAAGTGTTGGAAGATATCGAAGAGTTAAGCGAAAAATTGCGCAATCTTCTCCTGGAAGCGGGTTATCATACGGTCCGTGAAGTGTTGGAAGCGTCTGACGACGATTTGTTGGCCATCCCCGGCATCGGCGAAAAAACACTGGAAAAAGTAAAGAACATTTTGCACTCACATAATCAATAGCATTGCTGGAGAAACCTCCGTTTCTACCGGTTCGATCCTGAATAATTGGGAGTAAAAAGCTTTGTCCGTCAAGAAAAGGGTATTTCAAGTCGCAAGAGAGTTCAACATCTCGAACGAAGCGCTCATCGCTTTTCTGACCCAACTAGGCTATGACATTCGTAATCAAATGAGCACGGTCGCCGATGAAGCCCTGATGAAAGTTGCTGACAAGTACGGTGAAAAGACCGTCGGCGCGGATGAGGAACACGAATTTCGTAAGCGGTTGCGAGATAAGAAAGTAGCAGAGGAAGCGAAGAAAAAAGAAGCGGTGATCGATCTCGAACGCCGATTGCGCGTAGCTCAGGAGTATGCCAAAGAAATACCTGCTATGAAGAAAAGGCGTGAAGCCGCCACGCGTATGGAGGAAGCTGAGCATGAGAAAGAGGCATTAAAAGCCGCTGCTGAAAGCAAAAAAGCAAAGGAAAAACCGGAAGCAACACCCCCCGCAGCAACGCCCCAAGTCAAGACGGAGCGTCCGAGCAAACGAGTGAAAATCGTCGAGATTCCGCCCGTTGAACCTTCTGCCAAGGAAAAAGAGAAAAAGAAGGAAAAGGAAAAAGAGCGGGAAAAAGAAAAGAAGATTGCTCATCCAAAAGAAGAGGTCATAGTAAAACAAAAGCCGAGCGTGGCTCCTCCGCCGGTCACCGGCGCAGCGGCAGGTTTGGAAGCAGAAGAAGATCAGAGCAAGAAGAGAAAACGAAAACGTAAAAAGAAAAAGAAACCAGGCGCGGCGACCGTCGAAGAACCAGGTGCACTGCCTGTCGATAAAAAACACAAACGTGTAAAAAAGAAAAAGAAACATACATTTAACGAAGAAGAGATTCAGGCTTCCATCAAGCAGACCATGGCCGCGCTGGACGACACCAGCAAGGTGCGCAAAAAGAAAAAACGCACACATGAAGATGGCGAGGTAGAGGTTGAAGAAGCCGTTGTCATTCGCGTTAGCGAATTCATGTCCATTTCCGAATTGGGTAAGCTCATGGAGGTGGAGCCGTCAGAGCTTATCCGAAAATGCATGGAATACGGCATGATGGTTTCGATCAATCAACGTTTGGATATGGATACCATCACTTTGTTGGCCTCGGAGTATGGCTTCAGCGTCGAGAAATTGCAGGATATGGATCAAGACCTGCTCAGCACGATCGCGGACCAGGTTGATCGTGAAGAAGACCTGTTGCCGCGTCCACCGGTGGTGACCATCATGGGCCATGTTGATCACGGCAAAACTTCGTTGCTGGATTATATTCGCAAAAGCAACATCATTGCCGGTGAAGCCGGCGGCATCACTCAGCACATCGGCGCGTACGAAGTTGTGGTCAACAATAAGGCAATTACATTTCTGGACACGCCCGGTCATGAAGCTTTTACAGCCATGCGTGCCCGCGGCGCCCAGGCGACCGATATTGTCGTATTGGTGGTTGCAGCGGATGACAGCGTTATGCCGCAAACCATCGAAGCCATCAGCCATGCCAAGGCGGCCAATGTTCCCATCGTGGTGGCCATCAATAAAATCGATAAACCCGGCGCCAATCCGGAAACCATACGCATGCAATTGGCCAATCACGGCGTGCTGGTGGAAAGATACGGCGGTCGTTATCAATCGGTTGAAATTTCAGCTAAAAACGGACAAAACTGCGAGCAGCTTTTAGAGCTTATCCTACTGGAAGCTGAAATGCTCAATCTGCGCGCCAATCCCAATCGCAAAGCCAAAGGCGTGGTAATTGAATCGCGATTGGACCGCGGCAAAGGCGTCATGGCCACCGTACTGGTGCAAAATGGCACCTTGAAAATCGGCGATCCGTTTGTCGCCGGCGCTTATTCGGGTAAAGTGCGTTCCATGTTCGACGAACGCGGCCGTAAAGTCAAAAGCGCCGGTCCGTCCACACCGGTTCAGGTTCTCGGTTTTGACGGTCTGCCGCAAGCAGGCGATTCCATGGTCGGCCTGGATTCCGAGCGGGACAGCCGCGACATCAGCTCGAAACGCCAGCAGCTGCAGCGCGAATATGACCGGTTGCGCAATCGACCGCGCAGTTTGGATGAAATATCCAAAGAAATTCAAAAGGGTCAAGTCCGACAGCTGTTTGTCGTGCTCAAGGCCGACGTGGACGGTTCCATCGAAGCCATCACCGATACCCTGCAAGGTTTGCGCACCGACGAGGTGGCGGTTGATATCATCCACCGCGGCGTTGGCGCGATTTCAGAGTCCGACGTCCTGCTGGCTTCCGCATCAGGCGCCATCATCATCGGCTTTAATGTGCGACCGACCACTAAAGCGCGCGAACTGTCAGCGAAAGAAAAAGTGGATATCCGTCAATACGACGTCATCTACGATATCGTCAACGACATCAAATCCGCTCTGGAAGGTTTTCTGGCGCCCAGCATCAGCGAAGAGTTGACAGCTACCGTTGAGGTGCGTCAGCTCTTCAAAGTGCCCAAAGCGGGCATGATTGCCGGCTGTTACGTCCTGACCGGAAAGATTTCGCGCAGCGATAAAATCAAGGTTTATCGCGATGACCGGCTCATTCACGACGGCGCCATCTCGTCGCTGAAACGCTTCAAAGATGACGTGCGGGAAGTGGCGTCCGGATTTGAATGCGGCATCGGATTGTACAATTATGACGACTTGAAACTCAATGATGTGTTTGAGGCTTATCGCGTGGTCGAAACCAAGAGAACCCTGGAGTAGAACATGCTGGTCGGCTTGTTGCAAATCGAACTGTTCATTCCCGACAGCGGTTCGTTGAAATCCAAACGATTCGTATTGAAAAGTTTGAAAGATAAAATTCGCAGCAAATTCAACGTCTCGGTTGCAGAGGTGGAAAACAACGAATTATGGCAGCGCGCCGTGCTGGGCGTTGCCATGGTCAGTAACGAGAGAAAGTTTATTGATCAGGTGATGAATCAAATTTTCAATCTCGTATCCGATTGCGACGAGGCCGAAATAACGAAACAGCAATTAGAAATTTTTTAAATGAATTACAAAAGAGCGGATCGCGTTGCCAGCCAGATCATGAGTGAAATCGGCCTGATGCTCCTACAAGAGCTTCGGGATCCTGATCTGGGCTTTATGACCATAACCAAAGTCAAGGTCACGGATGATCTGCGGCAAGCAAAGATATATTATTCGGTTTTAGGCGATGAGGCGGTGCAGAAAACAGCGCACGCGGCTCTGCAAAAAGCCAAAGGATTCATTCGCGCCGAGATCGGACATCGCATGCAGCTGCGTTACGTTCCTGAATTGGCATTTTATTATGATGATACGATCGCCTATGCGGATCATATCAATCAGATTATAAACAAGATTCACAAACAGGAAGACTCTGCAAAAAACGAGGATCCGTCCTGAGCCAAAATATGCGTTCTTGAGGCCGTTGTGGATCAAATTATTAATATGTTCAAACCGGTGGGCTGGACCTCTTTCGACGTCGTGCGCAGAGTAAAACACCGCTGGCCGATGGAACGTGTGGGACATGCCGGCACGCTGGATCCTTTTGCAGAAGGCGTGCTGTTGGTTTGCGTAGGCAGAGCCACAAAGCAGGTTCCGTCGTTGATGCTGGAACAAAAAGAATACGTCGCGACTTTACAGATGGGTTTGGAAACCGACACACTGGACATTTCCGGGCGAATTCTATGTAAAAAAAAGCCGTGCATTGAGAATCTTGCAAGCATCATACAGACTGCACAAACCTTCGTTGGCGTGCAAGAACAAACTCCACCGAGTTTTTCAGCTCTGAAACAGGATGGTCAGAGATTATACGATCTGGCGCGGCGCGGTGAACAGGTGCAACCGGCCAGCCGGCTGATAACAATATATGAATTGGAGATTTTGTCCTTTACGCCCCCGGATCGATTGGGTATGCGCATCGTTTGCTCAAAAGGCACCTTTATCCGTGCTCTTGTGCGTGATCTCGCCTACGCCCTCGGCACCGTCGCATTTGCTCGTACTCTGGTACGTACGCGTGTCGGACGGTTCGATCTGAAACAAACGAGCAAAATTGATCGTCCGGAAACGTGGGCAGAAGGTACAGGTTGAATGGACCATGGATATTATTTGGAATACAAACGATTTTCTTTCTTTAGATAAAACGGTTTTGACTCTGGGTACTTTTGACGGCGTTCACTTAGGCCATCAGGAATTAATTCGCAACGTAGTGGAGCGGGCACATGCCAGTAAATTGCGTGCCCTGGCTGTGACCTTTGAACCCCATCCACAACTGGTGTTGCAAAAGACAGATCACGACTCTTTGCGCATGTTAACGACGATAGAAGAAAAAATTGCACAATTGCAAAAATGTAATTTGGATACTCTGGTCATAGTGCCTTTTTCACCGGCGTTTGCTGCCATGTCGTCGGAAGAATTTGTTAAAGAGGTGCTGATTAAAAAGCTCAGGATGGCAGAAATGTTCACCGGTCGGGATCATGCCTTTGGCAAATCCCGCCGCGGAAATTTGGCTGTTTTGCAGGAATTGGCGAAACATAATAAATTCAGTGTTACCGCCGTTGAACCGGTGCAGATTGATCAACAAGTCGTCAGCAGCACCCGAATACGCGCCTTTTTAAATGAAGGGCAAACCCGTAAAGCCGCAGCCATGCTGGGCCGTCCCTACAGCCTGCAAGGGCGCGTGATCAAAGGTGATGGACGAGGGAAAAATTTGGGATTTCCCACCATCAACCTGCAGCTGTATTCACAATATAAACTGACGCCTAAAACAGGCATCTATGCAAGTACTTTTTTGCATGCGGGGCGTCGGTATCCATCCGTCACCTATATTGGTATGAGGCCGACGTTTGATCTGCATGAACGCGTTATCGAAACTCATGTTATGAATTTTGATCATGAAATTTATGGGCATGAGGTGAACGTTGCATTGATGGATTATTTACGTGAAGATATTAAATTTCCTGATCAACAACTGTTAATTGAACAAATAAAACAAGATGTTAGTAAAAGCTTGGAACTTTTACAAGTCTGAATAGTTACAAAGGGAGGTTTTTCAATGCCATTAGCCAAAGAACAAAAGGCCGAGATCATTGCCAAATACGGCAAATCCGCTCAAAACACCGGCAATACAGAGGCGCAAATTGCTTTGTTGACAGAGCGGATAAATCAATTGACCAAACATTTTCAGGTCCATGCCAAGGATTTCCATTCCCGACGGGGTCTGTTAAAAATGGTTGGTCGTCGACGCCGCCTATTGGATTATTTAAAATCATCCGATATTGAATTGTATCGTAATTTGATTCAAGAATTGGGCATACGTCGATAGCCGTTTGGCAAGAATTCATCTGCCACCACTCTAAATCTGATCACTATTCAATCTGAGAAAGGAGGCTTGGTCAATGATTGAAGTTCAGAATGTTACTCGATATTTTGGTCGAGTGATGGCTGTGGACAACATCTCTTTTCAAGTGGCAAAAGGCGAGATTTTGGGGTTTTTGGGGCCGAATGCAGCTGGCAAAACAACCACCATGCGCATTCTGACTACCTACATGCCCGCAACTTCCGGAACCGCCAAAGTTGCTGGATATGACGTACACGATCAATCCATGCAGGTGCGTAAACGCATTGGCTATTTACCGGAGAATCCACCGCTTTATCAAGAGATGCGCGTAGCCGATTATTTGGATTTTGTCGCCAAAATTAAAGGTGTAGACACTTCCCGGCGTAAAAGAGCAGTGGAAGAATCCATGGATAAAGTCGGCATCGAGACAGTCAAAAAACGCGTCATTAAAACTCTGTCCAAAGGTTTCAAACAACGGGTTGGTTTGGCGCAAGCGCTGGTGCATAATCCCGATGTTCTGATTCTCGACGAACCCACTGTAGGTTTGGATCCGAAACAGATCATTGAAGTGCGTCAGTTGATAAAAAATCTTGCCGGCAATCACACGATTATTCTCAGCACGCATATTCTGCCTGAAGTCAGCATGACCTGCGAACGGGTCGTGATTATCAATAAAGGCAAGGTTGTAGCCGAGGATACTCCGGATAATTTAACCCGCAAGCTGGCCGGCGGCCAGCGCATGCACGTGCAAGTGGCCGGACCAATGGACGCCGTCAAACACAGCCTTGAGCAGATCACCGGCGTTACCAAAGTCAAAGCGCTCGGCAACGATAAAAGCCTGATGCTATCCGTAGAAAGCAAACCGGATGTCGAAATACGCCCGCTGTTGGCTAAAACCATCATTGATAAAGGCTGGCAACTGTATGAAATGAAACCGGAAGGCATGAGTCTTGAAGATGTATTCCTCCATCTTACTACCAGAGAGGAGGCAGAGAATCTATGAAAAATTATCTAGCCATATTTAATCGGGAGCTCAAGTCCTACTTTTCCTCTCCCATTGCCTATGTGGTCATTGCCATGTTTTTGATCATTGCCGGTATTTTTTATTATCTCATTGTAACCCAGTTCGTGCAATATTGCATGCAGGCTGATATGCAGGCGCAATATTACCGCATGGGACCGCGCAAGATGAACGTGAATATGATGGCTATCAGGCCCATTTTGCACAATCTGAGTCTGTTTTATATTTTCTTTTTACCGTTGATTACCATGCGTTTGTTCTCGGAAGAGAAAAAGACCGGCACCATCGAGCTGTTGCTGACCTCGCCCTTGACCAATACCCAGACCATTCTCGGTAAATTTTCGGCCGCCGGCATTCTCAGCTTGATCATGCTGGGTTTTTCGGCATTGAACACCTTGTTGCTGTTTTTTTACGGCAAACCGGAAATTGGCCCGGTGCTGACCGGATATCTGGGTTTGTTCCTGTTAGGACTGTGCTACATCGCTTTCGGCGTGTTTTTTTCCACGATAACGGATAACCAAATTATCGCCGCGGCCAGCACCTATGTCTTTATTCTGTTTTTCTGGGCCATCGGCTGGGTGGCCGGTGCGGTTAATCCGCAAGTCGGCAATGTTTTGGCGAATTTTTCTCTCATCGAACATTTTGAAGATTTTGCCAAGGGCATTCTGGATACAAAACATATTGTATTTTACCTCAGTTTCATAGGCACAGGACTTTTCCTTTCATTTGTATCCATCGAGTCCACTAAATGGAGGGGAAGATAATGAAAAAATATGCATCTCTAATGGGCCTCGCCGGATTGGTGCTGATTCTCCTCGGATTGGTCAAATATTCGATTGACAGCATTTTTACGTGGATGAGTTATGTCCCGGCCGGTGTCGGTCTGGCGTTGGTGATAGTGTTTATTGTGTTGAAATTCGCAGAAATAAAAATGGCGTTATCCAGCCGTTCAACCAAATTCGGTTCCAATGCGCTATTGACCATTGTTATTGTCATCGGCATTTTAATCGTCATCAATATTCTGTTGAGCCGTTTTAATTATCGGTACGACACCACCGCTGCAAAACAGTTCAGTCTGGCGGAACAGACCCGCAAGGTTTTAAAGAATCTGGATAAAGACGTCAAAGTCTATGGATTCTTTAAATCAGGTGAAGATCAAATGGCCAAGGAGCTTTTGGCCGAATATGCCAACTATTCACAGCGGTTTGTTTACGAAATCACCGATCCGGATAAAAAACCGGGATTGGCTAAAAAGTACAACATTCGCGCCTACGGCACTCTGGTTTTGCAATGCGAAGGCAAGGACGAGCGACTCGAGAAAACCGAAGAAGAAGGCTTGACCAACGCGCTTATCAAGATTACCCGCGAAGGCGAAAAAAAGATATATTTCACGACCGGACATGGTGAAAAAGACATCGATAATACGGACAAATCCGGTTATTCATCAATTAAAGACGCCATTACCCAGCAGAATTATAAAACGGAAAAGATTCTTCTGGCCGAACAGGATTCCATTCCCGGCGATTGCGCCGCTTTGCTGGTTTGCGGACCCAAGTCTGATCTGTTCGATAAAGAGCAGAACATGATCAACAGCTATTTGAACCGGGGCGGCAAAGTCCTCTTCCTGGTTGATCCGGAAGCGGGCAGCAGCTATAGCCAATTCCTCAGCACCTGGGGATATAAACTGGGCAATGATATTGTTATCGATGCTTCCGGGATTGGTCAATTGTTCGGCGCCGGTCCGACGATTCCGGTGGTTTCGCAATATGAAAAGCATATGATCAGCGAAGATTTCGGGGTCATGACTTTTTATCCGGAAGCACGTTCGGTTTCGAAGAGTTCTTCTGTGCCGTCCGAGATCACTTTTACGGAAATCGCCAAGACCAATCCGCGCAGCTGGGGAGAGACCTCTCCGTTGACAACGGGTAAAATCGGTTTTGATGAAGGCAAAGATATGGAAGGCCCCATCACCATTTTGGCCGTTGCCGAAAAAACCGTAAGCAATGCGCCGGTAAAAGCGAACTCCTTTGGTCTGGACACCGGTGCACTCAAAGCCCGTTTGGCCGTTTTTGGCGATTCTGATTTCTGCACCAACGGATATTTTAAAGTGCAGGGTAACGGTGATTTGTTGCTCAATACGATCAACTGGCTGGCGGAAGAGGAGGATCTCATTTCCATCCGCGCCCGGGATCCGGAAGATCGGCGGCTCAATCTGACGCAACAGCAGTCACGCATTCTGCTTTATTTGAGCGTGATTGCCATGCCGCTGCTGATATTAGGCGCCGGTGTGATGGTTTATCGGAATCGAAAAAAATAGCTTTAGTGAACAGGGCTTCCGATTGAAGCCCTGTTCAATTTTGACAGTCCGTTTAAAACAGCAAATCTGAAGGAGTTTATACATTATGCGGTTCAGAAACACGCTCATACTGGCTGTGATATTACTAGCGGGAATCGTCAGTGTAAAGTATCTGAACAAAAAAGATGCCAAGAAAGAGGAATTTAAAAAATCGGATGAAAAAATTCTGGCGATTGAACCCGGCAAAATAAAGGAACTGTGGCTGCAGCCCGGTGAGGTCCATGCCGTCCGCGACAGCCTCGAGTGGCGGCTGATTTCACCGATTCAAACAGCGGGAGACAAGTCCACGTTGGACGCGATAGTCAACATGTTCGATTGGGCCAAGAAGGAGAGAATAATCTCTTCCGATCCGCAAGATTACGCCGATTTCGGTCTGCAGCCGGAACGCAGTCGCGTAGTCGTAAAGCAGGATGAAAAACTGGATACGGTCTACGTTGGCGACAAGAATCCGACCGGTTCCTTTGTTTTTGCACGCAAAGCCGGTTTCGCAGACGTATTCCTGACTACAACCAGTCTGGAGTCCAATACACAGAAAACGCTGTTCGATTTACGCGATAAAAGTGCGTTGGCGTTTACTCGCGATCAGGCCGTGCAGGTAGAATTGAATTCCGCAAAAGCACAACTTGCTTTTGCCAAGGAAGGCGGTCAGTGGAAAATCACCTCGCCGCGCAGCTTGCCGGCTGAAGACAGCAAAATAAACGATATCGTTACCAAAGTCAGCAATCAGCGCGCCGCCAGTTTTGAGGATGAAAATCCTGCGGACCTGAAAAAATACGGCCTGGATAATCCGACGGTCGTGTTTAACGTATATCTGGGCGTCGATCGCGCAAAAAAAACACTGCTGATCGGAAAGCAGGACGGCGCTTCCTTTTATGCGCGCGACGAATCCCGGTTGCCGGTTTTTAAGGTTGATTCTTCTTTTGTACACAGTTTGCAATTAACTTTAAAAGATGTCCGTGCCAAGAAACCGGCCGTATTTAATTCCACGCAAGTGAGCAAAGTGGTCGTTTCTCACAGCGACAGCACTTTTGTATTTGAAAAAGACACCAGCAACACCTGGGTTATGAAAAAGCCCTTTACCGAAAAGATCAAAACCTGGAAAGTCACCAGCCTGGTCTCCGATGTCGAAATGATGCAGGCCGTTGATTTTGTTGCAGACGATCCGAACTCATTGCTGCCGTTCGGGTTGCATAACCCCCTGGTGCGTTGCGAGCTCTATCAGCAAGATCAATTGCTGGTCAGCGTGCAACTGGGCAAGATGAAAGACGCAGAAAATATATACGTCAACACCAGCAGCTCTGCCACCGTCTATGCTGTAAAAAAAGATATTCTGGACAAATTAAAAATTCACTTGTCCGATTTTCTCGATACGACCGTAACGGCGGCGCCTGCTGAAATTAAAGAAGAAAATTAAGTCATGTTACCACCTTGCAAAGGTCGCGAGACCTTTGCAAGTTTTTTCAAAAAAGCAATTCACACGATTCTTACCTATTTGTAAGAGTCTTTGCAAACGCCCGGACGAACCAAACCGGAAAAAAGCTTGACCGCTCGAGATAATCCTTGTAGGCCGAAACGATCTTTGATGTAATGCCAAGGATGGTTTCGACCTACCTCCATCAAAAGCGGATTATGCTGACAGGACCGGGTGATCCGTTCCGGGCCAACCCTTATCAGTGGAGGACTGATGATTACTAAAAAACAAATGTCATTCAACGGTCAAAATTTTTTGATCGAAACCGGCAAACTCGCCAAGCAGGCCAACGGCGCCGCCTGGGTGCAATTGGGCGACACCGTCGTTCTGGCCGCAGTGGTGATGGATGATAAACCTGCCGAAGACCGCGACTTTTTTCCGCTGACCGTTGATTATCGTGAAAAAGCGTATGCGGCAGGAAAAATCCCCGGAGGTTTTTTCAAGCGAGAAGGCAAGCCTTCAGAAAATGAGATTCTCAGCGCTCGTTTAATCGATCGCAGCATTCGCCCTCTGTTTGATAAAAAATTCCGCAACGAAATCCAGATGAACGTTATGGTGCTGTCGGCTGACAAGGTGAACGATGCCGACGTTCTTGGCATCACCGCCGCTTCGGTAGCGCTGGGTTTGTCAAATATTCCCTTTAACGGTTTGATTGCCGGTGTTCGCGTGGCTTGCATCGACGGCAAAATGATAGCCAATCCAACCTTTGAAGAACAGGCGCAAAGCAACATAGATCTGGTGATCGCGGCATCGGCAGAATCCATTATCATGGTGGAAGGCGAAGCGCAGGAAATCTCTGAAGAAGAAATGATCAACGCGCTGAATTTCGGCCACGAAGAAATCCGCAAGATCATTGCTCTGCAAAATGAGATCATTGCCGAGGCCGGCAAACCCAAAGCTGTCATAGCGGAGGGAGAAGACCTGCGTGAACTGACCCAGGCGGTGCAATCGCTTTGCGTTAACGAGTATAAACAACTCGTCCGCATTCCGGAGAAAACCGCGCGACGCGACGGTATTAAAGCTCTGACTGAAAAGGTCAAAACCGAATTGGCGGAAAAATTTCCGGAAAAGGAAACCGCCATTGCCGAAATCATGCACGATACTGAAAAAAGCATTATGCGTGAAATGGTGCTGTCGGAAAATTTACGCCTGGACGGCCGCAATGTGGACCAGATTCGCGACATCAGCATTGAAGTGGGTCTGTTGCCGCGCGCTCATGGCTCTGCGCTCTTTACCCGCGGACAAACCCAGGCCCTGGCTGCAGCAACGCTGGGCACCAAGATCGACGAGCAACGCATCGAAGAGCTGGAAGGGGAATTCCGTAAAACCTATATGTTGCATTACAATTTTCCATCCTTTAGCACCGGTGAAGTTAAACCGAATCGCGGCGTCAGCCGGCGAGAGGTCGGTCACGGCAATTTGGCGGAACGGGCCTTAAAGCCGATGATCCCGGGTGAAAAGATTTTTCCCTACACATTGCGCATTGTTTCTGACGTGTTGGAATCCAACGGTTCTTCTTCCATGGCAACGGTCTGCGCCGGTTCATTATCTTTGATGGATGCCGGTGTGCCCATCAAAGAGCCGGTGGCCGGCATTGCCATGGGCTTGATCAAAGAGGGCGATCGCGTGGCTGTGCTCACCGATATTCTGGGTGATGAGGATCATCTCGGCGATATGGATTTCAAAGTGGCCGGAACCCGAACCGGCATTACCGCATTTCAAATGGATATTAAAATCACCGGCATCTCCACCGGGATTATGCGGGAAGCGCTGGATCGCGCCAAAAAGGCACGTTTCTTTTTGTTGGATAAAATGACGGCGGCGATCGACAAACCGCGTGCCGAGTTGTCGCAATACGCACCCCGTATTTTGTCCATCAAGATTCCTGTGGACTGCATCGGTAAAGTGATTGGGCCAGGCGGTAAAAATATCCGCGAGATCATTGAACGCACCGGAGCAGCCATCGACATTTCCGACGATGGCACGGTCCTGGTCGCTTCGGTGGATCCCACGGCCGGAGAAAAGGCAGCCGGCATTATCCGCGACATGACCGCTGAAGTCGAAATCGGCGCTGTCTACACCGGTCGCGTAAAGCGCATTATGAAATTCGGCGCCTTTGTGGAAGTGCTGCCGGGCAAAGAAGGTCTGGTGCATATTTCCGAACTGGATCACAAACGCGTGGGCAGAGTGGAAGACGTTGTCCGCATCGGCGACGAAGTCAAGGTCAAAGTGATTAAAATCGACAATGAGGGTCGCATTGATCTGAGCCGTAAAGTACTTTTGCCGGCGCCGGAACAAGAGAAAGCCGAATAACCAAGCAACATAACCTTGCGAAGGTGAAAAACCTTCGCAAGGACACACAACTGCCTTCCGCTCGCATTTTTGCCTGCGGAAGGTTTCATTTTTATAGGCAAGCGATTGAAGGGTAGATGAAAAATTCCATACAGTGTACGCGACTCGACAACGGAATGCGGGTGATTACAGAACGTATGAGTCGCATGCGTTCTGTTTCGATCGGCATCTGGATTCGTTCAGGCTCTGCCGATGAGACCGAGGCCGAAAGAGGACTGGCCCATTTTTTAGAGCATATGCTTTTTAAAGGCACTCGGCATCGCAGCGCAAAACAAGTCGCACAAAGCCTGGAATCTTTCGGCGGCAATCTCAATGCCAGCACCGGCAAAGAATTGTCGGTCTATACGGCGCATATTGTGGATGAACACGCGCCTCTCGCTGTCGACGTATTGGCAGATCTGCTGCAAAATCCTAAACTGGCTGCCAAGGACATCGATCTGGAGCGCAACGTTATTCTTACAGAAATAAACCATGCGCTGGAAGATCCTGAAGAACTTGCATTAGATTATCTTTACTTGCAACTCTATCCCAACCATTCCATGGGGTATTTCATTTATGGCTCCCCGAAACAGGTAAAATCATTTCAACGCCGGGATTTTACACGATATTTAATGCAACATTATACCGCCGGACGCATGGTTGTATCGGCAGCAGGCCATTTGGAACATAATGCCTTTGTAAAATTGGTGAAGAATGCCTTCAAGTCTCTGCCGGAAGGCAAACCCGCGCCCATGAGTCAACCGATTCCTGATTCTTTTAATGCAACAGTAAGACATGTATTTCCGACTTTGCAGCAAGCCCACATCGCCATGGGCAGCCGTATTTGTTCGTACCACGATGACAGGAAATACGGACTCTTGCTTTTGGATGTCCTGTTCGGCGGCGGCATGAGTTCCAGACTGTTTCAAAATATCCGTGAAAAGTACGGTTTTGCCTATTCGGTCTACAGTTTTGTCGATCTGCTCAGCACCACCGGCGTGTTCGGCCTATATCTCGGGTGTGCAGCGAACAAACTCGATATCTCTCTTGAATTACTACACCGTGAATTGACGAAACTCAATCAACACCAGATAACGCAAAAAGAGCTGGATATGGTCAAATCTCAGGTCAGAGGAAGCATGATACTGGGCCTTGAAGGCAGTGCTTCGCGTATGCGACGGATTGGTGAAAATGAGATCTATGGCATGAAGCATCTCACTCCGCAACAGGCGGTGGCTAAAATCGAAAAAATCACCTTGCAACAGATACATGATTTGGTCGATGAGTTTCTTCGACCGGGACAATTCGCTACAACCCTGATTATCCCACGAACCTGATTATGCCGATTCTGACTTATCATATGGTGGAACCGCGGTTTGATCTGGCCATAACACGAGTTTCCCCCAGACGTTTTGCGCAACAAATTGGACTGGCAAAGGAGCTTGGGTTTACCTTTCATACTTTGCATGAATATTTGCAGAATCCGACGCCTAAAAGTATCGCTTTAACGTTTGATGATGGTTATGCGTCTGTCTGCGAGCATGCTTTTCCCATATTGCGGGCGCAGGCCATCCCGGCGACGGTGTTTGTCATTGCCGGCTATGTCGGCCAGTTTGATGATTGGGATGTGAATTTTGGCCGTATTCGTTTTCCGCATATGGACTGGCGGCAGTTGCAGGAATTAGCGTCTTGTGGATGGGAAATCGAAACGCATGGCCTATATCATAATGATTTAAGAAAAATCGGCAACAGGGCTTGTCTTGGCGAGTTGCAACTGTCAAAACAACTGCTGGAAGAGCGTTTACGATGTAAAGTTCGCTATATTTCATTTCCCTTTGGCAATGTTGATCTGCCATTGATTGAAAATTGTCGCCTGGTCGGATATGAGGGAGGCGTTGTCATGTCCGATAGATGGCGTGAGGGATTGCCAAAGGAGTATACCATTGAACGGGTAGGGATTCATTTATTAGATACAAAAGCTACTTTTTTGCATAAAATCCTTGCTAAATATGAAAAAATTTATAAATTTATGCAAAGAACAATAGATGTATGCTCTGACGGCACCGTTTTAGTGAAGCATGGCATGCAAGTAACTAAAAAATAGTGCTTGATTATTGCAACAATTATCCCTATTTTTTGACGAACAAAACGAGCTCGAGCCTCAGGTAAAAAAAGGGATGGAAGATAAAGCCATCAAGCGTCTTTACTACTCCATCGCCGAGGTAAGCCAAATTACCGGCATAAAGCCGTACGTCCTGAGGTTTTGGGAAACTGAATTCTCCGAGCTTAAACCTGCGAAGAACTCTGCTGGAAACCGTACCTATCGCAAGTCCGATATTAAGACGGTTTTTATGATCAAGCGGTTACTCTACAATGACAAATTCACCATTGATGGAGCCCGGCAGCGTTTAAAGCAACTAAAGAACGAAGATGATCCGCAACTCTCGTTGTTCTTTAAAGAAATCAAGCAAGACGAGTTATTGAGGGAGATACGGCAAGGACTTTTCGAACTGCTTGAAATAATGGATGACAAGGTAACATAACAATTCGGGGCGTAGCGCAGTCCGGTTAGCGCACTTGACTGGGGGTCAAGGGGCCGCAGGTTCAAATCCCGCCGCCCCGACATAGCCTGTAATGCAACACTGGTGTGTGCGTTACAGGCTTTTTTTATTTGCCTTGCGAAGGTTTCAAACCTTCGCAGAATTTACAAACCTCACAGGTTTTGAAAACCCGTGAGGTCTTGGCTAATAACGATCCGATTCACTTCACCATTTCATACTTTATCAACAAATAATCCGGCTTTTGCATGCTCAACAGTTCAAAACCGTTCATCAGTTCACTTCCGCTTTTCACTGCCTTTACATTGTTCTTTACATACCACAGCTCATATTTAGCATCCTTGTTCAGTCCATAGAGTTTGACCTGGATTCCCTCCTTGTAGCAGTCCTTACGCCGAAAAGCTATGACGATGCCGTCTTTGTGTTCCGGCCTGTTCAGCTGATAAGCCAGCCAGATATGCTCCCGGTGGTAATTATAGCTGCCGGTGACCGGGTAATAGTCTCCGTAGAAATAAGGACGAAGCATCTTAAAGTCGCTGACATAATTTTGCATCTCCCGGACCGTTACTGATTTGTCATTAATGTTCCAGCCAAAAACAGCTGCGGCGCCAATGCCGGACATGAAAAGATAATTGTCGGGTCTGAAAATACCGGTGCCATGAACAGGCAGATAATAATGTAATCCATACGTATGACATTGATATCCGGTCGGTTCGCCATAGTTGTAATCTGTACGCCAGAGCGGCGCACTGCGCGAAGTGGTTTCCAGATCGATCCTTCTGCCGCCGCTGGCGCAATTGTCAATGAGCAGGTTTGGAAAACGAACGAGCAGACTGTCCCAGAATGCATATAATCCCTGTATATGTTTTATCTCAGACATGCCGATCCGGTCCGGTTTGTCGTTGGCTTGCCAAAAGGGCATGGGATCAAAATTGAAATCCTGTCGGTAATAATCGATGCCTTCTTTTTTCAGGAATTCAGCAATGTCATTGGTCAGCCAGAGGCGGGCCTGATCATTGCCCAGATTGAACAGCGCATTGCTATTGCCAGGAAGATGCAACAGCCATTCCGGATGTTCTCGATCAATTCGCGTACCCGGTCGAACCCGTTCAGGTTCAAACCAAACAAGGAATTTTGCGCCTGCCGCATGAACGGCGTCCGCTATCGGCCGCAATCCATTGGGAAAACGTTCGGTGTCCACGGTCCAGTTGCCGACATTCTCGGCCCAGCCGCCGTTTTTCTTGTCCCATCCGCATCCAGAGTACCATCCGGCATCCAGCCAGAACACTTCAGGAATAATCTGAAATTGCTGATACCGTTTTACGACGGCTATGGCGAAATTCTCAGTGAGACAATTATATTCATTGCAGGGTGCTGGATCGCCGAACCCCAGTCCGGCTGACAAGGGATAATCGGCAAAAGATCCGTTTATTTTTCTGGAGTGATGTTTCAGAACGAACTGTCGGAACCGGTTATGACCGATCATCCGATCTTCTCCCTGCCAGAAGAGCAAACAGATTTTGGGGGTGCGTATTTCTTCCTGAGGATACAGACAGAGTTGCATCCGTTCCATTCCTGATTTCAATGCAACTCTGCTTCCTCCGGTTTGTGTCACATCGGCATACCATTTTCCAGTCCAGCCCACGGCGGTCATAATCCCCTGTTGGCCGGGCAGTTCAATATTGAAAAAAGGGAAAGCGGTGTTGTCCGATGAGCGTCCACCTGCCGGGGTCATGTGTATGGTTTTTCCGGGCTGCAAAACAGTGCTATAAGGCTGGTAATCGATGATTTCAGCGTTGCTGCCCTTTGCATGGTGTAACGTAAAAGTACCTTCGATTTTCGATATAAAAGCATGATCAAAAACAGCAGCTTGCTCAAGCAGCGGTGTGTTTTTTGTCGAGGTGTTGATAAAGTGCAGCAGCCATTCAACAGCATTAAAATCAGTATACAGGGTCACGAAACATTTTACAACTAAACCAGTCTGCTTATCGGTGTAGGTATAAACCATTTGCTCAGCATTCGGTTCATTTGACTTTTTTTCCTCTGCAGAGTATTGCCAGCTTTTGATAAAGTGGTTCGAGTTTTTTCCTCCATAGACAAAGGAAAATGGAGGTGTTTTGCCTTTGACAAAATTTTGTTCGATCAGCAGTCGTGAATCTGACAGCTTTTCTGAATCATCTTTTTTGTTTTGGCAGAATGCGAATGAATGCGGTAAAACACAGACTGATAAAACCAATAACAGAACTGTCAGTTTGAATGGATGAATTTTACATCTGGTCGCTGTTTTCATTTTAAAAAGCTCCTCGATTAAAAAATCAGGCCGTTGGAATGTTGGCTTGGGATTGCCTCAGGCAATCCATTTGTAGCCGCCTCCTGACAATAACATGATACATTTTCGTGGCAATATATCCATATAGACATGTAAAAGCAAGAGGATTTTCGGCGCCAATTGTATGATACAAAACCGCTATTATGACCTGGATAGAGCTATTGCACCATCTTTGCAAAGATTGCCAACCTTCGCAAGGATTCCATGCACCTGAACGGTTGCTTTTAGCAGAAAATACTTTTATATTGATTCACGACAACCCCGGGGTCACGGTTTTTGTGACCCCGGGTGTTTCTTAACTCATTGATTATGTCCCGACAGACACCCGGAGTGGCCGCAAAAAACGCGGCCACATCCGGGATCTGGGGTTTTGC